>JAFLSV010000016.1 GCA_022510785.1 Desulfovibrionaceae bacterium | reverse complement strand
ACTTTAAGTTTTTTTGAACCTCCCGCCTAGCGGGAGGTTTTCGGATCACAAAAAGCGTCCGTCCCCGGCGGGACGGGCCGCTTCCGGCATGGCGTCTCATCTGGACAGCGCGGGGGACTTGGGAGTATAGAACTCCCCTATGATTTTTTTCCATGACGCTCGTTTATGCGCGGGGCCGCCGCGGCGGATTTCCCGAAAGGTACTTGCCCGGGTGGCCTGGCTCTGCCTGGCGCTTCTGCTCGGTCTGACCCTTTCCGGCCTGGCCGCTCCCGAAAGGACGGCGCCCGCTTCCCCCTCTCCGGAGGCTGCCGCCGGGCAGCCCGGGGACACGGATCAGGAAAATACGCCGCCCGAGGGCGAGCCTTTCAGCTTTGCCGAGGTGGTGCGGGCGGCCCGCGGGCTCTCCCAGCGTCCTTACGAGAACCCGGATTCCCAGGTTCCCGGCTTTTTGCTGGAGCTGAGCGCGGATCAGTGGAATAAAATCCGCTTTGATCCCGGCCAGCGGCTCTGGGCCGATTCCGGGCCCTTTTCCGTGGAGTTTTTCCATCCCGGTTTTCTGTATAACCGGCTGGTCCGGCTCCATATTGTGGATCAGGGGCGCAGTGAGCCCGTGCCTTTCAGTCCGGCCATGTTTGATTACGCCGACAGCGCTCTGGCCGCCAAAGCCGCGGCGGCCGATCTGAACTTCGCCGGGTTCCGCCTGTATTTTCCCCTGCACGGGCAGGATATTCCGGACGAAGTGGCGTCCTTTCTCGGGGCCAGCTATTACCGCGCTGTGGGCAGGCATGCCACCTACGGGCTTTCCGCCAGGGGGCTGGCCCTGGACACGGCTTTGCCGGATGGCGAGGAATTTCCGTATTTTCGCGAGTTCTGGCTGGAAAAACCCGCTCCCGACGCTTCCGCCATAAGGCTGTATGCCCTGATGGATTCGCCCAGCCTGACCGGGGCCTTCACCTTTACCCTGACCCCGGGAACCTCCTCGGTGATGGATGTGGAAAGCGTGCTTTTCCGGCGCCGGGGGGCATCCTGGCCGCTGAAGATCGGCCTTGCCCCCATCAGCAGCATGTTTCTCCATTCCGAAATGAGCGGCGGCGCGCGCAACGACTACCGGCCCGAAGTGCACAATTCCGACGGCCTGCTCTACCGGAGCGCCGATGAGATCTGGCACTGGCGGCCGCTGACCAATCCAGGGCGGCTGGCTGTCAGTTCCGTTCCGCTTGAGAACCCGCGGGGCTTTGGTCTGATGCAGCGGGATACCGATTTCGATCACTATCAGGATATCGGCGCGCGTTTTGAACGGCGCGGCTCCCTGTGGGTGGAACCTACCCGGGACTGGGGCCCCGGCCGTCTGGAGCTGATAGAAATTCCTTCCAGGGAGGATTTTCACGATAACGTCACGGTCTTTTGGGTTCCGGATGCGTCATGGCTGGCCAGGGAGGGCGCGGAGGAAGGCGATGCGCTCCGGGATTTTGTGAGTTTTTCGTACCGCTTATACTGGATGACCCCGGGGGTGACCCCGCACGGTTTGGGCAAGGCCGTGGCCACCTGGATTTTCCGTTCGCCGAAACACAGCGACCGGGTTGTCTTTATACTTGATTTTGAGGGTGAAGCCCTGAAATCCCTGCCGCCCGATACCGGCCTGAGCAGTCTTGTGGAAAGTCCGGCGGGGTTTCCGGCCCTGGACAAGCAGCTGATCAAAAATCCGGTCACCGGGGGCTGGCGCCTGCAATTCTCCCTCCAGCTGCCCCAGCCGGAGGGGGTGGTGCAAAGCCTGCTGGCGGCCCATGACGGGCAAAACCGCCTGCGCGTCAGGGCCCTGCTCAAGCGCGGCGAAAATTTTCCGGACGCCCTGACCGAAACCTGGGTTTTCGATGTGCCCTATTGAGGTTTCCATGGATACGACACGGCACGGCGGGCCTGAGCAGCCAGGCGGCTCCCTCCTTCCGGTTGGCGGAACGGTTCCGCCGCTGAACGGCACGGCTTTGGAACCAAGGCCCCTGCCTTCGGACGATATGTCCCTGGCCTTGCGGGCCAGGGACAGGGCCCTGCTGTACACCCGGGGCATGGGGCTTGAGCCTCTGTCCGGCGTGGAGCTTGCCCTGGAAAGCCTGCGCCGCGCCGCCGGCGGCACGAAGGGGGACTCTCCGTGTCCATGGGACGCGGCGCGGGTCATGCGCGCGCTGTGGGCTGTTCTGGAGGATCATGGTCTCAGGCCTGGCGTGGACGCTCCGGACGGAGGGCCTCTGGTCAGCAGCCCGCCGCTTCAGCGCAGCCCCATGGTTCCCTCGCCCGATACCTGGTTTCCGCGCGGCCGTATCCGCCGCTCTTCCTGAAGGAACGGCCCTTTTCCGGCCGGGTTTTCGGCTCGGATAATTTCACCGTACAGCGCAGGCGCACGCATATGGCTCACCACGACATGATTCGCCAGAGCATCTGGGAAAAAGCCGGGGGCAGAAGGCGCCTGCGCCTGCTCCTGCTCATTGCCATCCCTTCGCTTCTGGCCGCCCATGCCATGTCTTCGCTTTTGCCGGCGCGAACCGGGCTTTTTCTCCACGGTATCAGCACGGCCCTTTTCGGCCTGCTGTTCAGCTGGATTTCCGTTGGCTTCTGGAGTTCCGCAGCCGGGCTCATGGTCATGCTTCGGCGCTGCGACCGCTTTGCCGTCACCCTGGGCGTGCCGGATGCCCCGATTCCCGACGGGGTTCGCACGGCGCTGCTTTTTCCCGTCTATCACGAGGATGCCCGCGCCGTCTGCGAGGGCATCCGTGTTGTTCTGCAATCCCTTCGGGAAAAGGGGATGGAGAACTTTTTCGATATCTTTATTCTCAGCGATTCCACCAGCCCCGATGCCTGGGTGGCCGAGGAGGAGGCCTGGTACGCGCTGTGCCTTGACGAAGGCTGTTTCGGGCGTGTTTTTTACCGCCGCCGCCGCAGCAATCTCAAGCGCAAGAGCGGCAATATCGCTGATTTCTGCCGCCGCTGGGGCGCGAAGTACCGCTACATGACCGTTTTTGACGCGGACAGCCTCATGTCCGCCGAAACCCTGCGGCGCATGGTGCTGGCCATGGAAGCCCATCCCAAAATAGGCATTCTGCAAAGTCCGCCCAAAACGGTGAACAGCCGCTCCCTCATTGCCCGGGTGCAGCAGTTTGCCAACCATCTGTACGGCCCCATCTTCGCCGCCGGCCTGCATTACTGGCAGCTGGGCGACGCGCAGTACTGGGGCCACAACGCCATTATCCGGGTCAAGCCCTTCATGCGCTTCTGCCAGCTCCCCAGGCTGCCGGGCAGCGCGCCCCTGGGAGGGGAGATACTCAGTCACGATTTTGTGGAATCCGCGCTCATGCGCCGGGCCGGCTACGGGGTCTGGCTGGCCTATGAACTGGATGGCTCCTACGAGGAATCTCCGCCCAGCCTCATGGACGAACTGGTCAGGGATCGCCGCTGGTGCCAGGGCAATCTTCAGCACAGCCGCCTGATTTTCACCCGTGGCTTCTTTCCCACCCACCGCGCCCTGTTCATCAACGGCATCATGTCCTACGGATCGGCGCTGCTGTGGTTCTTTTTCCTGCTGTCCAGCTCGGCCCAGGTTATGGCCGAGCTCTTTGTCGTGCCGGATTACTTTCCCACCGGCCCCAGTCTTTTCCCTGACTGGCCACGCTATTTTCCCTCACAGGCTCTGGCCCTGCTCGGCGGCACGGCCTCGCTTCTTTTCCTTCCCAAGGTTCTGGCCCTGATCCTGGTCATGTCCAAAGGCGGCTCCCGCGCCTTTGGAGGGGCGCTTCCCATGGTTCTGAGCGCCCTGGGCGAAGTGGTGATCTCCACCTTTCTGGCCCCGGTGCGGATGCTCTTTCACAGCGTTTTTGTCATCAGCACGCTCCTTGGCCGAACCGTGGGCTGGAATGCCCAGAACCGCGGCGATCAGGGCAGCTCCTGGCGGGATGCCCTGCGCTTTCACTGGTGGGGCACGCTTCTGGGGCTGGTCTGGGGGTTCGTCATGTACCGGCTGAACCCGGGCTTTTTCCTCTGGCTTTCGCCCATTGTCGCCGGGCTGGCCTTCTCCATTCCCCTGTCCGTCTGGACCAGCCGGGTCAGCCTGGGAGAAGGCGCGCGCGCCCTCGGCCTGTTCATCACCCCGGTGGATTCCCATCCGCCCCTGGCCCTCCAGCGCCTGCACGCCCGTCTCACGGCTCCCCAGCCCTACTGCCCCTTTGCACTATCGTGGAAACAGGGTTTCGCGCGGGCGGTGGTCATTCCCCGCGTGTTCGCCCTGCACAGCACCCTGACCGCCACCAGGCGCCGCAATTCCCCGGGCAAGGAAGAGCGCCTGGCCGCCCTGGTGGACAAAGCCGTGCGCGGCGGGCCCGACGCCCTCAGCCCGGCGGAGAAAACCACCCTTCTCAGCGATCCCCCAAGCCTTGGGCGGCTGCACCGGCGGGTTTGGGAACTGCCCCCGGACAGGGCCGCCGCCTGGGGAATCCGGTAAAAATCACTCTTTTCAGCGACCCTCCAGGCCCTGGCCGGCCGCGCGGCGGGTCTGGCAAGTGTGCCCGGACAGAGAGCGCCGCCCGGGAGGCTCCGAAAAGGGCGGCAAGCGGATGCTAATGGAGGCGCAGCGGCAGGCTGGCCTTCTCCTCGCCGTCCACGGCCAGAGTCAGGATCAGCCTTTCCCCGTCGGGCGGCATAAACTGCTCAAAGCGCAGCTGATTGCGGCCTCTGGCCGCGTTTTCCCGGAGCGTCAGCACAACCCGGCCCTCCTCGTCGGCAAAGGTAAAGCTCACCTGGCCCGCCCCGGCGCACCAGTAGGGGATATGGTAGCGGCCCGTATCCGGATGGCGGCGGATATCGCAGGCATCGGGCACATATTTTGTGCCCTGCTTGTCCAGGGTGATCACCGCCTCGGGAAAACCTGTCTCAAACGAGGGTTCGGTTATGCCCGCGCGCCGCAATCCGGCCTGAATGTCCGGATCCGACATCAGGAGCGTCCAGAGCAGGCCGGAGCGGTAGTTTTCCACCATGCAGACGATGGGCAGCTGATCAATGGCCAGATAGTTTTCGCTGAACCAGCCGTCTTTCAGGCTCAGGGCGTCATAGGGGCCGTTTTTGCCCCAGGCCCGCTTTTTCAGTTTGCCCCGCAGGTTGTGCAGCATCTGCATGGCGTAGTGCGGGGTGTAGGGCATGGAGGACAGGGCGCCGGTGGGTGAGACAAAACCCGTGTCATGGGCGGGATCTGACGCGGCGTAGCCATCTTTGACCTTGCCCGCCGTCAGGCCCCAGAAGTCTTCGTCATAGCGGTTTGCGGCCGGGGCGTTCTGCAGGCAGTAGCCGCGGTTGCTCAGCACATGCCTGACATTGCGGACGAAATAGCCGCCGGGCACAAAGGCATCCGCCATGCGGCGCGGATCGAGACCCACAAAGGAATAATGGGTGAGAAAGAGAGGCCCGGCGCCGGGCAGGGCGGCCTCCACCCGGTAGCCGAACACGGTTTTGGGTTTGTAGCCGCTGCCCGAAGTCCAGTAATTGTAGGCCTTGCGGCTTATGGGGTGGGACGGGGAGGAAATGGCCAGCACATAGGTAATCAGGCACTCATTAAACCCCAGAATGCGCAGTCCCATCCTGAAGTCAAATTCCGGCGACCAGTGCCAGTGGATGCCGTTTTCCAGACCGGCGGTGAAAAAATTCCAGTCCACATCTTCCCACAGGCCGGTGATGATGCCCCGCAGCTCCTCCTCGATGCCCGGGCCGTTGAAATAGGCGCGGGCTATCAGCAGGCCCTGCATGAGCAGGGCCGTTTCCATCATGTCCGCGCCCTTGTCGTGGGGGCCGAAGCCCATGATTTCCCCGGTTTTTCCGCTGAGCCAGTGGGGAAAGGCGCCGTGCAGGGCCTCGCGCGGGGTTTTATCCCGCAGGAACACGACGATGCGCATAAGCCGGCTGAGGGCTTCATCCCGGGTGATCCAGCCCCTGTTCGCCGCCGTCACAATGGCGGCTATGCCGAAGCCCGTGCCGCCCACGGCCACGGGGGGCACTTCCCAAAAAAGGTCGCCTTCAAGGGCCATGCCGCTGTCCGGATCCGCGTCTTCCCAGATGTAGCGGAAGGCATCCCGCTGCAGCTCGTCCAGGGCTTCCCGGTCGGCCAGGTAGGCGCTGTCCGGCGTGAAGGGGAAGGCGGGCCGGATTGTCAGCAGCACAAGGCACAGTGACAGAACAATGATCCGCATGGGGTTCCTCAGCTCAAAGGGTCTTTGTGTGCTCACCCCGCTCACACGGGGGAGGGAAGGCCTCAATAGCAGTAAGCCGCCCTGTTGCCAAGCGGCCCGGCCCCGGTTTTCCCTGTCAGCAGCGGGGTCTCGCTGTGGATTCCATAATGCCCGAAGCGCATTTCGGGAAGCCGCGTTTTTTTCCCGAGGGACAGTTGCCGCCTTGTCGCCCTTTGTCATGGCGGCGCCTTTCGCTATGATTTAAAAAAAGTCTAGAAAAATTGCCCCCTTATTTAATTTTTTTTAATGCCGTAATACTCTTTGGGAATAAATTTCCGCTGCGGTCACGAACGCGGAAAAATCATGGTTTCGCATAAGTGTCCGCTTGTGCCGGCGCTGACAGCGGAAAAAACACGATGTTTTCGCCTGGCGCGTTGTTGCGCCGGGTTTGTCAAGGAGTGGTCATGAGTGTGTTGCCATACCGGGGTGCGTGGTGTGTCCGCCTGGCGGGCGTTGTTCTGCTGAGCGCGGTGCTCGCGCTTGCGCCGCAGGCGGGACAGGGCGCCCCCATCCGCCGGGGCCCGGTGCAGGCCCGCAGCGTCATTCTGCTTGATCTGGACACCGTGACCGTGTTGTATGAACAGGATGCCGACCGCAAGGTTCCCCCGGCCTCACTGACCAAGATTTTGTCCATGTATGTGGTGTTTGACAGACTGCGGGCCGGGGGGCTGTCCCTGAAGGACAAGGTGCGCGTCAGCCGGGCCGCCGCCACAACGGGTGGATCGCGCATGGGCCTGCGCGCCGGGGAAAAGCTGAGCCTGGAAAAGTTGCTGTACGGCATGGCGGTGGCTTCGGGCAATGACGCAAGCTGCGCCGTGGCCGAGCATGTGGCCGGCTCTCAGGCCAGCTTTGTGAAAATGATGAACGCCAAGGCCCAAAAACTGGGCATGTCCCGCAGCGTGTTCGCCACGGTCAACGGTCTGCCCGCCAGGGGGCAGGTGACCACGGCCCGCGACATGCTCCATCTGGCCCGCAACTATATCGCGATGTACCCTGATGCCCTGCGCTACCACTCCACGCGATCCATCACCCATCACGGCCGCACCTCGGTCAACAGGAATCCCCTGCTCGGCACCTACCAGGGCGCGGACGGGCTGAAAACAGGCTGGACCACGGCATCAGGCTATAACATCATCACCACGGCCCGGCGGGGCAAAACCCGGCTTCTGGCCGTGCTGCTCGGCGCGGGTGACAGCCATGTGCGCAAACGCGAGATACAGCGGCTTATGGATGCGGGCTTTGCCGTGCGCGCCGGCAAGGCCGCTTCGGTGGCCGCGGCCCTGGGCGTGAGCCCGAAGAAAACCGTGGCTTCGCGCAAATAGCGCCCTGACAAGGCGCCCCAAAAAACCGCCCTGACGCGTTCGCCCGTTCTGCTGACGCCCGGCGGACGTGCCCGCCATGTCCCCTTTCACCGCCACAAGCCGTGAAGCTGTTCCCTTCATGGCTTTTTTTCGCTCAGGCTTGCGCGCTCTTCCTCCACAGCCTTGAAAAACTCGACGGGCTCCATGCCAAGCGCCTCGCAGAGGTAGTAAAGCACGTTCAGCGTGGCGTTCCATTTTCCGGCTTCCAGGCCGCTTATGTAGGCCCGCTCGATCATCGCCAGCTCAGAGAGTTTTTTCTTGCTCATGGCAAGTTCTGCCCGCCGGCGGCTCAAAACAGCGGCAACCGCTTCATTGAGGTAGGGATACTTTTCCATTCCCTTACCTTAGCGGATCGCGCTTGACACAGGGTGGGAATATATTACCATACCTGTTATCTCCACCGCCCCGGTGGAAGAATTTAATTTCGGAAGGAGAGCTTCTCATGATCAAGAAACTCGGTTTAGTGGTGCTGGCGGCCAGCTTCCTGCTGCCCGTCCAGGCAAAGGCGGAACAGATTGGCGTCTACGTTGCCCCCAAATTCGTGTACGGCATCATCGGCACGAAAGGGAAAATCGGCTGGAACAATGATGAGGACGGAAACTCAGGGAGCTTTGGCAACGCGGCGGGCGGCGCGCTGGCTGTCGGCTATGATTTCAAGCCCCGGTTTGATGTTCCCGTCCGCACTGAACTGGAATACTCGGCCTTTGGACAGACCAAGGCGGACAAACGCCATTACAAGGAAGATGCTGAGGATGACGGCCCCGACACATGGGTCACGGAAAACAAACTGGGCATCCAGTCCTTGTTTGTGAATGTCTATTATGACTTTCATACCAGCACCGCCTTTACTCCGTATGTGGGGGCTGGCCTCGGCATGGGTTTTGTAAGTCATAAAGGAAGAATGTACGGTGATGAAGGATCTGGCGAAGTATCTATGGTCGCCGCTAAAAAAAGCAAAACTAACTTTGCCTATAATATAGGCTTAGGCTGTGCCTGGGCTTTCAATGATTATATTTCCCTTGATCTTGGCTATCGCTATGCCAATTTTGGGAAATCTCAAAGCAAGTGGCAGGAAACTCCTAAGCCCGGCGAGCTTTTTTGCGGCAAGACAGGCCGCATAGATATGCACCAGTTCATGCTCGGTCTGAGGGTCAGCTTCTGATTCTGACAGAACGGCAAAAGCAGGGGCGGTTCCCGTTTCCGGAAACCGCCCTGCGGGGAGAAGAAGCGTGGGAACGTCTTCATCAGTCTATGTCAAAGGCGTTTGTGAGGGCGCCTGTTTGTCCCTTCCCGCGCGGGAGCGGCGGGCCGGCCTGCCGTGTTGGTGATCGGCGCTCATGAAGCCTGTTGCGGCTGTGCCGTGCTGAGTCTGGCCGCACCTGCCGCTCCGGCCGGATGGCCGGTTCCCCCCGTGTGACGGAGCGGCAGGTGCGGAGGGGGTGGTATGTCGCGTTGCCAGAACTTTAGCAAGCTTTGTGCCAGGCGTATGAGACTTTTTCAACAACCTGTTTTTATGGTAACTTTGTAAAAAGAAACAGGCATGGATACGCGCGCATGCCCCGATCTATCGTTCAATAAGTATACAGCCCGACGCTGAGATGGACATATTTTGAACAGGGCATGAAAACAGCCCGTGAATGGATGATTCCGGGCTGTGTGCGTGGAGCCGCCCCCGCGGCGCGGGCAGGGCGGCCGCTGTGTGAAACGCTTCAGAAGCGCACGGCGCGGGCTGCGCGCAGGGCGGCCGCAAAGTCCGCCTCCTCGTGGGCAAACGATACCATATTGGCCTCAAAGGCCGAGGGAGCGAGGAACACGCCCTGATCCCGCATTTGTTTGTAAAAGTTTTCAAACAGGGAGATATCCGCGCTTTGCACGTCCGCAAAGCCGCGCAGGGGGCGATCCGTAAAGTACACCGTGAACATGGAGGCGATGTGCGGAATTTGCACCGGCACGCCCTTGCCGCGCAGGATGGCTTCCAGTTCCCGGACAAAAGCGTCCACCCGGCGTTCCAGATCGTCATAGTCGGCGGATTTGAGGATCCTCAGGGTCGCCAGCCCGGCGGCCATGGCCAGCGGATTGCCCGAAAGGGTGCCCGCCTGGTACACGTCACCCCGGGGCGCGATGCGCTCCATGAAGGCCGCCTTGCCGCCGTAGGCGCCCACGGGCAGGCCGCCTCCTATGATTTTGCCAAAGGTGGTCAGGTCGGGAGTGATGCCAAAGCGTCCCTGGGCTCCGGCGTAAGACAGGCGGAAGCCGGTGATCACCTCGTCGAATACCAGCAGGGCGCCGTGGGCGGTGCACAGATCGCGCAGGCCCCGCAGAAAGCCGGGTTCGGGCAGCATCAGTCCCATATTGCCCGCCACGGGTTCCACAAAAAGGGCGGCTATCTCACCGGGATGCGCCTCAAAGAGGGCGCGCACGGCGTCCAGGTCGTTGTAGGGGGCAAGCAGGGTGTCGCGCACGGTGCTGGCGGGCACGCCCGGCGTGCCGGGGATGGAAAAGGTGGCCACCCCGGAGCCCGCGCTGGCCAGAAAGGCATCCCCATGGCCGTGGTAGCCGCCGATGAACTTGATCAGCATGTCGCGTCCGGTGACGGCGCGCGCCAGGCGCAGGGCGCTCATGGTGGCCTCGGTGCCCGAGTTGACCATGCGCACCATGTCCACGGACGGCAGAGCCGCGCAGACTTCTTCCGCCAGGCGCACTTCGTCCTCGCAGGGGGCCCCGTAGCTGGAGCCGCGGCTGGCGGCCTGCTGCACGGCCCGCGTCACTTCGGGGTGCGCGTGGCCCAGGATCATGGGCCCCCACGACCCCACAAAATCAATGAGGGTTTCGCCGTCCGCCGTGGTCAGGCGCGAGCCCTGACCCGAGGCAATGAACAGGGGATCGCTGTGCACGTTGCGGCAGGCGCGCACCGGGCTGTTGACCCCGCCGGGCATGAAAGCCTGGGCGCGGGTGAAAAGTTCCTGCGAGCGACGGATAGTCATGACGGGTTCTCCGGAAAATAGGTCATGGAAATTTTTTTGAGTTCCTTCACGCTTTCGAGCACCGCGTATTCCCGCAGCGGGGTGCTGCGCCGCAGCTCGTCCACCACAGCTAGGCATTCCTGTTCGCTTTTGCCGTGGATCATGGTATACAGGGTGTACGGCCAGTCCGGCGCGGTGCCGGGCCGGTAGTAGCAGTGCGAAATGCGCGGGTGCTGCGCCGCCCTGGTTCCGGCCTCGTCCGCCAGGGCGGGGTCAATGATCCAGGCCACCATGGCGTTGTGCTGCCAGCCCGTGCGCTGGTGCCTGATGCTGGCCCCGAAGCGGCGGATGGTGCCGTCTTCCTTGAGGCGTGCCAGGAGGGCAAGAACCTCGCCTTCGCTCAGACCGGAGGCGGCGGCCATGTCCGCGTAGGGGGTGAGGCTGTCGGGCAGATTGTTCTGCACGATGCGCAGCACGTTGGTTTCCTGCGTGCTGAAGGGCATATTCCGCTGCTCCATCAAGGAAAAATAAGGCTTTGAACCGCTCTGGAGCATAGCCCGTCCCCGGCGCGCGCGCAAGTGCGCCTGCGCGCTTCCTTGACAGCGGGCCGCGGCCCCTTTAGGCCATGGGGAACGCTCACAATCGTCCTGCCATGGGACAGCCTGGGGAAAGCATGGTGGAGGCGGCGGGAAAACAGCGGCAGACAGCAGGGAGACAGTATGGATTTTTCCGCATCGTTTCAGAACCCGGAACTGTGCCGGGCTCTGCTGGCCAGGCTGGAACGGGAAATGGAGGCCTGGGGCCGGCCCGCGCGCTTTATGGAAGTGTGCGGCACGCATACGGTATCCATTTTTCAAAGCGGCCTGCGTTCGCTTTTGCCGCCGGGGCTCACGCACCTGTCCGGCCCCGGCTGCCCGGTGTGCGTCACCCACGAGGCGGAAGTGGCGCTTTTTCTGGAGCTGGCCGGACGCGACAAGACTCTGCTGGCCACCTTTGGCGACCTTGTGCGGGTGCCCGGCCCGGACGGCCGCTCGCTCAAGCATGCCCAGGCCGACGGGGCGCGCGTTCAGATTGTCTATTCCCCTCTGGACGCCGTGCGCCTGGCCGGGGAACACCCCGGCGACAGCGTGGTTTTTCTGGGGGTGGGCTTTGAGACCACCGCCCCGGCGGTGGCGGGGGCCGTGCTGAGCGCCCGCCGGAGAGGCGTGACCAATTTTTGCGTGCTGTCCTGCCACAAGCTGGTGCCGCCGGTTCTGCGCGTCCTTCTGGAGAAGGATCAGGGCCGTTCCCGCAGCATCGACGCCTTTTTGCTGCCCGGGCATGTGGCTGTGGTGCTGGGCCTGGAGCCCTTCCGCTTTGTGGCGGAAAGCCATGGCCGGCCGGCCGTGGTGGCGGGCTTTGAGCCGGCGGATATCCTCAGCGCCCTGTGCCTTATGCTGGAACAGCTGCGCACGGGGCGGCCCGCGGCGGTCAACGCCTATGGCCGGGCGGTGGACGCGGGCGGCAGTCCCGCGGCCCTGGCCGTCCTCAATCAGGTGTTCCGGGTGTGCGACGCCCGTTGGCGCGGCCTGGGGCTCATCCCGGACAGCGGCCTGACCCTGCGCGACGAGTTTGCGTCTTTCAACGCCGTGGAACGCCTGGGGCTGTCCCTGCCCGACACCGCGCCCATCCCCGGCTGCCGCTGCGGCCAGGTTCTGAGCGGGAGCATCACGCCGGATCAGTGCCCGCTTTTCGGCAAATCCTGCACTCCCCGGAATCCCACCGGGCCGTGCATGGTATCCAGCGAGGGCAGCTGCGCGGCCTGGTACAGGTATCAGGGCGCGAATCCGGCGCCCGCGCGCTGATGCCTGCGCCGGTGAAACCACGGGCAGGAAGGAGAGACATGAACAGGCTTCTTTTGGACAGCGGCAGCGGGGGCCGGGCTTCGCAGCGCCTCATCACGGATCTCTTTGTGCGGCATTTGGACAACGAGATCCTGCGCCGCATGGATGACGGCGCGGTGCTGGACATGCGCGGGCCCGTCGTCATGAGCACCGACGGCTACACGGTGACGCCGCTGTTTTTTCCCGGCGGGGACATCGGCAGCCTGGCCGTGCACGGCACGGTCAACGATGTGGCCGTGATGGGCGGCCGGCCGCGTTATCTGAGCTGCGGCTTTATTCTGGAAGAGGGCCTTGAGCTTGATGTGCTGGAGCGCGTGGTTCAGTCCATGGCCGGGGCGGCCCGCCGCGCCGGGGTGGCCGTGGTGACCGGCGATACCAAGGTGGTGCCGCGCGGCGCGTGCGACAGGCTGTTCATCACCACTACCGGGGTGGGGGAGCTCATTGCCGAGCCGGCCCCCTCGGGCCATGCGGCCCGCCCGGGTGACGCGGTGCTGCTCAGCGGCACTGTCGGCGATCACGGGCTGACCGTCATGGCCCGGCGCGAGGAACTTTCCTTCATCAGTGATGTGCGCAGCGACAGCGCCCCCCTGAACCGCCTTGCCGAGCGCCTGATCACCGAGGTGGGAGATATCCATGTTCTGCGCGATCCCACCCGCGGGGGACTGGCCACCACCCTGAACGAAATCGCCGAGCAGTCGGGCCTGTCCTGCGTGGTGGACGAGGCGGCCGTTCCCGTGCGGGAAAATGTGCGGGCCGGCTGCGGCGTGCTGGGGCTCGATCCTCTGTATCTGGCCAACGAGGGCAAGCTGATTTGCGTTCTGCCGCGGGAAAAGGCCGACGCCGCGCTGGCTGTCATGCGATCCGAGCCCGTGGGCATGGACGCGGCTCTGGTGGGCGAAATGGTGGCCGGCGCGCCGCCGCGGGTGACGCTGCGCACCCGCATGGGCGGGCAGCGCCTTTTGTCCATGCTGGAAGGGGCGCCCCTGCCCCGCATCTGCTGAAAGCTTTTTCCGCGAGGTGTGCCATGGCCCAGGTTCTGACCACTCCCCGCCGCATCGCGGTCTGGAATACCGCCTTCCTGGGCGACGCGGTGCTCACGCTGCCCCTGATCCGCACCCTGCGCGCGGCCTGGCCCGATGCCGTTCTGGATTTTTATGTGCGCGGCGGCCTGGCGCCCTTGTTCGCGGCCCAGCCCGAAATTGACGCGGTCTATGCCTACGACAAGCGGGGAACGGCCCGGGGCCTCGCCGGCTTCTGGCTGCTGAGCCGGGAAGTGGCGGAGCGCGGCTATGATTTGTGGATCGACGCGCACCTGAGTCTGCGCAGTTCGCTCATGGCCCGCCTGAGCGGCGCGCCCCGCCGCGTGGGGTACGCCGAGGCGTCTCTGGCCTGGTGGCTGCTGACCGATCAGGTGGGCCGCCGCTTTGACGAGCGGCAGGAAATCGAGCGCCTGCTCGGTCTTGTGGAGCCGCTGGATCTGCCATCCTCCGTTCTGGAAGACCAGGGGCTGCGCTGGCCCGAGCTGACCCTGCCGCTGGAGGCCCAGGCCGAAGCGGAGCGCCTGCTCGCGCCTCTGCCGCCGGGGCCGGTGCTGGGCGTGCATCCCGGCTCGGTGTGGCCCACCAAGCGCTGGACGCCGGAGGGCTTCGCCCTGGTGCTGCGCCGGGCTCTGGAGGCCGGTTCCTGTGTGGCGCTGCTGGCTGCGCCGGAGGAGGGCGAGAGCGCCCGCGAGGTTCTGCGCCTGGCCGAAGGCATGGGCGACGGCCGCTCTCTGGCTCTGGCGGCGGAAGGCCCGGGCGGCGCATGCCGGCTGCTGGATCTGTCCGGCCGCACCTCGCTGCCCGTTCTGGCCGCCGTGCTGGGCCGCCTGCAATGTTACCTCACCAACGATTCCGGCCCCATGCATCTGGCCTGGGCCCAGCGCACGCCGGTAACGGCGCTGTTCGGCCCCACGGTGCGATCGTTGGGCTTTGCGCCGCGCGGGACGGCCTCCAGCGTCATGGAAGCGGATGAGCCCTGCCGTCCCTGCGGCCTGCACGGGCACAAGGCATGTCCGAAGGGGCATTTTCGCTGCATGCGCGCCCTTGACCCCGAAGCCGTGTGGCGGGACGTGCGGGCCAAACTCTACCCCTGGCGGACGGAGAGGACGCTGTGATGAAAACCTGGATTGCCCTGCCGCCCCTGAAGTCTGTGTCCGGCGGACTGGCCGTGCTTTTGGATCTGGCCCGCGTGCTGAGCCGGGCCGGCTTTGAAACTGCGCTTGTGGCGCGGGAGAACGCGCCCTGGCTGGCCGCGCAAGACCTGCCGCCGGTAAGCGTGTGGCCCGCCGGCGGCCAGGCCCCGGGCTCCGGCCAGGCCGCCCCGGCGGCTGGCGACATATGGCTGGTTCCCGAGGGCTGGCCGTCGCTGCTTATGCCCGGACTGCGGGCCGGGGCCAGGGTGCTGGTCTACGCGCAGAACTGGGCCTATCTCTTGGGCGAATGGCCCGAGGGGCTGTCTCCCGCCGCGCTGCCCCTGCATGTTCTGGCCGTGTCGCGGCCCGTGGCCTGGCATGTGGAGGAGATGACCGGCCACGGCGCCCCTGTGCTGCGGCCCGGCCTGGACTTGCGGCTCTTTGCCCCTGACGGAACCGGGAACGCGCGGGGCGGGCCTGGGGACGCGCGCATCCGCGTGGCCTGGATGCCCCGCAAAAACAGCGCTCTGGCCCGACGCATCCGGGAAATTGTGGACGCACGGCGCGCGCGGCGGGGCCTGCCCGGGCCGGAATGGGTGGCCATTCAGGGCCTGAGTCACGAGGCAGTGGCGGCCGTCCTGCGAGGCTGCGACCTTTTTTTGGCCACGGGCTTTCCCGAAGGATGTCCCCTGCCCCCGCTGGAAGCCATGGCCTGCGCCTGTCCCGGCGTGGGCTTCAGCGGTTTTGGCGGCTGGGACTACATGCGTTCGCCCGAAGGCTGGCAGGGCGCCGGCGCTGACGGACTGCCTCCCTGGCTGCCCGAGACCGTGCGGAAGGAGGCCGAGCCGCGCCCGGTCAACGGCTTCTGGACGGCGGACGCCGATGTCATAGGCGCGGCGCTGGCTGTGGACGCGGCGCTGGGCCTGGCGGAGCGGGGCGGCCCGGCCTGGGAACGGCTGCGCGACGGGGCGCTTGCGACAGCGGCCCTGTACGGCGCGGCCGAGCGCGATCGGCGGCTGACAGACCTGTGGGCCCAAATCCGCGCGGGGCGCCTGTTTGGGTAAAGGCGTTTTCATTGGGGATATTTCAGGCGGGAATTCGCATGAGCAAACACGCTTCACGGCCGCTCCCCGAAAGTCTGGGGCTGCCGCGCACTGGTGTGGACAGTCACGCCCATCTGGATTCGGAAGAGCTCTGGCCGGATTTCGAGGGCGTTCTCACGCGGGCGGCGCGGGCGGGCGTGGCCCGCATAGGGCAGGTTTTTCTTGGGCACGCGGCCTATGCGGCGCGTCGCGAGCACATGGGCGCCCGCCCCGAACTTTTTTTCATTCTGGGCGTGCATCCCTCCGACGGTCTTGAGCTGCGCGGGCGCGAAGCGGAGGAGTGGAAGGCTCTGGCCCTGGATTTTGAAGCTGACCCGCGGTTGCGCGCCGTGGGTGAAATCGGCCTTGACTACCACTGGCCGGACTGCCCGCCGGAGACGCAGAAACGGATATTCCGCGCCCAGCTGGGCCTGGCGCGCGAGCTTGACCGGCCCGTGGTCATCCACTCCCGCGACGCCTTTGCCGACACCCTGGACATACTGGACGACGAGGGCTTTGCCGGCCGCCCCCTGCTGTGGCACTGCTTCGGGGGGGACAGCGCGGCGGCCGGGGCCATTCTGGAGCGCGGCTGGCATATTTCGGTGCCCGGCCCGGTGAGCTATCCGGCCAACAGCGCCCTGCGCGAGGCCTTGCGCCGTATCCCGGCCGGGCGTCTCCTTCTGGAGACGGACTGCCCCTATCTGGCCCCCGTGCCCTGGCGCGGCACGCGCAACGAGCCGGCTCTGGCGGCCTTTACGGCTCAGGTGCTGGCCGCTGAGCGCGGCGAGGATCCGGCCGGGCTGTGGACGCGGTGCGGCCGCAATGCCCTGCGCTTTTTCGGGCTGGAGACGGAAGACGGCGGGCCTTCCCGCGAAGGGCGGGCCGAACAGGATCCGTGCTGATTTTGTCCCCTAAGTTTGCGGGCGCGCGGCCGATAAGACGGGTGGACGCTGTCGTCCGGGCCGCTTCCTTTTGGCACGAATGCGGCGCAACACTTGGAGGTTATTATGAATATTGGTTCAACCAGCATGGATGCTCCCGCTCAGATGGCCATCAGCGCCCTGGGGAACGCTCTGGACACTCAGGCCGCCGCCGTCAACAAACTGATGGGCGGCGCAGGCGGTCAGAACGGGGATCAGATGGTTCAGGCCGCTATGGCTGAACAAGGCAAAGGTCAGCAGCTGGACATCACTGTCTAGCAGAGCCTTTGTCCCGGTGCGGTTCACGCTTTGCGCGAACCGCACCTGACCGCGGGGGCCGCCGGCGCGTCGCGTCAGGCCCCTTTTCGGGTTTGGAGGGACTTTCTTGCGCTGAGGCGAAGACTGTCGTAGCCTTTCCGACCGGGTTCCTGTCGGCGGAGGGTCAGCATGCGTGAACCGGGTTTTCATTGCATCACCTTCGGGTGTCAGATGAATGTCAACGACTCCCAGTGGGTGGCGAGGGCGCTTGTTCGGCGCGGTTTTGCCGAATGCGCCCTGGAAGAGGCCGATGTGGTGTTTCTCAACACCTGTTCGGTGCGTGACAAACCGGAGCAGAAGGTTCACAGCGCCCTGGGCCGGGTTCATCAGGCCAATCCCCGCGCCCTGGTGGGGGTGGCGGGCTGCGTGGCGCAGCAGCTGGGCGAAAGTCTCATGCGGCGGCACCCGCAGGTGCGGCTGGTGGCGGGCAGCGACGGCATAGTCTCGGTGCCTGACGCCTTTGTCCGCCTGCTGAACGAGCCTGAGGCCAGGCTGTCCTTCCTGGATTTCACGGCAGCCTATCCGGATCGCGATCCCTGCCTGGGCGGGGCGGAGGCTCCCGCCGTGGCCTATGTGAACATCATGCAGGGCTGCGACAATTTCTGCGCCTACTGCATCGTGCCCTTTACCCGGGGGCCGCGCAAATCGCGCTCCACGGCCTCGGTGCTTGACGAATGCCGGGCCTGGATTGACCGGGGAGCGGGCGACATCACCCTGCTGGGACAGAATGTCAATGCGTTCGGGCTGGACGGAGGGGGCGACGGCACGACCTTCCCCGGCCTGCTGCGCGCCGTGGCGGCTCTGCCGGGGCTCAGGCGCCTGCGCTTCGTCACCCCGCATCCGCGCGATTTTTCGCCGGAAACCGTGCGGGCCCTGGCCGAAGTGCCGGTGCTGTGCCCGCGCCTGCATCTGCCCCTGCAATCCGGCTCGGACAGCGTGCTGGCCCGCATGGGGCGCGGCTATGACATGGCCCGTTACCTCGCTCTGGTGGCCGATATGCGGGCCGCCCGGCCCGATGTGGCTCTTTCCACGGATCTCATTGTGGGCTTTCCGGGAGAAAGCGAGGAAGAATTTGCCGACACCCTGGCCGCGGTGGATGCGGCGGGTTTTATGTCCAGCTTTTCGTTCTGCTATTCCGACCGGCCGGGAACGCGGGCTTCGTCCATGCCGTTCAAGGTGCCGCATGAGGTTCAGCTGGAGCGGCTGGAACGTGTGCAGGCCCTTCAGGATCGGCGGGCGGAAGCCTGGCTGCAAAGCCGGGTGGGCATGCGCACCGAGGTGCTGCTGGAATCGCCCAGCCCCCGTCAGGACGGGCGGGGCCCCCTCTGGCAGGGGCGCGACCCCTGGGGGGATGCCGTGCATGTCCGGCTGACGGAGCCCGGCCGGCCCGGACTTTTCGTGCCGGTGCGCATCGACAGCGCCAGGCGGCATTCGCTTCTGGCAAGCCCTGTGCCGGAGCGGAACTGACGGGACAGGGGCCGCCCCTGGCGGCGCGCCGGCCGGGACGGCGGCAACAACACCGGGTACGCGAAAAGGAGGAGAGACGTATGATTCCGATGAAAGTCCTGGGGCTGACGCTGGACGCGGAAAACAACGCACCCATCCTTGTTCTGCAGCAGGACGGCGGTTCAGAGATCCTTCCCATCTGGATTGGCACCAGCGAGGCGCTGGCCATTTCCGTGGCGCTGAATGGCACCCGGCTTGACCGTCCGCTCACCCACGAAACCATGTTTCAGGTTATCCGGGCTCTGGACGCCGAGGTCGGGGCCGTGGACGTCATGGCCCTGCGCGACGGCACCTATTATGCCGAGCTGGAAATCGTCAAGGGCGAAAAAATCATGCGCGTGGATTGCCGCCCCTCGGACGGCATAGCCCTGGCCGTGCGCTGCGACGCGCCCATCCGCGTGACCCGCGAGGTGCTGGCCGAAACGTCCGCCACCCGCACAGCCCGCCGCGGGGAGGATCTGGTCACGTCCTTTGTGCCGGAAGATCCTTCCGATCAGGCCCTGGACAGGCTTTTTCCCAGTATGGCGCCGGTCAGCCGCTACAAGATGTAGCCGCCCGCTGAGGTTCAGGCGTCGCGGATTTTCAGGCAATGGCGTTGATGCCGCTGTAATAGGCCGCCCCCTGGGCGGAAAAGGCCATCATCGAGCTGGTGTCGGAAAACCAGGTTGTCATGGATTCCATCTGGATGCGGCTTCTGATGGCCTTGACATCAATGTTCTGGCTTTTGCGCGATTCTTCCAGCTTGTTCAGCGACTGGATTTTTTCAAATTCCTTCACCATGTCCGGGTTGTCTTTAAAATACTGTTCCACCTTGTCCTTGTCCGGGTGATCGGAGATGACCTTAACGCCCGTGCCGTCCGTGCTGGACACCAGGCGGAAGGATATGTCCGGATCCACGCCCGCTTCCAGAAGCTCCTGGCGAACGGTGCCGGTGAATTTTTCCTGAAGCTGGTCGCGGTAATTGCGCAGGGTCTGGAAGGTGATTTTGTCGCTGGCGCTCAGATTCAGGTCGTCCATGGCCGCCATAAGGGCCGCGGCCAGGTTCTCCGGCGAGCCGCCGCTTGAGTAAAGCGCGCTTGAGGACGACGTGGAGCGGGCGCCTGAGGCGCTTTTGCCCGGGGAACCCGTGCCGTCCGCATCGTTCAGGGAGATGCCAAGGCTCTGCAACAGGCCGGAATAGGAAGAATTGTATATGGATGAAATGCTCATGCTCGCACCTTTGTTCCGGGTTTGATCCGGCGGGCCTGACCGGGATGCGCTCCCGGCGGCCCAGGGCCGGAAAGTTTTGCTGGCGGGCAGCCTTGTCCTCCTGAACTAGCAAAAAACGTGCCACACGCTGCGAACACAGGCGCGCGGGCGGGAACAGTTCCGCCTCACGCTGATAATCCCGTTTGCGCGCGGCCTTCTTTCCCCGGGTGGACGCGGGATACATTTTGCGTTAAGACTTAAAAACACTGCCGCCTTCTCCGTTCGGGCAAGCCTGTTCCGGCGCGCCGGAATTTTTTTCTTCGCTCGTGCGGGCTCAAGCGGCGCGGGGAGATACGTGCATTCGTCGTCCATTGCGGAAACTCTGGCCTTTGACGATCCGGATCTGGCGGCTCGCCTGTTCGGGCCTCTCAACGCCCATCTTGATCCGGTGGCCGATATTTCCGGCGCGCAGCTGAGCACCCGGGGTACCGAGCTCACGGTCGCCCACCCCCGGCCTGAAACGCGGGAGCTTCTGCTCAACCTGTTCACCCAGTGCTACGGGGTGCTCAGGGCGGGGCACTCCATGCGCGGGGAGGATCTGCTTCAGGGCTATGAGCTTTTGCGCCGGGATCCTCTGGCCGATCTCGGCGATATGGTTCGCGAGGCCGGCGTGGTTGTGGCGCCGCGCAAGACCATTCTGGCCCGCAACAGCTCCCAGCGGATCTACATGGATTTGCTTCGCCGCCATGAAATGGTGTTTGCCGTGGGGCCGGCGGGCACCGGCAAAACTTACCTGGCCGTGGCCATGGCCCTGTCCATGCTGGCCGCCCGGCGGGTCAGGCGCATCGTTCTCACCCGGCCGGCTGTGGAAGCCGGGGAAAAGCTCGGCTTTCTGCCCGGCGACATGGAGGAAAAGGTCAACCCCTACCTGCGTCCGCTGTACGACGCCCTGGGCGATATGCTGGGCGCGGCCAACCTCGCGTCCCGGCAGGAAAGCGGCGTCATCGAGGTCGCGCCCCTGGCCTTCATGCGCGGACGCACCCTCAATGACGCCTTTCTCATTCTGGACGAAGCCCAGAACACCACCCGCGAACAGATGAAAATGTTTCTCACCCGTCTGGGCTTTGGCTCCCGGGCGGTTATCACCGGCGACATCACGCAGATTGACCTGCCCCCGGTTCAGCGTGACCGGCTGCGCGAGGGCGAGCAGGAAGGCGAAACCCGCTCCGGCCTCATTCATGCCCTGCGCGTGCTGAAGGGGGTGCGCGGGGTTGCCTTCCATCACTTCCACAACGCCGACGTGGTGCGCCATCCTCTGGTGGGCCGCGTTGTCGAGGCTTACGACGCCTATGACAAAGAACAAAAAAACGTCTCCGCTGGGTAGCGTTGAACTCATGACCACGATCCAGGCCATGCTGATCCATCATCATCATGGCTGGGGCCTGCTGTCCCTGGCGGGGGTGCTGCTGGTGCTGTCCCTGCTGGCCGGGGTGCAGATGGGGCAGCGCCCCGGCATCTATCTGGCAGGAGAAATCGCCGCCCACGACGTGGTGGCCGACCGCGACATGCGGGTGGAGGATGCCCAGGGAACCGCGGCCCGGCGGGCTCAGGCCACGGCGGTGCAGCCCCTGGTTTTCGATTTGGACAAGGAAAGCGTGGCCCGCTTCCGCGAGGACACCCTGGCCCTGCTTCACGCCCTGAACACCACCGGCCTTGAGATCGGCGGCCTGGAGACCGTGCGGCGCGCGTTTAATGAGCGGCACGGCGGCGAACTGTCCATTGAGGCCGTGCGCACCCTGGCCGATGAGAGCGTGCAGGCCTATCTGCTGAACGAGGTCATGCCGGGTCTTGAGGAGGCCCTGGCCGAAGGCGTCCTGCCCGATATGCGCCAGATTTCCACGGTGCAGAACGCCATCATCGTGCGCGACGTGGCCTCCGGTTCGGAAGTTCTGCGCACTCAGGCCGAAGGCTTGCACGATCAGCGTTCGCTGCTGGTGGATTTGGGCAGTCAGCTGCGCTCGGCGCCCGACCTGCGCCCCCGCGCCAAGTCCGCTCTGCTGGACGCCCTGTCTCTTTTGGTCATGCCCACCCTGGCTCTCAATCAGGACGCCACCAACCAGCGCAACGCCGCGGTGCTGCGCGCCGTGGAACCCGTGCTCTACCAGGTGCAGAAGGGCGAGGTTCTGGCCCGCGCGGGCGATGTGGTGAGCGCGGAACAGCAGATCAAGATGCAAAGCCTGTTTGGGCGCGCCCCCAAGGCCGTGGATCCGGCCATTGTGGCGGGCGTGTTCATGCTGGGCTTTTTTCTGATGCTGGGTTTGTTCATGACGCCCAGCGGCAAGAAGGGCACCGTGCTGCGCACCACGGATCAGAACTTCATCGCGCTGCTTCTCTTGGTGTTCGGCCTGGCCGCCTGGGGGATGGCCTACCTGTTTTTCGCCGCGGCGGGGTCGGCCGCCATCACGGCCCTCTCCTTCGCCTTCCCCGTGGCGGGCGGGGCAGGGCTTGCGGCGCTTATCTTTTCGGCCCGGCGTTACTGCACAGTGGGGCTTTTGCTGGCCCTCTTCGCCACCTTCATGTTCAAGGGCGATCTGGCCCTGTTCTTTTTCTATTTTCTGTCCTGCATGGTCAACACCTGGCTGGTGCTGAGGGCTCAGAGCCGGGCGGACGTGGTCTGGAGCGGCCTGCCCCTGTTTGTGTGGATGCTCCTGACCGGCCTGGGCTTTGCCTGCCTGGTGCGGCTGGATCCCGCCCAGCTGCCCGTCTTTGTGCTGTCGCTGGGGGTCAACGCCCTGTTGTCCGTGCTGCTGCTCTTCGCCCTGAGTCCCATTCTTGAAATGGTCATGGGCTACACCACCCGCTTCCGCCTGATGGAACTCATGAATCTGGAGCAGCCCCTGCTTCAGGATCTCATGATGAACGTTCCCGGCACCTATCATCATTCCCTGGTGGTCTCCAATCTTGTGGAAGCCGGGGCCGCGGCCGTGGGAGCCAACAGCATGCTGTGCAAGGTGGGGGCGCTGTACCACGATATCGGCAAGCTGTCGCGGCCGGATTATTTCGTGGAAAACCAGTTCGGCGGCCCCAATCCGCACGACAGGCTCTCCCCGGCCATGAGCGCCCTCATCCTCTGCTCCCACGTCAAGCAGGGCGCGGAACTGGCCGAGGAACACAGGCTGGGCCGCGAGATCATGGATATTATCACCCAGCACCACGGCACGCGCACCATTTCGTATTTTTTCCAGAAGGCGCTGGACATGGGCGAAAATCCCCGGCCGGAGGATTACGCCTACCCCGGCCCCAAGCCTCAGACCAAGGAAGCCGCCATTGTCCTGATGGCCGATTCCGTGGAGGCGTCCAGCCGCACCCTGGTGGAGCCTACCCCCGCCCGTATCCGCAGCCATGTGGAGAGCATCATCATGGGCGTGTACACCGAGGGGCAGCTGGACGAATGCGAGCTGACCTACCGCGATCTGGACAAGCTCAAGGACAGCTTTGCCCGCATCCTCACCGGGCTTTTCCACCAGCGCATCGCCTATCCGGAGCAGCAGGACAGGGGCCGCGGCCCCGACAAACCGGACAAGCGGCGGACTGACACGGCCGAAGCAAAACCGGGTGCGCCCGGGTCGTCTCTGGGTGCGGAAAACTCGGCGGAAAGCCCGTCGCCTGGCCTTCACCCCTCCGGCGCCGCGGACGGCGGCGGGCCGCAATGATGCCGCGCGTCGTGGGGTCGCCGTTCAGCCCCTTTTCCCGTCAGGAGTGGGCCACGTGGCTGGATGCCATGCTGCGGGTCGCGGCTGGGGCGGCTCAGCCCCCCGCGGTGGAACTGGTGCTGATGCGCGACGGCGGCATAGCCGCCCTGAACAGGGCCCACCTGGGCTGTACGGGGCCCACCAACATTCTGAGCTTTCCTGACAGCGCCGATGCCGGGCGTCTGGGTTCCCTGGCCCTCAGCGTGGACAGCCTGCGCCGCGAATGCCGGCTCTATGGCCAGAGCCCGGCGGAGTATGCCCGGCGGCTGCTGGCCCATGGACTGGCCCATCTGTGCGGCTATGATCACGGGCCTCTCATGGATGCCGCCTGCGCCGAGCTTGAAGCCGCGGCGGCCAGGGCGCCGGATGGCGCGGCGGGCGGCACCGCGGGCCTTGACGCCGCGTGCCTGGTATGAAACACCAGCGGATATTTCCGATCATGGATCAGGAGCCTGCATGAGTACCACAGGTACCGGACACCGTTTTGGTCGGGTCGCCCTCATGGGGCCGCCCAATGCCGGAAAGTCAACCGTGCTCAATGCCCTGCTGGGGCAGAAAGTCAGCATTGTCACCTCCAAGCCCCAGACCACGCGCAGCCGCATTGTGGGCATTCTGTCCGAGCCGGAGGCCCAGGTTCTGTTCATGGACACCCCCGGCCTGCATCACGCCCGCAACCCCATGCGGGGGCACCTCGGCAAAATGATGAGCCAGGCGGCCTGGGACAGCATGGACGCGGCTCAGGCGGTGATGCTGGTTCTGGACGCCGATCTCTACCTGCGCAAGCCCGACTTTCTCGAACGCGACCTTTCACCCCTGCGCGGCGCGCTGGCTGACGATCCGCGGCCGCAGCTGCTTGTGGTCAACAAGGTGGATCTGTTTCACGACAAGTCCCGCATGCTGCCCCTTCTGGTGCGCGTTCAGGAACTTTTCCCCCGGGCCGAGGTCTTTCCTGTATCGGCCCTTAACAAGGACGGCGTGGAAGAGCTGAAACGGCTTGTCATCAGCCTGATGCCCGAGGGCGACGCCCTTTTTCCCGAAGATCAGCTTTCCACCTCGCCCATGCGCTTTCTGGCGGCGGAAATTGTGCGCGAAAAGGTGTTCGAGCGCCTGCGGCAGGAGGTTCCCTATTCCACAGCCGTGGCCGTGGAAGCGTGGGAGGAGGACGAGGAACGCGGCCAGACGGTCATTCATGCCGTCATTTATGTGGCCAGGCCTTCGCACAAGGCCATGGTCATAGGCCGGGCCGGGGCCACTATTAAGGAAATCGGCACCGAAGCCCGCAGGGATATTCAGGCTCTCGTCGGGGGCAAGGTTCATCTTGAGCTGTGGGTCAAGGTCAAGGAAAACTGGGCCGAAGACCCTTCCCTGCTTCAGGATCTGGGTCTGGGAGCGGAAGAATAGAAGCGCGGGCGGGGCCTTGCCCCTCTTCCGTGTTTTTCCCGGAGCGTCTTTGCCGGGGTGAACGATTGTCTTTCCGGCGCATCCACAACGGGCGCCGGCGCCCGCAGTGGAATGATCCGGCGGCCGGGGCGGCGGGGGATGGAAAAAGCCGGTGGAGACATCCGCAGGGTGAGCTATGACGCGACTGGAAGAACGCTGGCGGCTGGTCATGGACGGTGTGGAGCAGGCGGCGCGGGCGGCGGGGCGGCCTGCGGATGCGGTGCGCCTGGTGGCGGTGTCCAAGTTTCATCCCGTGCAGGCTGTGGCCGAGCTGGCCGCCCTGGGGCAGCGGGATTTTGGCGAAAATTATGTGCAGGAGGCGCGCTCCAAGCAGCAGGCCCTGGCCGGACTGCCCCTGCGCTGGCATGCCATAGGCGGCATCCAGACCAACAAGGCCAGGGATGTGGCCGGCCGCTTCCATCTGATCCACAGCCTGGATTCGCGGCGCCTGGCCGATGCCCTTGCACGGCGTCTGGCTGCGGGTAGCGGACAGCGGGTGCTGATTCAGGTCAATATTGGCTCCGAAGCGCAGAAGAGCGGAGTGGAAGCGCGGGATCTGCCCGCTCTTGTGGAGCATGTGCTGGCGATGCCCTCCCTGCGCCTGTGCGGGCTTATGTGCCTGCCGCCGCGCTGCGGCGAGGGCGAGGCGGCCCGGCCCTATTTCGCGCGATTGCGGGAATTGCGCGATGACATGCAGCGCCGCTTTGGCGTGGAGCTGCCGCAGCTGTCCATGGGCATGTCCGGTGATTACCGGCAGGCCGTGGCCGAGGGCGCAACCCTGGTGCGCGTGGGGACGGATATTTTCGGGCCCCGCCCCATGAGCCTTAAGCCCCGCCCTCTTTCGGACGAAGAGCCTTAAGGCCGGGGAGGCCCGTCCCGCGCGCACGGCGCGCGAAGGACTCCCGAAAGGCCTGGGGCGGGCGCGTGCGCCGGGTCACGCCAGGCCCTTTGCATTTTAGCCCGGCACGGTTTATCGTTGTGGCACACAAGCGATACCGGGCGAGTGACCGGGATGCCCGCCACGGCAAGGCCCGGTTTCACGGGAGGATATATGGCCGCCACGGAAAAAGCGGAACCCAAGCGTTCCGGCAAGTTCAAGATTATTCTGATCATCATTATTCTGCTCCTTCTTCTGTCAGCGGGGGCGGGAAGCTTCTGGTGGTTTCAGCTGCGTGAACCCGGCGCGTCCCTCATGGGCGGCTCCGGCGGCGCGTCCCCGGCTCCGGAGGCCTCTCAGGATGCGGCCGCCGCGTCCGCCGGCGCCGCTCCGGCCACGGACATTCCCCGGCCGGTGGTCAACAATGTCGCTCTGCCCACGGTTATGGTGAACCTGGCCGATGCCGCGGGGAACAGATACCTGAAGGTGGGCATGGAAGTGGAGGTCAGCGCGGCCGACGCCGTGCGGGACATTCAGGCCCAGTCCGCCAGAATACGCGACGCCATCATTATTTTGCTGTCAAGCAAAACCTATGCCGAGCTCTCGTCTTCCGACGGCAAAATGCAGCTTAAAAATGAGGTGGCCTCGCGTCTGAACCAGATATTGGGCACACCTCGGGTGGTGCGTGTGTATTTTACCGATTTCGTCGTGCAGTAGACACGGCGCGCCGACAGGCAAGGATGGATGCCATGAGCAATGACGACATAGATCAGGACGAACTGGCCGCCCAGTGGGCTGCCGCCCTGGAAGGGCAGGACGAACCCGCGGACGGGGAAATGTCCGAAGAGGACAAGCTGGCGGCCGAATGGGCCGCCGCCCTGGCCGCGGACGAGCAAAAGGCCGTGCAGGAGGACAAGGCCCGCGCCCTGGCGCCCCAGGCCATGGACGCCCAGTTCAAGGATATGACCGAAGCCTCCAAGGCTCCTCGTCCGGACGGGGAACGGCACGAACTGGACTTCATCCTGGATATTCCGCTGGACGTGTCGGCAGAGCTGGGCCGTACCCGCCTGCTCATTAACGAACTGCTCCAGCTGGGGCAGGGTTCGGTGGTGGAGCTCAACAAGCTGGCCGGCGAGCCACTGGAAGTGTTCGTCAACGGCAAGCTGGTGGCGCGCGGCGAGGCCGTGGTCATCAACGAAAAGTTTGGCGTGCGCCTGACCGACATCATCAGCCCCATCGAGCGGGTCAAGCAGCTGGCCTGATATGGCGGACGAAAGCGATTTTGCCGCGTCCGGCCCCTTGCCGCATGACGGCGCCGCGTCGCCAGGTGCCGGGCCGCTGACCACTCCTGCCCTGCGCGCCCAGCGCCAGACCACGGAAAGCGTGGGACTGCCCGACGGCCCTGTTCCCGACAGCGGCTTTACCTGGGGGGCGTATTTTCAAGCCATAGGGATTCTGATACTGCTTTTGTGTGTCCTGTGGTTTGCCCTGCGCATGCTGCGCCGGGTGGGGGGCGGGCGTTTCCTGCCCGCGACCACAACCCTGCCGCGCCAGTCCCTGCGGGTGGAGGCGCACTTGCCCCTGGGCCAGCATCGCGGGGTATTTGTGGTACGCTTCTTGAATAAGAGGCTGCTGGTGGGGGTGACCGAGCAGAATATCACCCTGCTGAGCGAAATGGACGCACGCGATGATCAAAATAATAATCAGGATTTTCACAGTGTTATGGAGTCAGCCCGCCATAAGGACGCCTCTGGCGGCGGGTGTCGGGCTTCTGACGCTGCTTCTGATTCCGGGCCTGGCGGCAGCCGCGCCTGAGGGGGATATTCCCACCCTGCAGCTGACCCTGGCCGGAGGCGCCACCGAGCCCGCGCAGGTTTCACTGGCGCTGGAAATTCTTTTCCTGCTCACCGTGCTGTCGCTGGCTCCGGCCATCATGATGACGGTGACCAGCTTTACCCGCATCATCATTGTCTTTCACTTTCTGCGTCAGGCCATGGGCATCCAGCAGCTGCCCCCCACGCAGATTCTGGCCAGCCTGGCCATTTTCATGACCGTCATCATCATGTATCCGGTGGGCAGGCAGATCAACGACGAGGCGTTGCAGCCCTATCTGGCCGAAGAAATTGGCTTTGACGTGGCCCTGGATCGGGCGCAGGTGCCCTTGCGCAATTTTATGTTCAGGCACACGCGCGAAAAGGATATTTCCGTCTTTTATTCCATCGCCAACATGGAGCAGCCACGCAACAAGGATGAGGTTCCCACCATGATGCTGGCCGCCGCGTATGTCATCAGCGAGATGAAAACAGGCTTCAGCATTGGTTTTCTTATTTATATTCCCTTTCTCATTGTCGATATGGTGGTTTCCAGCATACTGCTGGCCATGGGCATGATGATGCTGCCGCCCATGATGGTGTCCATGCCGTTTAAGCTGTTGCTTTTTGTCATGGTGGACGGCTGGAATCTGCTCATAGGTTCGCTTGTCAACAGCTTTCTGACCTGAGGCCGCTCGGGCCGCGCGTCAGCCCGTTTTATGGCCGCTCAGCCTCTGCCCGGGCGGTGGAAGGGAGGAATCATGACCGAGGAATTCGTCATAGGCTTTACCCGGCAGGCCATTGAACTGACCTTGTCCGTGGCCCTGCCCATGCTGGGCGTGGGCCTGGCCGTGGGCATCATGGTCAGCATTATTCAGGCGGCCACCCAGATTCAGGAAATGACCCTGACTTTCATCCCCAAGGTGGTGTCCATTTTTACGGTGCTCATCCTGGCCTTTCCGTGGATTATGGACAGGCTCAACAGCTTTACCATTAATCTTTTTTTGAATATTCCCCAATACATACAGTAGTTCTATGACCGGATCGGCCCGGGTATGGCTGTGTGCCGGCAGACCAGCGGCCCCCTCGTGAAAACGAAGGGGCCGCTGGTGTTTCATTAAGCGTTTCGTCTGCTCATAAAAAGGCGCACCACATCTCCGACAAAGCGCATCACGGCCTCCCTTTCTTCCACCGACAAGGGGCGCAGCATGTCCGCAAGGGTCTTTGCCTGTTGCTCAATGCTGGCATCCGGCGCGTTGAGCAGATCGGTCAGTGAACAGCCAAAGATAAGCGCAAGCTGCTGAAGGCGATCCACGGTCAGGGAAATTTTACCGCTCTCCAGGCGAGATACCGTTTCTTTTTCCACAGAAATTTTTTCTGCTACCTGGGCCTGGGTCAGGCCCGCCTTTTTCCTTCTCAGAGCAATATTTCCCGCTACTTCGGTCGTAAAGGGCAGGGTTGCCATAGCGTATCCTCTTCAGCTCGGACAGTTGAAAAAGATAAGTATGGCAGGAAGCTTCCTTGACAAAAATGAGCTTATACGCAACAAATAAATGACATATTTTGCAACAAAACGATGGCGAAATCTCCCCCTGGCAGAAAAACAAAAGCTTCTGACCGTGCCTTGGATTGAGGCTGTAGCTTTTGCTGGAGCTGGAGCTGGGAGCAAAACATGACGGAGAGCCCTCCATGAGGCATACCTGCGCCCATAGATTGCTCTGGACTTTGCTTTTTGCGGCATCCTTTTTTTTGCCCGTCCATGTGCTTTGGTACCACTATGCTCCGGCATGGTATCCGATCCGATCGTATATAAACGGACTTCCCTTTTCATACCTGTTTGTGATTCCGGCTTTTTTCCCTTCACCCTTTGCACGTGTCTGGCTTTATCTTTATTATATTATATTTTTAATCCCTGCAATTTGCAGTGGTATGCATCTGTGGTTTTTTCAAACTACTATTTCTCCACATTCATTTTTTGCCATTTTTGACACAAGCTTTGCCGAAGCCAAAGAATTTGTTTTTTCTCAGACTAGCCTGTCTGCCTTGTTATATCTTACGATGCTTATCCTTGTCCCGTTGATACCTTTGAGGCGATTGCTGAATATACGGCTTGGTTTTGGCCGTTGTGAAAAATACTGTATCGGAGCTTTGGCTGTGATGACGCTGACCATTGCGGGCATCTTTGGATCGTACCGCTTTGTTCGCGATAATCAGGCTTGGAGCATGTTCACCAGCGTAATGGCATACCGGCATATCAGTCACTCTCTAAGCGCATACATGGAACAGAACCGAAATTTGACCATCCCCGGTGTGGTCGACGTATGGGAGAATGCTCCCCGAACCCTGGTGGTGGCCATAGGAGAGTCGTCCAATCGACATCACTGGGGTTTGTACGGGTATTTTCGTCCGACTACGCCTCGCCTGGAAGGCTTGAGGTCAGAGTTGATTGTGTTCAGTGACGCCATCAGTGCGTATGCCAATACAACACTCAGTGTTTCCACTGCCCTGAGTTGTGCAAGAGGAAGTGGCGAAGCTGAGGTTCCCCTGATAAACGTATTTAAGCAGGCAGGATTTGAGACTCTATGGATTTCCAATCAAAGCACCATAGATAGCTTTAATAGTATTGTCCAACGTGTATCTGGAGCAGATCAGTGCATTTACCTGAACCGTGGGGGCGATCAGGGCTATTCTCATGCCTATGATGAACGATTACTTCCTGTTTTAAAAGAATGTATAAACAAAGTATCACAAAGCAATAAACGTGTAATATTTCTGCATATGATGGGATCGCATGTCAACTATGCTTCGCGCGTCCCCGATGCCTTTCGGATATTCACGTCCAAACGGGATATTGAGCCCCGTCCCTGGCGTCAGGGCAAGGCTATGGAATATATCAATGATTATGACAACAGCATTGCCTACACTGATACTGTGTTGGCGGACATTATAGATTTTCTGCAAACTGTGCCGGATACGGCCTTTCTGTATTTTTCCGATCATGGCGAGGAAGTGTTTGATACCCTTCCTCAGCATGGCCATGTGCACAAGTTGCGTTCTCGCCACTATCTGGATATTCCATTTTTTATGTGGCTGTCGCCGGGCTATCGGCATCTGGCAGGAGCCGAACGTGTCTCACGTTGGGAAGCGGCGTGCGATCGACCTTTTATGAACGACATCGCCGCCTTCATTATAACGGAACTGGGTGGAATCAGCCTGCCCGGCGATACGCACGCCGCAAAAAATCCTCTGTCCGATTTGTACCATCCCGCCCCGCGTAGGCCCTATGGCGTCAATTATGATGAACGCTATGCCGGAGATCGCGGCTTGAACGAGCCTGTTTCCTGACAGCCCCGGCGCGGGGCTTCCGGAGAGGTGAAACCCGCGCAATCTGTCTTCCTGCGGCAGGGGAACAGGACTGGCAGCACCACCCTCTGGCGAAAATGGCAGTATTCAGGGCTGGAGCCCGCCTGCCGCACTTGCCGGCCCCGTGACTCGCATACTATAGATCACAAAAAGAGGGCGGCGGCAAAAAAATAGAGTGCCGCGCTCTGCGGGGAGGGCGCTATGGCGGTCGTCATGGGCACGGCCGGGCACATCGACCACGGCAAAACATCGCTTATTCGCGCCCTGACGGGCATCGACTGCGACAGGCTGGACGAGGAAAAACGCCGCGGCATCACCATAGAGCTGGGCTTTGCGTTTTTGCCTCTGCCGGACGGCTCGCGTCTGGGCATTGTGGATGTGCCGGGCCATGAGCGTTTTGTGCGCACCATGGTGGCCGGGGCTTCAGGCATAGACTTTGTGTGCCTTGTCATTGCCGCGGATGAAGGCGTCATGCCGCAAACGCGCGAGCATCTGGAAATATGCGCCCTCATGGGCATCCGCCACGGCCTCATCGCTCTTACCAAGGCCGATACCGTGGATGCCGGCATGCTGGAGCTGGCCCGCGACGATGCGGCCGACACGCTGGCCGGCACTTTTCTGGAAGGCGCGCCCATGTTTGCCGTGTCCGCCGTGACCGGGCAGGGCCTGGATGAGCTGCGCCGGGGCATCCTTGATATGGCGGCCTCCCTTGCCCCGCGCCACCACGGCGATATCTTCCGCCTGCCGGTGGATCGGGTGTTCAGCATCAGGGGGCATGGCACCATGGTGACGGGCACCCTGGTATCGGGCCGCATTGCCCCGGATGAGGAAATCGAGATGGTGCCTTCGGGGCTGCGCGCCCGTGTCAAGAGCATCCAGAGCCACGGCGACAATGTGGAAAGGGCCGGGCCCGGGCAGCGCACCTCCCTCAATCTGGCCGGTCTGGAGGTGGCCGACATCCACAGAGGGCAAATAGCGGCGCGGCCGGGCTCCCTGTTTGCGTCCTCACGCTGGCTGCTTTCGGTCAGCTGTCTGCTGTCTTCGCCGCGCGGCCTGAAACAGCGCGAGGAACTGCATTTTCACCACGGCACACGCGAAGAACGGGCCAAACTGCACTTTGCCGACCGTGAAGCCCTCCGCCCCGGCGAGACGGCGCTGGCCGAAGCGCGCTTTGCCGGGCCCATGGCGGGCGTGTTTGGCGATCACTGTGTGCTGCGGCTGTTTTCACCCCTGCGCACGGCGGCCGGAGCCGTGCTGCTGGCCCCCATCCTGCCCCGTCTGGGCGCGGGCAAACTGCGCAACATACCGGAAGAGCTGCGGGCGCGTCTGCTGGCCCTGCCCGAGGCCTCCCCTGTGGAGCGCGTGCATGTGCAGGCACGGCTTTCCGGCGCCGCCGGCCTGCGCTGGCCCGAACTGGCGGTGCTGACCTGCCTGGAGGAGAAAAAACTGGACAGGGCCGTGCAGGAACTTGTGCAGAAGCGCGAACTTTTCTGCTTCCACAAGGAGTCTCGTGCCTATGTGTGCGCCGAGGGCCTGGAATATTGGAAAGCGCGTTTTCTGGAACGGGCCGCCCTGTTCCACAGGCAGAATCCGCTCATCAAGGGCATGTCGCGCGGCTGGCTTCTGACCGGGGTGGATCCCGCCCTGCCGCCGCAAATGGCGCTTTTTGTCCTCAATCAGCTCATCAGGGATGAAAAGCTGAGGACAGAAGATGAGCTGGTGCGCCTGGCCGATTTCAGTGTGGAGCCCAGGCTGGATGATGAGCAGATGGCCGTCCGCATTCTGGCGGCGCACCGCGGGAACCCCCTCACGCCGCCCATGCTGCGGCACTTTCTGGACGAGGCGCGGCTGACCGGAAAGCAGGTGGCTCCCGTTCTCAAAATGCTGGTGCAAAAGGGCGAGCTGGTTAAGATTAACGAAGACCTCTATTACGACGCCGCGGCCCTGGACGAGCTGAAAAGCCGCGTGCGGGCATGGTTTGCCGATCATACGGACATGGCGCCCGGCGATTTCAAGGCCGTGGCCGGACTCACGCGCAAGTACGCCGTGCCGCTTCTGGAGTATTTTGACAACACGCACTTTACCATGCGTGTGGGTAATGAGCGCCGTCTGCGCAAAACCTGAAATTCCGCCCCGCGCTTTTTAGTGGAAGCGCTGAAGGGCTTGTTTCAGATGCCGCCCGATCCACCTGGTGCTGCCGCATACCACCACGAAGAAGGTGGGGATGAAGAAAATGCCCAGCGCGGTGGCGCACGCCGTGCCCCAGAAAACCGCCGTGCCCACGGCGTGCTGGCTGGCCGCGCCCGCGCCGGAGGCCATCATCATGGGGATGACCCCCAGGCCGAAGGCCAGCGAGGTCATGAGGATGGGCCGCAGGCGGATGCGGCAGGCTTCCACGGTGGCGTCCATGAGCGAACGGCCTTCCGCTTCCAGCGTCCGGGCGAATTCCACAATCAGAATGGCGTTTTTGGACGACAGCCCCATGACGGCCAGCAGGCCGACCTGAAAGTACACGTCGTTGGTCAGTCCGCGCAGCCAGGAGCCGAGAACCGCGCCCAGAATGCCCAGCGGAATGACAAGCAGGACGGCAAAGGGAATGCTCCAGCTTTCATACAGGGCGGCCAGCGCCAGGAAGACCACCAGTACCGACAGCGCGTACAGCATGGTGGTCTGGCTGCCGGCCATCTTTTCCTGATAGGAAAGCGCGGTCCATTCCATGCCGAAGTCCCGGCCCAGCTTTCGCACTTCCTCTTCTATGGCGGCCATGGCGATGCCACTGGCGATGCCGGGCAGGGGTTCCCCCTGAAATTCCAGGGCGGGCATGGCGTTGTAGCGCTGGAGCACGGCCGGGCCGAAGGACCAGTCCGTGGAAAAGATGGCGTTGAACGGCACCATTTCGCCCTTGTTGTTGCGGAATTTGATGCGGTTCAAATCGTCCGGCGTCTGCCGCACGTCGGCGTCGCCCTTGATGAAGACCTTCTTCACCCGTTCGTTGTGCACAAAGTCGTTGACATAGGTGCCCCCCAGGTAGGTGGCGACATCGGCGTTGACCGAGGCCAGGGTCAGCCCCATGCTGGTGGCCTTGGCGTTGTCCAGATGAATGTTGAACTGGGTTATGTCGTCCATGCCGGTGAGGCGCGCGTAGGCGATGACCGGGTTGGCGAAGGCCGCGCCCAGGAAGCGCTGGCCCGTTTCGCGCAGCTTTTCGTGCCCCACGCCGCCCCGATCCTGCAATTCCATGGTAAAGCCGTTGGTCATGCCCAGCGAAATGATGGCCGGGGGAATGGCCGCGATGAGCTGGCCATCCAGAATGCCCGCAAAGCGCTGGCGGATGCGCGCGGCGACGGACGCGGCATCCTGCCCGGGTTTTGTGCGTTCGGCGTAATCCTTGAGCTTGACGAAGCCCATGCCGGTGTTTTCCGACACGCCGCCCATGCCAAAGCCCGCCACATACATGAGGGCTTCCACCGACTCTTCCTCGTGGAGCACATAGTCCTCAAGCTCGCCGAATTGCCTGGTGGTCTGGGTAAGCGTGGCGTTGGGCGGCATCTGGAGCATGACCATGACGGCGCCCTGGTCTTCCGTGGGCAGGAAGGAGGTGGGCAGCTGCCTGTAGGAGAGCCCAAGAGCGGCCACCAGCAGCGCGTAGATCAGCATCAGGCGGCCGCCGCGCCGCGCGAAGCCGCGCACGCCATGGGTATAGCGGCGCTGGTTCGCGCTGAACATGCGGTTGAACCAGCCGAAAAAGCCGCGCTTGACCGTGGTTTGGGAGTGTTCCTTGAGCAGGCTGGCGCAGAGCGAGGGCGTGAGGATCAGGGCGACCAGCACGGAGAGCGTCATGGCGGCCACAATGGTCACGGAGAACTGGCGGTAGATGACGCCGGTGGAACCGCTCATGAAGGCCATGGGCAGGAACACGGCGGACAGCACCACCCCGATGCCGATCAGGGAGGGGCTGATTTGATCCATGGATTTTTCGGTGGCGGTGACGGGATCCAGGTGTTCTTCCTGCAGCACGCGCTCCACGTTTTCCACCACCACGATGGCGTCGTCCACCAGCAGGCCGATGGCCAGAACCATGGCGAACAATGTCAGGGTGTTGATGCTGTAGCCAAAGGCCAGCAGCACGCCCAGCGTTCCCAAAAGCACCACGGGAACCGCGATGGTGGGGATGATGGTGGCGCGGAAGCTCTGCAGAAAGAGCAGCATGACGAGAAAGACCAGAACAATGGCCTCAATCAGGGTTTTGACCACTTCATGGATGGAGGCCAGCACCGGCGGCGTGGAGTCAAAGGCGAATTCGTAGCTCATGCCGTCGGGAAAATAGTGCGACAGTTCCTCAATTTTGGCTTTCACCCGTTCGGCGGTCTCCAGCCCGTTGGCGCCCGGGGCCAGCGTGACCCCGATGCCGGTGGCCGGGTGGCCGTTGTAAAAGCTGGTGATGCCGTCCATTTCCGTGCCGATGGCCACGCGGGCCACGTCGCGCACATGAACCCGTTCACCGTCTTCCGTCACCTTCAGGAGAATGTCCGCGAACTGATCGGGGGTGACGAGCAGGCTCTGGGCCTTGATGTTGAAGTTCAGCACCTGGGTGTTGGGGCGGTCGATCATGTTGGCGCCCATCTGCCCGGCGGTGACCTCCGCATTCTGGCTGGACACGGCGGTGCGGACATCCGAGGGGGTGAGGCTGTATTTGGCCATCCTGTCCGCATCCAGCCAGATGCGCATGACATATTTGCCGCCGAAGACCTGCACGGTTCCCACGCCCTGCGTGCGGCTGATTTCATCCTGAATGTTGGTGCTGATGTAGTCGGCCAGGTCAATCTGGTGCAGGCTGTCGTCCGGCGAGTACAGGGTGATGACCATGAACATGTTGTCATTGCCCTTGGAGACCGAGACGCCATTGGCCTGAACAGCGGCAGGCAGCATGGACTGCACCTGCTGCACCTTGTTCTGCACCTGCATGTGGGCCACGTCCGGGTTGGTGCCCACCGCGAAGGTCAGCGTGAGCACCGCCGTGCCGGACGAGTCGGAACGGGCCTGCATGTAGATCAGGTTGTCGATGCCGGTCATGTTCTGTTCGATGATCTGCGTCACCGTCTGATCCACCGTGGTGGGCGACGCGCCGGCATACTGCGCGCGGATCCGGATGGATGGCGACGCCACTTCCGGATACTGCGTGATCGGCAGGGTGAAGATGGCCAGCAGGCCGAACAGCATGGTGACAATGGCCAGCACCCAGGCGAAAATAGGGTGGTGAATGAAAAAGCGCGGCATCAGAGCTCGCCTCCGGCGGATGGAGCTGCCTGTTCGGCCCCGGCAAGCGGCACTTCCTGCACATCCATGCCGGCCCGGACGTTGTTGACGCCGTTGAGGATGACCCTTTCGCCCAGTTCCAGGCCGCCGATCACATGCCAGTCCGTGCCGATGGCGCGGCTGAGCGTGATAGAGCGGCGTTCGGCCTTGCCGCCCTTAATCAGGTAGACGTAGGGGTTGCCCTTGAGGTCGCGCAGCACGGCCTGCTGGGGCACCAGAATGGCCCGCGTATCCCGCCCCATGATCACCCTGGCGTTGACAAAAAGGCCGGGGAGCAGTTCGCCCCGCTCGTTGGGGAACTCGGCGCGCAGGATGATGGTGTTGGTGTTCCGGTTGACATCCACCCCCGTGAAATTCAGGTGGCCCACCGAGGCATAGGAACTGCCGTCAGGCATGGTCAGCGTGGCCGTGATGGCGGAAGGATCGTCCTCCTCGCCGAACTGTTTCTTCAGGGTATAAAGATCGTCGGACGCCTGGGAGAGCTCCACATACATGGGATCCGTCTGGTAAATGGTGGCCAGCGGCGAAACCTGGTTGGCGGTGAGCAGCGCGCCCACCGTGAAATTGCTGATGGTGATGCGGCCGCTGATGGGGGCGCGCACCTCGGTGCGGCGGTAGTTGATTTCCGCCGCTTCCACGGCGGCCTTGCAGGACTGCACGGTGGCTTCCGCCTGCTGCAGCGCGGCCTTGACATCGTCGTAATCCTGCTGGCTCACGGATTTGGTGCGCAGCATATCCGCCGTGCGGCTCTCGCGCAGGCGGGTCACCTTCAGGTTGGCCTCGGCACTGGCCAGATCGGCGCGGGCCCTGTGCAGGGCGGCCTGGTAGGTGTCCGGCTCAATGCGGTAGAGCACGTCGCCCTCCTTGACCTGCGCGCCTTCGGTAAAGCAGAGTTCCTTGAGAATGCCGCTCACTTCCGGGCGCACTTCCGCCCAGCGGTAGGCGCTGGTGCGCCCGGTCAGCTCGCGCTCGATTTCCACGGTTCGGGGGGTCAGTTCCACGGCGGTAACCTGCAGCGTCCGGCCCGCCATGCGCGCCGGCGCGTTGTCCCTGCCGCCGTCGCAGCCGGCGAGCACAAGAGGAAGCGCCAGCACAAGCGGCGCGAATCTATGTTTCATGACCCCGTGTTTCATGATGGTCTCCTTGGCAATTCTGAAACGATCCGCGGCGGGCGGCGCCCTTATTTTTGGTGTTCCGGCTGTTCTGACCGATCCTGCTCTTCCGGCCAGCCCCCGCCGAGGGCCATGCAGACTTCGGCAATGCTCACCAGATGCTGGGCATGGGCGACGGCCAGGCTTTGCTGGGCGGTGAACAGGCTGTTTTCGCTGGTCAGCAGATCCAGATAGGAGGCGAAGCCGCTGTCATAGCGGGTGCGGGCGTGCTCCACGGCCCTGCTCAGGTATTCCACCTGGCTGGTGAGCGCCTGCACGGAATTGGCATACTCCCGCTGTTGCACGAGGGCGTCGCGGATGTCCTTGAAAGCGTTGAGCACGGCCAGCTCATAGGCGGCCGCGGCGGCGTCCCTGGCGGCCTGGGCGGAATTCACGCCGCGCTTGATGGTCCAGAAGTTCAGCGGCAGGCTGAGGCCGCCGGAAAGCGAGGAATACATGTTGACCCCGCGCAAAAGTTCATTGAGCTCCAGGCTGGCGGATCCGAGCAGACCGGTGAGTGAGAACGAGGGGAAAAACTGGGCGCGTGCCACGCCAATATCGAAATTGGCGGCCTGAAGATGGGCTTCGGCCTGCCGGATATCGGGCCGCTGTTCCAGCAGCCGGGACGGCAGATCCGAAGGCAGGGCCGGGGTTGTGGGCAGGGATGTCATAAGCGCTGAAGGCGCCTTGAGCCCGTTCATCTCCATAAGCTGCGCCGGGGAACGGCCCAGAAGCACGGCCAGGGAAGTTTCGGCCGCGTTTTTGGCGATGCGGGCCGAAGCCAGGGCATTGCGGGCGGTTTCCACGTTGGCGCGGATGCTCAGCATGTCGTATTCACTGATCTGTCCGTTGTCAAAGCGGTTCTGATACAGCGTCAGGGAGTCTTCCCGGTTTTTGAGAACCGATTCCGCGATTTCCTCCTGCCAGGTATAGGCGCTCAGCCAGAACCAGGATTCCACCGTACTGGCCGCAATGGTCAGGATGACATTGTCGCGCGCGGCTTCCGTGGCGGCCATGGAGGCGCGGGCGGATTCCGCGGCATTCCAGTACTTGCCCCAGAAATCGAGCGTCCAGCTGGCGGCCAGGGTGCCCGAGAAGGCGTTGGTGTCCGTGCCGCCGTGCTGGAGTGCCGTGGGGGATCGGGCATCGCGGGCCCTGGTGCGGACGCCGCTGGCCTCGGCCGCGGGCACGGGCAGCAGAGCGTCGCGGGCGACGCCCAGCGCCGCCTGGGCCTGCCGCACGGCGGCCATGGCCTGCGCGATGCTTCTGTTGTGCGCCAGAGCTTCGTCCACAAGCGCGTTCAGGGTTTCGTCGTGAAAACGTTCCCACCATCGGGCCTGAATCGCCCCGGGGGCCGCCCCGGACGGGGCGGCTTCCCAAGTCAGGGGAAGTTCCATGTCCGGACGCTGATACTGCGGAGCCAGGTTGCACCCCGTCAGTGCCAGAAGCTGGGCCGCGAGAAGAGCAAGAAGCGGCATGAGTTTTATCATGGAAGGAGAACTCCTGTATGCCAGTCTGTCCCGGGCGGCGGGTTTGCGGGCCGCGCCTCCCGCGTGCCCGGGCACACCCGGCCGAGTCGTGCGCGCCCTGGCTTTTTCGCCGGGCAGCGCCCTTGTGGTCACGTCCCGGGCGTCCCGGCAGCCGAGGCCGGCGCTGGCCGCGCCAGGCACAGGGGGTGCCCCTTTTTGCCATGGATTCCGGTAGAATATCCTGCACCGTGCCTGGGTAAAAGGCCGGGGGGAACTCGTGACCCGTTATGGAACACATGAAGTCCGAGAATCGTTTATTTCAACGAATTCCGGACTTCGCAGGTGCTTTTCGCACAAATTTGGCGGAGATGAAGGAATTAAAATTTTTCATAGAACATGCTTATATGTATACATATTTCTATAAAAAATTTCTTTGATACCCCTGCCAATGCCCCCAGTCATTTTTTTTTGCAGGATGTCAACCTTTCTTGGATTCATCCCGGATTCGCCCGTGGATGTCCGCTCCACCGCAGCCAGCACCGCCAAAGCAACGGCACTGGATTTTTTCCATAACAGTATCCGTAAGCCTACATCAGCCCTCACATAAGGTCAAGTGCCCATGTGAACTCCATAAATTTGTCCGCGATACACTCCGGCCCTACTCCTGAAAGCTGTCCTGGCTGCCCGGAATGTGCCTGCTGAAGCTTTGCGTGCGCCGTACCCCATCGCGCGGCCGCCGGGCGACACCCGGCAAAAAAGTTCGACAACCAGGACGGGAATGGTCATCTCTCAGGCGGAGGCAGGGATGAGGAAAAAGCGCCTGGCCGACTGGCTGGAAAAGATGCGCGCGGCCTTCATGGTTGGCTCCGTGCTGACGGACAAAGGCGTCTTTGTCGCTGTCGGGTTTGGGCTGGTCTGCCTGGCTTTTTCCATGCATCTCACCGGCAAGGAGGCGTAAAACCATGTCTATCAATATGACCGCGCTTTGGATTGTGGGCATTGTCTGCGTTATTATCGGTCTTGGTGGTGTCTACGCCTCCCAGAAAGGCTGGCTGAAATAACTATGCGGCAATGACCGTTTTGAGGCCCTCCGGAAACGGAGGGCCTCGTTTTCGGATTCTGCATCTCTGAATTATTTCTTATTGCAGGTCACTACCAGGTGTCTTCCGAGCAAGCAAGCAAGCTGGGAGTTGTGCCTGAGTAATCCCCCCAAAAAAAATGGGGGGGAGTGCTCAGGCCATTACTAAATCCGCAAAACAGCCACCGCAAATATCGCCAAAATCGGGGCATCGCCTACTTCCCAGGTATTCGAGCTGGTAGCGCCGGATTTTGGTTTAACTTTATCTCCGTCAATGACCCAGGTATTTCTGCTGGTGGCGCCCGATCTTAGCTTAAGTTCCCTGCCATCAAATACCCATGTATTATCGCTACGAGCTCCGGACTGAGGTTTAATTGTTCGGCCGTCAAACACCCATGTATTTGAGCTGGTGGCACCTGATTTGGGTTTTAACACTCTTCCATCACATTCCCATCCGTTAATTGATCTGCCATTCCACTTTAAGCGCTGAGCCATGATGATACCTCCGTTTAAAGTTTGCTGTGGATCAAAATTATACACTTTTGCCTGAAGCAATGTGCATATTGTTTTTTTATAAATCTATGTCTGCAAAAGTACATCAAAATAGCCATGGGCAAGAGGTTTGATTTCCTGGTATAGATCCTCCACATCCATTTTGGAGTGGTTTCTCTGGTACAGTGAAACAAAGGTTCCCTTATCTTCGCTCGATTTTATCTGCAAATTAACAGGTTTGTCCTTAAACCAGGGATTCTTAAGAAGATTTTGCAATATTTCAAAGCCGTTTTTGTTATTATTGTCATTGTTCAGACCCACATCAATGCTGAAGCAATACGGTGTATGAGACTTGCCGGTTCTGCTCAAAAAAACGCCTATCCAGGACAGGCTTTCCCTGGGCTTCAGGAGGATAACCGCCATATCGCTTTTGCCCTTGCGCGGCTGGTGACGGCGCAGTCTCCCTTTCAGTCTCGGATACTTTTCATCCAGAAAAGCCTTGAGTTTGTCACACACAGTGGTGTTGACAGCCCGCACTTTCGGGTCTTGCTTTTCCTGCCAGATATCCTGCACCTCTTCGGTGGAAGTCACCTGCGACAATTGCAGCATATCCAAAAATACTTGTGCCTCTTCCTGGGATAACTCCTCATCCTGATTATCAAACTTGAGCTGCATGGCATTAAAAAGAGCTTCAATAAAGCCTTGAAAGCGCATTTTTTTATATTCTGTATTCAGTTCATTGAGTAGTTTTCCGATATCACCATCGTTGAGTTCCTTGAGCAATTTACTGATATCACCATCTTCGGCAGACTTGTCCACGTCCCGCAATTTGCCAAACAAGGCAACAAGTTCCTCAGCGGTAAGTTTATAGACAAAATTATAAAAAAATTCATAAGCTAACTGCATACAGATAATAGCAAAGATCAACCTGTCTTTTTCATTCTGCTTCACATTCACCGTAGTATTGGGAGCAGCTGGGTCGTATTCCACATCAGCAACCTGCTTGAGCAGGAGCAGGGTATTGAAGGCGCGCTTCAGACCCCGGGGATTGAAGCCAAGGGAGTTCACGATGAGCTGCTCGTATTTTTCAATATCAGAATCATCATATTTGATATCAATTTTTTTCAAAAGATCTCCGATATATTTGTCCACTTCATACTGAAGCACAGGCATTTTAAAAGGAAGCTGAATGATTTTGTCAAAAAAACTCTTTTCATTGTTGCTGGCAATTTCCGCGCCAAACTTTGCCCTGAGTCCCTGATTGATGACCTTGTAGTCACAGGCGAGAAAGAACACGCAGCCGCGAATATCCAGGAACAGCTTGAAGGCTTCCAGCAGTTCAACCGCCTTGGCCGGAGAAAGGCGATCCAGGTCGTCAATAAAGACAACAATTCGCCGGGTATTTTTGTGAGTGATTTCCCCAACAAGTTCAGTCAGCTTTCCCTTGAGGTCGGCAATACAGACCGCCGGATCTCCCTCCGCCTTTTCGTCTTTTTGATCAGCAAGCATGACAGAACCGGCTGTATTGGCGATCGCGCCGGGAAGTCCGCCCACCGAACCCAGCGCCAAGGTAAGCCGGCCAAGGTAGGTGGCGATTTTTTTGACATCGACCTTTTTTGCAAGAAATTTGCCCTCCGTATTGGCATCGGGAAGCGCGTTGATAAAAAAGGAAATCAGTGAGGCGGCCAGCTGATTTTCAAGGCCAAACTGGGAATATTGCCAGGTATTGAACCAGACACACGCGCAACGCTCCTTCTTTTCCAATTGTTCCCGGATCAGGTTCATGAGACTGGTTTTGCCCGAGCCCCAGTCGCCTTGCAGGGCTATGGTGATGGGAGTTTCGCACTGTTCGGCAAAACGTGCCAGTGCACTGGCGTATCGGGCCAGACCCAGACGATCATCATCAGAGCGTTCCAGCGGTGTATCACACAGGCCGATATGGGACATGGCGCAATTCCTCCATGATGACGTGCTTCAATATGGGATAAAAAAATATTTAATTATATTGGTATCATCGGTAAACTTATGAAGGAAAATGAGAAATGACAATTCTTATTTCATATTTTTCTGATATTGATAAGTTTTTTAATACTTTCATTATATTTAATATATGGTACTTTGCATTATATCTTATATTGACATAAAATCCTTCATCGACTTCCCTAAATCCTCCATCTTTTCCATTCAATTGTTTATTATCTATGGAATCTATATATATTGTTTTTTGCTTGTCATCGAGATAAAATGGCAAATCTTCTTGTTTAATGTCACCATTAATAATAAGGATTTTCACAAAATTAATTGTAGCATCTGTCCATGAATTTACTTCTATCTTATTTTTATTTATAATTATAGCAGATGGTTTAGTTTTCGATAACTCTGACATTTCCAATTTACTTAATTTTTCCAATGAAAACTGAGGATTTATATGCCTTTGAGTATATTGCGAAGGCTTGGATACTTCAATATAGTGCTTATTAATTTTTTTCTTAATTTCATGTATAAATTCTTCTGGCGAAGAATTATTCTCTTTTGCTAAGAATTCAATTATTTCAAATAGTTCATCGACAGAAAACTTGCAGTCCGACATGGTTGTCTCCCTGTGTCTTAATTTTCCTCAAATTTCCTTTTCCCAAAAACTGTACTTTGATAGAAGGAGGAGCAGGCGGCAAAATTGTTGTCCAATGGGGTTTGACAGGGAGTTTTTTTTTACCTAAACAGAGAAAAAACTGATTTCCCCAAAAAGTACACCTTGTTAGATGGCATTGGCCTTGGCGTGCCGCACATTTCCAGCCTTTCGATAAAAAGTGCTTTGGGGCATCCGGCATCGTCGGGCGGCCTCCAGGCCAGAAATACGACCCGCCCGCCAGAGCGCGCAATTTTCCAAAAAGTTGTCGGGCAGCGGCTTGGTCTCGCGTCCAAAGCGCACTCCGCGCCGTTTGGCGGCGGCAATGCCTTCCGCCTGCCTGCTGCGAATATTTTCCCGTTCGCTCTGGGCCACAAAGGAAAGTACCTGAAGCACAAGGTCGGCAATGAAGGTGCCGAGCAGGTTCTTGTCCCATCTGGTGTCCAGCAGGGGCATGTCCAGAACAAGGATGTCCACGCGCTTTTCTCTGGTCAGCACGCGCCATTGCTCCAGAATTTCCTCATAGTTTCTGCCCAGGCGATCAATGCTGGTGATGCAGAGCAGGTC
>JAFLSV010000015.1 GCA_022510785.1 Desulfovibrionaceae bacterium | reverse complement strand
TCCACAACGACGTGCGCTATGTGCCCTTCACCTCGCATGTGCCCTTCGGCAAGGTTGTGAGCGCCACGCCCAACGGCCGCGTGGACTGGTTCCCGCTGTCCGACGGCTCGTCCGCCTCTCACGGCGCGGACATCAACGGCCCCACCGCCATCCTCATGTCCAACTTCAACACCAAGAACTACGGCCTGCGCAGCCGCGCCGCCCGCCTGCTGAACATCAAGTTCACGCCCAAGAGCGTGGAAGGCGACGCCGGCACCCAGAAACTGGTGGACTTCATCCGCACCTGGTGCGCCCTCAAGCTGTGGCATCTGCAGTTCAACGTGCTCAACCAGGCCACCCTGGTCGCCGCGCAGAAGGATCCGCAGAAGTACCGCAACCTCATCGTCCGCATCGCCGGGTACAGCGCCTACTTTGTTGACCTGTCGCCCGACCTGCAGAACGACCTGATTGCCCGTACCGATCACGACACCATCTAACATGAACAAGGCCGGGGTCTTGCGGCCCCGGCCTTTGCCCCAGGCCTGTGCCCCGTGTATCCGGAGAACAGCGGCCCCTGACCGGAACTTTCCCGGAACGGAGCCGGCGCTCCCCCCCAAAAAAAACACGATGCACACGGGACTGGGGCACGCTTCATCCGGTCTTCCCCTTTTGCCCGTCAGGAACACCCATGAGCAACCCGTTTGAAGACAGAAAAGTCACCGGTCTGGTTTTCAATATCCAGAAGTACTCCGTCCACGACGGCCCCGGCATTCGCACGGTGGTGTTCACCAAGGGCTGTCCCCTGCGCTGCCGCTGGTGCAGCAACCCCGAATCGCAGGAATCCCGCCCGCAGATGGCCTTCAACCCCGGCCGCTGCATTTCACCCGCCAAATGCGGCTACTGCATCCCCGTGTGCCCCCATGGCGCCATCAGGGACGAGGGCGGCTCGCTTTTCATCGACTGCAATCCCTGCGCGACCTGCGCAAGCCTGGACTGCGCCAGGGCCTGTCCCGCCCAGAGCCTTATCGTGTACGGAAAGGAACGCTCGGTGGAGGATGTGCTCAATGTGGTGGCGCGGGACGCCATGTTCTATTCCCGCTCCGGCGGAGGCATGACCATTTCGGGCGGAGAACCCCTGCTGCAGAAAAATTTCGCGCTGGCCCTCCTGCGGGAGGCCCGCCGGCGCCGCATCAGAACCGCCATTGAAACCTGCGGCTGCGTGCCGTGGGAAACCTTTGAGGAAGCCGCCCCCCTGCTCAACAATGTGCTTTTTGACGTCAAGCACACCGACCCCGCCAAACACAAAGAGCACACGGGCATGGACAACGAGCGTATCCTTGCCAACCTGAGCAGGCTTCTGACCAGCTTCCCCGATTTGCCCGTTCTGGTGCGCACCCCCGTCATCCCAGGCTTTAACGACGATGACGAGACGGCCCGTTCCATCGGCCGCCTGCTCAAGGGATATGCCCATGTTTCGTACGAAGCGCTGCCCTACCACCGGCTGGGCACGCAGAAGTACATGTTCCTCGCCCGCGAGTACCCGCTGGGCGAAGTTTCCCTGCCCGCCGGCGTGGCCGAACGTGTGCAGGCCCTTGTGGATGAGGAACGCGGCGCCGCATAGCCGCTTGCCTGCCGAAGGCCCCTGGTTCTGTCAGCCAGAGGCCGCGCTTTCCGGCGAAGAGCCGAAAATGCCGAAGCCCCTCCCGCAGCCCGCGGGGCAAACACCGGGTTCGCCCCGGCCTACCAACGGAGTTCCCATGAAAATCATTGATTTTCGCTTTCGCCCCCACACCGAGGCCATCCTGAACGGCATCAAGAACAGCACCATGTTCAAGGCCAGCTGCGAAGCCAGCGGCTTTGACAAATGGAAGCCGGAACCCCTGGACAAGATCGTGGCGGACATGAAGGCCCGCGGCGTGGAACGCTGCGTCATCACCGGCCGCGACTGCCGCACCACCTACGGCTTTCCGGACAACAACGGCAGCGTGCTGGAATTCTGCCGGGCCTACCCCGATATGTTCATCGGCTTCTGGGGCATCGATCCGCTCAAGGGCATGGACGCCGTGCGCGAAGTGGAAAAGGTGGTCAGGGAATACGGCATGAAGGGCGTGGCCACAGACCCCTACCTGGCCCATATTTCTCCGGCCGAAGCCCGCTACTACCCCATTTACGCCAAGTGCTGCGAGCTGGATATTCCGGTGTTCGTCACCATGGCGCCGCCTCCGCAGGTGCCCGGCACGGTCATTTCCTACACCGACCCCCGCGATATCGACGTGGTGGCCCGCGACTTCCCCGAACTGAAGATCATCATGAGCCACGGCGGCTATCCCTTTGTGCACGAAGCCATCTACGCCTGCTACCGCAACAAGAACGTGTACATGGATATTTCGGAATACGAAGCCGCGCCCATGAAGGAAACCTACGTTGACGCCATGAAGACCATGATCGCCGACAAGGTTCTCTTCGCCAGCGCCCATCCCTTTGTGGATCAGCGCGAATGCCTGGCAACCTACGCGGCCATGGATCTTCCGGATCATGTGCGCGACAAGATCATGTACAAGAACGCCTGCCGCGTGCTCGGGCTGCCCGACGGGGAAGAAGCCCCCTGCGCCACCTGCACCTGCCGCAAGGGCAAGGGATGCTGCGCCGGCGGCTGCGCCTCGAAGGAAACGCCCAAGGCCGCGCCCTCTTCCGACATCGACGCCATTGCCTCGCGCATCGTTGCCGAACTGAAAAAAGTTATGTAACACAGGCGGCACTGCCGCAGGGCGGTGCCGATGATATGCTGTCAACCATTAAGTCCTCAAGGAGAGTTTCATGACTTCTTCCACCAACGCTCTGGGCATGATCGAAACCAAGGGTCTTGTCGGCGCCATTGAAGCCGCCGACGCCATGGTCAAGGCTGCCAACGTTACCCTCGTGGGCCGCGTCGAAGTGGGCGGCGGTCTCGTGACTGTGCTGGTGCGCGGCGATGTGGGCGCCGTCAAGGCGGCCACCGACGCCGGCTCTGTGGCCGCGCAGAAGGTGGGTGAGCTCATCAGCGTCCACGTTATCCCCCGCCCCCATACCGAAGTGGAACTCATCATTCCTCACCGGGATCAGGCCTAAGAGCGCACCCGCCGTTCAGCCACACTGAGGATTTGTCATGCTGGCACTCGGACTTGTCGAAACCATAGGCCTTCTTCCCGCCATTGAGGCCGCGGACGCCATGCTCAAAAGCGCGGATGTCCGCCTGCTTGAGCGGAACTTCGCGGATGCCGGTCTGGTGACTGTCACCGTCGCGGGCGAGGTGTCCGCCGTGAAAGCGTCGGTGGAAGCCGCCGCAGAGCGCGTCAGGAGCATCCCCGGGGCGAAGCTGGTTTCCGCCCATGTCATTCCCCGCCCTGATGGCGAGCTGGAAGGCATACTCAAGCTTGACCCCGATGCGCCGAAGCCGCCCACGCCCCCGAAAGCCGGCGGGCAGGAACCCGGGCCCGCGGCTTCTGCCGACGCGCCAAAGGTTCCCGGCTCTCCCTCCTCCGCCGGGACTGCCAGCGCGGCCCGGGCAGTCGCAAGGCCCGCCAGGGCCGCGCAGCCCGCGCGGCAGCGCGCCGCCCAAAAGCCGGAAACGGCCAGGAGCGCGCCCGCACCGGCTCAGGCGGCCCAGACGCTTCCTGACGAAGCCAGGCTTCGCCTGATGAGCGTAAAGCAGCTGCGCCAGATGGCCCGCAACGTGAAAGGCCTGCCCATGGCCGAAGACAGACTGGCTTCGGCTGACAAAAAAACCCTGATCGCCGCGCTCCTGCGGACGTTTGGGAAATAACTAAAGGAACATCGCAATGGTAGATAAGGATCTCTTATCCATTCAGGAATCCCGTTCGCTGGTTCGCGCCGCGCGCGTCGCCCAGGCCGAATTCTGCCAGCTGGGACAGGAACGCATCGATGCGGTCGTCAAGGCCATTGCAGAGGCGTGCGCCGCTCAGGCCGAAGAGCTGGCCGCCCTTGCCCATGAAGAGACCGGCTACGGCAAGACGCAGGATAAGAAGGTCAAGAACCTCCTTGCCTCGGAAAAGGTCTATGCCTGCATCAAGGATATGAAGACCATCGGCGTGCTCAGGGAAGACCCGATCAGCAAGATCACGGAGATCGCGGTGCCCGTGGGCGTCATCGCCGGTGTGGTGCCTTCCACCAACCCCACCTCCACCGTCATCTACAAGACGCTTATCTCGCTCAAGGCCGGCAACGCCATTGTGTTCACGCCCCACCCGGCGGCCAAGAAGTGCATCGCCCGCACCGTGGAGATCATCAAGGAAACCCTGCACCGCTGCGGCGTGAGCCCCGACCTGGTGAGCAGCGTCAGCGTGCCCACCCTGGAAGGCAGCGCCGAGCTCATGAAGATCGCCGACCTCATTCTGGCCACCGGCGGCCCCGGCATGGTCAAGGCCGCCTACAGCTCCGGCACACCCGCCCTGGGCGTGGGCGCCGGCAACGTGCCCGCCTATATTGAACGCAGCGCCGACGTGAAGGACGCCGTGACCAAAATCATGGCCAGCAAAACCTTTGACAACGGCACCATCTGCGCTTCCGAGCAGTCCATCATCGCCGAAAAGGTGAACGCCGACGCCGTCAAACGCGAACTCATCGCCCAGGGCGCCTTCTTCCTCGAAGGCGAAAATCTGGCCAAGGTCAAGGCCATCATGGAACGCGGCAACGGTTCCATGAACCCCGCCATCGTGGGCCGCGACGCCCAGACCATCGCCCGCCTGGCCGGCATCACCGTGCCCGCCGGCACCCGCCTGCTGGTGTCCGATGAAGTGGGCGTGGGGCCCAAGTTCCCCTTCTCCAAGGAAAAACTGACCGCCCTCATCGCCTTCTATGTGGTGGAAGACTGGCGCGAAGCCTGCGAACTGTGCCAGGCCCTGCTGCACAACTGCGGCATCGGCCACTCGCTGGCCATCCACTCCAACAACCCTGACGTGGTGCGCGAATTCGGCCTGAAAAAGCCCGTTTCCCGCATTCTGGTCAACACGCCGTCCACCCACGGCGCGGTGGGCCTGAGCACGGCTCTGTTCCCCTCCCTCACTCTGGGCTGCGGGGCCATTGGCGGCAGCGCCACATCGGACAACGTGACCCCCATGAACCTGCTCAACGTGCGCCGCGTGGCGTATGATACGGGCAGCTCCGCCGCCGCTTCCGCCCCGGCCAGGAACATTGACATCGACGCCATCGCGTCCCTGATCGTGGCGGAACTGAAAAAAGCCCTGTAAACCTGCGCCGCGCCGCCCCCGGCGGCACGGAGGAGGCGTATCCGCCTTCTGACAACGCTCATCTCTCAAGGAGTTTTGTATGACCACTACCACCAACGCTCTGGGCATGATCGAAACCAAAGGTCTTGTCGGCGCGGTTGAAGCGGCCGATGCCATGGTCAAGGCCGCCAACGTCACCCTTATCGGTCGTGTGCAGGTCGGCGGCGGTCTCGTGACCGTGCTGGTGCGCGGCGATGTGGCTGCCGTCAAGGCCGCCACCGACGCCGGCTCCGCCGCCGCGCAGAAAGTGGGCGAGCTCATCAGCGTGCACGTCATTCCCCGCCCGCATTCCGAAGTGGAACTCATCCTGCCGCAGAAAGCGTAACGTGCGCGGGCCGGGGGCGCGCGCCGCTTCCGGCCCACGAGAGCCCATGCGGGCCCGAGTCTGTTCTGATTGTTCAGAGAGAAGACCATGAACGAAGAAGCCCTCAAAAAGGCCGTTGCCCAACTCGTCGCCTGCCTGCTCAGCGACCAGGCGGGCGGATCCTGTGAAAACGGCCCTGTTCCGGTTGAACTTTCCGCCCGGCATGTGCACCTGAGCGAAAAGGACGCCATCGCGCTGTTTGGCGCGCCCCTGACCCATGCCCGCGACCTTTCGCAGCCAGGGCAGTTTTTGTGCAAGGAACGCGTGCGCCTCATCGGCCCCAAGGGCGTGATGGACAATGTGGCCGTGCTGGGCCCCTCACGCGGCGCGTCGCAGGTGGAAATTTCACGCACAGATGCCCGCGCCCTGGGGGTGGACGCCCCCGTGCGGCAGTCCGGCGACACCGCCGGCACTCCCGGCATGGTGCTGGCTTCGCAAAACGCCATCATCGGCCTGACTGAAGGCGTCATTGTGGCGGCCCGCCACATCCACATGACCCCGCGGGATGCCGCGCGCTTTGGCGTGAAGGATGGCGACAGGGTGGGCGTGCGCCTTGATTCGGAACGCCCGCTGGTGCTGGAGGATGTGCTCATCCGCGTGAGTGACACGTTCAGCCTCGCCATGCATATTGATGCTGACGAAGGCAACAGCGCCGGCTGGAAAAAGGGTGTGGACGGCGTTATCACCTCAAGGAACTGACATGGACTTTACCGCCATCGATCGCCAGATACACGAGCTGGAAAGCCGCATTGGGGCTCCGGCTCATGTGGCGCCGGACGAGCCGCTCTTTGTGGGCGTGGATCTCGGCACGGCGTACATCGTGGTGGTCGTGGTGGACGGCCAGCGCCGCCCGGTAGCGTGCGCGCTGGAATTCGCGCAGGTGGTGCGCGACGGCCTGGTGGTGGACTACACCGGGGCCACGCGCATCGTGCGCAAACTGGTGCACATGCTCAGGGACGAACTGGGCCGCGAGCTGGAATACGCGGCCATCGCCGTGCCCCCCGGCACAGGCGAGCGCGAATGCGCCACGCACCGCCATGTGGTTGAAGCCGCCGGACTCACCGTAACCAGCATCCTGGACGAACCCACGGCCGCCAACGCGGTGCTGGGCGTCCGCAACGGGGTCATCGTCGATGTGGGCGGCGGTACCACCGGCCTTGCCATTCTTGAAAACGGCAGGGTCGTGTATGTGGCCGACGAACCCACGGGCGGCACGCATCTTTCGCTGGTGCTGGCCGGCGGCTACGGCATCAGCTTTGAAGAGGCCGAAGCTCTCAAAAAGGAGCCTGCCCGCCAGAGTGAAATTCTGCCCCTGGTCATCCCCACCATTGAAAAAATCGCCGCCATCATCAACCGGCACATTCAGGGGCGCGACGTTTCGGCCATTTACCTTGTGGGCGGCACCTGCTGCCTGAAGGACATGGAGCAGATTATCGCCCGGGAGACGGGCAAGGCCGTGTTCAAACCTTCCAACCCGTTCCTTGTCACTCCGCTGGGCATTGCGCTCAACTGCGGCAGGGAATAACACGGCAAAACAGCGGACGCGCCGTATCAGCTCCGCGAGACAGGGACAACGCATGATCATAGGCGTCGTGATAGGCAACGTGTGGGCCACAAAAAAGGAAGACAAGCTCCAGGGCCTGAAACTTATGGTGGTGCAGCGCATTGATCCCGCGGACGGCGCCCGGCACGAAAGTCTGGTGGCCGCTGACCGCGTGGGAGCGGGCATTGGCGAACAGGTGCTGGTGGTGACCGGCAGCACGGCCCGCAAGGCGCTTTCGCGGGACGACGATATTCCCATGGATGCCGCCATTGTCGGCATTCTGGATGAAATAGAGCTCACCAGAGGGCTGTAGCCCCGCGGCACATGCGGCGGCAAAACGAACGGAGTGAGGCGATCATGGCAAAAGAACTCATTACGGTGGCAAATCTGGACGCCTATGTCCGCAAGGATCTCGGCAAGCTTTTCATAACGCCGAACAGGCTGATCACCGCCGGAGCCAAGGACGAGCTCAGGAGCCGCGGCGTGCAGCTGGTCTATGGGGACGAACCCGCGCCCGTTCAGCCCGCCGCCCCCTGCCAGGGCGTCTGCGGAGTCAGCCGCGCAGGCAGTGCCCCCGCCGGAGTGGATACGCTCAAGCGCCTCGCCGTCATTGTGGTTGCCATTCTGCGCGAGCAGTATGGCATAAGGGATGAAAAAGAGCTTGAGAGCCTCGCTGTCAAAATCCTCAAGACCGTCAGGAACAGCCTGTGACCGCCCCTTCCGCCGGCCCGGGGACGGCGCGGCGGACAACATGTGAACGCCGGCGGCGCACGGGGCTTGCGGCGACGGCACGCAGGACTCACCATCAAACAGGCGCATGACGCGCCATGTGACATACGAAGGAGATCACCATGACTATGGACGCTCTGGGCATGATTGAAACCAAGGGACTGGTCGGCGCCGTTGAAGCCGCCGATGCTATGGTCAAAGCCGCCAACGTTACCCTGATCGGCCGCGTGCAGGTTGGCGGCGGCCTTGTGACCGTGCTGGTGCGCGGCGATGTGGGCGCCGTCAAGGCCGCCACCGATGCCGGCTCTGTGGCCGCGCAGAAGGTGGGTGAACTCATCAGCGTCCATGTCATCCCCCGCCCCCATCCCGAAGTGGAACTCATCATCCCGCATCGCGACGCCGAATAAGGCAGGGTATACCGCCAGTCAAAGCATGGCCCGCCTTGTGACCGGGCCGCAGAATCCCACAGGAATGAGCGATGGGACATCCTCTTGTCGATACAATACGTGAAGCGGGCGTCGTCGGCGCCGGCGGCGCGGGCCTGCCCACCCATGTGAAGGCCGATGCCAGCGTGCAGACCGTTCTGGTCAACGGCGCGTCGTGTGAACCGCTGCTTATGAGCGACCCGCATCTTATGGAACACGAGGCCGATACCCTCGTGCGCGGGCTCAAGGCCGTTATGGAATGCACGGGCGCCACAAAGGGCCTTATCTGCCTGAAGGGCAAGCACGCCGCGGCCATGCGATCCGTGCGCGCCGCGGCGGAACGCGCGGGCGATGCCATAGAAGCCCGGGAGCTGCGGGACTTTTACCCCGCCGGCGACGAACAGGTGCTGGTGCACGAGGTGCTGGGCCGCACCGTGCCCGAGCGCGGCCTGCCGCTTCAGGTAGGCGCCGTGGTCAGCAATGTGGAAACACTGTGCAACGTGGCTCACGCCCTTGACGGCAAACCTGTCACGCACCGCTATCTGACCGTGGCGGGCGAAGTGGCCCGCCCCATGGTGGTCAAGGCCCCTGTGGGCACCCCTGTGCCCGAGGTGCTGGCCTTTGCCGGCGGCGTGACCATTCCCGAATACCGCGTGATCGATGGCGGCCCCATGATGGGCAAGGTGCTGCCCGACGCCTCGCGTGCCGTGGTCACCAAAACCACCAGCGGCCTGCTGGTTCTGCCGCCCGGCCACAATGTGGTGCTGCGCAAGGTGATGGATCCGGCCGCGGTTCGCCGCATCACCAATACTATCTGCTGCCAGTGCTCACGCTGCACCGACCTTTGCCCCCGGCACCTTCTGGGCCACACGCTGCACCCGCACAAGATCATGCGCGTGTTCGCCAATCAGGAAATGGACAGCGAGGCCGCCAAGGAAGCGCTGCTCTGCTCCGAATGCGGCATCTGCGAAAAGTTCGCCTGCCCCATGATGGTCTCGCCGCGGGAAGTGAACGCCCAGATCAAGCAGACCCTTATGAAAAACGGCGTCAAATGGCCCAGCACCGGCGTGGAAACACAGTCCAATCCCTTCCGCGAAGAACGCCGCGTGCCTACCGCCCGCCTTATCCAGCGCCTTGACCTGGTGCCCTACGACACCCATCCGGGCTATGCGGGCGAAGTCACGCCTTCGCTGGTGCGCATCCCGCTGCGCCAGCACCTCGGCGCGCCCGCGCTGTGTGTGGTGACCGAAGGACAGCGCGTCCGCGCGGGCGATCTGATCGGCGATATACCGGAAAAAGCCATGGGCGCCCGCATCCATGCCAGCATTGACGGCGTGGTCGAGTCCGTTGCCGACGGCGCGGTGACTCTCCGAGGCTGAAGATCCTCCGACAGCTTTTGCCTAACATTGATTTTCCAAGGTGAATACCATGAAATTGCGTACTATCGGCTGCGTGGAACTGAACAGCATCAGCATCGGCATGCACGTGGCGGACGAAATGAGCAAGGCGGCGGAAGTCCAGCTGGTTCTTGCCCGCCCGACCTGCCCGGGCCGCTATCTGGTCATCGTCACCGGCGACACCGGCGCGATCAAAAGCTCCGTGGAGCGCGGCCGCTCCATCGGCACCGACATGGTGGTGGACTGGTTCGTCCTTCCCAGCGTGCATGAAAGCGTTATCCCGGCCATGAACGGCACGGCGATCTGCCCGCGTGTCAACGCGCTGGGCTGCATCGAAGTGTGCACTACGGCCGGCTGCATCATCGCGGCCGACGCCGCGGCCAAGGCCGGTCAGGTGGAACTTATGGAACTGCGCTTCGCGGCCGGTCTGGGGGGCAAGGCTTTTGTCACCATGACGGGCGAAGTCAGCTCGGTGCAGGCCTCGGTGGATGCCGGCATTGCCGCGGTTGCCGAAAACGGCGGCGGCCCCGTGCTGAGCCATATTGTCATTCCCTCGCCCAGCCAGGACTTCAAGGCCCAGCTTCTGGGCTAAGCCTGACGCGGCCGGCAGGGAAGGAAGCGCCAGCCTTTCCCATGCTCCCCGGGCGCCCGCGCCAGGGAGCCGCTTCCTTCCCGGGCCTTTTGCCTGTGAGCGCCTATGACTATCATGGACGAACCCAAACAGCGCGTCATCCAGGAACATGTTCCGGGCAAGCAGATAACACTGGCTCATGTCATTGCCAGCCCCAACCGGAGCATTGACGTCAAGCTCGGTCTGGACGAAGCCGCGGGTGACGCGCTGGGCATCCTGACCATCACGCCGTCCGAAGGCGTCATTATTGCGGCGGACATAGCCACCAAGTCCGGCCAGGTTGAAATTGGCTTTCTGGATCGCTTCGGCGGCTCGCTGCTCATCACGGGCGACGTGGCCAGCGTGGAATCGGCCCTGCGCGCCGTCATGGCCTATTTTGGCGAAATACTGCGCTACACATGCGTCGACATTACCCGCACCTGAACCTGCCCCGCCGCATCCGCCCGGAACGGATACCGCGTTCGTCATGCGCGCGTGACAGTGGCTTTTCACCAGCTTTTGGCCCAGGCTCGTTATTTTCAGCACATGGGTCCGCCCCCCGCTGCCAGAGCCACGCGCGGGGCAGGCCGGATTTTCCGGCAAGTTGCGGCGGGCTGCCAAAAAATGCAAAAAAAAACAGAGCTTGCATGCAACGATGCATAAGAAAAAAAGCCTTGCCAAATTTGACCGTTGCACGTAAGATAAGGTAAAGTTGTGTTAGTTATGCAAGACTGCATAACCGGGACGCTTTATGGGATTCTTTTCCCGAAGAGGCGGAAAAGCTCTGGGCGATACACGCGAAGCATGCGGCCGCGCATACCGGCAGAGGAAAGTGCGCCCCTGACCGCGGGTATCATGTGTTCCTGATTTATCCCTTTTGTCCCTGGTGGACAAAAGCGAATAAATATTGGCGTCACAGGCTTTTTTCATTCCCACCTCAATCAGGAGTTTTTTTATGAAAAAACTCGGTGCGTTGATGCTCGCGGTGTGCCTGTCTTTCGGGCTTGTCGGGCAGGCTCAGGCGGCCAAGTATGAGCTGAAGATTCAGACCGCCCTGGCCAACTCCTCCGTCTTCTTCAAAACCATGGAACGCATGAAGACCAACATTGAAACGCTGTCCAACGGCGAAATCTCTGTTGAGCTTCTTGCTGCCGGCGCCATCGTCAAAGCCAACGAAATCCTCGACGCCGTGAACGAAAACCTCATCAACGGCGGCATGTGGTGGACCCACTACGCCTCCGGCAAAAACCCCGCCGGCACCCTGTTCTCCGCTCCCTGCGGCGGCCTGGGCTTTGGCCTCGACCAGATGAGCGTGCTCTCCTGGGGTTGGGAAGGCGATGGCGGCAAGCTCCTGAACGAATACTATCAGGACGCCTGCAAGGCCAACGTGGTGGCCTGGATGGCTCAGCCCCACGGCCCCGAAGCCTTCGGCTGGTTCCATGAGCGCTACAACTCCGTGCTTGACCTCAACAAGCTGACCTTCCGCGCGCCTCCAGGCGTGCCCGCCGAAATCTTCAAGGAAATGGGGATGCCCGTTGTGGCCCTGGCCGCTCCCGACATCATCCCCGCCGCTCAGCGTGGCGCCATTGACGCCGCTGAATGGATCAACCCCGCCGAAGACATCGCCATGGGCTTTGACCAGATCTGGAAGCACCTGTATCTGCAGGGCCTGCACCAGGGCATTTCCATTGGCGACATCTTCGTCAACAAGACTTGGTATGACAGCCTGCCCAAGAACCTGCAGGCCGTTATCGAAATCAGCATGAAGACCTGCTGCTTCGACCAGCTGATGAGCAACATCAAGGCCAACTCCGAAGCCCTGCAGGAACTCGTGACCAAGCGCGGCGTCGTGATCGAGGAAACCCCGGCCGACTACTACCCCGCCTTCATGAAGGCCGCCCGTACCGTGTTTGACAGCTATGCCAAGAAGGACGCCTTCTTCAAGAAGGTGTACGACAACGAAGTGGCGTGGGCCAAGATGACCGTGCCGTTCCAGATGCGCGCCAACGGTCTGTACTACAACCTCGCCAAGGCTGCCATGGACGACGGTCTCGTGACCGACTACATCCAGGCCAAGTAAGGCTTAACAACTCTCATTCCATACCGGGGGGCGCAAGCTCCCCGGTATTCCCTGTGGGGGCAGTGTATGCAGTCTGAGTACGAAAAAGCTATGGCGCAGGTTCCGGAAGGAGCCCTGAAAGCCATCACCTTTTTGGATAACATGAGCATTTGGCTGGGCAAGACGTTCTCGTGGCTGTGCGTCCCCATGGTTCTCAGCCTTATTTGTGAAGTTGTCATGCGCTCGGTCTTCACCATGCCCACGGTATGGGCGTCGACCATAGCCGTCATGATGTACGGCGTGTTCTATATGCTTGCCTCGCCGTGGTGCCTGCGCGACGGCGGCCATGTGCGCACCGACTTCTTCTATCACAACTGGTCTGTCCGCACCCGGGCCGTGGCGGATCTGGTTCACTATATATTCCTGTTCTTCCCAACCCATATTTTGTTCCTGTCCCTCGCATGGAACTTTTTCTGGAGATCCTATCTCCAGAATGAAACCTCCGTGTGGAGCGCCTGGACACCCATTGTGTGGCCCGTCAAGTTTGCCATCCCCGTGTATGTGTTCTTTACCATGACGCAGGGGCTGTCGGAAATTCTGAAGTGCGTCTACCGCTTCAAGACCAATTACAACCTGTGGAGCACCGAACCCGAAGTCATCGCCGTGGAAGACACCGGTGACGCCGCGGCCAAGGCTGCCACGGACGCCAAAGCCTAGGAGAGAGTGCCATGACACACAATGAATTGCTCGCCATGCTCTCTCTGGCCGGGATGTTCGGCCTGTTCTGCTTTGGCTTTCCCATCGCGTACACCATGGTGTTCGCGGGCATCGTGTTCGGTTTTCTGGGCATTGGCAAGCTGGTTTTCTACCTGCTTACCGTGCAGTTCTACCAGGTTATGTGCGACGATGTCATGGTCGCCATTCCCTTCTTCCTGGTCATGGGCTATGTGCTGGAAGGGGCGGGATTAATGGAACGCCTGTTCAACGCGTTCCAGAAGCTGTTCGCCCGCCTGCCCGGCTCGCTGTACATGGCGGTCATCTCCACGGGAACCATTTTTGCCGCCGCGACCGGCATTGTGGGTTCCTCCGTGAACCTGCTCTGCGTTATGGCGGAACCGACCATGCGCCGAAGCGGATATGATGTGCCCATGGGAGCCGGCTCCATTGCCGCCGCAGGGACGCTGGGCATCCTCATCCCGCCGAGCGTCATGCTGGTGGTGCTGGGGCCCATCGTGGGCGTGCCGGTGACGGATCTCTTCCTGGCCGCCGTGCTCCCCGGTCTTTTGCTGGCCGCCCTGTACATCGCCTATTCGCTCATCAAGTGCGCCATCTGGCCCAAGTACGGCCCGCCGCTGCCCAAGGAAATGCGTTCCAGCTCGCTCCTGGAAGTGTGGCGCGAAGTCTTCACCGGGGCCATTCCGCTGCTTATCCTCATCTTCTCGGTGCTGGGCAGCATCATGGTGGGCTGGGCCACCCCCACCGAAGCGTCGGCCTGCGGCGCGTTCGCGTCCGTCCTCCTGGTCATCGCGTACAAGCGCTTCACTTGGAAGGGCTTTGCCCAGGCCATGTACGGCACGGCCAAAATGTCGGCCATGATCCTCATCCTGCTGGCCTCGTGCAACTTCTTCGGCGCGGTGTTCTCGCGCCTGGGCGGCGCGACCTACCTGTCCAATCTGCTGCTGAACATGCAGATTCCGCCCATGGCCATGCTGCTGCTGCTTTTGACCATCATCTTCTTCATGGGCTGGGCCATGGAATGGATACCCATCGTGCTCATTCTGGTGCCGCTTATCCTGCCCGTGGTGGAAGCCATGCAGTATGACCGCCTGTGGTTCTGCATGCTGGTGGCCGTGACCCTGCAAACCTCGTGGCTGTCGCCGCCCGTGGCGCTTTCCGCCTACTTTATCAAGGGCGCGGTGCCGCACTGGAAGCTTATTGACATCTACAAGGGCATGTTCCAGTACATCGCCTGCCAGGTGGTGGGCGTGGCGCTGATCATCTTCTTCCCCGTCATCGTCACCTGGCTGCCTTCCGTCGCGAAATAGTTTCCTGACACACTGTTGCCTTCCGCCTTCCCCTTCGGGAAGGCGGAAGTTTTTTTGTGGAGCCTGCCATGACCCGCCTTGCGCTTGCCCTCGCTCTGCTCACAACGCTGATGACGCCCGGAGCGGTGTTCGCCGCGGAAAAATCCCCCGAACCGCCCGCCTTGTTTGACTCCTATGTCTACGGCATGGCCCGGAGCGAGGCGGAAAAAATCCCCGGCATAGCGCCGGGCGAGGGAGACATGGCGGAAGAGCTCATTTTGCCCGGCGTCACCTGGGTAGAGCGCCCGTGGACGGCCCGATTCATTTTTGACAGCGATGCGCTTATTGAAATTTCTCTGGTTGGGCCCTATACTCGGGAAAGCTTCAACGCCATCCGCGCGCAGATGACCCAGGAGCAGAACGAGATTTTCGGCATTGTCCTGGACGACAGGGCTCTGGACTTGTTCTCGCTGATCAGCGCCGGCGGCGTGGATGGATTTCGCGCCCGTTTTTCCGAACTTCTGCGCGAAAAAGTGCCCACGAGGATAAGCTATAACTACTTCAGCACCAAAGAAATTCCATCCGAAGTGCGGCAGCGTGCGACCAACATTACCCAGCTTCTGGGTATGGTGGAAAACACCATCAAGGAAACCGAGGTGACCCTGATCGGCGACGGCAACGGCTCCGCCCCGCAGGTCATTGTTGTCTCTTTTACCTATCCCGTGCTGGACGTCTTCCGCAATCCGCCGGACGAACTGCGCGACACACTCTCGCCCGCCAGGTAAGCCTCTGAACGCATGAAAGCCCCCCTTAACGCCTACCTTGAAAAAATTCTGGACGCCTTTCCCGATGGCCTCTGGTTGAGCGACGCCCATTCCACCTGCCTGTTTGTCAACAAAAAATATGAAGAGCTGAGCGGGGTTTCGCGCGAATGGATGGTAGGCCGCAAGGCGACGGATATCGTCAGGGAAGGTTTTTTTGACGTTGCCGTCAATCCCGAAGTAATCGCCACGGGGCAGCCGGTATCCAAGGTTCAGGTGCTTTCCAACGGGCGGCACCTTGCCCTGGACGGAGTTCCCATCACCGATGATGAGGGTCGCACTGTCATGTGCATCACCTTCATCCACGATATCAGCACCATCGCCCGTATGGAGGGCAAGCTGTCACGGCAGCGCGACCTGCTGGAAAAGCTCATTGGCATCCAGGCCAGAGCGGAACTGAATGGCGAGGAAGACGGCAGCAGCTTCATGGCCAGCCCGGCCATGCAGTCCTTTCTGCAGCTCAGCCGCATCCTCGCCCGCACCGACCTGCCCATTCTTATCCTTGGCGAACCGGGCATAGGCAAAGACATCACGGCTCAGCGCGTCCACTCCTACAGCGGGCGCGCCGGCAAACCCTTCATCAAGGTGGAATGCGGCCTGGCGCCGTCGACAGAGCAGGATGCGGAAACCGAGACGCGGCCCGCCGCGCTTTCCGGCGGCAGAGAATCACGCCTGGAGGCCGAGCTTTTTGGCCCGGCCAAAGCGGATCGTCCTGGCGGCGACGGCAACGCCTCACTTTCGCTGATTGAAGCCGCCGAAGGCGGCACCCTGTTTTTGCAGGAAATAGGCCAGCTTTCCCTGCCCGCCCAGGATCGTCTGCTCCGCTTTCTCGAGGAAGGCACGGTTCTTCGCGCCGGCTCTTCCACCCCGCGCAAGGCCGATGTGCGCATCATCGCCTCATCCAACGAAAACCTTGAACGCGCGGTCAAGCAGGGCGGATTCCGCAGCAAACTTTACTACCGGCTGAATACCGCCGTCCTCAATATCCCTCCGCTGCGCATGCGGCGGGAAGACATCATTCCCCTGGCCAAGTACTTCATCAGCTATTTTGCCATGCTGTACAGCCGGCCGGTTGAGCTTGCCGACGATGCCTGCGGGGCGCTCATGGCCTATGCCTGGCCGGGCAATGTGCGCGAACTGAAGGGCCTTATGCAGCGCGCCGTCATGACGACGACCACGCCGTTTATCCATGCCGGCGATCTACCCCTAGGACAGACACCCGCTGCCGATACCGCCGCCCCCAAGCCGTGGATGGAAAACTTTTCGTTTGACGGCAAGGATTACCGCGACATTATGCTGGAATTTGAAGGGCAAATGCTCAAGGCCGCCATAGAAAAATCAGACGGGAACATGGCCGCGGCCTCGCGCATGCTCAAAATGGATCGCAGCACCATGTTCCGCAAAATACGCAATCTGGAGCAGCACGGCATCCATATTCTCTGACCCATGCCCGCGCGGCGGCGGGCCGGCAGAACCCGAAAGCCCCCCCTCACCTGGCGGGGATCAGGCGCGTATCCATGGCAATCCCACACGGGAAAGGGATTGATGGAGCGCCGGCATTTCAATGCCATTCTATGCAATCCGATTTTCTGACCAGATCCTGGAGACAGGATTCCACTATTTCAATGTCCTGCAGGATGTATTTTCTGGCGCTCTCGGCGTCGCGCGCGCAGACGGCCTCATAGATCAGCTCGTGCTGGGCGATGACCCTCCTGGAAAAATCCCGGCTTGTGTTCAATTTGATCTTGGCGTCTGTGAGAAGGCTTTCCACAAAGTCGAAGATGAGGATCAGCAGCGGGTTCTGGCTCGGCAGGGCAAGAAGCCGGTGGAACTGTATTTCCGCTTTTCTGAGGGATGGAACGTCACGCTTTGCCAGGCTGTCTTTCTGCATCTCCAGGGCCGACGCCAGCGCCGCATGGTCTTCGGCCGCCATGCCGCTGACGGCGTTGCGGATGAAATACGGCTCGAGCAGCTTGCGGGTCTCGAAAAGGTGGCGGAGGGTCATGGACTGCTGATGCAGATAGTTGGTCATGCTTTGCCATGCCACGTCCACGGAAACCTTTGCCACAAACGCGCCCCCGCCGATGCCATTGCGGATGGCGATGATGCCCTGCATCTCCAGAACCCTCAGGGCTTCCCGGATGGTCTGGCGGCTTACCGAGAAGCGTTCGCTCATCTCCTGCTCCGAGGGGAGCTTGTCGCCGGGCCCCAGTTTTCCGCTCAGGACGCTGTCGCGGACGGACTTGACGATGATCGCCGACAGCTTGCCTTTCTGCACGGGCTTGAAGTGTTCTCCGGTCATCATCGATCACTTCCTGCTTGTTTCGTCATCCGCCGCGCCGCGTCGCAGGCCTACCAGCTACCCCCGAAAAGCATGGTGGGCAGCGTCATCGTGATGGCCGGGAAGGCCAGGAGCAGCCCCAGGCCGACCATGAGGACGAAGCAGAAGGGAACAACCTGCGGGATCAGCTTTGTAAAGGAAATGTCCGACACCTTGGCCGCCACATACAATGTTGTGGCCACAGGCGGCGTCATCATGCCGATGGCCAGGTTCGCCACCATGATGGCTCCGAAATACACGGGATCGATGTTGTACTCCTGCACGATGGGGAACATGAGCGGAGCCAGGAGCAGGATGCAGGCGGAACCGTTTTCGATCATGCCCGCGAAAAGCAGGATGACGTTGCAAATGAGCATGAAGGCCAGCGGCGACGACACATACGTCAGGGCGGCTTCCGTGAGCATTTCGGGGATCTGCTCGCGCGTGAGCACCCAGCTCAGGACGGACACGGCGCCGACGATGATCATGATGGTGGCCGTGGTCATGCTGCTGCCGAGGAATACCTTGAACAGGTTCTTCATGGTGAGGGTGCGCAGCACGAACATGCCGACCAGCAGGGCGTAGATCACCGAAACACCGGCGGCCTCGGTGGGCGTGAACATGCCGCTGTAGATGCCGCCAAGGATGATGACGGGGATGAACAGCGCCCAGATGGCTTCGCGGAAGGACTTGGCGATGTTCGCCATGGAGAGCGCTGTGCCGCTCACGCCGTAGCCGTGCTTTTTGCACACATACCATTCATAGACGCAGAGCAGGAAGGCGTAGAGCACGCCAGGGCCGATGCCCGCAACAAGCAGCGCCCCGATGGACGTGTTGGTGACAACGCCGTAGACCACAAGCAGGATGCTGGGTGGAATGAGCACCCCGAGCGGGCCGGAGGCGCAGATGACGGCGGCGGTGAATTCTCTGGGATATCCGTCCTTTTCCATCTCCGGGGCCACAACCGCGCCGATGGCGGCGGCGGTGGCCGGTCCGGAACCGGAGACCGCGCCGAAGAACATGCAGGCGGTGGTGGTGACGATGGCCATGGAGCCGCGCAGATGCCCCACGAAGGCATGGGCGAAATCCACCAGAGCCTTGGAGACCTTGCCCGCAAAGAGCAGGTCGCCGGACAGTATGAACATGGGTATGGCAAGAAGCTCAAAGGAGCCCATGCCTCCGAACATGCGCGGAGCTATCGCCTGCGCGTAGAACAATTCCCCCTGGGCGATGAAGCAGGCCAGGGAAGCCAGGACGAGGGAAACGGCGATGGGCACGCCGATGGCGGCCAGCACAAGAAAAACGATGAGCAGCAGCATTCCCATATCACTCGCCTCCTTCCGCAGCCAGGGCTTTTGCCCGCAGCGCGAGGTTCTCGATCCCGAAAAGAATCATCAGCATCGCGGCGATCGGGATGCACAGGTAGAAGTAGCCCAGTCCCCATTCGGGGATGCTCTCCGTCCCCGTATCGAAGTTGTTGACGGCCCAGGGCAGGCTCACCCGGAGGAGCGTGATGAAGAACACCATGCAGAACAGATCGGCCAGGAGAGCGCAGATCTTCGATATCCGTCCCTTGACGGCGACCTCGATGATGTCAACGAAGATGTGGCTGTGCTCACGGAACGCCTTCGCGCTGCCCAGCATCCCCAGCCAGACGAAGAAGTACCGCGCGAATTCCTCCGTCCATGTCATGGGTATCTTGAAAATGAAGCGGTTGAGTATCTGCAGGGCAATGCAGAGCGTCAGCAGCGCCATGGCGCCGACAATGGCCACATTGAGCCCCTTGATGATCTTATCGTTGACAGCGGTCAAGACCATGCTGCTCCTCCTTCGCCTCCTGGCGCCTCCTGGAGGGGCCTTGCGGCCCCTCCGCGATTCCCGGTTTACTGAAGAGCGTTGATCTCCTTAATCAGCTCGGCCCACTGCGGGAACTTGCCGTGGATGGGCTCGATAACCTTGCGCCATTCATCGATGTCGGGACGGATGATGGTGACGCCCTGTTCCTCAAACGCCTCGAGATCCTTCTGTTCGCCTTCCAGAGCAAGCACGCGCTCGTACTGGGCCGCTTCCTGCGCGGCTTCGCGGACGGCCTTCTGCTGATCAGCGGAAAGGCGGTCGTAGGTCATCTTGCTCATGGTCAGCGGTTCGAGAAACATGCTGACGTTGTTCAGGCAGATGTACTTGGCAACTTCATGATGCTTGCCGCTCATGGCGTTGCTGACCGACTGCAGCTGGGCGTCAATGGTGCCGAGCTGCAGGGCGGTGTACACTTCCCCGTAGGAAATGGGCGTGACGACGGCATTGAGCGCCTTGCCAAGCTCAATCATGCTGGGGCCGGGCATGACGCGCAGCTTCATGTTGCTCACGTCGGAAGGATGGGTAATCGGTTTGGTGGAGTTGATGATGATGCTGCCGATGCGGAAGTAGGCAAGCACATCCAGGCCTTTCTTGTTGAGCTTCTTGTTCAGGTCGGCGCCGATCTTGCCGTCCACGGCGCGATAGAGCTGATCCCACGACTTGAACAGGAACGGCATGGCCAGAACGCTCATGTCCTGTTCATATTTTTCAAGGGCGACACTGTTGCTGAGGGCGAAATCGACAGTGCCCATGGTGAGCCCTTCGACGAGCTGCCCCTGCTTGCCCAGGGTGCCGTTGGGGAAAATCTGCACGGTCACCGTGCCGTTGGTCTTTTCGCTGACCAGCTCGGCGAACCTGACCGCTCCCTTATGGTAAAAATGCGCTTCCGGGAAGTCGTGCCCGAGGCGCAGTTTCACGCTTTTGTCAGCAGCATCCGACGGCATGGCCGACAGGCCGAGGGCGATAAGACCGGTTAACGCGGCAACCATGAAACGTTTGACTGACATAGCGAATCCTCACTGGTTAGAAGGGTTGGACGGAACCGGCGCCATACGGCGACGGCCTGCCTGCCCGCGCGCGATCGTCAGATTGTGCGCGGCATGACCTTTTCAAAGTTCGTCACGGGCGGATAGGCTTCCACGTCGGTGACCACTTCGATAACGGTGGGGCCGGAATGCCCCATGGCCTTCTTGAGGGCGCTGCGCAGGGCGGCGCCGCTGGAGACACGTTCGCCCGCCGCGCCGAGGGCGCGGGCGGCAGCGGCGTAGTCAACGCTGGTGAAGTTGTCGGCCTCGGCGATGACCTGGCCATTCCAGCGGTATTTCTGCTCATGGTACTCGAAAGCCAGGCAGTTGTTGTTCAGGATGATGATCGTCACGGGCAGCTTATAGCGGACGGCCGTTTCCACGTCTGTGAAGTGGTACCCCGCCCCGCCGTCGCCCGTGACGCAGACGACCTTTTCCTTTCGCGCCATCTGAACGCCCAGCGAGGCAGGCAGTGCCCAGCCCAGCGAGCCCGTGGCCCTGAAGAAGCTGTCGAAGCGCTGTATCGGGTACAGCACGCCGGTCCAAGCCGCCATGTAGCCCGTGTCGGCCACGACGGTGATGTCCTTGCCGTACTCCCTGAGGGCGGACATCACCGCCAGGGGCGAAATGCCGCCGGCTTCGCCAGCCTGGTCGATGGCCAGGCGGACATTGGCATTCCACTGGGCGCGCTTTTCCCGGCAGGACTTGAGCCACGCGGACTCCTTGCCGCCGGACGGCATGCTTTGGAGCATGGCCCGCAGAGCGAGCTTTATGTCGGCAAGCAGGCAGTCCGCCGGGAAATAGGGATTGCTGAAGGAAGACGGGCAGTGATCCACCTGCAGGATGGCGGCCGCCTTCGACGGTATGGTGTAGCCGTTGGTGGCCAGCCCGCCAAGGCGGGAGCCCAGCGCGAGCACCACGTCGGCCTGTCCCAGGATTTCGTTGGCGATGCACGACGAGTAGCGGCCCACGACACCCATGAAGTTGGAATGCCCGTCCATCACGGCGGGTTTGCCGCCCATGCTCGACACCATGGGTATGCCGGCGGCCGAAGACAGGGATGAAAGCTCATCCCAGGCCTTTGCCAGGTTGACGCCCTCTCCCACGAAAATGACGGGCCGCTCGGCTGCGAGCAGCTTCCTTACCATGCCCTCCGTCACGGAAGCGTCGCCGGCGCCGGCCGGGGACAGCTGGGGGAGCCCCAGCTCAGGCACGTTTTCTTCGCTGGGCTTGGCGAAGAAATCCTTGGGGATATCCAGGTGCGTGGGGCCGCCCGCGGCCAGGGTCATCTGCAGGGCGTGGCGCAGCAGGGCCGCGGCCTGGCCAGGGTTTTCCACACGCCCGGACCAGCGCGTGACCGGCACGAACATCTGCTCCTGGGCAAGAGCCTGGTATTCGTTGGCATGGCGCATGTCGCTGGCCGTGGAGCCGGTGAGCGCCATGACAGGCGACTGGGCCCAGTAGGAATCGGCCAGGGCGGCGGCCACGTTGGCCGCGCCGGGGCCGGCCTGCCCGTAGGTCACGGAGGTGGCTCCGGTGGCCCTGGCATAGCCGTCGGCCATGTACACCGCGCTCGGCTCGCTGTGGCCGACGATCATCTTGATACCGGCCTCGTGCAGGGCGATCCACAGAGCCTGATCGCCGCCCGTCAGCATGAAGAACTTGTCCACGCCGCAGGCCTTGAATGTTGAAGCCAGCTTCTGAGCTACATTGTGCGCCATTGAAACCTCCCGCCGCCAAAAGGCGGCCTGCGTTGAATGAATATATGGCGGAACGCCATGTTCTGTGCCTGGTTATGAAGAGCTCTTTTCCTGCCACGCATGCAGGGCCCGCCGCAGCGGGACGCCTACCGCGAAGCCCTGCTCCGCGGCGCGCCTGTTGACGGCCGAGATGACCCCGTCGAACAGGGTTGACTGCCCGTCTCCGATGCGCGCGCTGGCCGCGGCCACGAGCACGGCGGCTATGCCGCGCGCGTCCAGCGGCTCAAGCCGCCCGGCGCCCGCGTTGTCAAAGCCGAACCCGGCGTCATTGAAGGCGGCGAAGCGGGCGGGCACGTTGATGGCCTTGGCCGGATTGCCGCCAATGAGCCCGCCATGCGACCCTGTGACCACGATGCGGCCTTCGTCTTCCGGCTGTATGAGCGAGGCGGAATCAATGCAGACAATCTTTTCCCAGCCTTCTTCCAGCGCATGCTCATGCCTGTACTCCGCCACAAGCGCGACCGGCTGCCATTTCGGGGAGGCGGCCACGAGCAGTTCCGCGGCGTCGGCGCACTTCATGCCGGGCGTGACGCCCAGTCGCTCCGCCTCGGCGTTGCATGCGCTGATGATGCCGTTCGCGTAGGTATGCTCGACGTTGCCGATGAACGCGGTATCGGAATCAACCACGGCGGCGGGAAGCAGAGAGGGCTGGCAATACTCAAGAACCGCGACTCCGGCATTGTCCAGGCAGAAACCGGCGTCGTGAAGGATGACGCCCCTCACCTGGTAGTAAACCGCCTTGGCCGCGCAGTAAACGCCCCCGTGCGAACCGCAGACGATGACTCTGTCCGCATGCTCTTTTGTAATATAATTTGCTGAATTAACGAGAGAAACAAGATCGTTCACGATAACTCTCTCCTTGCTTGTGGTTGACAGCAGCGAAACAGGAAAGGTCTCAATCGTAGCCATTCAAATACAAATACTAAAATATTATGATATTTATGTCAATAAAAAAAACGCCCGCGCCGCCCCTGAAACGGAGGGGCGCATGCTTGCGCTGCGCCGCCCGCGCGGATATGCTGAAAGCCACGCAAGATTTACGGGAGAAACCATGGACGTATTCGAAGCCATCCGCTCAAGGCGCAGCACACGCGCGTATCAGGATGTCCCCGTCGATGACGACGCCCTGAACCACGTCATCGAGGCGGGCCGTTTCGCTCCCAGCGGAGGAAACAACCAGACCACCCACTTTCTGGTCATACGCAGCCGCCAGCTTCTGGACGAGCTGGCGGATCTGGTCAGGACAGAGTTCTCCAAGATGGATGTCGCCGAAGGCATGTACCGATCTCTCGCCAACGCCATACGCGCGGCGAAGAGCGGCCGGTACGTCTTTCACCACCACGCCCCGGTGCTGATCGTCACGGCAAACCGCATCGGCTACGGCAACGGCATGGCCGACTGCGCCTGCGCCCTGGAAAACATGATGCTCATGGCCAACGGACTCGGCCTGGGTTCCTGCTGGATCAATCAGCTGCACTGGCTCAGCGAAAGCGAGGCGGTATGCGCATTCCTCCGCCGCCTGGGCATGGCGGAAAACGAGCAGGCTTTCGGCGCGCTCAGCCTGGGCCATGCCCAGACATCCGACGGGCTGCCCGCGCGCGAGCCCCTGCCCCGCACGGGCAATCCCGTGACCTTCATCGGCTGAACGCGCCGCGCATGCGTCACCAGGGGCTCCATGCACTCCCATCCGAGACAACAAAGCGCCATGCGCTTTTACTACGGACTGCTGCTCACGGGACTTTCCGTCTTTGCGCTGGAATACGCCCCTCAACCCATGTACAACGCCATCAGCGCGGAATTCGGCGTCGACCGCAGCACGACCGGACTGCTGGTGAGCATCTGCCTGCTCTCGCTCACCATTTCCCCCCTTTTCGTAGGTGTCGTGCTGAACCGCGTGGGCGTGCGCCGCGCTCTGCTGTGGGCCGCATGCATGCTGGGTCTGAGCGGCGCGGGCCTCCTTGCCGCGCGCAGCTTTCCCCAGCTGCTGGCCGTGCGCTCTTTTCAGGCCGCGCTCATCCCCGTCGTGCTCACGTCCGTCATAACGGCCATCTCCTTTCTTTTCCGTCACTTGGATCTGAAGCGGGCGCTTGCCGGCTACATCACGGCAAGCCTCACCGGCTCTCTGCTGGCGCGCGTGGGCGGCGGACTGGCGGGGCAGTACCTCGGCTGGAGGCCAATCGTCATCATGCCCTGCATCCTTTTCCTCGCGGGCGCGTGGCTGGTGCGCGATCTTCCGGAAAGCCCGCACCATTCCAGCGGAATCCATAACCTGAAAGACTACGCGGCGCTGCTGCGCCAACCCGGGATCGCCACGATCCTTTTCGCCGAAGCCTGCGGCATGTTCGCGTTCGGAGCGCTGGGCAACCTCCTGCCCTTCCGCATGGCGGAGCTGGGCCACGGAAACGGCGGACGTATCGGCCTCATGTACGCAAGCTATTCCATCGGACTTGTGGCGTCCGTATCGCTGCGTCCCCTGCGCAGGCTGTTCGGCGGCACGTCGCGCCTGCTCCTGTTCGGCATGGGCTTCTTCATGCTGGCCGCCATCCCCACGGCCTTCCCCTCCGGCAGGATACTCTTCTGCGGCATGTGGCTGGTAGCCTTCGGACAATTCCTCGTCCACGCCATGTGCCCGGGGCTCGTCAGCAGCCTGGCGGCGCGCTCCGGAAAGTGCGAACGTTCCATGGTGAGCGGGCTTTTCCTCTCCTGCGCGTATCTCGGGTGCATGCTGGGATCCTTTGCGCCCGGCATCCTGTATGGCCGGCTGGGCTGGATGGCCTGCTACGCCTGCATCCAGACCGTGCTCGTGCTGGGCTTTGCCGCCGTGCTGCCCCTCTGCGCCCGGAAGGGGGCGCTGGATTGAACCGCGCATGACACGCTGTTGCGCTTGATATAACGGCGCAGTTTCGTGCCCGTTGTGACGCATTGAGATCTCTTGTCTTCTCGAGCCGCGTGACGAACGGGCCAGAAAAACGGCCTTTGCCTGCGCCGCTGGCGCTGAGCGAAAAATGGGGGGCGCACAGACACCGGAGCCCAGCGCCGGAAAGCGGCCCCGAGAATCCAGGGCGGCACCCGCCCCGGGGCAATGGGTACAGGGCTCAGGGGGCATCGAAAAATTGCGCCAGCTTGACAAGTTCAAGCCGCAAGGGATCGAGATCCGGCAGGATGGCCCGCGTCAGAGTCAGGGGAGAAAGATAGTCCCGGCTCCAGTCGGCGGTGAACACCAGATCGCCGTCACGAAACTGAAAGTCGCGCAGGAGAGGACGCAGGTTCTGAACCCGCACTCCGCCCTGCCTGGCTTCGCGCTCAAAATCCCAGCGCTCCGCATCCGCAAAGGTCTGCCAGGCGGCGCGCAGGGCGCTGAAATCCGCGTAGCTGAGCTGGAACAGCTCCGCGGCGGGCGATATTACCTTGCCGGTCAGGGGCAGCAGTTCCGCACGGATCAGCGTCATGCCGTCCGGCATACGGGAATCCAGTCTTTCCAGCACTTCTTCGGCCCGCAGCGGAGCGCGCAGTGTGACGATGCACCATTCGGAGCGGCTGGCCATCCCCACCGGCAGGGCGCGCCCGAAGGACAGCAGGGGCAAGGGGTGAAAGCCCTGGGAAAAGGCCAGGGGCAGCCCGGCCCGGCGCATGGCCCTTTCCAGCAGGGACTGGAGTTCCAGCTGGCTCAGCCAGGCAGCCAGGCCCTCCTTGCGATGCCATATCCGGTACCGCACGGCCCGCGCGGTGAGTTTCGGGTCTATGGCCGGAGGAGCGGCTTTTTTGCCGGGCTCGTAAGGCGTTAGCGGGGGCACAGGGCTGTGATCGCGCTGATCCCGCCGGGGAAAATTAAGCGTGGTTCGCAGAGGCGGATCCGAGTCGCGCATGCGCAGCAGCGACGGGCCGGCCTTGGTGTCACACACGCCGCACTGCCGGCAGGGCGCATAACGGCAATCAGCCGTGACGCTTCCGGCAAAGGCCCGGCGGCGTTCCGTCAGCAGAAAACGGCGGCTGGTTCCGGCCCACAGGTGATCCCAGGGCAGGGGGCCGTCTGGATCGCGCGGGCCGATCCACTGGCCGGCCGTCATGCCGTGTTCGTCCAGGGCCTGCTGCCACGGGGTGAAGTCAAAGCCTTCCACCCAGCTGCTGAAAACGGCGCCCTTGCGGTAGGCTGTCTCCACTACCCCGGCCAGGCGTCGGTCACCCCGCGACAGAATACCCTCGAGATGACTCATGGCGGGCTCGTGCCAGCGCAGGGCCACATTTTTGTGAGGCCTGACGGCATCCCGCAGATAGCGAATCCGTTCCTCCATGTCCGCCAGGGAGATCTGGGCTTCCCACTGGAAAGGGGTGTGGGTTTTAGGCACAAAGGGCGATACGGCCACGGTGACGTTAAGCCGGGGGCCCCGCCATTTCCCGGCCTCGTCACGGAAGCGGCAGCAGTCACGCACCTTGAGCGCCAGTTCCACCAGCGCATCCAAATCCTCACGGGTTTCGGTGGGCAGGCCGATCATGAAGTAGAGTTTGACCTGCTGCCAGCCGTGGCCCGCCAGATGGCGCACATGCAGAAGAAGCCCCTCTTCGCTGACTCCCTTATTAATGACATCGCGCAGGCGCTGGCTGCCCGCTTCGGGAGCCAGTGTGGCGCCGGTGCGGCGGATGCCCGCCATGCGGGCCATGATGTCGCCGTCCACCGAGCCCACGCGCAGCGAGGGCAGCGACAGGGAAATCTGTTCCCGGGCGCAGCGATCGGCGGCATCCAGAAACAGTGTTCTGAGTCCGGAAAAGTCGCCGCAGCTCAGGGACAAAAACGAAACGTCGTCATATCCCGTGCGAGTGAGGCAGTCCTCAAGCAGGGCGCTGACATCGGAGATCGGGCGCTCGCGCGAGGGGCGCAGCGTCATGCCCGCCTGGCAGAAGCGGCAGCCGCGCGTGCAGCCCCGGGCAATTTCCAGCGACAGCCGGTTGTGAACCGCGCCGAAGGGCGTCACCTGCTCCACGGGATAGAAGGCCCCGCGCAGGGACGCCGCCACCCGCCGCCGTACCACGGCATAGTCGGGGTACACGGGCTCCAGGGAGCCGTCGGGCTTTTCCCGGAACAGGGAAGGCACATACACACCGGGCACATGCCGGGCTTCGGCCAGCAGGGCGCGTTTGCTCCATCCCCCGGAGCGGGCGCGCCGGATGAGCGCAATCAGCCCGGGCAGGACGGCCTCGGATTCGCCGAGAACCATGAGATCCATGAAGGGAGCCAGCGGCTCGGCGCACAGGGTGCATCCGCCCCCGGCCACGATCAGGGGCCAGGCGCTCAGATCATCGCCGCGTTCGGCGGCGCGCAGGGGAATGCCGGCCAAATCCAGCATATACAGCACGTTGGTGAAGGCCAGTTCATGCGTGATGCTGAAGCCAATGAGGTGGGTGCGGGCAAGGTCGGTATCGCTTTCCAGCGTGGCCAGCGGCACCTTGCGCTCGCGCAGTATGGCCGCCGCGTCGCGGCAGGGCGCGAACACCCGTTCCGCCAGGACTCCGGGCATGGCGTTGAGCTGGCCGTAAAGGATTTTCTGGCCCAGATAGGACATGGCCACTTCGTACAAATCCGGAAAGGCCAGAGCGCAGTGCAGTTCGGCCGCGGCGGGGTCGCCGCGCACGGCGCCTTCCTCATTGCCGAGATAGCGGCTGGGCCGGGGCAGTAAGGCCAGTATTTCCCGCATGGGCATTTCCTGAAAAGCACGAGAAGGAGGCCCGCCCCGGCCTCAGCGCCGCAAACGGATCTCCCCCACAGGAAGGACGACGGAAAGACGGGACGGCGGGCGGGGAACCCCGCCCTCCCGCGAATGCGGCATTAAAGGATAAGTCCCGAAGCGCCCCGCGGGCTGCCCTTGGGATCCAGCCCGCCCGACGAAAGGGACAGGTTGGAGCATGCTTCCAGGTATTTATCCTGCACATCCTGGGGAAGCCTGGAATATTCGTAGAGGAAGTGCCTGGCGTCAATACGGCCGATGAATTCCTGTTCAAAGGGATAGCCGTAGGGCAGAATCATCATCTGCACGCCCTGCTGGGTGGGTACGGTCTGCATAATGGCCACATCGGTCAGAGCCGGGCCTTCGGCGTCGAATTTGCCGATAACGAGTTCGCCGGTCACAATTTTTACCAAACGGATATCATAGGCCATGGGCATTCTCCTTGCATGAGGTGCTGGAACACTAGGGAGTCGCCTGCCGCTTGTCAAGACGCGCGGGAGGCGGCCTTGCCAGGGGCGGGATTCGACCCTATGTACAGGATATCTGCGTTTCATGACCCGAGGAAAGCATCATGCCCCGACTGCCCACGCCCTGCCCGCCCGACCGGCACGCGGATTTCGCGCCGCTGGAAGCGCGCCTGCACTACAGGTTTCGCGACAAAACCCTGCTTGCCGCCGCGCTGACCCACAGCTCATGGGCCAATGAAAACGGATGCGGCCAGCACAACGAACGCCTGGAATTTTTGGGAGACGCCGTGCTGGAAGTCCATATTTCCCATGGCTTGTATGAGCGCTTTCCCGCCGAGCGGGAAGGGGGAATGACGAGCCTGCGCTCCCGGCTGGTGAGCGAGGGCAAACTGGCGGAACTGGCGCGGGATCTGGAACTGGGGCAGTATCTGAACCTGGGCAAGGGCGAGGAGGCCCAGGGGGGGAGAGAACGCGCGGCCTTACTGGCCGATGCTCTTGAGGCGGTGCTGGGAGCGGTCTATCTGGACGGAGGACATGACGAAACGGCCCGCCTGGTGGCGCGCCTGTATGAAAATCAATGGCCCGATTCCTCCAGCGCGCGCAAAGGCAAGGACTACAAGACGCGCTTGCAGGAAGTGACGCAGGCGCGCTTTCGCGCGCTGCCCGCCTATGTGCCCCTGGCAAGTTCCGGGCCGGAACACGCCAAGCTGTTTGAAGTGCGTCTTGAATTGCCCGACGGCCGGAGTTTTTTGGCCAGCGGGGGCAGTCTGAAACGCGCGGAGCAGGAAGCGGCCCGCAAGGCGCTGGAATATTACGGCACCCAGGCCGGGCGCTGAGACTCCAAGACCGGGCCGGGGGGCCGATCCCCCCGGCCTGTGTCTTTGGTCTGCCTCGACCTCTATGGTGTGATGACCTAGCCGCCGATAAGCTGCAGGGCCATCTGGGGCAGCGAGTTGGCCTGACCGAGCATGGCCACGCCGGCCTGGGTCAGGATCTGGTTGCGCACAAAATTGGTCATTTCCGTGGCCACGTCCACGTCCGAAATGCGGGATTCCGCGGCCTGGAGGTTTTCGGCCTGAATCTGGAGGTTGGTGATGGTGTTTTCCAACCTGTTCTGCATGGCGCCGAGATGGGCCCGGATATTATCCTTGGAGACAATGGCGGCGGTGATGGCTTCCAGTGCCCGCTGGGCGTTGTCCTGGGTGGAGATGTCGTGGCCGGGCCGGGTCTCGTCGGTCTGGTTGCCCACGCCCAGGGCCGAGGCCGTGGCACATCCTATCTTGATGTAATAGTAGTCTTCGGCGGAATCGTTGCCCGTGCCGAAGTGGATCTTCAGCTCGCCCACGCTCTTCAGCTTCGAACCGTCATGGTCGCCGGACAGCGTGCCGTCCAGCAGCTTGATATTGTTGAAGTCCGTGGCGTTGGCGATACGGGTGATTTCCGACGCCATCTGCTGGTATTCGGACTCAATCATCAGGCGCTGGGTGGAGTCATAGGTGCCGGTGGCGGCCTGTTCGGCCAGTTCCTTCATGCGGATGAGCTTTTCGTCCACCACCTGCAGCGCGCCATCCGCCGTCTGAATGAGCGAAATGCCGTCGTTGGCGTTGCGCACACCCTGATTCATGCTGGCGATTTCGGCCCGCATGAGTTCGCGGATGGCGAGGCCGGCCGCGTCGTCCGCGGCGGTATCCACGCGGAGCCCCGAGGACAGACGCCGGGTTGAGGTGGCCAGTTGGTTGTAACTTGAGTTCAAGTTACGCGCGGCGTTCATAGCCATTAAGTTGTGATTGACGACCAAAGACATGTGTGCACCCTCCTTGAGGTGTTTGTTGCCCTCCTGAAAGCAAGCGGCGTGCCACACAAAAAAATATGCATATTTTCAATATATTAGTGTAGCATTTTTTCTAGAAAAAGCCTTTTCTGCCGCCCCGGGGCCAAGGGGGTGACGCCGCGCGGCAGAAATTTCCGGGGAAAAACCGGGAGGGGCGGCACGGGCGGATCCTTCGCCCGACCCTGCCGGCAGGCAGATGGAGAGGCCGCGGCAGCCCCACGCCAGAGCCGCAAGAATGGCGGCAATTTCAGGAATATCTTGCCAAAAAAGCCTCACGGACGTATACATGCCGAGTCAGGTACGGCGGTTATGAACAGCACATCGGCTCTCGCGCATATAGGTCTGGACATTGGCTCGACAACGGTCAAAGTTGTCATCATGAATGGCGCGAAAGAGGTTGTGCATTCCCGGTACCAGCGTCATCTTTCCGACGTGCGGGCCACTGTGGCGGAACTGCTTGAGGAAGCCCTGGCCGCGCCCGTGCTGGCGCAGTTCGGCCCGGCCCCCGTGTTTACGCTGGCGGCCACCGGGTCGGGAGCCATTGCCCTGGCCGAAGAGCTGCGCATTCCGTTTGTGCAGGAAGTTATCGCCTCGGCGGAAAGCATACGCCACCGCATCCCCGATGTGGATGTGACCATTGAGCTGGGCGGCGAGGACGCCAAAATCACCTTTTTTACCGGCGGCGTGGAACAGCGCATGAATGAAACGTGCGCGGGCGGCACCGGGGCCTTTATTGACCAGATGGCGGCCTTCCTTAATACGGATGCCGCCGGACTGAATGCGCTGGCCGTCAACCACCATCAGTTGTATCCCATTGCCTCGCGCTGCGGGGTGTTCGCCAAAACCGACATTCTGCCTCTTCTCAATGAGGGATGCGCCAAGGAAGACATCGCGGCGTCCATTTTTCAGGCTGTGGTGGATCAGGTGGTGGGAGGACTTGCCTGCGGCCGCGAAATCAAGGGCAAGGTGGCCTTCCTGGGCGGGCCGCTGGCCTTTTTGCCCGCTCTGCGCCAGCGTTTTGTGGATTCTCTGGCTCTGGATCAGGGTGAAGCCATCTTTCCCGATCACGCGGAATTTTTCGTGGCCGGGGGCGCGGCCCTTCACTCCCTGACTCTGGCCGAGTCCCGCGAGCAGGGGTGCACCGACCCGGAAGAACATCTGTGGACGCCGCAGGACGCGCGTGAACTGGTGCGCAGCCTGCGCCGTTCCACGGCTGGCGACGGCGCGGCCCATCTGCCCGCGCTCTTTGACACCCCGGCCGATCTGGAGGCGTTCCGGGCGCGCCATGATCGGGACAGGGCTCCCCGCGCCGATTTAAAGGATCTGGAAGGCAGCCCCGACCGGCCCGCCCGCGTGTACCTCGGCATTGACAGCGGTTCCACCACCATCAAGGCTGCCCTCATCGACGAGGGAGGCCGCATCCTCTATACTTCCTACGGGGCCAGCCACGGCGAACCGCTCAGCGCGGCCGTGGATATTCTGCGCGAAGTGTACGGGCTTATGCCCCCTCATGTCCGCATCGCCGCCGCCGGGGTGACAGGATACGGCAGCGGTCTCATCCGGGCCGGGCTGCGGGCCGATATTGACGAGGTGGAAACCCTGGCCCACTGCAAGGCGGCCCGGTTCTTTGTGCCCGATGTCTCGTTTGTGCTGGACATCGGCGGGCAGGATATCAAGTGCCTGCGCGTCCGGGACGGCATTGTGGATCGCATTCAGCTCAACGAGGCCTGTTCCGCCGGGTGCGGCTCGTTTGTGGAAACCTTTGCCAAATCTCTGGGTATGCCGCTGTCCGTGTTCGTCCGGGAAGCCCTGGAGGCGCGGCATCCGGTGGATTTGGGCACGCGCTGCACGGTATTCATGAACTCCCGGGTCAAGCAGGCGCAAAAGGAAGGCGCGCCGGTGGGAGACATCGCGGCGGGGCTGTCCTATTCGGTGATCAAAAATGCCCTGTACAAGGTGATCAAAATTTCCAGCCCGGACGAACTGGGCCACAGGGTCATGGCCCAGGGCGGCGCCTTCCACAACGACGCGCTGCTGCGGGCGCTGGAACTGAGCCTGGGCCGCGAGGTGGTGCGCCTGGACATTTCGGGCCTGATGGGCGCCTTTGGCGCGGCGCTGCTGGCCAGGGAACACGCCCCGCTGGAAGGCAGCGCCCTGCTTTCCCGCGAGGAACTCGCCGCCTTTCATGTGGACAGCACCGTGGCCCGCTGTCAGCACTGCACCAATCACTGCCTGCTGACGGTCACCCGCTTCGGCGACGGCACGCGCTTCATTTCCGGCAACCGATGCGAACGGGGGGCGGGCAAAAGCGCGCGCCGCAACGATCTGCCCAATCTGTACGCCTATAAATACCAGCGCCTGTTCGAGCACTATATTCCCCTGTCGCCGGAAAACGCCCCCAGGGGCGCGGTGGGCATTCCCCGCGTGCTCAACATGTACGAAAACTACCCGCTGTGGTTCACGCTGTTCACCGAACTGGGCTTCCGGGTGGAATTGTCCGCGCCCTCCAACAAGACGCTCTATGGCCTGGGCCTGTCCACCATCCCTTCCCAGACGGTGTGCTACCCGGCCAAGCTGGCGCACGGGCACATCATCGACCTTATCCAGCGCCGGGCGCGGCGTATCTTTTATCCCTGCATCCCCTTTGAAATGCAGGATTTTTCCAGCCAGGACAATCACTACAACTGCCCGGTGGTGGGCGGCTATCCCGAACTTCTGCGCAACAATATCGATGTGCTGCGCGCGTCGGGCGTGGAGCTGGTGTGCCCCTTTCTGCCGCTGGATCAGGAACGGCTGCTGCCGCGCCTGCGCGAACTGCCCCTGTTCGCGGATATTCCCGAAGCCGAAATGCGCCGGGCTTTGCGCCTGGCCTTTGACGAACAGCGCCAGTTCAAGGCGGACATGCGCGCCGCGGGCGAAAGCGCGCTGCGCTTTCTTCAGGACAAGGGGCTGCAGGGGATCATTCTGGCCGGGCATCCCTATCATGTGGACCCGGAAGTCCATCACGGCATTCCCGACCTGATCACGGCCACGGGCCTGGCCGTGCTTACCGAAGACTCCGTGGCGCACTTCATGCCCGACCCCGGCCGCCTGCGCGTGGTGGATCAGTGGACCTACCACGCCCGGCTGTACCGGGCCGCCGCCTACGCCGCCAGCACCGAACAGATTGCCCTGGTGCAGCTGGTGTCCTTTGGCTGCGGCCTGGATGCGGTGACCGCGGATCAGGTGGAAGAAATCCTGGCCGTGGGCGACCGCTTGTACACCCAGATCAAGATTGACGAAGGCGCCAACCTGGGGGCGGCCCGCATCCGTGTGCGCTCTCTGCTGGCCACCATGCGCGAACGGCGCCTGCGCCTGAAGGGCGCGCGCCCCGCCCTGCCCGGCCTGGCGCCGTCTGATCCGGCGGCTCCTTCCGCGCCGCTTGCTCCATCGGGGGCCGCGGCTCCCGCCCCGGCCGCCGCGCCCCGGGCCGATCCGCCCGAACCCAGCCCAGCGCTCGACACCGAACCCCGGCCTGACGTGCGCATCAATACGGCCGCGCCAGAGGATGTGTTCAAGGGCACCCCCTCGTTCACCGGGGCCATGCGCGCCACGCATACCATTCTTATCCCGCAGATGTCGCCCCTGCATTTTCAGTTTCTGCCCTCGCTGCTCACGGCCTGCGGCTACAGGGCCGAGCTTTTGCCCACGGTGTCGCGGGCGGCGGTGGAGCTGGGCCTGCGCCACGTCAACAATGACGTGTGCTACCCGGCCATCACGGTCATCGGGCAGCTTCTGCACGCGGTGCAGAGCGGCCGCTACGACCCCGGCCGCATCGCGCTCATCATTTCCCAGACCGGGGGAGGCTGCCGGGCCACCAACTATATCGGCTTTCTGCGCAAGGCCCTGGCCGACTGCGGCCTGACCCAGATTCCCATCCTGTCCTTCAACATGGCGGGGCTGGATCACAACCCCGGCTTCCGGGTCAACTGGAGCCTGATGCGCCGGGCCATCATGAGCTGTTTTTATGGTGATGTGATCATGCGGCTGCTCTATCGGGTGCGGCCCTACGAGCTGAAGCCGGGCAGCGCTCTGCGCCTGGCCGGAGAATGGTCGGAACGGGCCAGGCTGAATGTGGCCGAAGGATCGCTGTTCCGCTGCTACCGGAATATCCGGCGCATGATTCGGGATTTTGACGCCCTGCCCCTGCGCGACATAGCCCGCAAGCCACGTGTGGGGCTGGTGGGTGAAATTCTGCTTAAATTCCACCCCGACGCCAACAACTCGGCCGTGGAAGTTATTGAGGCCGAAGGCGGCGAGGCCGTCATGCCCGACCTGCTGGATTTTTTCCTGTACGGCTTTTATGACGACATTTTCCGCTACCGCAGCCTGAGCGGCAAAAGGCGCCAGGCCTTCATCAGCAACCTGGCGCTGCATTTTGTGCTGAGCCTGCGCCTGCCTTTGCGCGCCATGCTGCGCCGCAGCGCGCGCTTTGACCCGCCCCTGTCGTTCCGCACACTGCGCGCCCAGGTCAACGGCCTCATCTCCCTGGGCCACCAGACCGGCGAAGGCTGGCTGCTGACGGCGGAAATGATGGAACTGCTCAACAGCGGCGTGTCCAATATTTTGTGCATGCAGCCCTTTGGCTGCCTGCCCAACCACATCACGGGCAAGGGCGTGCTGAAGGAGCTCAAGCGCCGCTATCCCAACGCCAACATCGCGGCCGTGGACTATGACCCCGGCGCCAGCGAAGTCAACCAAATCAACCGCATCAAGCTCATGATGGCGGTGGCCAAGCAAAGCCGGGCCGCGGCGCGCGCGTCATGCGCCCCGGCCGCCAAGGACGTTTCATGAATCAGATCAGCGCCAGCCCCGATTCCCCGCTTCTGCCCGAGCTTCTGGCCCCGGCGGGAGACACGGCGTGTTTTCTGGCCGCCCTGGCCGCCGGGGCCGATGCCGTGTATGTGGGACTCAAGCACTTTTCCGCCCGCGCCGGGGCCGACAACTTCAGCATGACCGAACTGTCGCGCATGGTGAACCTGGCGCGGAGCGAGGGCCGCAGGGTCTATATCGCCTTCAATTCCCTGGTTAAACCCGGCGATATGGCGGCGGCGGGCCGCCTGATGATGCGCATGGCCCGCGACGCCCGGCCCGATGCCCTCATCGTGCAGGACATCGGCCTCTTTGAACTGGCCCGGCAGGCGGGCTACCAGGGACAGCTGCACCTGTCCACCCTGGCTAACGTCACCCATCCCAAAGCTCTGGAGGCGGCGCGGGCGCTGGGGGCCTCGCGCGTTATTCTGCCGCGCGAACTGTCCATTGACGAAATCCGCCAGACGGCCGCCGCGGCCCCCGACGGGCTGGATCTGGAACTTTTTATTCACGGCGCGCTGTGCTGGTGCGTGTCGGGCCGCTGTTACTGGTCCAGCTACCTGGGCGGCAAAAGCGGCCTGCGCGGCCGCTGCGTGCAGCCCTGCCGCCGCGTGTACCGGCAGAAGGGCCGCGAAGGCCGTTTTTTCTCCTGCCGGGATCTGTCGCTGGATGTGCTGATCAAGACTCTGCTGGATATTCCGAAGCTGCGCTGCCTGAAAATTGAAGGCCGCAAAAAGGGGCCGCACTATGTGTACCACAGCGTGGCCGCCTATCGGCTGCTGCTGGACGGCCTGAAGGACGGGAGCCTGGACGCGCGCGCCCGCAAGGATGCCGAAGCCCTGCTCGACATGGCCCTGGGGCGCCCCCGCACGCACGCGCTTTTTCTGCCCCAGCGCGAACATGCCGTATCCACCCCTGACGAGCCCGCGAGCTCGGGGCTCTTGATTGGCAAAATCCAGTTCAGCCAGGCCGAGCGAGGTCAGGCCCGGCCCTTTATCAGGCCGCATCTTCCCCTGCTGCCCAGGGATCTTGTGCGCATCGGCTATGAGGACGAGGCCTGGCACGATACCGTGCCCGTGACGCGGCACACGCCCAAGGCGGGCACCCTGCCCCTGCGCCTGGCCCGGCACAAAACGCCCCGGGCCGGAACGCCCGTCTTTCTCATCGACCGCCGCGAACCCGATCTCGCCGCCCTGCTCCGGGAATGGGAAGAGCGCCTGGCGAAAAGCCCCGCCGCGGAACCCCGCGAGGTCAGTTTTGAGCCCCGCCTGAGCAGCCCGGTGCGCGCCCGCAGGCAACCGGATATTCTGGTGCGCTCCTCCCTGCCCCAGGGACGCGAAACGCGCGGCGGGCGCATGAGCCTGATCGGCCTGTGGATGTCGCCCAACACCGTGCGGGCGGTATCACGCACGGTGCTCCCCCATGTGTCCTGGTGGCTGCCGCCGGTCATCTGGCCGGACGAGGAGGCCGCGTGGCTGCGCCTGGTGAGCGAGGCCCTGCGCGGCGGGGCGCGGCATTTTGTGTGCAACGCGCCGTGGCAGATATCCCTGTTTCCCGCGCAAGCGCGCCCGCTGCCCCCAAAACGGCAGGGACGCGGCGCATCGCGCGGGGCGGAACAGAAAACCGGGCCGCGCCTGAGCGCCGGCCCCTTCTGCAACGTGTCCAATGCGGCCGCCGTGGATGCGCTGGCGCGCATGGGCTTTGCCGACGCCTTTGTCAGCCCGGAACTGGCAGCCGGGGATATGCTGGCCCTGCCAGGGCAAAGCTGCCTGCCCCTGGGCGTGGTGACGGAAGGCTGGTGGCCGGTGGGCATTTCACGGCACAGGCTGGAGCAGATCAAGACCAACGAGCCCTTTGTCAGTCCCAAGGGCGAAAACTTCTGGGCCCGCGCCTATGGCCGGAACCTGTGGATATACCCCGGCTGGCCCCTGGACATCACGGCCCATCGCCCCGAGCTGGAGAGCGCCGGCTACGCCTTTTTCGCCCGCCTGGACGAAAAGCTCCCCCCAAGCCTGCCCCAGCCCAGGCGCAGCAGCGATTTCAACTGGCAGGGCAGCCTGCTGTAAACGTTCCCGCGCATCGCGTTCCGCGGAGGCCAGAGGCGACGTTTCAGACGAATCGGGCGCGGCGCTTCGGGAAGGGCGGCATTTCAGACGCTCACACGCCGCGCTTCGGGAGGGCGGAAAAAAATTCCCCCAGGGCTCTTTTCTTTTTTTTCACATGGGCCTACACTGAAAGCGTCAGGACAGGGCAACGGTTCCCCTTTGACAGGACACATGCATGGAAGCCGTAAACGGCATAAGCTCCTTCGCGGGCATCAGATTCAATCTGGATATGGGACATTCCGGCGAGCGGCAGCAGCGCCGGGATTCTTCCGCCATGCCGTTCCGTCCCGCGGCCTCCGGTACTGACGCCACCGGCATTTCCCTCTCGTCCGAGCAGCGCGAGACCATCCGCCAGATGCAGCAGCGCGACCGCGAAGTACGCAGTCACGAGCAGGCCCATCAGGCGGCAGCGGGCGGCCTGGCTGTGGGCGGGGCCTCGCTTGACATGCGCGCCGGCCCCGATGGCCATATGTACGCGGTGGGCGGAGAAGTTCAGATTGACACCTCCAGGGAAAGCGACCCGGACGCCGCCATCGCCAAGGCTCAGCAAATCCGGACGGCGGCCAATGCTCCCGCCGATCCTTCCGCCCAGGACAGGGCTGTGGCCGCCGAAGCCTCGCGCATGGAAAGCGAAGCCCGCCGGGAAAAAATTGAGCAGGAATCGCAAACCGGCCGCAGTTCCATCGGCGGCCCGGCATCGCTCAGCGGGCCCGTGGCTCTCAGCGGGCCTGTCGTGCTCAGCGGCCCGAGACACTCCGTCAGCGGCCCGCCTGAACCCCTCAATCGCCGTATGGACACGCTGGGCACCATCAGCGAAGATGGCGATATAGACGGCCCCTTCAAGCCGGAACGCTATCAGCAGCAGTACATGGCAGCCGTGAGCAGCGCCATGCGGGCGGCGGAAGCCACGTCCGCCGCGGATGCGGCCTATTTCCAGCAGACCGCGGACGCCCATCAGCAGCAGTTCGCGGCAGCCATGGGCAGCGCCGTGCGGACGGCGGAAGCCAGAGCCGCCGTGGATGAAACCTATTACCGCCAGTCCGCGGAAGCCCAGTGGGGCCAGGCCGAGGCTTACTCCCGCGCCCTGGAGGTGGAGGCGCGGCAGCAGCAGGACACGGTGGATGCCGAGCCGCTGCCGCAGGACGTCAATACCCTGCTTGGCCTGGACGATGTCTCCGTGTGGGTGCAGGCGCAGCTGGCCCTGTCCGACGAAGACGGCAGCGCCCGGTACACGTCCGACATGCTTGGGGTGGATCCGCTCAAGTCCCTTGAGCCCATTGACATCAGCCGTGCGGCTGACCCGGCCAGCGTGCTGGCCATGGGCAATTATCCGCTTGACCGGCCGGTCTCCGCCGTCAATGCGTTCAATGCCGCCGAAAACAACGCTGTCCAGCTGAACGCCATGCTGACCCCGGATCGCCCCGACTATGGCATGCGCATCGACCCCCGCGCCGTGTCAGCCATGGAGGAAGCGGCGACCACGGCGCAAGCGCCGACCATGGCGGAAACGGCGGCCGCCTCAGCCATGCTGCGCGCTTCAAGCGCCTACCAGAACGTGGAGCATGTGCCCACCTCTCTGGCCCCGTACGGCACGGGTATTTCCCTGACGGTGTGACACGCCCGTCTCCGCACAGGCGCCGTTTTCCCGCCCCCATGGGCGCCTCGTTTCCTCTCCGCTGAAGTACCGGTTTTAACGCCTTCCCGCCCCGGCGGGCGCATCCCTTCACCGCGCGTGCGCCATCCTTCACCATCAGGGGAAAGAGCCGGCGCTGTCTGGCGCAAGGTTTCAGCGCGCTGAAAAACCGCGCGCCCGTCCCGGACACATTCCGGAACGGGCGCGGCACCATGGCGCGGCAGGCTCAGGCGCAGCTTGCCGGGGCAATTTTGGCATAGCCCTTCCAGGCGAACAGCGCCCGCTTAGACTCATCGCCGTAGGCCTTCCGCACGTCGCATATATAGAAGTAGTGGTCGCCGACATCGACATATTCCCGCAGGCTGCACTCTATGGCCGCCACGCTCCCGACGGGAATCCGGATATCGCAGTCCGGAATGTCCGTAAGCTCAATATTAAAATCCCTGGCCTTGTCCGTGGTTCTGCCCGTGGAGCTGCCGCACTGCATGACCTGTTTGGCGAGCGTCTCGCCGGGAATGGTCAGCACAACCCGTTTGCCGGCCCTGACCATTTCTCCGGTATACGACGTTTTCGCCATGGCAAAGCCGATGGCGGCGGGCTCAAGGCTGAGGTAGGTCCACCACGAGACCGTACCAAGGTTGGTGACTCCGGCCGGAGTGCGGGAGCAGACAAGCGACACGGGATTGGGCGATGTGAGTTTGGCCACATCGAGAAGGGCGAGTGAGTTCATAATGGTCTCCTTATGATGATTCGTACCCGAATGGGCAGTGTCTGAGCGTCAGGCGTTTCGCCCCATGTCTTCGGCCGTGGCCAGCGCCCTGTGCCCGGCCATGGCGCCCATTTCATGAACGCCGGTCACAAAGAGGCGGCCGCGATCCTTCCAGCGTTTCAAGCCGAGCATCTGCCTGTAGGCTTCCGCCGCGCCGGCAAAGGAACGCGGAAACAGACTTTCCCCGCACATGAGCAGCATGGCTTCCTTCACCGGCATATCGCGCAGCCTGTTCTTCCGGGAATAGGGATAGAGCCTGTCTATAACGCATTTGATATGGCCGCTGAAATTGTACCAGTACAGGGGACTGCACAAGACAAGCATGTCCGCCTGCTCCAGCAGCGGCCACAGGGCGCTGAAACTGTCGTCCACGACGCAGGGTGTTCCCGTCGTCCAGCAGTTGTCGCAGTGCAGGCAGGCGCTCATGGGATTTTTGCCGCACTCAAAGACATTCACCGCGTGGCCCGCCGCGCGGGCGCCCCTGACAAAGGCGTCCGCCAGCAATTCACTGTTGCCCCCCGGCCGGGCGCTTCCGGTCAGAACAAGAATATTCCTGCTCCGCCCCGAGCCCGGGCTCGTGAACGATTCAACCCGGATTGCCGATGTGGACGAAACATGCCGGTACAGGGGCGCGCAAGCCGCCAGAAAAGCGGCAACCCCAGCCCCCAGCAGAAGCCCGCGCCGCGTCAGGCGCCTTGTGTCCGCATCCGGGCCATGTCCCTGTTCCCTGCGCATAGTCTCCCCCCCGTTCCATCAAAGCGCGGCGCCCAAGTGGAAGGCTTCTTCCATCACGGGCGTTCCGGCCACGGCCCCGGCCTCCAGCACCCCGCCGGCCAGAACCCGTCCCCTGTCCGTCCAGCCGAGAAAGCCGGCCAGCGCCTGGTAATAGTCCAGCGCAGGCTTCCAGTTTTCCGGGCTGTTGCCTTCGGCGGCCATGATGAGCGCGCACTCCTTGCGCGGATTCGCATAATCGGGGTTGCACTCGGCCACGGCAAAAAGCCGGTCAAAGGCCGCCTTCAGCTGGCCGGTCACGCTCCAGTAATACAGGGGCGAGGCCAGAACAACGAGCTCGGCCTCCCTGTAGGCGGGATAGATTTTTCCCATGTCGTCCTTCTGAACGCAAGGACTGGCGGGATCCTTGCCGCCCTTCATACAGCCGAGGCAGCCGTGAATATCCATGCGCTGCAAGTCAAAGCGGGTGACGCTGTGGCCCGCGCTTTGGGCGCCCCTGGCAAAGGCGTCGCACAGCATGGCCGTATTGCCCTTCAGCCGGGGACTGCCGTTCAAAATGAGGATTTTTTTACTCATGACCTTTCTCCATTGGGGTTAAACGTGTGTGGGACAGCGTCGTTACAGGGAATGCATGAAGCCGCGGCCGACCATCCTTTCCAGCTCCTCATCCGAATAGTCCCGCAAAACTTCGTCAATATCCGCCAGGACGCGGCGTTTTTCCGCCGCGTCACGGGTGCTGAAACGATAGTTGAGCGGGTTCAGGTAGTGAACGCCGTCATAGATGGTATCCACGGTCAGATTTTTCAAGAACACCTGAAGTTCTTCAATTTTTTCCCGTTCGGAGGCCTCGGTGAACTCGCCGCGCCGCGCCATGCCGGCCAGCGGCGTACGGGCAAAGACCGTCATGCCCGTTGTGGTGATGCGGCGCGGATGCACGCGGTTGAACATGGCGGCGGTGGCCTCTCCGCTTTGCGCTCCCATGCCGCGGCCGCCCATGCCGAGGATATAAAAGGTGGTGTAGCTCACGCCCGCTTCATCCAGCCGCAGCAGCTGCTCCACGGCTTCCGCCGAGGTATAGCCCTTGTTCATCAGCCGAAGGACGGCATCATGGCCGTTTTCCGTGCCGATATACAGGTGGGTGAGCCCCAGGCCGCGCAAGCGGCGCAGCTCATCCAGGTTTTTTGCGCTGATATCGTCAATTCTCGCCTGCATGCTCAATTCCGTGAACCGCGGAACATGACGGCGCATGACGGCGATGTATGCCTCCAGCGTCCGGACAGGCAGGGCAAAGGGATTGGAGCCCGTCATGTAAATGCGGGTGTCGGCCGGAAAGGAAGCCGAGAGGATTTCCTTCTCCAGCTCCTCCGGCGTGACGGCCTGAAACGGATAGCCGCGGGAAACATAGCAGAAGCGGCATTCATTATAGGTACAGCCCTGGGTGGCCCGCAGCAAAAGCGAATTCGCTTCCTGCGGGGGGCGCATGGCGGGCTCGGTGAAGGGCATGGTCAATCTCCCCATCAAGGTTCACAGGGCATGAAAAAATTTTTAATGATTACTAAAAAATTGTCAAGCATTTTCCTCCCTCCCGCACGCCACGGGCAGGACAGCCACGCGAGCAAAAAAGGACGCGCGCCAGCCTGGCCGCGCCTGAGCAGAAGGCGGGACGCTATCCGCGCGCGCAGAGAGGCCCCGGCAGCATGCGCACGGCATGGGCGGCCATGGCCATGAGCTCGGACTGGAAAAGACCGTCACGGGCCTGAAGCGACATGCCTTCGAGCATGGTATTCAGCGCCCCGGAAAGCGCCGGAACATCCGTATCAGCGGGGATTTGCCCGGCCCTGATGGCCTGCCGGAGCCGGTCGGCAAACATGCGCTTTGTCTCAAGCCTGAGCTCGCCAATGGCCGCGATGATGTCCTTTTCGTCTTCGGAAATGTTGATGGCTGCCAGCACAATCATGCACCCGCACGGCGTTTCCGGCGACAGGAGAATTTGCGCGGCTTCCCGAAAAAAGTTGTCCACAGCCGCGTACAGATTGGGCTCGGCCAGAAAGCGCCGGGCCGGCTCTTCCCAGTAGGTCTTTTCATAGTAGCGGACGGCTTCAAGAAACAGCGCGGCCTTGTTGCCGAACGCGGCATACAGGCTGGGAGGCCTGATGCCCATGGCCGCGCACAGCTCGGCCACGGACGCGGGCTCGTAGCCGCGCCGCCAGAAGACATCCAGCGCGCTGCGCAGCGCCTTTGCCCGATCAAAGGCGCGCGGCCGCCCCTTGCCCCGGTGCTTGGGAAAGATGGTCTGCGTCATGGGCAGACTCCGCCCAACCCGGCGCTCATGGGCCGACCGGCTCGACGATGGAGGCTGTGCGCCTGTATAAAGATATCGCGCATACAAAAATTAATATCTATTAAAAACAACTATGTCAAATAAATAAAAATAGTATTGGCATATTAATCGCTAAAAATATATCCGGCTGCGCCGCGGGCCAACCCGATACGAGGAGCCACGTCATGGAAGGCAGCAGGGATTCCGGGAAAAAGGAAGCCGCGGTCATCCAGGTCAACGAAGGGGAACTGAGGCAGCACGTTTCAAAAATCGTTCGGGAAAGCCTTGAGGACACCCTGAACGCCATGCTGGAGGCGGAGGCCGATACGCTCTGTCAGGCAAGGTGGTACGAACGGAATGCGGAGCGGGCCAGTACCCGGGCGGGCCATGACACGAGGAGCGTGCAGGCGACCCCGGGGCAGGTGAAGCGGAAGAAAGCCTTTGCCCAACAAAAGGACTTGCCCAAAAAGGCTGTTGCAGGAATGACGCTTTCCCCGACAGTGTAGCTGTCACGAATGCTCCGCCCGGCAACCATGCCGGGCGGAGCATTCCGGGAGATCCCGCTCCAAGCTGTCAGCAAGGCCGATAGCGCAGCAAAGCGGCCTAACCTTCGCCAATCCAGTGGATTGCGCCGCTGTCATCCACCCGCGCGAAGCGCAGGGGGGCGTCGGTATCCGGGTTGTCCACCAGGCTCATGTCCACCCGGATGCGCCAGCCGTCATGGATGGCGCCGCCGATGATGGCCCGGGCCAGCGGGGTTTCCAGCTCATGCTGGAGGTAGCGCTTCAGGGGCCGCGCGCCAAAGGCCGGGTCATAGGCGGCCTCGGCGATATAGGTGCGGGCCGTGCCGGTGAGCTCCAGCTCGATCTTGTGTTCGGCCAGGCGCCGCCGCAGCTGGGTAAGCTGGAGATCCACAATTTCGGCAATCTGTTCCGCCGCCAGCGGCTTGAACAGCACGGTTTCATCCACGCGGTTCAGGAACTCGGGACGGAAACAGCGCCGCAGCTCGCCCATAACCCTGTCCCGCACCCCTTCCAGCAGACGGCCGCGCTCGTCAATGCCCTCCAGAAGCATGGCGGAACCTATGTTGGAGGTCATGATCACGATGGTATTGCGAAAGTCCACCGTGCGGCCCTGGCTGTCGGTAAGGCGCCCGTCATCCAGCAATTGCAGCAGCATGTTGAACACATCGGGATGGGCCTTTTCCACCTCATCAAAAAGCACCACGGAATAGGGCTTGCGGCGCACGGCCTCGGTGAGCTGGCCGCCCTCGTCGTACCCCACATAGCCTGGAGGCGCGCCCACAAGCCGCGACACCGAATGCTTTTCCATATACTCGCTCATGTCCAGGCGGATCATGTTGTCTTCGGTGTCGAACAGGGCCTCGGCCAGAGCCTTGCACAACTCGGTTTTGCCCACGCCGGTGGGCCCGAGAAAAATGAAGGAACCCAGGGGGCGGGACGGATCGGACAGCCCGGCCCGGGCGCGCAGCACCGCGTCGGACACGGCGGCCACGGCCTCATCCTGGCCGATAACCCGTTCGTGCAGCTTTTTGGGCAGGCCCAGCAGCTTTTCACGCTCGGATTCCAGCAGGCGGGTCACCGGAATGCCCGTCCAGCGGGCCACAATGCCGGCAACATCGTCCGGGCGCACTTCTTCCTTGAGCAGGCGGCTTTCCGCATCGGGGCCGCCCGCCGCGTTTTCGCTTTCGCGCAGCTTCTTTTCCAGCTCAAAGAGTGTGGAGTACTTGAGTTCCGCCGCCCGGTTCAGGTCGTAGGCGCGTTCGGCCTCGTCGATGGCCTGCCGGGTCCGTTCGATTTTTTCCTTCAGCTGGCGCACCGAGTCGATGGAATTTTTTTCAGCCTCCCACTGCGCGCGGAGAGAGGCCTGGCGGCCGCGCAGCTCGGACAGCTCGCTTTCGAGGCGGAACAGGCGGTCGCGCGAAGCGTCATCGGTTTCGCGGCGCAGTGCCTCGCGTTCAATTTCAAGCTGCATGACCTTGCGGTTGGCCTCGTCCAGCTCGGCGGGCAGCGAATCGATTTCGGTGCGGATCATGGCCGCCGCCTCGTCAATAATGTCGATGGCCTTATCCGGCAGCTGCCGATCCGGAATGTAGCGCTGCGACAGCACCACCGCCTCGACGATGGCCGAGTCGCTGATGCGCACGCCGTGGTGCACCTCAAAGCGCTCCTTGAGCCCGCGCAGGATGGAAATGCTGTCCTCCGCCGTGGGTTCTTCCACCAGCACGGGCTGAAAGCGGCGCTCCAGGGCCGGGTCTTTTTCGATATACTTGCGGTACTCGTCCAGGGTGGTGGCGCCGATACAGTGCAGCTCGCCCCGGGCCAGCATGGGCTTGAGCAGGTTGCCCGCGTCCATGG
>JAFLSV010000014.1 GCA_022510785.1 Desulfovibrionaceae bacterium | reverse complement strand
GCGGCCGTTGTCTTCCAGAAAGCGGGTTCCCGTGGCGGTAAAGCGGGGCTGGACGATGAGCGGTTCGGGATCGGCCTCCCAGCTGTCCTTGTTCCAGCGGAACCAGCCGTCGCGTTCCTGATCGAACACCAGAAGGGGCTTGTTGCACAGCTTGGCGAATTCCGCGCCCCAGCCGGTGCCGCCCTTGACGGTGTTGTCGGCCTGGATGGCGCCCACCACCAGAACCTGCTGTCCGCTGCTGACCTGCCAGCAGATGGACTGAAGCACTTTGCGGAACAGGGGGGCGCGGGTGTATTCGCGTCCCATCAGGCGGGAGACATAGGTCATGCTCACGTCCTTGAGGGCCAGCTCGTCGCTGGTCAGCACGCGCACTCCGCGCGAGCGCTCGAGCTGATGGCCCTCAAAGCTGTAGTTGACCTCTTCGATGCCCCATGCTTCGGCCTGCGCGCCGAAGAACTGCTCCGTGCCGGCCGCGCCGCCGCTGAAGAGAACACATTGTTTCGGATCCAGCATTTTTTCCTCCGCAAAGCGTGTTGCGTGTCAAAGCGTATGCCGCCGCCCGTCCGCCGGACGAACGGCGATGACGGGAGTTACAGGGGAGCGACGCGGGTGGATCCGTGGCCGGTTATGATATGCACGCGCTGGCCTGGGGTAAAGCTGATGTCGTCCCCCTGCACCACAACGATGACGCCGCCGCTGTCCAGCCTGACGGTGACTTCGACGCCGGCCTGATTGCCCACGGCCCCGCTGGCGGCACCGCCTGCCAGGGCGCCCGCCCCGACTCCGACGGCCGTGGCGAGGGTACGGCCCCTGCCTCCGCCAATCATACTGCCGAGGATGCCGCCGACCACGCCGCCGCCCACCGCGCCGATGGCGGTTTTGGCGTCACTGTCGTTATTGATGCTGACCGTGCGCACGGATTCCACGGTTCCGTACTCAACGCTGTAGCTGCTCTGCGCGCCGGAAGCGGTGTAGTCATTGCCGCCCACCTTGGGCGCGCAGCCGCCGAGAAAAGGCGTGCCGGCAAGCAGGGCCGCCAGGAACAGAGCCATGTATCTGTACGGTTTCATAACGTTTATACCTCGTGTTTGTTTTTCCCCCGTACCATCCTTGCCTCTTCCGGGGGAAACGGTTTGATGGCGGAAAGAAGCGCCCGCTGCCGCGCCGGGCGTCGGGCACTGTCCATTGTAGCCGGAGCGGGGAGGGAATGTCCAGTTAATGCGGATTTGCCCGTCCGTGCTTTCAGGGCGGGCGCATGGCCGCGCCGGCCGCCCATGCGCCGGACAACGCGAAAGGCCGTCCGCGCGGACGGCCTTCATGCGCCGCGCTGGCGGCGAAACGGACTTTGGCACACGAGGCTGAAGCGGGAGCCGCCTCAGTAGCGGGGGGCGCGCGGGGCGCGGGGTTTGGCTTCGTTCACGCGCAGGGTGCGGCCCCCGAAGGAGGTATTGTCCAGAGCCTCAATGGCCGCCGTGGCGCCGGGCTCTTCCATTTCAACAAACCCGAAACCGCGGGCGCGGCCTGTCTCACGGTCGCTCACAAGTTTTACCGAGAGCACGTCTCCATATTCCGCAAAAAGGTTCTGCACTTGTTCTTCGGTAGCGGACCAGGGAAGGTTCCCGACATAAATAGACTTGGCCATTAAAAAAACCTCGCAAAAAAGACTCTCCATACACGCCCTTTGCCGACAAACCTCTTGTCAAGGCGTGCTCTCCTGTTGTCATTTTTTGCACTAACGTCACGGTCAAGTCAACGGAAAATGCGCTTTTTTTCTCAATATTTTTTTTCAGACAGGCCAGGCGCGGCCCACGGCCCCTCCGGCGGCGGCTCCCGAAAAGGCGCCGGAATGGCGCGTCCCAAGAGCCGCAACTTCTACTGCCGCCGCTTGAACAGTTTTTCCAGATCGGCCTTGTCCAGCGTGACAGCGCAGGGGCGGCCGTGCGGGCAGTAGTCCGGCTCTTCGGCGGCCAGCCACAGGTTCACCAGGTTCAGGGCGTCGCCCCCGGTCAGCTCCTGACCGGCCCGGATGGCCGTGGCGCAGGCGTGGGACGCCCACAGCGCGGTCAGATCGTCCTGACGTCCTGACAGGGCTTCGCGCAGAAAGGCCGCGGCCGCGGTTCGATCCAGCGAGGGGGGCAGCGCCGTGACCAGGCATCCGGCATCCGTTGCCTCCCAGGCAAAGCCCAGTTCGGTCAGGGCGCCCTGCATGTCCAGCAGGCGTTCCTTTTCGGCCGGGTGCAGGGGCATGTTCAGAGGAAGGAGCAGCGGCTGCCCCGCGCCGCGCAGGGCTCCGCTTTTGAATTTTTCGTACAGGATGCGTTCATGCGCCGCGTGTTGATCGAGCAGCACCAGGGTATCCCGGCCCCGGGCCAGAATGAGGTAGGTTCCCGCGATCTGCCCCAGGTAGTGAAAATCGCGGCCGGAAAGCGGCGGCGTGTCCGGCGCCTGCCCGGACGGGCCTGCCTGGACGGCATGAGCCGGCGCGGGCCGGGGACTTTCCCCGGTATTATGGAGGGCGTCCGGAGAGGCATGGGGGGCGCCCCCGTGTGTGGCCGGCCGCGGTGAAAGATCCGCCGGCCCTGCCGTCACATACGGAGCCGGGGGCTCGCGCAGGCCGGCGCTGACGGAGCTGCCCTCCCCGGGGCCGGCCTCCGGCGTGCCCGGGGCGGAGCCCGTGTCGCGCCGGGGCATGATGCGCGCGCGATCGGCCTCGCCCCAGAAGCCCCTCGGATGAGGCGCTTGCGCTGCGGCGTGGGGCGGCGCGCCGTCCGGGTCTGCATCCGGGGCCGTCATGGACGCGCGCGGCGCGGGGCGGGCCACGGGGAAAGCATCGGCATTCAGTATCTGGCTGACGGCGCGCAGCACGACCCCGAACACGGCCTGCTCGTCCCGGAAGCGCACTTCGTTTTTGGCCGGATGAACGTTGACGTCCACCTCGTCAGGGGGAATATCCAGGAACAGCACCGTCTGCGGGTAGTCCCGGCTGGTCAGGCGGCCCTGGTAGGCCTGCCGCACGGCCCGCATGATGAGTTTGTCGCCCACGGGCCGGCCATTGACATAGAACAGCATGCGGTCGGCGCGGGGCTGGGACGAGCGCGGATTGGAGGCCAGGCCCCACACGCGCATGCCGTCCGCGCGCAGCTCAAAGGGACGCAGGGCGTCCAGCACTAGGGGCGGCCACAGCCCGGCGAGGCGCGCGTTCAGCGCGCGTCCCGCCTCAAAGCGCAGCAACTCGCGCGAGCCCGCCATGAAGCTGAAACCCACGTCGCTTCGGGCCAGGGCCAGGCGGGTGAACAGTTCCTGGGCGCGCTTGAGTTCGGTGGCCGGACTTTTGAGAAATTTGAGACGGGCCGGAATATTGGTAAAAAGATCCCGCACTTCGACCGTGGTTCCTTCGCGCAGTGAGGCCGGGCCCAGGCGTTTGATAACGCCGTATTCCACATCCAGGCTGTGCGCGTCGCCGATGGCGCCGCCAGGGGAGCGGGGCGCGGACACTATGCGCAGGCGCGAGACCGAGGCTATGCTGGGCAGGGCCTCTCCCCGAAATCCATAGGAGCTGATCCGCGACAGATCGTCCACCCCGGCGATCTTGCTGGTGGCGTGGCGGGTGACGGCCAGCTCCAGCTCGTCCGGGGCGATGCCCCGGCCGTCGTCGCTGACCCGGATCAGGGTCTGGCCGCCGTTTTCCAGGGTAAGATTTACCTGGCGCGCGCCCGCGTCCAGGCTGTTTTCCACCAGTTCCTTGACCACGCTGGCCGGGCGCTCCACCACTTCGCCCGCGGCGATCTGGTTGGCCAGCTCCGGCGGGAGCAGATGAATGGAGGGTGAGGGAGCCCGTCCCTGGGCGGGCGTGTCGGCGGAGCGTGTCATGGCCCCATTCTACACTTGACCGGAGTGGAGAACAAGCTTTGCCCTTGCTCTCGGGCTGCGCTTGGGATATGACCTCCTGCGCCCTTATTCCGCCTTCCGGAGCCCTGTCTTGTTTGACTCCACATCCGATTCCCTGCCTCTTGCCTTTGGCAAACTGCATCTGTCCGTGCTGCTGGCCGGGTTCACCGGCATTTTCGGCAAGCTGATCAGTCTGAACGAGGGTCTTTTGGTGTGGTATCGCCTGCTCATCACCACGCTTGTGTTCGGGATCATGCTGGGTTTGGGCGGGCGAATGCCGAAGCTTTCCTTCCGCGACGCGCTGCGCATGGGCGGGGTAGGCGCGCTGCTGGCCCTGCACTGGGTCTTTTTTTATGGCAGCATCAAGGCTTCCAACGTGTCCGTGGGCGTGGTCAGTTTTTCCACGGTGGGCTTTTTCACCGCCGTGCTGGAGCCTCTGGCCGACGGCCGCCGCATTTCCCCGCGGGAAATAGCCTTCAGCCTGCTCACCGTGGCGGGTGTGGGCCTTATTTTCCACTTTGATACCCGCTACCGCGCGGGGATTTCGCTGGGCATCGTGGGCGCGGTGCTGGCGGCGCTGTTCACCATTGCCAACAAGCGGGTGGCGCGGGGCCATCAGGCTCCCGCCGTGCTGTGGTATGAGCTCATCGGCGGGTTTCTCGGCCTGAGCTGTTTTTTGCCCTTCTATCTGCCCGCGTTGTCCGTGTCCTTCAGCCTGCCTGAGGGACGTGACTTCCTCTGTCTGTTCATGCTTTCGCTGTTTTGCACCATTGGTTTGTATATTCTCCAGATTCAGGCGTTGCAAAGCATTTCGGCCTTTACGGTCAACCTCACCTACAATCTTGAACCCGTGTACAGCATCGTGCTCGCCATGCTCTTTTTTGGCGAGGCCCGGCAGCTCAACGCCGCGTTTTATGCCGGACTGGGGCTCATTGTGCTGTCCGTGGCGCTGCAAACCCTGTCCGCCATGCGCCGCAACAGGGCGGCCCTGCGACTGCCGGGCGCGGCCTGACGCGCGATGCGTTTCTTGACATTCCTGCCGTGGCTCTGCAACGTACACAGGTTGCGTCCCTGTGCTTCAGAACGCTTCATGTCCTTCTTCCCTTCAATCCTGGGGCCCGCGCATGATTCTTGGTCTCGGTCTGGATTTGGTGTCCCTTCCGCGCATGGAGCGCAGTCTGGATCGCTTTGGTCATCGCCTGCTGCGCCGGGTGCTGACCGAGGCCGAACGCGCGGCCCTGCCCGCCGCGCCCGGCCCCCGGGCGGCCTATGTGGCCGCTCGTTTCGCCGCCAAGGAAGCGGCGGTCAAGGCTTTGGGCACGGGCTTCGCCGCCGGGGTGGGGCCGCTGGATGTGGAAGTGCTTTCCCTGCCCTCGGGCAAGCCTGAAGTCCGCCTGCGCGGGGCGGCCGCGCGCCGGGCCGGGGAGCTGGGTGCCGGCTCCGTGCATGTTTCACTGACGCACGAGCGGGAAATGGCCGCCGCCGTGGTCATTCTGGAGGGTTGATCGTGTTCGTGCCCGTGCCGACTCCGGCGGAAATGGCGGACTGGGACAAGGCCGCCCTGTCCCTGGGACTGTCCGGGGATGCGCTGATGGAAAACGCGGCCCGCGCGGCCTTTGCCGCGCTGCGGCATTTTTACGGCCCCCTGCGGGGGGCGCGCGTATTGCTGATTATGGGCGGCGGCAACAACGGCGGCGACGCGGCCTGCCTGGCCCGGCATCTGCTGGACGCCGGGGCCCTGCCCCGTGTGCTGCACATGAAGCCGCTGTCCGCGGCCAGGGGAGCGGCGCGCCGCTATGCCCTGCTGGCCCGCCGCCTGGGTGTGCCCTTTGCCCCGGCGCATTCCCGGCGGGCCTCCCGGGGGCGGGCCTCCTTGAGCTGGAGCGCCTTTTCAGACGTTCCCTCCGCCGTGCCCGACATTGTGGTGGACGGACTTTTGGGCACGGGCTTTTGCGGGCCCCTGCGCCAGGCCGAGGCCGCCGTCATCGCCGGAATCAACGCCCTGGCTGATGCCGGCGCCTGCGTGCTGGCCCTGGATCTGCCTTCGGGCCTTGATGCGGGCAGCGGCCGCGCCGCGCCGGACGCCGTGCGCGCCAGTCTCACCGTGACCTTTCAGGCTCCCAAGCCGGGCCTGCTGATTCCCGAAGCCGCCGCATACACCGGCAGACTGGAAGTCTGGCCCATCGGCATTCCCGCCGCCGCGCGCTCCGCCGCATCCTTCCGCCTGTGGCGGGGGCCCGCTTCAGGGCGGGGGGCTGACATCACGGATCCCTTTGTGGTGAGTCATGGACTGACTGGACTGGCCGCCTGGGATGCGCCGCGCCCTGGCCGCCCCGGGGGCCGAAGACCGGATGCCGGATCTGCCGCGCCCGCCGGATGGGGCGAACCAGCCGGAGCAGCCGGACTGGCCGGGCCGGCCCACAAGGGTGAGGCCGGACGGGTTCTGATCATCGGCGGCGGCGCGGGCATGAGCGGAGCCCCCCGCCTGGCCGCCCTGGGTGCCTTGCGCGGCGGGGCAGGGCTGGTGGAAGTGGCCGTGCCCGCCGCCTCCATGCCCGAAGTGCGCGCCAGCTTGCCGGAGGCGCTCACCGTGGCCTTGCCCCGCCCGGAGGAAAACAGGCACGCGCAGTGGTCGGCGCGGCATCTCGATGCCCTGGCTCCGGCCCTGGCGGCGGCGCGGGCCGTGGTCATCGGGCCCGGCATGGGACGGATGAACGGGGCGGATCAGCTTTTGGCGGCACTGCTCGAACTTTCCGCGCGGCCGCCTCTTGTGCTGGACGCCGACGCCCTGCATGCCCTGGCCGAACGGCCTGAATTTCTGACCAGACTGGATAAACGCGACATCCTCACCCCTCACCCCGGGGAAGCGGCCCGACTGCTGGGCCTGAGCACGGCACGGCTGCGGGAGGATCGCTTCGGCGCCCTGTCCCGTCTGGCGGCCCTGGCCCCGGCGGTCTGGGTTCTCAAGGGGCCGGGAACACTCATCGCCTGCCCGGGAGAAGCCTCCATTCTTGTCCCCTGGAATGTGCCGCAGCTGGCCGTGGGCGGCTCGGGCGACGTGCTGGCCGGACTCGTCGGCTCCCTACTGGCCGCCGGATACAGCGCCCCGGACGCGGCCTGCGCGGGCGTTCATCTGCACGCTCTGGCCGGGCTGTCTCTGGCCGGGCGCTATCCCAGGCGCGGCAACGGCCCGCGCGATATTGCCGACGCCCTGCCCGGCGCCTGGGCGCGGCTGGAAAATCTGGGAGATCAGGCTCTGGGCCGGCCCGGGTTTTTTTGCCGTACCCGGGGCCCGCGTTTTGGCGGAGGCCAGCCATGCTGAGTGTGCTCCTGGACGCGCCGGAAGCCACCATGAAACTGGGCGGCCTGCTGGGCCGGATTCTCGCGTCATGGCCTGTTGACACGCTGCCCGCCCTGTACCTGTACGGCGATTTGGGCGCGGGCAAAACCACGCTGGTGCGGGGTCTGGCGGCGGCGCTGCCCGGCGGGGACAGGGCCGAGGTGGCCAGCCCCAGCTTTACCCTGTGCCACGAGTACCCCACGTCTCCTCCCATACTCCACGCCGATCTGTACCGCCTGGCCCCGGGTTCGTTTTTGCCGGAAGAGCTGGACGAAGCGGAAGGGCTGCTGGCTCTGGAGTGGCCCGAACGCCTGACGGCATCAGCTCTTGCGCCGGACAGGCTGGATGTGGAGCTGCGTCCGCAGCGCGCTGAACCGGGGGCTGACCCGTCGGAAAATCTGGACATTCCGGGGCAAGCGTGCGAAAGGAAGCGCTTGGCGAGAATAACGGCTCACGGCGAGAGAGCCCGCCGACTGCTGGATGAACTCCGGCCCCTTGTGGAAGCGTGTTGTGCCGCAGGGCGGAGCAGCGTTTTCCCGCCGGCACGGGCGCCTGATCCTGCCTGATCCCGCCGAGGATCGGTCTGACCGGACAGGCGCGGTATAAAAAGAGAAGGATTCAATCTCTATGCGTATTCTGGTGCAGAAATTCGGGGGCTCTTCCGTTGCCGATCTGGAGTGCATGAAAAAGGTGCGCGCCAAGGTGCTCTCCGCCCTGGGCGAGGGCTATAAGGTCATTGTGGTCTTGTCGGCCCGCTACGGGCAGACCAACAAACTGCTGGAGATGGCCTACCAGTGGTCAGATGAACCCGATCCGGCCGAACTGGATGTGCTTCTGACCACGGGGGAGCAGGAATCTGTGGCCCTGTTCGCCATGCTTTTGCGCGACGCGGGCGTCAACGCCCGATCCGTGCTCGGTCACCAGCTGCCCGTCCGCACGGATGACACCTACGGCTGCGCCCGTATCCTGAGCATCGACGATGAGTATTTGCGGCGCGGGCTGGAACGCTACGACGTGCTGGTCATGGCGGGTTTTCAGGGCTGCACCGAAGACAAGCGGCTCACCACCCTGGGCCGGGGCGGTTCCGATACCTCGGCCGTGGCCGTGGCCGCCGCCCTGGGTGATGTGGAATGCCATATCTATACCGACGTGAACGGCGTGTACACCACCGACCCCCGGCTGTGCCCCGAAGCCCGCAAGGTGGATCGCATCAGCTATGACGAAATGCTGGAAATGGCGTCCATGGGCGCCAAGGTGCTGCAGATCCGTTCCGTGGAGTTTGCCAAGAAATACAAGGTTCCCGTGCGGGTGCGCTCGACCTTTTCCGACGATCCCGGCACGCTGGTCACGCAGGAGGATGAAATGATGGAAGCCGTGCTTGTTTCGGGCATTGCCTACGACCGCGATCAGGTTCGCGTTACCCTGTGCGGTATTCCAGACCAGATTGGCACGTCCGCCGCCATTTTCGGGCCGCTGGCCGAGGGTGGCATTCTGGTGGACATGATTGTCCAGAAGGCCAGCCGCGAAGGCATCACCGACATGACCTTCACCGTGTCCCGCAAGGATTTAAAGCGCGCCCTGGCCATTGTGGACAAGGTGCGCCCGGCCATCGGCTGCCGTGAAGTGGAGCACGATCTCAACGTGGCCAAGGTTTCAGTCATCGGGGTCGGCATGCGCAATCACAGCGGCGTGGCGGCCCGCGCCTTTGCCGCCCTGGCCCGCGCGGGCGTCAATATCCTCATGATCAGCACCTCGGAAATCAAAATTTCCTGCCTCATTGAGGAAAAACTGGTTGATCTGGCGGTGAACACGCTGCATGAGGAATTCGATCTTCAGCTGTCGCACACGAAATAGCGCGGAGCCTGCCATGTCCGCATCCATGACGCTTTACGACACCACCCTGCGCGACGGCGCGCAGTGCGAGGATGTTCAGCTGACCACACCGGACAAGATCAAGATTGCGCTCAAACTGGACGAGCTGGGCGTGGACTATATCGAAGGCGGCTGGCCCGGCGCCAGTCCGGTGGACACGGATTTTTTCCGCGACATTCAGAACTACGGCCTGGAGCGCGCCCGGGTGGCCGCCTTTGGCAGCACCCATCACCCCGCCCATACGGCGGAGGCCGACCCCACCCTGCGCGCGCTCATAAGTTGCGGCGCGCCGGCGCTGACCATTTTCGGCAAGTCCAGCGAACGCCACGCCAGGGATGCCCTGCGCGTGGAGCCCGCCCGCAACCTGGATGTCATCCGCGACTCGGTGGCCTTTTTGCGCCGCCACGCGGAGACCGTTTTTTTTGATGCCGAGCACTTTTTCGACGGCTGGCGCGAAAATGCGGACTATGCCTTTGCCGCGCTGCGCCACGCCCATGAGGCCGGAGCCTCGGCCCTGGTGCTGTGCGACACCAACGGCGGTACCCTGCCCGGCGATATCGCCGCCATTGTGGCCGAGGTGGCCCGCCGCCTGCCCGGCGCGGTTCTGGGCATACACGCCCACAACGACTGCGATATGGCCGTGGCCGCCAGCATTGCCGCCGTTCAGGCGGGGGCGGCCCATATTCAGGGCACCATCAACGGCGTGGGCGAGCGCTGCGGCAACGCCAACCTGTGTTCCATCATCCCGGTGCTGGAACTTAAGCTGAACAGGCCCTGCCTGCCGGAAGGCCGGCTGGCCTCGCTGTCCGCCGTGTCGCGCTATGTGTCGGAAGTGGCGAACATGTCGCCCTTCAGCCGTCAGCCCTTTGTGGGCCGCTCGGCCTTTGCCCACAAGGGCGGGGTTCATGTCAGCGCGGTCAACCGCGATTCCACCCTGTACGAGCACATCGCTCCCGAGCTGGTGGGCAACGGCCAGCGCGTCTTGATTACCGAACTGGGCGGACGCAGCAACATTGTGTCCCTGGCCCGGCGTTTCGGGTTTCATCTGGACAAGGACGAGCCCGTGGTCAAGGGCCTGTCCAACGAACTCAAGAAAAAGGCCAGCCTGGGCTATGACTACGCGGCTGCCGAGGCCAGTGTGGAGCTTTTGCTGCTGCGCAAGATGGCCCGGCGCGGGGTGCGCGAATTTTTCCGCCTGCAGCGGCTGCGGGTGGTGGAAACCAAGAGCGGCGGCGCGCCCCTGGCCGAAGCCACGGTTATGGTGGAGGTGGAAGGCGTGGTGGAGCATACCGCCGCCACGGGCCACGGGCCGGTCAACGCCCTGGACAACGCCCTGCGCAAGGCCCTGCTGCCCTTTTATCCCCGGCTGGCCGAAATGAGCCTGCGTGACTTCAAGGTTCGCGTGCTGCCCGGCAATCCGGATGATGCCGCCAATACCACCGGCACGGCTTCCGTCACCCGCGTGCTTATCGAGTCGGCCGACAAGAGCGGCTCATGGGTGACCGTGGGCGTGGATCACGACATTATTGAGGCCAGCTGGCAGGCCCTGGCCGATTCCGTCACCTACAAGCTGTATCGCGATGAATGGCTTGATCATTCGATGAGCGGCGACTGAGGCCGCGCCGCGGCGGCTCGGGCGGGGAAGACGCCGGCGGAACGCACGCTCCCGCGTTTGGAGACAGAGATCATGCTGTTCAATATGCCCATTCCCGCGCTGACCATCGGCCTGCTCATCGGTTCCAACCTGTTTATGACCTATGCGTGGTACGGCCACCTGCGCCATCAGGCCATGCCGGTGCTGGCGGCCATTGTCATCAGCTGGGGCGTGGCGTTTTTGGAATACTGCCTGCAGGTGCCCGCCAACCGCATCGGATATGGCTACTTCAGCGCGGCGGAGCTGAAAACCATACAGGAAGTCATTTCGCTGACCATTTTCGGCCTGTTCTCCACCCTCTACCTGGGCGAAAGCCTGGGCTGGAACCATTTGATCGGCTTTGGCCTCATTGTGGGCGGAGCCTTTTTTGTCTTTAAGGGGTGAGCTGTGCCCGCCCCGGGCCGGCCATGAGGTTATTTCACCCGGGTGGGGCAGAAGCCGCCGTTCTCGAATTTTTCCGCCACCTGAGCGAGGTAGTCGCGGATGGGCAGGTGCTGGGGGCAGGCCTGCTCGCATCGGCCGCACCTGACGCACTCTCCCGCCTTGCCGTGACCGCTCAGGGCGATATTGGCATAATACCAATACTGGCTGGAAAAGCTTCCTGTCGTGCGCATGATGCTGTTGTACACGGAAAAATACTGCGGGATGGCAATTTTTTTCGGGCAGTCGTGAGTGCAGTACTCACAGCCCGTGCAGGGAACGGCCGTCTTTTCGTTGATGATGCCCACAACGCGGCGGATAATCTCCGTTTCTTCCTGCGAAAGCGGGGAAAAATCCGCCAGAGTGCGGCAGTTGTCCAGCACCTGTTCCATGCTGTTCATGCCGGACAGCACGCAGAACACGCCCGGCTGGCCCGCGGCAAAGCGCATAGCCCAGCTCGCCGGGGAGGCATCCGGCGCGTGGGCCTTCATCAGCGCGTGCGCTTCCCCCGGCAGATTGGTGAGGGTTCCGCCCTTGCACGGCTCCATGACAAGCACGGGCTTCCCGTGCTTGTCCGCGATACGCAGGCAGTCCTCGCCCCGCACGCCGGGCTGATCCATGTCCACATAATTGATTTGCAGCTGGACAAAATCGATACCGTCGCCATACTCGCCCAGCACTGTATCCAAAAAGTCCGGCGTGTCATGGAAGGACATGCCCACCGTCCTTATTTGCCCCAGTTCCTTTTTCCGGTTCACAAAGCGGAACGCATCATGGGCGCGGCATTTTTCATAAACATTATGACCCATATTGTGCAGCAGATAGGCGTCAAAGAACTCCACCCCGCAGTTTTCGAGCTGTTCGGCAAAGATGCGTTCCATGTCCTCCGCGCCGGTGAAATCCCGCAGGGGCAGCTTGGTGGCCAGCTGGAAAGACTCCCGTGGATGCCGTTCCACCAGCGCCCGCCTGACCGCCTTTTCTCCCTCGTATCCGTGGTAGGTGTACGCGGTGTCAAAATAGTGAAAACCCTGATCCAGAAAGGCGTCGAACAGTGCCTCGATGGCGGCGAAGTCAAAGGAGTCCGGCCGGCCCGCCTCCAGCAGGGGCAGGCGCATGCAGCCGAAGCCCAGCCTTGGCGTATTTTCCCCAAAAAGTTCTGGCATATAAAGTTTCCGCCCGCGCGGAGCCTTACCGGATAAAGTGGGTGGGCTGCCATTCTTCTTTGTGCGGCAGGCCATATTTTTCCCTGGCAAGGGCAATGCCCCTCATCAGGAAGGCCATGTTGCGCGCCAGCGTCCGCATGGTCTGCAAGCCTTCCCGATCCTGCTCAACCTCGCCTTTTTCCCTGCCATGCGCGCAGTTCCAGTACTGGCTTGAGGCGATGGGCATATTGCTTATGGTAAAATACTTGTTCAGTTCGTCAAAGGTGGCGGAGCATCCGCCGCGCCGGGCAACGACCACGCTGGCGCCAACCTTCATGGTTTTGTCAAAACGGGTGCTGAAGAAGAGTCTGTCCAGACAGGCGATAAGCGTGGCGTTGGCTGAGGCGTAATAGACCGGCGAGGCGACAACAAGGCCATCCGCCGCCTCAAACTTTGGCGCCAGTTCATTCACGATGTCATCAAAAACGCATGTTCCTTTGCTGAAACAGGTTCCGCAGGCAATGCAGCCTCTGATATCCTTCATGCCTATCTGCACGGCTTCCGTTTCGATGCCGTCCGCTTCAAAGGTCTGTATCATTTCACTCACGGCACGGGTGGTGTTGCCTGCCTGCCTTGGACTGCCATTGATGATAAGCACCTTCAATTTCCATTCCTCCAGGGCTTTCAGGGCATGCCATGGCCAAAATTCGCGCTCAGCGGCACTTGCCGCATGCCCTCATTGAACTTTAATATACGCATGCAGCAGCCGGGATCAAGGGGGCGGGACAGGGAACCCGGCGGCCGGCAGTATGGCGGGGCCTGCCCTTGCACGGCAGGAGAAAGGCATTATATATGCACCATGGAGCAGGCAGGCCATGGCTCCGGCACTTTTTGCGCGAATGCTCCAGCCCCCGCAAGGCATGACCATTTTGAGGCAAAGCGCCGGAGAAAAATGTTCACAAAGCTCTTGACCCTGTAATCGCTATAGACTTTAACCTGTACGGAAACACGGGAACCGCCAACGCCCCGGCCCCGGGGAGCATAACCGTGAGGAGGCAAGACGCTGTGCCGGATAACGCGCGCATGAAATCACCCTTGGCAGTCAAGGCAGGGCAGGGCAAAGCGAATATTCTGCCATTTTTGGCAGTGGCGGCGGCAGCGGTCTGTGCCGCAGTGGTGTTCCTGACACGGGGGGACGACGGCGTGACTGTCGCAACCAGTACCAGCCGGGGCGTGATCACCCTGGCGCCCGGCGAATCGCTGGTGATTCCCACGGCGGGCATTACCGCCGAGGCTTCCTTCCATCCCGTCAGGGTCAAGGGCACAACCATGGAAGTGATCGCGGTGAGAGACAGCGCCGGAAATATCCGCACCGCCTTTAATACCTGCCAGGTCTGTTATGATTCCGGCAGGGGCTACTATGTTCAGTCCGGCAGTTTTCTGGTCTGCCAGAACTGCGGCAACCGCTTTTCCATGGATCAGGTCGGGCTCGCCTCCGGAGGCTGCAACCCGTGGCCGATTTTCGGGAAAAACAAAACCGTGACCGCTGATTCCATTTCCCTCTCCTACGATTTTCTGGCAGAAGCCAGGGACATATTCGCCAAATGGAAAGCCGTCAGCGCGCTTTCTCCCTCATTAAGGGGAAAGAGCTGGCGGCCGCTGGAACGGACGAGCCCGCCGGAAGATCTGGTGCGACGGGCTGGGTCTGCTGCGGCATAAGAGAGCCGTGCGCCCAAAAAGGACAGGCCGCGGGGCATGGCGAAGAACGCGACCACAAGAAGGTATGGGCATGAAACAATATATTGTTACAGGAATGACCTGCGCCGCGTGCAGCGCCCGCGTGGAAAAGGCGGTGTCCAGGGTGCCCGGGGTGGAATCCTGCTCCGTGAGCCTGCTCACCAATTCCATGGGCGTGGAGGGCAGCGCCTCGGAGGCCGACGTTATCGCGGCGGTCACAGGCGCCGGCTATGGCGCGGCGGTCACGGGCGCCGGCCCGAAGGCCAGCGCCCAGCCGTCGGCCGCAGCCGGGGATGATCCGCTTCAGGATCACGAAACCCCGGTTCTGAAAAAGCGCCTGATTTCCTCGCTCTTCTTTCTGGTGATCCTTCTTTATATGTCCATGGGCCACATGCTGTGGGACTGGCCCCTGCCCTGGTTCATGGCGGACAATCATGTCATGATGGGCATTGTGCAGATGCTTCTGGCCATAGCCATCATGGTCATTAATCAGAAATTCTTTATCAGCGGTTTCCGGAGCCTGCTCCACCGATCGCCCAATATGGATGCGCTTGTGGCCATCGGTTCCCTGGCGGCCTTCGGGTACAGCACTTGGGCGCTGCTGGCCATGACCCGGGCGCAGCTCGCCGGGGATGCGGACGCCGTGCTGGGCTACATGGACGAGTTCTACTTTGAAACGGCGGCCACGATTCTTGCGCTGATTACCGTGGGCAAAATGCTGGAAGCCCGCTCCAGGGGCAGAACCACCGACGCTCTGAAGAGCCTTATGAAGCTGGCCCCCAGAACCGCCACGGTTCTTGAAGGCGGTGTGGAGAAAAGCGTTCCCATCGAGCAGGTCAGAAAGGGCGACATCTTTGTGGTGCGGCCCGGGGAGAATATTCCGGTGGACGGCGTTGTTCTTGAGGGCAGCAGCGCCGTCAATGAAGCCGCGCTGACCGGCGAGAGCATCCCTGTGGACAAGGCCGCGGGCGATCCGGTGTCGGCGGCCACCACAAACCAGTCAGGCTTTATCCGGTGCGAAGCCACCCGGGTGGGGGAAGACACGACCCTTTCCCAGATTATCCAGATGGTCAGCGACGCGGCGGCCACCAAGGCGCCCATTGCGAAAATCGCGGACAGGGTGTCCGGTGTTTTCGTGCCCGTGGTTATTTTTCTGGCACTGCTCACCTTCGCCGGCTGGATGATGGCCGGGCAGAGCGCCGGCTTCGCCCTGGCCCGCGCCATCGCCGTTCTGGTCATCAGCTGCCCCTGCGCGCTGGGCCTGGCCACTCCCGTGGCCATTATGGTGGGCAATGGCATGGGGGCGAAAAACGGCATCCTGTTCAAGACCTCAGCCTCTCTGGAGGAAGCGGGAAAAGTGGCGACGGTCGCGCTGGACAAGACCGGCACCATCACCGCCGGCGAGCCGAAGGTGACCGATATTGTCCCGGCGGAAGGCCTGACCGGGCGGGAGCTTCTCATTCTGGCTCATGCCCTGGAACAGAAAAGCGAACATCCCCTTGCCCGGGCCATTCTGCGCGAAGCCGGGGAACAGGGCCTTCAGGCCGGCGAGGTTTCCAGTTTCCGGGCGCTTCCCGGCAACGGCCTTGCCGCCGAATGGAACGGCAGTTCCCTGGTGGGCGGCAGTCAGGCCTTCGTCAGCGGTCAGGTTGAGGTGCCCGAGGTCATGAGCCGTCAGGCCGAACAGCTTGCGCGGGAGGGCAAGACCCCGCTGTTTTTTGCCCGCGACGGCGTGCTGGCCGGCATCATTGCCGTGGCGGATGTCATTAAGGAAGACAGCCCGCGGGCGGTACGGGAATTGCGGAACATGGGCATCCGCGTGGTCATGCTGACGGGCGACAACGAGCGCACCGCGCAGGCCATCGGCACACAGGCGGGCGTGGATGAGGTTATTGCCGGTGTTCTCCCGGACGGCAAGGAAAGCGTTATCCGCTCTCTGAAGGCCAGGGGCAGGGTGGCCATGGTGGGCGACGGCATCAACGACGCCCCCGCCCTGACCAGGGCCGATATCGGCATTGCCATCGGGGCGGGCGCGGATGTGGCCCTTGACGCGGCGGATGTTGTTCTCGTGAAAAGCCGCCTGAGCGATGTGCCGGCCACCATCCGCCTGAGCCGCGCCACGCTCAGGAATATTCACGAAAACCTGTTCTGGGCGTTTTCGTACAACCTGATCGGCATCCCCCTGGCGGCGGGCCTGTTCATCCCGCTTTTTCACTGGCAGATGAACCCGACATTTGGCGCGGCGGCCATGAGTCTTTCCAGCTTTCTGGTGGTGACCAACGCGCTGCGGCTGAATCTGCTCAGGGTTCATGACGCCCGGGGGGACAAGAAATTAAAAACACCAACCCAAAAGGAGGCAGGTGCCATGCAGGAAAAAACACTGCAGATTGAAGGAATGAGCTGCGGCCATTGCTCGGCCCGCGTCAAGAAAGCCCTGGAAGATGTGGACGGCGTGAGCCAGGCCGTGGTCAGCCACGAGCGCAAAAACGCCGTTGTGACGCTGAGCAGGGATGTGCCCGATGACGTCCTGAAGCAAGCCGTTGAGGCCCAGGGTTATCAGGTGGTGGGCATTGCGTAAGGAAAGCCGGGTGTGAGCGTTTTTCCTGACACAATTCGCGCTGCGTGTGTTCATGCAGCGCGGATTGCGTCATACAAGGCGGAAGCCATACGGTTCGGGAAAAAAGCGCGATCAGACCGGCAAGGGCAAACTCTGTCATGGATACCGTGCTTCGCGTGCATATTGGCGGCATGACCTGTGTCAACTGCCAGAACATCATGGAAAAAGCCCTGCGCCGCACAAAGGGCGTTGTCAGCGCCACGGTGAGCTATGCCCATGCCACGGCGGACATTGTGTACCATCCGGAAGAAATTTCTCCGGAAGACATCAGCGCCGTGATTGAAAGCCTGGGCTATGAGGCGCTTGCTGACGAGAGGGCCGGCAGACCGGGCATCATGAATATGGTCAGTCTGCTGGTCATTATCGTGGCGCTGTATGTCATGCTGCAGTCGCTGGGTATTCTGAACCGTCTGGCGCCGAGTCAGCTGGCGGATAGCCGCATGGGCTATGGGATGCTCTTTGTCATCGGCCTGTTAACGTCGGTTCACTGCATCGCCATGTGCGGCGGCATCAATCTTTCGCAATGCCTCCCGCAAACGGCGCGGAGCGGGGCGGAAAGCGGGCTGTTCCTGCCGGCGCTGGCCTACAATATGGGGCGGGTGTGTTCCTATACCGCCGCCGGCGTTGTCCTTGGCCTTGTGGGTTTTTGTATGGACAGCGACCCCGGATCGTGGGCGTCCATACACCTGCAGGGTATGGTGAAAATCCTCGCGGGCCTTGGCATGGTGATTATGGGAATCACCATGCTGGGGATTTTTCCCTGGCTGCGCCGGTTCACCCCCCGTATGCCGAAATTTTTTGCCCCGAATGAAGGGACGCGCAAAGCGAAGGCCGCCCGCCCCTTCGTGGTTGGCCTGCTGAACGGATGCATGCCGTGCGGGCCGCTGCAATCCATGTGGGTTGTGGCTCTGGCCGCGGGCAATCCGTTTGCCGGCGGGCTTTCCATGTTCCTGTTCAGTCTGGGAACCGTACCCCTGATGCTGGGCCTGGGTTCCCTTGTTTCGGCCCTGGGCCGGAAGTTTACGCATGCCGCCATGACCGTGGGCGCCGTGCTGGTGGTGGTTCTTGGGCTGTCCATGCTTTCCCAGGGGGGCTCCCTGAGCGGCTGGCTTCCGCCTGATCTCTTGCTTGTGCTGGTTATGGCCCTGTGCGCGGCCGGGGTCATGCTGAGTCTTCCCCTGGAATCCACGATGCTCCGTTATGGAGTCAGGGGCGCGTCGCTGCTTCTGGTGGTGGGCGCCTATGCGCTGTGGAGTTTCCAGGGGTTGCCGCGCGGTGACTCCAAGACGGAGAACACGGCGGAACTGGTCAACGGCGTGCAGGTGGTGACCAGCACCCTGTCATCCGGCCGCTATCCCAATATCACCGTTCGGGAAGGCATCCCGGTCACATGGATCATTGACGCGCCAGAGGGAAGCATCAATGGCTGCAACAACCGGATTCTGATTCAGGATTACGGCATTGAGCACAGCTTTCATCCGGGAAAAAACGTCATTGAGTTCACCCCCGCCCGCAAGGGTACGGTTCGGTACAGTTGCTGGATGGGGATGATTCACGGCGCCATACGGGTCACGGATGGAGACCGGGGCTGACGCCGCGTGGCGCTGTCATTGGCGTAAACACAGAAAGGCCGCGCTTTCCACATGCGGCGTCTGCGGGAACAGATCCACCGGCTGTACGGCCTTGAGTTCGTAAGCCGGGGACAGAGCCGCCACATCCCGGGCCAGGGTGGCCGGGTTGCACGAAACCATGAGCAGGGCGGCCGGCCTCGCCCGCACGAGGGCCCGCGTCACGCGCGGATCCAGCCCGGCTCTGGGGGGATCGGCCGAGACCAGATTCGGCGTGCCGAAACGCCGGAAATACTCGCCCACCCGGCTTGCGTCCGCGCATTCAAAGCGGCAGTGCGAAAAGGCCGCCGCATTGCGCCGGGCCAGGGCCACGGCGGCAGGCACGCTTTCCAGACCCAGCACGGTGTGGAAATACGGGGCGAAGCTCAGGGCCAGGCCGCCCACCCCGCAGTACAAATCCCAGCAGGCTCCTCCCCTGTCGCCCGGAATGCCGCCATATCCGGCGGCCAGCTTTACGGCGCTGCTGTACAGGAGCTCTGTGGCCGGAGTGTTGACCTGGAAAAAGGCGCCATGGCCCAGGGCAAAGCGAAGCGGGGCGGCATGGCCGTCCACCCGCAGGCTTTCGGCAAGCGCTGCGCGGCCCAGCGCCAGCACGGTTTTTTCGCCATAGGCCAGGTCGGAAGGGGCGGCCCGGGTGCTGTGGATAAAGCCGCTGACGCCCCAGGGGCCGCTCAGCAGGGCGCGCCCCAGCCCGGCCACGGCGGGGGCGTTGACCGCGGGCCCGGTAATGAGTTCCACCACGCACGCGCTTGGATCGGTGGCTGGTTCACGGATGACGGCAAAGCGCAGGGCCGCCGCATCGGGATTTTCCGGGTGCCGGGCGGGCAGGCCATGGGCGGGAACCAGCCTGCGAAGCGCGGCCAGAATGCGCATGGTGCGATCCGTTTGCAGCAGGCAGGCGTCCACCTCCACCACCTCATGCGAGGCCCGGCGGCGCAGCCCCAGGCGGGGCAGGCCGTCCGGCCCCGGCGCGAAGGCAAATTCCATTTTGTTGCGGTACTGCCATTCCCCCGGGCCAAAGGCGTTGGCGGGCGAGGGCAGGGTGGGGCGCGTCAGCGCATCGGCCTCCTTGATGCCGCCGATGCGGGTCAGGGCGTCGGTGAGCAGGCGCCTTTTCCAGACCAGCTGCGCGGGGTAGGGCAAAGTTTGCCACGCGCAGCCCCCGCACGCTTCCGCGTGAGGGCAGGGGGCCGGCCTCTCGTCCGCCGCCCGGGCAAGAACCTCAAGCAGCCGGGCCTCGGCCATGCGTTTTTTGACGGTGGTCAGCCGCGCCAGAATGCGCTGTCCGGGCAGGCCGCCCCGGACAAAGACCACCGGGCCATCGCCGGGGCGGGCCACAGCCCTTCCGTCGTGGGTCAGGCCGCAGAGCATCAGTTCACGCGCATCGCCCGCGCTCCAGGTCATTTCATGATCTCCTGGCTATGCATCTTTTTGACAGGTGCCGGAAAAATTTTCTGGAAGTTCTCAAGGATACGAAAAAGCCTTCATGGAAGGAGCGAAGGTTTCCGGCCTTCCGGGCTCTTGACTTTGAAGGAAAGTCAGGCCATGACAAGACATCACGCCGGCTCCGCGGCCGGAAGAAAGAAGGAGCCCGCCATGGGAACACTCATCAGTAACGCCATGCATTCCAGCGCTCAGGGTTTTGTGGGCGTGACCCTTATTTTTGTCTATTTTGCCGTCATGATGGCCGCCATCGTCTATCGTATCAAAAAAGCCGATCACATGGAACACTAAGGCTTTCGGCCCGGCCGGCCTTTTCCCGCTCCGGCTGCGCCTGAGGGGCCGGACGCTTTTGGGCGGCAGCAAACGCGCGTTTTTCCCGGACGAGGGAAAAACGCGCGTTTGCTGTGGGGGCCATGGCAGGGAACGGCAGAGGGAGGGGATGAGATCCCCTCCCTCCGCGTTTCAGAAAAACTCACACCCGAAGCTCAGGTGAAGCTTTTCAGCCCCGGCACTGCTCCTGATAGTGGGTATGCAGCAGTTCGTGGGCCTTGTGGCCGTTGGGTTCGCCCAGGAAATCCCTGTACAGGGCCTGGACTTCCGGGTTTTCATGGCTTTTGCGGATGGGCAGGTTGCGGTCGTCGCGGTACAGGGCTTCCTGCCGCAGTTTGGGCGTGTCGGCTTCCAGGCTGATGGGCTGGCCGCCGCCGTTGATGCAGCCGCCGGGGCAGGCCATGATTTCAATGAAGTGCCAGCCCTGGGGGTTGCCCGCCTTGATGGCCTCGCACACGGCGCGGGCGTTTTTCAGGCTGTGGGCCACGGCCACCTTGACCTTTGTGCCGTTGATGTCCAGCTCGGCTTCCTTGATGCCTTCCATGCCGCGGATGGGAGCCAGTTCCAGCGGTTCCAGGCCGCGCCCGGTCATGACTTCATAGGCCGTGCGCAGAGCCGCTTCCATCACGCCGCCCGTGGTGCCGAAGATGGTGCCGGCGCCCGATCCGACGCCCATGAGCGGGTCGAACTGCTCATCGGGCAGGGTATCGAAGTTGATGGCGGCCGCGCGGATCATCTGGCTCAGTTCCACGGTGGTCAGCACGATGTCCACGTCGCGGTAGCCGCTGTCCTGCATTTCGGGGCGCTGGGCCTCGAACTTCTTGGCCGTGCAGGGCATGATGGAGACCGACACGATTTTCGCGGGATCCATGCCCGCCTTTTGCGCGTAGTAGGTCTTGAGCATGGTGCCGAACATGGCCTGCGGGCTTTTGGCCGTGGAGAAGTGCGGGATAAGCTCGGGGTAGAACAGCTCCATAAAGTTCACCCAGCCGGGGGAACAGCTGGTGATCATGGGCAGAACGCCGCCGTCTTTCACGCGATGGATGAACTCGTGCCCTTCTTCCATGATGGTCAGGTCGGCCGACCAGTTGGTGTCAAACACCTTGTCAAAGCCAAGGCGGCGCAGGGCGGCCACCATTTTGCCGGTCACGATATCGCCGGCCTTGCCTCCCAGGGCTTCGGACAGGCCCACCCGCACCGAGGGAGCGGTCTGAACCATGACAATTTTGTCAGGGTCGCGCAGGGCGGCCAGGGCCTTGTCAATGTCACTTTTGATGGTGATGGCCCCGGTGGGGCAGATTTTGGCGCACTGGCCGCAGAAGGTGCACTTCACCTTATCAAGGCCCTGATGGAAGGCGGGCGACACCACCGAGTGGATGCCGCGGCCGGTGAAGGCGTACACGCTGACCCCCTGCACGTCGGAGCACACCCGCACGCAGCGTCCGCACAGGATGCACTTGGCCGGGTCGCGCACCAGGGACGGGTTGCTCTCGTCCTTGGGCATGGGCGGCCGGTTATAGGCATAGGGAATGCGGCGGATGCCCATGTCGGCGGCAAGTTTCTGCAGTTCGCAGTTGCCGTTGCGCGCACAGGCCAGACAGTCGCGGGGATGGTTGGAAAGCAGCAGCTCAACGATGGTTTTGCGCGTTTCCAGCACTTCAGGGGTATGGGTGTTCACTTCCATGCCCTCGGCCACCTTGACCACGCACGAGGCCATCAGCGACCGGGCGCCCTTGATTTCCACCACGCACACGCGGCAGGCCCCTTCGGGACGGAGCATGGGGTGGTGGCACAGGTTGGGGATGTGAATGCCCGCGCTTTTGGCGGCCTCCCACACTGTGGCCTCAGCGGGCGCGCTGACGGTCTGCCCGTCTATGGTCAGAGTAACGGTCTTACTCATGCTTTTCTCCTTAATGCGTGTTTTGTCGGATCCGGCATCCGACCAGCCCCTGGGCGGCGCATCTGCGCCTGCCCGGGCGTTTCACTGCGTCGTTTCCGGCATTGTTTCCGCGAACCCCGGCTAGCGGCGGCTGATGGCCTGTATCTTTTTGCACTGGGCCATGCAGGTGCCGCACTTGATGCACTTGGCCGTGTCGATGACGTGGGGCTGCCGCTTTTCGCCGCTGATGGCGTTCACCGGGCAGGCCCGGGCGCACATCCCGCAGCCTATGCATTTTGCAGGGTCAATCCAGTATTCGAGCAGATTGGTGCACGCCTTGGCGGGACATTTCTTGTCGCGGATATGGGCCTCGTATTCGTCCCGGAAGAAGCGCAGGGTGGACAGCACCGGGTTGGGCGCGGTCTGACCCAGGGCGCACAGGGCCCCCTGCTGCATGGTATGGGCCAGATGTTCCAGATCTTCGATGTCGCCGGCTTTGCCCTTGCCCTGGCAGATGCGTTCCAGGATTTCCAGCATGCGCTTGCTGCCTTCACGGCAGGGCGTGCATTTGCCGCAGCTTTCGGCCTGGGTGAAGGTCAGGAAGAAACGGGCCAGATCCACCATGCAGGTTTCTTCGTCCACCACCACCAGGCCGCCGGAACCCATCATGGCCCCCACCGACTTCAGCGAGTCGTAGTCAATGGGGCTGTCCAGCAGCGATTCGGGCAGGCAGGCGCCGGAGGGGCCGCCGATCTGCACGGCCTTGAATTTTTTGTCGTCCTTGATGCCGCCGCCGATATCGAAGATGATCTGGCGCATGGTGATGCCCATGGGCACTTCCACCAGGCCGGTGTTGCGCACCTTGCCGGTCAGGGCGAAGACCTTGGTGCCGGGCGATTTTTCCGTGCCCAGAGCGGTGTAGGCCGCGGAACCGCCGGTGATGATCTGGGCCACGTTGGCGAAGGTTTCCACGTTGTTGAGCACCGTGGGCTTGCCCCACACGCCTTCGTTGGCCGGGAAGGGAGGCCGCGGCCGCGGCATGCCGCGCTTGCCTTCAATGGAATGGATAAGGGCGGTTTCCTCACCGCACACAAAGGCGCCCGCCCCTTCCTTGATTTTCAGCTCAAAGCTGAAATCCGAACCCAGAATATGATCGCCCAGCAGGCCCATCTGTTCGGCCTGGGCGATGGCGACCTTCAGGCGCTTGATGGCCAGGGGATACTCGGCGCGCACATAAATGTAGCCGTGGCTGGCCCCGGTGCACCAGGCCCCGATGAGCATGCCTTCAATGACGGCATGGGGATCGCCCTCGAGCACCGAGCGATCCATGAACGCTCCGGGGTCGCCTTCGTCGGCGTTGCACACCACATACTTGGGCGAACCCGTGGCCGCGCGCATCAGTTCCCACTTGCGGCCGGTGGGGAAGCCGCCGCCCCCGCGCCCGCGCAGGCCGGATTTTTTCACTTCCTCAAGGGCCGCTTCGGGCCCCAGTTCCATGGCCTTGACCAGGCCTTCATAGCCGCCGTTCGCGATGTATTCCTCGATATCTTCGGGGTCGATGCGGCCGCAGTTGCGCAGCACCAGGCGGTGCTGGAGGTTGTAGAAGGCCATTTCGCGGTAGGTCTTGCGCGGGGTCTTGCCGGTGCGGCCATGGAAGAGCAGGCGTTCGACCACTCCATTCCCCAGAAGGGAGGTGGTGATGATCTCGTCCACATCCTCGGCCTGAACCCGGATATAGAAGGTGCCGCCGGGGTACACGATGACCAGGGGGCCAAGTTCGCACAGGCCGTGGCAGCCGGTGGTCACCACATCCACGCGGCCCGTGAGGCCGTGGGCTTCGATGGCCTTGAGGAATGCGTCGCGCACGGCCGGGCTGCCCGAAGACGTGCAGCCCGTGCCCCCGCAGATGAGAATCTGGAACCTGGTGTCACTGTCCTTGCGGTCATAGTGGCGCAGCGCGATTTTGGATTTGGAGGCTTCCCTGACCTTCTGAAGGTCCGCGGGGGAAGCAAGGCGGGCATATGTGCTCATGATATCCTCACTTGCGTGTTGGAGAGTCCGGGAGAACGGCAATGCGCCGTCTGCCCCGAAGGACGCGGCATGCGCCCCGCCGGGGCGGCCCGTGCTACGACAGGTAGCTGTCGAGAATACCCGGAATGTCGGCGGGGGTCAGACGGCCGTGGGTCTGATCGTTGACCATCATGACCGGAGCCAGTCCGCACGCGCCCAGACAGGCCACGGTTTCCAGCGTGAAGCTCAGATCCCTGGTGGTTCCGCCGGGTTTGATATTGAGGTGCGAGCTGATGGCGTCGAGAATGCCCTGCGCTCCCCGCACATGGCAGGCCGTACCCTGACAGCAGCGGATGATGTTTTTGCCGCGCGGGTTGAGATGGAACTGGGAATAAAAGGTGACCACCCCAAACACTTCCGCGATGGGAATGTTCAGTTCCCTGGCGATGACTTCCAGAACCGGCTTGGGCAGATACCCATAGACGCCCTGGGCCTTCTGGAGCACCGGAATCAGCGCCCCGCGGGGGTCTTTCCGGTAGTCCGCCAGAATGTCCATGAGCGGCGCGAGATCAAATTCACCCACGCCTGAGCAGTTGCATGCCATGTGCGTATCCTCCTGGTATGTTCAGGTGCCGATGACGGCCGGCTGAACAGGGCCGGCCGAACCGCCCGCATTTTTTGGTGGCGTGCCGTCGGACTGAGACAGCCGGGACAGGCCGGATGCGGGCAAAATATGTGCTGCTGCGGCCGGGCGGCTTTATCCGCCCAGTCCGGCCCCGGCCCGGGCGGATAAAGCCGCCACGCGGGCCGGAAAAGCCCTGGTTTCGGCCCGGTTTCCAGAACCGGGGTCACGGAAGGAAATACAGAGAATACCATTGCATAGATATTTTATGGTCGATTTTGCGATACTTTGGCAAGCAAAAAGTTTTTTTCACAAGAAGCGGGGCTGAAATTTTTTATCCCATGAGACTCTTGGAAAAATAAGAAAATTTGGGCGCTGGGCTGTCGCCCCTGGCGGAGCCGCGCCCCGTGGTATGCGGGCACAGCCTGAAGATCCTGAAGCGGCGGCCACGTTCGGCCCCGGCGCGGCGCCGGAAAGGCGGGCCGGCGGACAGCGGCAGGAGGGCAAAGACAGGCAAACGCATGTATCTTGCGTCCGGCGGGTCGCTGTGTTAATCTTCACCGTTTGGAGTATCCGCTTGCCTTTGCGCATGGCGCGGGCGGGCCTTGGCGAGAGTGGCGGAATGGTAGACGCACCGGATTTAGGATCCGGCGGAGCAATCCGTGAGAGTTCAAGTCTCTCCTTTCGCACCAGTACCCGTCGTCCCTCAGACTATTAGTACCCGTATCCTGGCGAGGCTGTTCCGGCGAGGCTGTTCCGGCGTTGGAACCGGCCATGCGGCGAGCCGGGTATCACGCAAGGAGCCTTCCTCATGGAACACAGCATTGAAGTCGTTTCCCCCGTTGCGCGCAAAATTTCGGTTACGGTGCCCGCCGCGGGCGTGAACGCCGTTCTTGATTCCACCGTGCGTGGTTTTGGAGCCAGTTTGTCTCTTGACGGCTTTCGCAAGGGCAAGGTGCCTGCCCGCGTCATTGAGCGCCGCTTCCCTGAAGAAATCGCGTCCCGCGCGACAGAAAGCCTGGTCAACGGCCAGGTTTCGGGCATTCTGGCCAAGGAGCATCTCAACCCGGTCAACCGCCTTGAATTTGACGCGGGCGCGGCCCAGGTCGAGCGGGACAAGGAATTTTCCTTCAGTTTTTCGTTTGAGGTGCTGCCGGATTCCATCGTGCTGCCCGAAGACATGGGCGCGCTGTCCGTGGAGGTGGAGGCGCCCGATCTGAAGCCCGAAGAGGTGGAAAGCCTCACCAGACGGCTCCTTGGAAGCATGGCGGAGCTGGAGGAGGTGAGCGAGGCGCGCCTGCCCCGGGACGATGATGTGGTGCTGGTGGATGTGGACGCCACGCTGGACGGCACGTCCGTCCCCGGCATGAGCGCCGCAAATTTCCGCATGAAGCTGCACGCCCCTGAGGAAGGGGAAACTCGCGCCGAGCTGGAAAATCTGGTGCGCACCCTGCACGCGGGCGAGGAAGGCGAGGGTGATATGACCGCCCCTGAGGATTACCCCGATCCGTCCCTGCGCGGCAAGACGGTGCACCTCAAGGTCAAGCTGCACACGATAAGCCGCGAGGTTCTGCCCGAACTGAACGACGAGCTTGCCCGGAAAGTGGGCCTTCAGGATGAGAGCGCGCTGCGCGGCGCCATCAGGGAACAGGCCATGCTGGCCAAGCAGCGGGAAATCCGCGCCAAAAGCCAGCAGAAGCTGCTCGACAGCCTGCTCGACGCCCAGGACTTTCCCCTGCCTCCTTCGCTGGTGGACAGGCATCTCAGGGAATATCTCGCCGAAGCGCGGGAATATCTCGCCCGGCAGGGGCTTGACGAGAAGGCTGTTGCCGGGAGCCTGGAAAAAATGAAGGCCGAGGGGGAAGTGCGCGCCCGCATGCAGGCCAAGGCGCAGGCCTTTCTGATGGCCCTTGCGTACCGTGAGAATATCCAGGTCACCCCGCAGGAGACCGACCGCTCTATCTTCCAGATGGCCAGGGAAAGCGGGCAGGACTTTGCCAAACTGCGCGAGGCCGTCTGGCGCAGCGGCGCGGTTCACGACATTCAGGAACGGCTCATAACGGCCAAGGCCCTGGATCTGCTGTACAGCAGGGCCAAGAAAATTGAGGCGGACAGCGCGGCCGGGCCGGAAGCCGCCGCCACGGCTGAAACAACGGAAAAGGCTGAATAGGGCACGCGGCCGCCGCTCTTGGCGCGGACAGCGCGACAACCGACTTAACAGCGTGAGCGCGTCCGCCGGGGGCGGCCCCGCTCACAGGAGGCATGCATGTATCCACCTATGGTCATCGAGCAAACGGGTCACGGCGAACGGTCGTATGACATCTATTCCCGCCTGCTCAAGGATCGCATCATCGTGCTGGGCGAAGAGGTCAATGATCATGTTGCCTCCAGCATCTGCGCCCAGCTTCTGTTTCTGGAATCCCAGGATCCCGAAAAGGAAATAAGCCTGTACATCAACAGCCCCGGCGGCTCGGTGACGGCGGGCATGGCCATTTATGACACCATGCAGTTTGTGGCCGCGCCCGTGGCGACCCTGTGCATAGGGCAGGCCGCCAGCATGGGGGCCTTTCTGCTGGCCGGGGGGGCCAGGGGCATGCGCTACGCTCTGCCCAACAGCCGGATTATGATTCATCAACCGTCGGGCGGTTTTCACGGCCAGGGCACGGATTTCGACATCCACGCCCGCGAAATGCTGCGCATGAAAAAAAGCCTCAACGCCATTCTGGCCGCCAACGTGGGCAGGGAGGAAGAACAGGTTGCCCGGGACACTGAGCGTGATTATTTCATGACAGCGCAGGAAGCCGTCAGCTACGGCATTGTGGACAAGATTTTAACGTCCCGTCACGATATGGGCGCCGTGGAGAAAAAACACAATGAGTGACAACGGGGGAACGCAGGGTATGCACTGCTCGTTTTGCGGCAAAAACGAGTTTGAAGCCAGGCATTTTATCGTGCAGGGCGAGGCCTGCATCTGCGATTCGTGCGTGGCGTCCTGCGCCAGAATCATATCGGATCAGTCGCTGGGCGAGGCTCAGGAAGCGGGCGGCCCCCTGCTGACCCCTCCGGAAATCAAGGCACGGCTCGATGACTATGTCATCGGCCAGGAGCAGGCCAAAAAAATTCTGTCCGTGGCCGTCTACAACCACTACAAGCGGGTCTTCTGCAATGACGCGCTTGGCGATGTGGAGCTGGAAAAAAGCAACGTGCTGCTGGCGGGCCCGTCGGGCAGCGGCAAAACGCTGCTGGCCCGCACCCTGGCGCGTATCCTCAAGGTTCCCTTCGCCATAGCCGATGCCACCACCCTCACCGAAGCGGGCTATGTGGGCGAAGATGTGGAAAACATTCTGGTTCAGCTGCTCCAGAATGCTGACTATGACCTTGAGGCCGCCGGCAGGGGCATCATTTATATTGACGAAATCGACAAGATTTCGCGCAAGGGCGACGGCCCGTCCATCACCCGCGACGTTTCGGGCGAGGGCGTGCAGCAGGCCCTTCTGAAAATAATCGAGGGAACCGAGGCCAATATTCCTCCCAAGGGGGGGCGCAAGCACCCGCAGCAGGAATTTATCCGCCTCAATACCTCGAATATTCTGTTTATTGTGGGCGGGGCCTTCATCGGCCTCGAAAAGCTGGTGGAGCAGCGGGTGCGCGGCAGCAGCATGGGCTTTGGGGCCAATATTGCCGCCGGAAAGAAGCAGGGCCTGGGCGCCCTGCTGGATCAGGTGCTTCCCGCCGATCTGGTGCAGTTCGGGCTTATCCCTGAATTTGTGGGCCGCATTCCCGTTCTTACCCATGTGGACGAACTGGATGAGGACGATCTTGTCCGGGTGCTCACCGAGCCCAGGAATGCGCTGGTCAAGCAGTACCAGAAGCTGTTTGAGCTGGATCATGTCAATCTGCGCTTTGAAAACGATGCCCTGCGCGCCGTGGCGGCCAGGGCCATTGAGCGCAAGACCGGCGCGCGCGGGCTGCGCAATGTGCTGGAAAGCGTCATGCTGGACATCATGTACGCACTGCCCGGCATGGCCGGCCTGAAGGACTGCGTGATAACCCGGGGGGTTATCGACAGGGGCGAGGAACCGCTGTTTCTGTATGACGCCGAAGAGCAGGCGTGCTGAGGTCGGCCGCTGGCGCAATCATGACCTGTGGGGAATCCGATGGGATTTTTCAGTAAGACGCTGACTGGGGACGAGCATTCGCCGATGGAACTGCCGCTGATGTCGCTGCGCGAAGTGGTGATGTTTCCGCACGTCATCATGCCGCTCTTTGTGGGGCGGGAGGCGTCGATTAAAGCCATCGAAAGCTCCATCGCCGACTACGGCAAGCGTATTTTTCTGGTGGCGCAAAAAGAGCCGGACGTGGAAAAGCCCGGTTCGGACGATTTGTTCCCCGTGGGGGTGGTCAGCAAGATTCTTCAGTTGCTGCGCCTGCCCGACGGCAGCATCAAGGTGCTGTTTGAAGGCCTGTACCGCGCCGAATGGCGGCCGTACAGCGCCCAAAGCACCTTTGGCGACGCCGCGTTTCCGCTGCTTCAGGTGACGCGCCTCGCCGATGAGGACAGCCCCAATACCGAGCAGGAAGCCCTGATCCGCGCCACGCATGAGGCCGTGGAGGACTTTGGGCGGGTCAACAAGAAAATAGGCCAGGAACACCTGGCCGCCATCGCGGGGCTGCGCGATCCCGGTCGCCTGGCCGATGCCGTCATGCCCCACCTCAAGCTCGACCATCTGCGCAAGCAGGAAGTGCTGGAAACTCTTGATACGCACGCGCGCCTGCAAAAGGTGTTTGAGCTTCTGAGCGGTGAACTGGCCGTGGCCTCGCTGGAAAAGACCATCAAAAGCCGCGTCAAGACCCAGATGGAGCGCAACCAGCGCGAATATTACCTGAACGAGCAGATCAAGGCCATTCACAAGGAAATGGGGCACGAGGACGACCCCCAGGCCGAGGCCGCCGAGCTGGAGCAGCGCTTTCAGGCCAAGAACATGCCCGAGGAGGCGCGCGAACGCGGCCTGCGCGAAGTGCGCAAGCTCCGCCAGATGCCGCCCGCGTCGGCGGAATACAGTGTGGCCCGCAATTATATCGACTGGATTCTTGACCTGCCCTGGAACGAGCTGAAGGAAATCAACATCAATATTCAAGAGGCGCGGGCCCTGCTGGACGGCGATCACTACGGCCTGGAAAAGCCCAAGGAGCGCATCCTGGAATATCTGGCCGTGCAAAAGCTGGCCGGCCGCCTCAAGGGGCCCATCCTGTGCCTGGTGGGCCCGCCCGGGGTGGGCAAGACCTCGCTGGCCAAATCCGTGGCCAGGGCCACGGGCCGCGAATTTGTGCGCGTTTCCCTCGGCGGCGTGCGGGACGAGGCCGAAATCCGGGGGCACCGCCGCACCTATGTGGGCGCGCTGCCCGGCAAGATACTCATGTCCCTCAAACGGGCCAGGTATAACAATCCTCTGTTCTGCCTGGATGAAATTGACAAGATGACCGCCGATTTCAGGGGCGATCCGTCGTCCGCGCTCCTGGAAGTGCTGGATCCGGAACAGAACAATGCCTTCAACGATCACTACCTGGATATGGATTACGATCTGTCCCAGGTCTTTTTCATCGCCACGGCCAACAGCCTTCAGGGCATACCTGCGCCGCTCCTGGATCGCATGGAAATACTCCACCTTTCCAGCTACCTCGAAACGGAAAAGGCGCACATCGCCCGCGACTTTCTCCTGCCCAAACAGGTGGAACTGCACGGCCTCAGGCCGGAGGCGCTGCGCCTGACGGACAGGGCTTTGCTCGACATCATCCGCTCCTACACCCGCGAGGCAGGGGTGCGCGGTCTGGAACGCGAACTGGCCGCCCTGTGCCGCAAGGCGGCCATGCGCATGGTGGACGCCGACAAGGCGCCGGACTGCGTCAGCGTTACCCGTCAGAACCTGCACAGCTTTCTGGGCGTCAAGAAATACCGCTACGGCGAGCGTGAGGATGAGCCGCAGGTGGGCGTGGTCACGGGCCTTGCCTATACCGACCGGGGCGGGGAAATCCTGTATGTGGAAACGGCCCTCATGCCCGGTTCGGGCAAGGTGCTGACCACGGGCCAGCTTGGCGACGTCATGAAGGAATCGGCCAAGGCGGCCTTGTCCTATGTGCGCTCGCGTTCCGAACTGTTCGGCCTGAAAGCTTCCTTCCACAAGGAAGTGGATATCCACGTTCATGTGCCCGAGGGCGCCACGCCCAAGGACGGGCCGTCAGCCGGCATCACCCTGGCCACGTCACTGGCGTCGGCTTTGCTGGGCATTCCCGTCCGCAACGATGTGGCCATGACCGGTGAAATCACGCTGCGCGGCCGCGTGCTGCCCATCGGCGGCCTGCGCGAGAAACTGCTGGCCGCCCGCCGCGCGGGCATAGCGACCGTTATTGTGCCCGCGGATAACGAAAAGGATCTCAAGGACGTTCCGGAAGAAATTCTGAAGTCCCTGACCATTCTGCTCGTGCGCCATGTGGACGAGGTGCTTCCCCTGGCCCTGGACGCCCCGGCGGCCGACATCTTTTGCCGCAGCGAGGACGCGCCCTCCCTGTCCGAATCTCTGCGCGAGCGTCCCCACGGCGTGGACAGCGCGTCTTCCGCGCCCGCGCAATAGCACGGCTCCAGCCCGTATGAATGTGCCGGCGACGGGCGTCTCCCCTGGTACCGCGTTTACGCCATCATCGTTAAAGCGCTTTTGTGTCTGACGGGCTGCGCCCAGCATACGGGAACGCCATGAGATCTGAAAATTTTTATCGCCCGGATATTGATGGTCTGCGCGCACTGGCCGTATGCCTTGTCCTGTGTTACCACGCCTTTCCGCACGATTTCAAAAGCGGGTTTGTCGGTGTGGATGTGTTTTTTGTTATTTCCGGGTATCTGATTGGCGGCATTATTTTAAGGGGCTTATCGGCAGGCAGCTTCAGCCTTCTGCATTTTTATTCACGGAGAATATTGCGCATTTTTCCAGCTCTGCTCCTGATGCTTCCCGTTGTGCTGCTTGCAGGGCATTTCTTACTGTTCCCCGATGAATACCAAGCCCTTGGAAAACATACACTTGGTGGTTCCGCTTTTGTTGCAAATCTGGTTTATTGGTCAGAAATAGGTTACTGGGATGTGAGTGCAACACTAAAACCTCTGTTGCACCTCTGGAGTCTTGGAGTTGAAGAACAGTTTTATATTATCAGTCCATTGCTGTTAATTTTTGCCTGGAAAAGACAATATAATCTGCTGGTGCTTAGTATTGTGCTGATGCTGGCTTCACTGGCCTCCAATTTTTATTTTTTCCGCCGCAGTCCTTCCTTGGATTTTTATGCGCCGTTTACCCGGTTCTGGGAGATTTTTTCCGGTATTGTTCTGGCCGCGCTGCCGGGACATGCAGCCAGGCTGCGTCCGGCCTGGCTGAAATTTGACCATGGCGTTGCCAGAGTTCTGCGGCGGGATGTGGAGTCCGCCGATGGAACGTGCGCCAGTAACCTGCTTGCCGTTTTGGGCCTGGCATGCCTTGTGGCTGCCCTGCTCGTATGTCGGGTAAACCGGTATTTTCCTGGCTACAGCGCGCTGTGGCCGGTTTGCGGCGCGGTGTTGATCATTGCCGCCGGTCAGCGCAGTTGGCTGAACAGGCGGATTTTTTCTCATAAACTTGCGGTGGGAGTCGGTTTAATCAGCTATCCGCTGTACCTTTGGCACTGGCCTTTGCTCTCCTATGCCACAATACTGGGAGGAGAAGGGGCCGGGCTGTGGAAGTGGCGTTTTATCCGCCTGATATGTGTGCTGATTGCCCTTCTGCTGGCGATTCTGACCTATTTTCTGGTTGAGCGCCCCATCCGCTTTGGAAAAGGCGGCATAAAACTCAAAGTTTTGGTAATGCTTATATTGATGACCTGTATCGGTAGCACAGGATTTTATGTATTTAAAAAGGATATTCCCGACGAGCCCGTCAGTATAGCAAAAAAACAATATAATGCTTTAATCATGGGGGTGGCCGAAGATGGAAGCTTATTAAAATACGATCCTGAGCTGGATACATTATCTTTCGCACACTATCAGGATGCCGGTTCAGAGAAAACTGTGGCTGTTATCGGCGATAGCCATGCCTACGCGGCTTTTCCAGGGATAGCTGAGAAAAATAAAAGCCTTGGACTGAACACCGTCTGCATACCCTTTCGCTTTGATCAGTATCAGGCCCAGGAAGAGCGAAAGCGTGTTATTAACATATTAAAATCCAAAAAAGATATTACCCATATTTTTGTTTTTATGCGCGGTGTTGTGAATTTGAACGGCAGGGACGTTGATGCCAAAAAATGGTCTAAATCAGGAGATAAATTTAAACCATTGCTACAAAATTTTGTTGATGAAATGAATGGTACTGGTAAATATGTTTATATTGTCAGTGAAAATCCAGTTTTTCCGCAGAATATTGAGCCGCGTAATTTTATCAGGCGTCCATTATTTGCATTAAATTCATTTACTGAGTATCCTCAAATGCTTAGAAAAGATGTCTATCAGCATCAGAAAGAATATCTGGATCTTCTGAAAGAGATTAAAGGCGCAGAAATTATAAACGGATTAGATGTATTTTGTCCGAACGGAAAATGCATTATGTTTGACGCTGATGAAATGCCATTGTATTCTGATGATGATCATCTGTCTGTAAATGGCAGTCGTTATCTGGTTAAAAATTTGCTTGAGCCGTATTTGCTTGAGATTGCCGGGCAGGAGAAAGAGTAATTCAGTTCACACCATGCGCACGGGCACGCCGGCCTCATGCATGAAGCTTTTGAGCTCGGGGATGCTATAGGTGCCGTAGTGCACGATGGAGGCCACCAGCGCGGCCGAGGCGCCGCCCGTGGTCACGGCGTCCACCAGATGCTGCGGCCCGCCCGCGCCGCCCGACGCGATGACCGGAATGGTCACGGCGTCGGCAATGAGGCGGGTCAGCGTCAGTTCATAACCGTCCTTTGTGCCGTCGGCGTCAATGGAGTTGACGCACAGCTCGCCCGCGCCCAGCTCCTCGCAGCGCCGCGCCCAGGCCACGGCGTCCAGCCCGGTGGGCGTGCGGCCGCCGTGGATGACGATTTCATAGCCCGAGGGCAGGGCGTCACTCACGGTGGCCCGCCGCACGTCCATGCCCACCACCACGGCCTGCGAGCCAAAGGCTGCCGCGCCTTCGGCAATGAGCTCCGGACGCCTGACCGCCGCCGAGTTGACGGACACCTTTTCCGCCCCGGCCAGCAGCACGGCCCGCATGTCGCTCACGCTGGCGATGCCGCCGCCCACGGAAAAGGGAATAAAGATGGCCGACGCCACGCGCTCCACCACGTCCAGAAAAATACCCCGCGCCTCGTGTGAGGCCGTGATGTCGTAGAACACAATTTCGTCCGCGCCCTGCTCGTAATAGCGGCGGGCCGTCTCCACCGGGTCGCCGATGTCCTCGTTGCCCTGAAAGCGCACGCCCTTGGTCAGGCGTCCGTCGCGCACGTCCAGGCAGGGGATGATCCGTTTGCTCAGATGCGCGCGGTTCGCAGGACGGGAATCATGCATGGCGTGCCTCCCTGCACCAGGCGTCAAAGTTGGCCAGAAGGCGCAGGCCCGGCGCGCCGCTCTTTTCAGGGTGGAACTGGGCGGCCCACAGGCCCGGGCGGCCGTAGACCGACGCGAAGGTCGTGCCATAGCTGCTTTCGGCTATAACCAGGTCAGGCCGGGGTTCGGGATAGTAGCTGTGGACAAAGTAGAACTGGGCGTCGGGGGGGATGCCTTCCAGCAGGGGCGAAGCCCGCCGCACAATCAGGCTGTTCCAGCCCATGTGCGGGATGCGGATGGGGCGCTCCCCGTCCCGCCATTCAGGCTGAAAGCGGCGGCAGAGGCCCGGCAGAATGCCCAGGGTGGCGGTCTTGTTTTCCTCGCTGCGCTCCAGCAAAATCTGGCAGCCCAGGCACACGCCGAGCAGCGGCTTTCCATCCGCCACCAGGGCCCGCAGCGCGGCATCCAGGCCCGTGTCGCGCAGCTGACGCATGGCCTGCCCGGCCGCGCCCACACCGGGGAAGATGATGCCGTCGGCGGCCGCCAGCGCGGCGGGTTCGGCCGTAATTCCGGCCGGAATACCCAGGGATTGCAGCGCGCGGAGCACGCTTGTCTGATTGCCCGCTTTGTAGTCAAGAATGGCCAGCATGAGTCGTGTCGTGGTTGAGGCGTGGTACGAAGTCTGTTCAACGGCGCAGCGCGGCGAAATGGCAGGGCGGGCCCGCCCCCTCGCCCGGCGCGTAGGCGTGGCGCAGGCCCGTGTTGAGATATTCCTGGGCCCTGGTCACGGCCACCCGCAGCGGCATGCCGAAGCCCAGCCATGTGGCGATGGCCGCGGACAGTGTGCAGCCCGTGCCGTGATTGTTGGGGGTATCCACATGGGGCTGGCGCAGCGGATCGGGATCGTGGTCAGGGGTGATCAGCCAGTCCGTCACAAAAATGGGCGTGCCCTCGCAGTGGCCGCCCTTGATCAGGACGGCCCTGGCACCCATGGCCAGGAGCCGGCGGCCCGCCTCGGCCGTATCGGCATCGGAGCGTATGGGCATGCCGGCCAGCAGTTCGGCCTCGGGCCGGTTGGGCGTGAGCAGATCGGCCAGGGGCAGGATGCGCTCCCTGAGGGCTTCCACGGCGTCCTCTTCCAGCAGCGTATGGCCGCTCTGGCTGACGCACACCGGATCCACCACCAGCGGAAAGTTCCGTGTGGCCAGAATGTCGGCCACCGCCCCAATGATGGCGGAGGAAAAAAGCATGCCGGTTTTGGCGGCCTGGACGGGAAAGCCTTCCAGCACGGTGCGCAGCTGCAGGGCCACAAAAGACGGATCAGGCGCGTGGATGCCGGTCACCCCCAGCCCGTTCTGGGCGGTGAGGGCGGTAATGACGCTCATGCCGTAGGCGCCGAGCATGGTCATGGTCTTGAGATCGGCCTGAATACCCGCTCCCCCGCCGGAATCGGAACCGGCGATGGTCAGAATACTGGGCGGATGCAGCATGGAACCTCCTGGCGAACAATGCCGTTCTTTCTTTCCCATGCCCGTGGCACGTGCGTTCGTCAAGGCCCGGCTCCGGCGGAAATATTCGCCATTTCCATGAAAATGCCTTTTCAATCAGTTGAATTTCCAGGAAAAAATTTTATGAAATCACCAAAAGGATGAATATCCGCTCCGGCATGGCCATGAGGCCGGGCAGAGCCTCCCCGAACCGGGGAATGCGGCGGCAGGCTTCCCTTTTCTGGCCGCGGCAAGGGGCCGCGCTGTCCAGTCCGCCCGCCGCGGGCGTCGCTTGTTCTTGCCGATGGTGAGACTTTCATGATATGCCGGGGCATACCCTGTCTTTTTGAAAGGAGTTGAGTGGCATGCCAAAATTGCGAGTCCTTGTGCCGTTTCTGCTGACACTGCTTCTGATGCCGGCCCTGTGCCTGGCTTCGGAGCATCCTTCCCTGCCGGTTGATTTGTCCGTGATCTGGGTGGTTCCCTTTGTGTGCATGTTGCTCTCCATCGCATTGGGGCCCATTGTTGTGCCTCACTTCTGGCACCACCATTACGGCAAGGTGGCTCTGTTCTGGGGCCTGGCCTTTCTGGTGCCCTGCTGGCTGGTGTACGGCGGCGGCCTGGCCATCTTTCTGGCGGCGGATTCCCTGCTGCTGGAATACCTGCCCTTTATTCTGCTTCTGCTGGCCCTGTTCACCGTGGCCGGGGGCATTCGCCTGAAAGGATCCCTGGTGGGCACGCCCGTGGTCAACACGGTTATCCTGCTCATCGGCACGGTGCTGGCCAGCTGGATGGGCACCACCGGCGCGGCCATGCTGCTCATCCGGCCGCTGTTGCGGGCCAACCAGCACCGCCGTTTCCGCGTGCATCAGGTGGTGTTTTTCATTTTTCTGGTGGCCAATATCGGCGGCTCCCTCACCCCCCTGGGCGACCCGCCCCTGTTCCTGGGCTTCCTCAAGGGCGTGAGCTTTTTCTGGACCACGGTGCACCTGCTGACCAAAACGGCCCTGCTGGCCGGCATCCTGCTGGCGCTGTACTTTGTTGTGGATACCGCGCTGTATAACAAGGAAGGCCGGCCCACTCCTCCCGGCACGACGTCCGGCCAGGGCGAAAAGCTGGGCATCGAGGGCGGCGTCAACTTTGTGCTTCTGGCCTGCGTGGTTGCCAATACCCTTATTTCCGGCGCCTGGACGGGCCGCACCTTCCACATTCTGGGCGTGCCCATGGAAATGCAGAACGTGGTGCGCGATCTCATGTACATCGTCATCGCCGTGGCCTCCTGGGTCATTACCGACAAGGAATGCCGCAAGCGCAACGACTTTACCTGGGAACCCATTCTGGAAGTGGCCAAGCTGTTCATCGGCATCTTCATGAGCATGATTCCGGCCATCGCCATTTTGCGGGCGGGCGAACAGGGCGCCCTGGCCAGCGTGGTGCACATGGTGACCAATGCCGACGGCACGCACAACAACGCCATGTTCTTCTGGCTGACGGGCGCACTTTCGTCCTTCCTGGACAACGCCCCCACCTACCTCGTGTTCTTCAACACCGCGGGCGGCGACGCGCAGGTTCTGATGAACGAGGGCAATACCCTGGCCGCCATTTCGGCCGGCGCGGTGTTTATGGGAGCCATTACCTATATCGGCAACGCGCCCAACTTCATGGTGCGCTCCATCGCCATGGAGCAGGGCGTGAAGATGCCAAGCTTCTTCGGGTACATGGTGTGGTCGGTGGGTATTCTGTGTCCGCTGTTCGCCGTGCTGACCCTGCTCTTTTTTGTGTAACGCCTTCGTGGAACGCCGCGCGGGAGGGCCGGGGCCCTGGGGCTCTGGCCCTCCATGCGCGGCCGCGGACGAGGTTCCAACGTTTTTTTGCCGCCTCACGGCTGGCCTGTGCCCGTGCGCAAGACGGGCACTTTTTCTGCCTCGGGCTGCCCGGATTTGTCCCTTGAATATGCTGACGAACTGGTGAGGAATATAGGCATGGAACCTGTAAGTGTGGAAGCGCCGCCATCCAAGTCGGTATCGCACAGAGTTCTGATCGGCGCGGCCCTGGCCGGGGGCGAGTCTCTGGTGGAAGGCGTGCTGGAAAGCACGGATCCTGAACGCACACGGGCCATACTGAGCGCGGCGGGAGCCCTGTTTGAACCCCTGGGTTCGGGCGCATACAGAGTGCGGGGCGTGGGCGGCCGGCTGACCGGGGCGGGCCCCGGCGCCGAGCCCGTGTCCTGCGATGTTCACGAGTCGGGCACAAGCTGCCGCCTGCTCACGGCTTTGCTGGCCTCGGGCCAGGGGCGCTTTCGCATTCACGGCGCCCCGCGCATGCATCGCCGCCCTCTGGGCGGTCTGACCGGGCCGCTCGGCGAGCTGGGCGCGCGTTTTCATTTTGAGGAGCGCGAGGGCTATCCGCCCTGCGTGCTGGAGGCCTCGGGGCTGAACGGAGGCGCGGTGGGCATGGCTCTGGAGGAATCCAGCCAGTATCTCTCCGGCCTGCTCATGGCCGCGCCGCAGGCGCGGGGGCCGCTGACCATTGAAATTACCGGGCGGCAGGTGGTTTCCTGGCCCTATATTGGTCTGACCCTGCAGACCATGCGCGATTTCGGCGTGCATTTTGACGTGAGCGAGCGCGATCCCGAAGCCGGGCCCGACGCCCCATGGCGCGCCGTGGACTGGCGTTCCGTCAGGGCGGCGCGTCCCGGCGGCGTGCGCTTCCGGGTCAGGCCGTCGGCCTGGCGCGCGGGCCGCTATGCCGTGGAGGGCGACTGGTCGGGCGCGTCCTATCTTCTGGCGGCGGGGATTCTGGGCGAACGGCCGGTGATCGTCAGCGGGCTGCGGCCGGACAGCCTGCAGGGAGATCGCGCGCTGCTGGACATTGCGCGGAGCATGGGGGCCGAGCTGGAGGTGGAACCCGGCGTGGAGCGGGCGCGGCGGGTAAGCGCCCGGCCCTCACGGCTGCGGGGCGTGGATGTGGACATGAGCGCCTGCCCCGATCTGGTGCCCACTGTGGCGGTGCTGGCCGCCGCCGCCGAGGGTGAAACCCGCATCCGGGGCGTGGCCCACCTGCGCATCAAGGAAAGCGACCGCATCGCCGCGCCCGCCCGTGAGCTGCTGAAGGCCGGGGTATCCGTGGAAGAGCGGGACGATGGTCTGCTCATTCACGGCCTGGGGGCGGATTTCCGGCTGGACGGCCGGGTTCTGGAACTGGGCGTGTGGAATGATCACCGCATGGCCATGAGTCTGGCTCTGCTGGAGTGCCGCGGCGCGGATGTGCGGCTGGATCATCCGGAGGTGGTGGGCAAGTCCTTTCCCTCCTTCTGGGACAGCTGGGCGGCGCTGCGCGGAGGGCGTGGCCGCGTGGCGGAACGCCGGAGTGACAACGTATGAGCGTTACAGCCATTATTGGCAGCCGTGGCCGGATGGGGGCCATGCTGATGGAACGGCTGGAGGCTGCCGGTCAGGCGGTGCGCGGCGTGGACATGCCCCTGACCCCCGATGTTCTGGCCGGGGCCTGCGCCGGGGCGGATGTGGCGCTTTTGTGCGTGCCCGCCGCCGTGTTGGGCGAGGTGGCGATGCTGGCGGCTCCTCACCTGAGGGCGGGGGCTGTGCTGGCGGACATCGCCTCGGTCAAGATGCTGCCCGTGCGGGCCATGCGCCGGGCCTACGCCGGGCCGGTGGTGGGAACGCATCCCCTGTTCGGCCCCAGCCCCAGGTCCGATTATACCGCGGTGTGCGTCACACCCGCCGAAGAAACGGACGATGATGCCGCGCGCGTGGTGGAAGGGCTGTTTGAAGCCATGGGCTGCACCACCTTCCGCAGCACGCCCGAAGCCCACGACCGCGCCATGGCCGCCGTGCAGGGGCTTAATTTTATCACCAGCGTGGCCTATTTCGCCATGCTCTCTCAGCGGGACGACATTGTACCCTTTCTGACCCCTTCGCTCCAACGGCGAACCGAAGCGGCGCGATCCATGCTGACCTCGGATGCCGCCCTGTTCACCGGTATTTTTGAGTCCAACCCCATGAGTCAGGATGTGGTGCGCGAATATCGCTCCTTCCTCAACGTGGCGGCGGGCGGCGACGTGGATGTGCTGACGGCTCTGGCGGGAAGATGGTTCAGGGAGCATTGAAAAGAGCCCGGCCGTGCCAGGTGCGGCCACCGGGCGGCCGCCTTGATGCTCACCCCGGTTATGTTCTGGCACGACTGGGCTGGAGGAAAACTCTTCCTCATGCGGTGAAAGGGATTTTCCGGCTCCGAGCGCCAACTGCGGAGCCGGAAAATCATGGGGAGGGGAGTATGGAGATGCCGCTTTGGTCAAACAGGGGGTTTTGACCGGGCACACGCGCGTGTGCCCGCGCGGCTTGTCAAACAGTGTCGGTGTCAGGCGGCGATGTGATCATACAGTTCGCGCGCGTTGGCATTGCCGGGGTCGGCGTCGAGGATTTCACTCAGGTGGCGGCGGGCCTCCTCGGTTTCGCCCACAAAGAGCAGGCATCCTGCCAGCGTAATCCGGGTGTTGCTGTCATGGGTGGCGTCCAGGCTGCTGCGCAGGAGGGGAATAATTTCCTCCACCCGCTGCTGTTCATAGCCTTCGCGCACGATGCAGCCCAGGGCCACGGCGTTGGCCGGGTTGAGGGCCAGGGCGCGACTGAACAGATCAAAGGCCTGAGCATGTTCGCCCTGATTCATGTGAACCAGACCCAGGCCGGCCAGGGCCTTGTCGCTTTCCTGAATGGTGGCGGCCTTGCTGTAGTGGGTCAGCGCGCCGGCCATGTCGCCGCGCTGCATGGCGATGGTGGCCAGCCCCATGTAGGGATCAGCCTGTTCCCCGCTGCTGGCGGAGGCCTTGATGTAATAATCCTCGGCCTTGTCCAGCTCACCCATGAACAGGTAACATTCGCCCAGTTCCTTGTTGATTTCGTAATCCAGATGACTGCTCATGGAATCCCCTCCATGCGTAAAAGTTGTGGCGCTGACAGGGATGGAACGCGAAGCGCGTCCACCCGGTCATGTTGCCTTGCAATATGCATCTTGTGTGCCATATATATTTTTACTTGATATTTTAGATGGTTATTGATGCATGTCGGCAAAAAATTCCGTTCGTGCGGCAATTTTAACCCGGCAGCTGTCAGTCTGTTGACAATGCAAGGAGCCTGCCAGGCGGGCCGGGCGCTGTCAGCGCACGGGAACAGGCAAATTTTTCCGCCCCGCGTTTTTGCGGCCGGAACTGTCGCGCCCGCCCGCGCCAGGCGCTGACGCGGGCGGGCTTTGCCCTTGCGGGGGAAAAGGGCTACCATGGCATGTCACGTTGTACCGGGCAGGGGGGAGCACATGTCACTCAAGCAGCGCCTTGGTTTCACAAAGGAACCTTTATATCTCATGGATGGCACGGCCTTCCTGTACCGGGGCTTTTTTGCCAACGCCGCCATGAGTCGTTCGGACGGAGTGCCCACCGGCGCCATCTACAGCGTGGGCCGGGTGCTGCTCAAGCTGCTGAAGGAGGAAATGCCCACCCTTTTTGCGTTTCTTCTGGACGGGCGGGGCACGCATTTTCGGCACGAGATATTTCCCGCCTACAAGGCCAACCGTCCGCCCGCTCCCGACGCTCTGACAAGTCAGGTGGAGCCGGTCAGGCGCATGGCGGCGGCCCTGGGGCTGCATGTGGAAGTTGCTGACGGCTGCGAGGCCGACGACTGCATCGCCAGTCTGGCCCATCGCTTCCGCGCGGAACGGCCCGTGGTGATCATCGGCATGGACAAGGATTTGCGCCAGTGCCTGGCGGACAACGTGGTCTTGTGGGATCCTTCCGCGCGGGACGAAAAGCTCGTCACCCTCCGCGGCTTTCAGGAAGAGACCGGCCTGACGCCCGGGCAATGGCCCGACGTTCAGGCTCTGGTGGGGGACAGCAGCGACAACGTGCCCGGGGTGCGGGGCATAGGCCCCAAAACGGCCGAAGCCCTGTTCCGTGATTTTGCCAATCTGGAAGACCTGCGCGATCGCTGTGATCAGGCTCCCGCCGCGGTTCGCAAAAAGCTGGACGGCAATCTGGACGCCATGTTTCTGTACCGTCGCCTGACCACCCTTGACCTTGGGCGCTGCGCCGGCCTGACGCCGGATGATTTGCGCGTCCGGCCCCTGCCGGGTCGCGCGGCCCTGACCCTGTTCCGGGAATTTGAAATGGGCTCGCTCCACCGCGAGCTTTCCGAACTTATCCGGCGCGGGGTGGTGAGGGCCGAAGGCGGCCCGGCTGATGCCGGCTCGCTTGCGCCGGCGCAATTGTCCCTGCTGGGCTGCGCCGCGCCCGCGCCCGAAACGCCCAAAACCCGCGACACGGCGGATTTGCCGCCCTGCGCGGGCAGAACGCTGGCCCTGACGCCGCCCCCGGACGCGCCGCGCGAGGCGGCCGGGCAGGCGGGTTTTTCGGTGGCCGTGGCCGCCGCCGATGGTGCCGGTGACAGCGGCAAGGCGGACGAGTGGCGATACCTGGGGCCGGCGGACGCTCTGGCCGCCTGGGCCGCCAGCGCCTCCACCGTGGTGGCGCCGGATGTCAAGCGCCTGATGCGTGAGGATGAAGTCTGGGAAACCGTGTCCCCGGATCTGTGGTTTGATCTGGGGCTGGCCGCCTACCTGCTGGCCCCGGAAGAGCGGGATTACGGCTGGCCCCGGCTGTCCGCCCTTCATGCGGAGCACAGCGGCCTGCCCCAGGAGCGGCCCGCCGCGCTGGCCCTGTCTCTGCATGCGGATCTTCTCACCCGCCTTGAGCGGGCCGGGCTGCTTCCGCTCATGAAGCGGATGGAACTGCCGCTTATCCCCGTCCTGGCCCATATGGAGCGGGCGGGCGTGGGCGTGGACGTGCGCGCCCTGCACGCTTTTCTGGACGAGGTGCAGGCCAGCCTGGATCAGCTCAGCGCCCGCATTTATGAGGAGGCGGGGGGCGAGTTCAACATCCGTTCGGCCCAGCAGATAGGCGAGGTGCTGTTCAAGCGCCTGGGCCTGCCCGCGGCCAGGGCCACCAGGGGGGGGCAGGCTTCCACCTCGCAGGATGTGCTGGAAAAACTGTCCGGCCATCATCCCGTGGTGGATACCCTGCTGGAATTCCGCAAGCTGGAGAAACTGCGATCCACCTATCTGGAACCCCTGCCGCGCCTGACCGGCGCGGACGGCCGCATCCGCAGCACCTTCAACCAGCTTGCCACGGCCACGGGCCGTTTGTCGTCCAGCAACCCCAACCTTCAGAATATTCCGGTGCGCGGCGATCTGGGGCGGCGCATGCGAAGCTGCTTTATCGCCGCGCCCGGCAAGGTGCTGGTGGCGGCGGACTATTCCCAGGTGGAATTGCGGGTGCTGGCCCATTACTCGCAGGATGCCACCCTGCTGGCCGGCTTCCGGGAAGGAGAGGATATTCATACCCGCACCGCCGCCCTGCTCAACGGCATCGATGCGTCCGCCGTCACGCCCGATCAGCGCCGCGGGGCCAAGACCATCAATTTCGGGCTCATCTATGGCATGGGCGAACGCAAGCTGGCCCAGGAGCTGGGCATGGCCCTGGCCGAAGCCAGGGCCTTCATGGAGCGCTATTTCGCGCATTTTTCCCATATTAAGGAATTTTATGACGACGTGGAGCAACAGGCCCGTGAGCGGGGCTATGTCACCACTCTGGCCGGACGGCGCCGGCCCCTGCCCGACATGCGCTCCCAGAGCGCGGCATCCCGCGCCCAGGCCGAGCGGCAGGCTGTCAATACCCTGATTCAGGGCAGCGCGGCGGACATTATCAAGCTGGCCATGCTGGCGGTGCACGGCGATGAGGAATTGCGCGGCCTGTCTGCCCGGCTGATCCTTCAGGTGCATGACGAACTGGTGCTGGAAGCCCCCGAGGCCCATGCCGGGGCCGTGGGCCGCCGGGTCGCCGAGCTGATGACCATGCGCCGGGTGGGCGGCACGGAGCTGTCGGTGCCTCTGGCCGTGGACTGGGGCTATGGCCCGGACTGGGGCATTGCCCACTAGGGTTTGGCAGTATTTATTTCACCCATGAATTTGCCGGAAGGGGACGCCTCCGGGAGACTCATTGACAGGTACACCGTCGATGAACGGGTAAAATCAATACTCCCGGGTGGATATATTGGTCAAGCTTTTATCGGAAAAAATTTTATCCAAAAAATCTTTCTGTAATTAGTTTGTATTTTCAATATATTAGCATATACTTTGGCTTTTTCAAAATCTTCGCATCGACGGTGTACCTGTCAATGATATTATTATGTTTCTGTTCTTGATTCCCGCTCCATGCGCATTGTTACTTTGACTTCCTCTTCCATATTCAGCGGTGGTGTCCATCAGGCTTTGTATCAGACGGCAGGGCTGCGCGATCTTGGGCATGAGGCATGGCTGTGTCTGCCCGCCGATTCCGAACTCTGGCTGAGGCCGGAGATTCCTGCCTGGTGGGTGCGTCTGCCCGCAAAGTGGATTCAGTGGCGTGACACACTGGAATCATTGATTGGTGACGGGCCGGCCCTGATCCATGCCTTTCATAATCGTGCGCTCAAGCTGGCCGCTCTGTGGGGGATGATCTGGCGGCGGCGTGGCGTGGTGTGTGTGGCCCATCGGGGTATTATCACCCGGCCGAAAAATCCCCTGCCGTACTGGTCGCCGGGGTTGCGGCGTGTTGTGGCCAACTCGTGGGCCTGTGCACGCTCCTTAAGCTGGCACTGCCCTGCCTCCAAAATCCGGGTGCTGGCCAACGGCGTGCCGGATGAGAGAGTGAGACCCCGGCGCGATGCGGCGCTGGTGCGGGCCGAATGGAAACTGGACACCGCGGAGCTGGTGCTGGGCAACATCGGCAACGACAATCCGGTCAAGGGCACAGAAGCGCTGATTCGTGCCTTCGCAGAGGTTCAGGGCGCGGCCCGCAGCGCTGTGCTGCTTCTGATCGGCGTCACACCTGGACTCTGGCAGCCTCTTATCCGGCGACTGCATGTGGAAGACAGGGTGCGTGTGGTGGGATATTATGATCACGTCAGCGATTTGCTTCAGGTTTGTGATGCCTTTGTCTTCCCGTCCCAGGGTATGGATTCCGCGCCCAATGCGCTGCTGGAGGCCGTGCGTATGGGTTTGCCCGTGATCAGCACCGATGTGGGAGGTTGCCCGGACATTGTGGACGGCAACGGGTTGCTGGTGCGTGCGGGGCGGACGGAGGAACTGAGCAGGGCTCTGGATTTCATGTGTGCCGACTCCGGCCGGCGGGCCGTGTGGGCGGCGCGCAGCCGGGAACTGTCGTCCCGCTATACGTTGGAAGCCCGCTGCCTTGCCCTGCAAAATCTGTATGAGGATGTTATGCGGGAATGCTGAGGCCGCTTTGGGACTGGCGGCAGCAACTCACGGCAGTGCTGGGGCCGCAGCCTGAATGGAAAAGGCCGGAAACGCATGAGCGTTTCCGGCCTTTATGCCGCCGCGGCCTGTGTCAGATGCGGCGGGTTATGGTATGGAGATCAGGCATTCGCGTATTCGGCGGGAACGCCCTCCACGGGCTTCCTGCCCAGGATCAGGAAGGCGGCCAGGCACACCACGGCCACGGCCACGCCGATGACATACGAGGTGTCAATGCCAATGCCAAAGCCCATAGTGGGCTCGTAGCAGATATAGGTCACGCTGGCCGCCGTGATGAAGGTGGCCGGCACGGTGGCAATCCAGTGCAGCAGGTTGCGGCGGTACAGGTAAGCCGCTCCGGCCCACAGCGCGATGGCGGCCAGGGTCTGGTTGGACCAGCCGAAGTAACGCCAGATGATGTTGAAGTCTATCTGCGAGAGCACAATGCCGATGGCGAACAGCGGCACGGCCAGGGTCAGGCGCTTGACGGGCTGCCGCTGTTCCATGCCGATCATGTCGGCAATGGTCAGGCGGGCGGCGCGGAAGGCGGTGTCACCCGAGGTGATGGGCAGCACGATAACGCCCAGGATGGCCAGCACGCCGCCGATGGGGCCAAGCAGGGCCAGCGAGGATTCATACACCACGTTGGCGGGGACGCCGGCGGCCTGCAGGGCTTCGGGGGAATTGTAGAAGCTCATGCCCACGGTGGCCCACACCAGGCCGATGAAGCCTTCGGCGATCATGGCGCCGTAGAACACGGAGCGGCCCAGCTTTTCATTGCCCATGCAGCGCGCCATGAGGGGCGACTGCGTGGCATGGAAGCCCGACAGCGCGCCGCAGGCGATGGTGATGAACATCAGCGGCCACAGGGGCAGCTGCTTGGGATGCTGGTTGGTCCATTCGGCCCACTGATAGAACGAGCCGCTGTCCTTGACGAACAGCATAATGGTCACGCCCACGGCCATGATGAGCAAGAGGGCGCCGAACAGCGGGTAAATGCGGCCGATGAGCTTGTCGATGGGCACGATGGTGGCCAGGAAGTAATACAGGAAAATGATGGGCAGCCAGAACCAGAAGCCCATGCTTTCCGGGGTGAGCTTGGCCAGCAGGCCCGCCGGGGCGGTGGCGAACACCACGCCCACCAGCACCAGCAGCAGCACGGCGAACACGCGCATGATCTGCTTGGCGATGTTGCCCAGGTTGTAGCCCACAATGTCCGGCACGTTGGCGCCGCCGTAGCGGACGGACAGCATTCCGGCCAGGTAGTCATGCACCGCGCCGGCGAAGATGCTGCCAATCACGATCCAGAGCAAGGCGGCGGGGCCGTACAGCGCGCCCATGATGGGGCCGAACACCGGGCCCACGCCCGCGATGTTCAAAAGCTGAATGAGCCACAGTTTGGCGGGATGCATTTCCACATAGTCCACGCCGTCGGCCTTGGTTTTGGCCGGGGTGGGACGGTTGGCGTCCGCGCCGAACACTTTGTCCACAAAGGTTCCATACAAGATATAACCCACAATGAGCGCTGCTGTGGCCAGCAGAAAATACATGAAACGCGGCATACTTCCTCCTTGCTTGAGCGGTCTCCCGGGCATGCCGGCGTATGGGCCAGACATGTCTTTTTTTTGGGTGAATTATGGGACGAGCCTTGAGCACTGTCAAGGCATGACAGGCATGCGGATGTATCCCGTCAAGGATAATCCACTGCCGGCAAAGGATTTTTTCCGTTAAAACAATGAGATGGCGCGTATACGCCGGGCGCGGCACGGTGGATTCACCGAGGCTTCCATGCCGTGCCCCTCTATTCCTGGGTGAGCCGGTCGGGGATGCAGGCCTGCACAAGTTCCCTGGCCAGCGCCCTCGTGGCGTCCACGGCCGGAATGCCGAAATAGGCGCTTTCCGTCAGCGCCAGGGGAATTTCCGTGCAGCCCAGCAGCAGGACATCCATGCCCATACCGGCAAGCTGTTCCACGGCGCGCAGCAGCATGTGCCGGGCCCGGGGCGTCACCGGGCTGGACGCGGCCTTGATGCCGTATTCGTCATGGCTGATGGCGTCCTGTACCGTTTGGCAGCTGCCGTCGTCCAGAATGACGGGCGTGAAGCCGGCGTGTTCAAGGGCGTCCTGGTACAGCCGTGTGCGCAAAGTGGCCACCGTGCCCATGAGGCCGACGCGGGCGCCCGGCTGCGCGATGCGCCGGACCTGGCTGAGCGCGGCTTCAATAATATGGATGAAGCGTATGTGCCCGTTTTCGGCCCGGAGCCGTTCCAGGGCCACGTCGAGGATGCGGGGGCTGTGCGCCGTGTTGCACGGCATGGCGATGATGTCCGCCCCGGCGCGGGCGAGGCCGGCCATGACCTCACCGATGGCATGGCCGGGATTCACGTCGGTGAGCCCGAGCAGAAATTCCGGCCGGACGGGGATGTCACCGGGGAAGGAATGGAGCATGACGCGGGCATGATCCTGATCATGCGCGGCCCTGGTGCTGTCAAAAATTTTCCTGACCAGATCCAGCCCCGCGTAGGGCCCCAGTCCGCCCACAATGCCAATGCAGTGTCCGTCCATGTGATTTCCGTACGATTTTCCGTCAGCGTCAGCGGCGGCGGGGCTGCCGCCAGACCCCGCCGCCCCGATCCTTCGCCTCAGGCCGCTTCGGGTTCCGGCCTGAGTTCTCCGTTTTCAAGCTTTGTCACAAACAGGGCGCCCGTGGCGTCACCCAGCACGTTGATGGTGGTGCGGGCCA
>JAFLSV010000013.1 GCA_022510785.1 Desulfovibrionaceae bacterium | reverse complement strand
GCTTGCCATGACTTGCTTTTAGCCCTTTTAGCTTCTCTCAGCTAGTCATGACCCTAATTTTTTAATCATCAATAAAATCGTCAGTGCGCGAGATAACCGCCCGTTTCCATCGGAAAACGGATGAATAGAGAGAGAAAATGCGCAATAAATATACCAATTCTTATAATAGGATGAATACATCAAGTCGTGGAGTGTCAAACGGTGTCACTGTCTCAAAAAGAGAGCCAATGTCACGCCCGTTATCATCCTCTGATACTGGGCATACTAGTCTCTCTCATTAATTTTCCCAGATATTCCCAGATATTCCCAGTTACTCCCGGCGTGACGGCAAAGGCGACCGAATATCTGGCTCCGCACACGTCCCGGTCACCGGTTCCGGCCACCGGTTCCGGCCACAACTTCACTGGTACAAGTCTCCGGCTGCCATTCCGGGCCGGACTGGCTCAATCCATGAATGCATAGCGGCTCCGGCTCTGGATAGAGTTTCTGCCCGGGTCAACGCTCAACCAGAAAGGCAGTGCCAGAGTCCAGGGCGTCCCAGCTCTGGCACTGCCTATGTCATTATAAGGAAAGCCTTTTCAAACTGACAGGCGTCAGGCCCTGGCCCGGCCTGTCAGCCCGGCTCCGGTGCCTTACTTCGCGGCCCGGTCTTCCAGGGCCGCCACGGAAGGCAGTTTTTTGCCTTCCAGCACTTCCAGGAAGGCCCCGCCGCCGGTGGACAGGTAGTTCATCTTGTCCGCCACGCCAAAGGCTTCCACCGCAGCCACGGTATCGCCGCCGCACACCACGGTATAGGCCGAAGACGCGGCCAGAATATCGGCAATGGCCCGGCTGGCCTTGTCAAAGGGCGGGGTTTCAAAGGCGCCCACCGGCCCGTTCCACACCACGGTGGCGGCCTTGTTCAGGAAGGGCGCGTAGTGGCGGACGCTTTCCGGCCCCACGTCCAGAGCGGCGTCCTGCGCGCCCAGAGCGCTCAGAGCGCGCACCTCGGCCTTTTCGGGGTGATCAAGGCCGGGAGCCGTCACGAGATCCTGCGGCAGAGGAAGATCCACCTTGCGTTCCTTCGCCAGCGCCATGAGGCGTGTCGCTTCGGGCTCCAGCTCCTTTTCCACCAGGGACGCGCCCATGGCGTGACCGGACGCCGCCAGGAACGTATTGGCAATGCCGCCGCCCACAATGAGGCAGTCCACCGTTTTCAGCAGATTTTCCAGCACGGTGAGCTTGGTGGATACCTTGGAGCCGCCGATAATGGCGCACAGCGGGCGCGCCGGATGCTCCAGCAGCTTTTCGGCGGCTTCCATTTCGGCCAGCATGAGCGGCCCGGCCACGGCCACCTTCGCCTTGCGCACCGCGCCTTCGGTGGAGGCGTGAGCCCGGTGGGCCGCGCCAAAGGCGTCCATCACATACACATCACCCAGGCCGGCCAGTCTGGCGGCGAGCTCGTCGTTGTTTTTCTTTTCGCCCTTGAGGAAGCGCACGTTTTCGCACAGCACTACGTCGCCGGGCTTCACATCCACCCCGGCCAGAGGATCCGCGCAAAAGGCCACGGGGCGGCCCAGCAGCTTGCCCAGGTGCTCGGCCACGGGCTTCAGGGAGAAGGTCTGATCAAACTCGCCTTCGGTGGGGCGGCCCAGGTGCGACAGTAGAATCACCGAGGCCCCGGCATCCAGCGCCTTGCGGATGGTGGGCAGCACGGCCCGGGCGCGCTTGTCGCTGGTAATGACGCCGTTTTTCATGGGCACGTTGAGATCCAGGCGCATGACGACCCGCTTGCCGCGCAGCTCCACGTCATCCATAGTCAGTACTTTCATCGTCAACTCCTTCTGATGGGAAGATTCGCTTGTATCACTGAGGCCATGGAGGGGATTTTCCGGATGAAGAAAACCGCTTACACGAGCTCCAGAGCCTGCCGAACCACGTTTTCCACCGTAAAGCCAAAGCGGGTGAACAATTCGCCGGCCGGGGCAGATTCCCCAAAGCCGGTCATGCCCACCACGCGGCCATCCAGACCCACATATTTCCGCCACCAGTCCGAAGCGGCGGCTTCCACCGCCACCCGCGCCCGCACGGACGAAGGCAGCACGCTTTCCCGGTAGGCCGCATCCTGCCGCTCGAAGACTTCGGAGCAGGGCATGGACACCACACGCGCCCTGCGGCCCAGAGATTCCAGCCCGGCCGCGGCGCGCAGCGCCAGATCCACTTCGGAGCCCGTGGCCAGCAGGAGAAGTTCCGGCTCTCCCTCACAGTCACGAAGGACGTAGGCCCCGCGGCGCAGTTGGGAAATCTGTTCCGTGCCGCGGGCCGGGCGGGGCAGATTCTGGCGGCTGAGGATAAGGCAGCTGGGGCCGTCGGCCCGCTCCAGGGCCGAAATCCAGGCGGCGGCGCACTCGGCCCCGTCACAGGGCCGCCAGACATCCACCCCGGGAATGAGGCGCAGCGAAGGCACCTGCTCCACGGGCTGATGGGTGGGGCCGTCTTCCCCCACACCGATGGAATCATGGGTGAGCACCCAGACCACCCGCGTCCGCATGAGGGCGGCCTGGCGGATGGCGCTGCGGGCGTAGTCCGAAAAAACCAGAAAGGTGCCGCCGTAGGGCAGAAAGCCGCCGTGCACGGCCAGCCCGTTCATGACCGCGCCCATGCCGAACTCGCGCACCCCGTAGTGGATATAACCGCCGCTGAAATCGCCCGGCGCGACGTCCCGCGCGCCGGAAGGCCGGGTACCCACCGAGCCGCTGAGGTCAGCGGAACCGCCCACCATGTCGGGCAGGGCCGGAACCAGCGCGTCCAGAATATTTTTGCTCCAGACCCGTGTGGCCAGGGAGCGCTGATCTTCCGCCATCTCCTCTTGCACAGCCGCGGCTATTTCCGGCCAGGACGCGGGCAAATCCCCGGCCATGCGCCGCGAGAATTCCGACGCCTCTTCGGGGTATTCGGCCCGATAGCGGGCAAACATCTCTTCCCAGGCGGCCTGAGCGGCGCGGCCCCTGGCCAGGGCGCTCCAGGCCTGGCGGATGTCGTCAGGCACCGTAAAGGGCGGATGAGTCCAGCCCAGGGCGGCTTTGGCGGCGGCCGCTTCTTCCGCGCCCAGGGGCGCGCCGTGGCAGGACGCGCTGCCCGCCTTGCCGGGCGAGCCGTAGCCAATGACGGTTTTGCAGCAAATAAGGGTGGGTCTGTCCGTGACGGCCAGAGCCTGACGCAGGGCTTTATCCACTTCCTCGCCGCTGTTGCCGTTGACGCCGCGGATGACGTGCCAGCCGCAGGCCTCAAAGCGGGCCGGCGTGTCGTCGGCGAACCAGCCGCTCACCGAACCGTCGATGGAAATGCCGTTGTCGTCATACAGGGCGGTCAGCTTGCCCAAGCCCAGCGTTCCGGCCAGGGAGCAGGCTTCCTGCGACAGGCCTTCCATAAGGCAGCCGTCGCCCACAAAGACCCAGGTGCGGTGATCCACCACGGGGAAGCCCTCACGGTTGAAGGCTTCGGCCAGCAGGCGTTCGGCCAGGGCCAGGCCCACGGCGCTGGCCAGTCCCTGCCCCAGGGGGCCGGTGGTCACTTCCACGCCCGGGGTCCGCGCGCGTTCGGGATGGCCGGGCGTGCGCGAGCCCATCTGCCGGAAACGGCGGATATCGTCCATGCCCAGCTCATAGCCCGTCAGATGCAGAAGGCCATACAGCAGCATGGAGGCGTGCCCGTTGGACAGCACAAAGCGGTCGCGGTCGGGCCAGCGGGGATCGGCGGGATTGTGCTTCAGAAAACCGCGCCACAGGGATTCAGCCATATCGGCCATGCCCAGAGGGGCGCCGGGGTGGCCGGATTGGGCCTGCTCAATGGCGTCAATGGCGAGCGCGCGCAGGGCATTGACCAGTTCGGAACGGCTGGGCATGGACTTCTCCCGGAAATATGGTGCGCCGATGGGGCCGCCCGAAGGACAGGCGCGCCACGGTTTTTGCGGAACCAAACCGTGCCCTGACAATGCAGCATCCCTTCTCAGCGGTCAATAGGCAGAACCGGAGAAAACGGGGCAGTGCGCGGGGGCGCCGGCCTACGGACGCCCCCCGTTTGCCGGGGGCGCAGTTGCCCCGCCGGCCGCGGCGGCCGCAGCCTCGAACACGGCCCGGCGCTCCGCCAGGGGCGGGTGCGAGAAAAAGGCGGAGCCGGACACCAGCACGTCGGCTCCGGCGGCTGCCAGCGCGCCCGCATTGCCGGGATCCACGCCGCCGTCCACCTCGATGAGGGGACGGGACGCGCCGGCTTCAGGCCAGAGGGCAAGCCGGGAGGCCGGATCAGGGCTCAGACCAGACGCCGCGCGGGGGGCCGGAGCAGGGGCGGGATCAGAACCCGGGCCAGCGGCCGGGCGGGAGCCCAGCCGGCGGGACAGCTCCGCCACCTTGTCCAGAGTGCGCGGCAGAAAGCTTTGGCCCCCGAAGCCGGGGTTGACGCTCATGATCAGCACCAAATCCACATCATCCAGGACATAGTCCAGCACATCCAGCGGCGTGGCCGGGTTGAGGGCCACCCCGGCCTTCATGCCCAGGCGGCGGATTTCCGCCAGGGTGCGCTGCAGGTGACGGGCGGCCTCGGCGTGAACCACCAGCAGATCGGCCCCGGCTTTGTGAAAATCGTCCACATAGCGCTCCGGTTCCTCGATCATGAGGTGGACATCAAAGAACAGGGGCGAGAGCGGCCGCATCTGGCGCAGCACATGCTGACCAAAGGTGATGTTGGGCACAAAGCGGCCGTCCATCACGTCCCAGTGAACCCAGGACAGGCCCGCCCCCCGCAGGGCGTCCAGGGTCTGGGCCAGATGGCCGAAATCGGCCGACAGCATGGAAGGGGAAAGAATCATGCCGGATGTCCTTGCAAAAGTTCGCGCAGGCGTTCCAGCTCGGCCGCGGCGTCGGCCAGAGCCTTCAGGGCCTCGTCCGCCGTCCTTGTCCTTTCCGCCGGATCGGTGCGCCGCGCGGGGAAAGCCAAAGGAGGGGAAGTGGTGGAGTCCGCGCCATGGGGGAGCGCGGCGGGCACGGCAGAGGCTGAGGCCCGCGCATCAGGCGGCACGCCCGGCTCAACCAGGGAGCCCTGCTCCGGACCGCGGCGCGACGGAGAATCCACCGCGCGGCCTTCCGCGGGAAGGCTGGCAGCCGCCGGCGCAGGACGCGCAACGCCCGCATCGTCCGCCGGCACACGCCGGACGCCGCCAGATGGAACGCTCATCTCACCCGCCAGCACACGCCGGGCGCCCGCAATGGTCATGCCCCGCTCGTGCAGCAGGGATCGGATGCGGCGGAGAAGGGCCATATCGGCCTTGCTGTACAGGCGCTGTCCCTTGGGCGTGCGGGCCGGGTTCAACTGCGGAAACTCGCCTTCCCAGAAGCGCAGAACGCAGGTTTTCAGGGCGAGAAGGCGGGCGGCCTCGCCTATGCGGTACTCTTCTGTGCGCGTGCCGGACATGGCCTCCCCCTGTTGGCCGAAATCCCTGTGCGGGCCGAAGCCCCTGACGCATGGAAAAAAGCGGTCGGGCAGATTCTGCCGGACAGCCCGGCCGGCCTTCTTATATCCTGACCGGCAGGGCCTGCACAAGGGCCGCCGCCATCTTTTCCCGCTCGCGATCCACTTCGGCGTCCTGAAGGGTTCGATCCGCGTGGCGGAAGGTCAGGCGGAAGGTCAGGCGGCGTTCCTCCGCGCCGTCAGGCACATAGAGGTCGCGCAGCTCCACGCTTTCCAGCAGGGAACGCTTGCCCCGGCCGGCGGCCTCCAGGGCGTCGCGCACCGTGGCCACGCGCACCGTGAGAGGCGCGATGACCGTGATGTCGCGCCGCACCGGCGGGTAGACCGGCAGGGCACGGAAGGCCAGGCTCGCCTTTGCCGCCATGCTCTGGAGCAAATCCAGATCGAGGTCGGCCAGCCACACCGCCTTGCGGGCGTGGTAGGCGTCAGCCAAGTCGGGCCTGACCCGGCCCAGCGCGCCCGCCGGACTTTCCGCGCCGTCGCTGTCCACGGCCAGCAGCTTCACGGCCGGGGCCAGATAGGGATGCCCGTCCAGAACCTCGAAGCGCGGCGCGGGCAGGTGCAGGCAATGCAGGAAAAAGTGTTCCACCAGCCCCTTGAGATCGCTGTAGTCCACATCTTCATCCGGCTGCGGCCAGGCGCTGTCAAAGCGCGCGCCGTACAGCACCAGACCCAGGCGGCGATTTTCGGCCACCGTGGTTTCACTGCGCCCGTCCTGACGGAAGGCTTCGGCAATTTCAAACAGGCGCAGGCCCGCCGCGCCCTGGGCGATATTGACCCGCACATCCTGCAAAAGGCCGGGGGCCAGGCAGGTGCGCAGCACGTCCTGATCGGCGGTGAGGGGGTTCAGAATCTTCACCCGGCCCTCCGCCGGCAGGCGCAGGTGATCCAGATCCCTGTTGCCCACAAAGCTGTAATTGATGGCCTCGTTCAGGCCCAGGCCGGCCGCCCACTTTTTGACCCGCATGAGAAAGCCGTGGCGGCTTTCGGGCAGGCCGAAACGCTTCAGGGACTGGACAATGGCCGGCAGCGTGGCGGGCAGGCTGTCCACCCCCCTGAAGCGGGCCACTTCCTCAATGAGATCGGCCTCGCGGGTGAGGTCGTAACGCCAGCCGGGCGCGCGCACGTTCCAGTCGTCCGCTCCTTCAGCCTTGCCGCCGCGCCGCACCTCACAGCCCAGGGATTTCAGGGTGTCAGCGCAGAAGTCCGGCTCCAGGGGCACGCCCAAAAGGTCTTCGGCTTTGGCCCGGCGGAAGCGGATGCTCGGAGCCCTCCAGGGCTTGGGTTCGCAGCGGCAGACCCCCGTGCGCACCGAGGCTCCCGACAGTTCGGCCATGAGGGCCGCGGCGCGCTCCCGCGCGAAATCCATGCCGCTTTGATCCACGCCGCGCTCGTAACGGTACGACGATTCGCTGGACAGGCCCAGGCGGCGGGCCGTGCGGCGCACCGACGCGGGCCGGAACACGGCGCATTCCAGAAACACGCTTTTGGTGCCGTCCGTGATTTCCGTGGCCAGGCCGCCCATGACCCCGGCCAGGGCCACGGGCCGCGCGGCGTCGCGGATGAGGCCGTCACCGGGTTTCAGCTCGCGTTCCTGCCCGTCCAGGGTAATGAGGCGCTCACCCTCCACGGCGGGGGACACGATGATGCGGCCGCCCTCCAGCTTGTCGCGATCAAAGGCGTGCAGGGGCTGGCCCAGTTCCATCAGAATATAGTTGGTCACGTCCACCAGGTTGGAGATGGGACGGATGCCCACGGCGTGCAGGCGCCAGCGCATCCAGGCGGGCGAGGGCATGACCCTGGCCCCCTCCAGCACGCGGCCGGTATAGCAGGGGCACAGCTCGCCGTCTCTGACCTCCACGGGCAATTCCGGGCCGATATCGGGGCCGGATTCCTTCAGGTCAAAAGAGGGCAGGGTCAGGGGCAGGCCATAGGCCGCCGCCACTTCCCGCGCGAAGCCCAGCACGGACAGGCAGTCCCCCCGGTTGGGCGTGATGCTGATGTCCAGCACCTCGCGATCAAAGTCGTAGGCCTCGATGAGGCGTTCGCCCGGGGCGGGCCTGCGCCCGGCCCGGTTGCTTTCCGGCAGAACCAGAATGCCGCTGTGGTCGTCGGAAAGACCCAGTTCGCGCTCGGAGCAGATCATGCCCGCCGACGGGACGCCGCGCAGGGTGGCCTTTTTAATGCGCAGGCCGCCCGGCAGGACGGCCCCCACCGGAGCCACAGCCACCAGCTGGCCGGCGGCCACGTTGGGCGCGCCGCAAACAATGGTCAGCGCCTCGCCCCCCAGATCCACCGTGGTCACATGCAGATGGTCGGAGTCGGGGTGGGTGTCGCAGGTCAAAACCCGCCCCAGCACCACGTCCCTGATGCCGTCATAGGGATGGAGCAGCTCTTCCAGCTCCAGGCCGAGCATGGTCAGGCGTTCACCCAGTTCCTCCGCCGTGCCCCCATAGGGCACGAACTCCCGCAACCAGTTGAGACTCAAAAGCATTGCCGTACCCTCACACCGTGAACTGGCTCAGGAAGCGCACGTCGTTTTCAAAATTGAGGCGGATGTCGCTGATGCCGTACTTGAGCATGGCCACCCGCTCCACGCCCAGGCCGAAGGCGAAGCCCGTGACCCGCTCGGGGTCGTAGCCCACGGCCTCGAACACGGCGGGATCCACCATGCCGCTGCCCAGGATTTCCAGCCAGCCCGATCCCTTGCAGATGCGGCAGGTCTCGCCATGGACATGCCCTTCCCCGCCGCAGCGGGTGCAGGACATGTCCACTTCCACGCTGGGCTCGGTAAAGGGAAAAAAGCTGGGGCGGAAGCGCACCCGCGTCTTTTCGCCGAACACGGCCTTCAGAAAGGCGGTGAGCGTGCCGCGCAGATCGGCCAGGGTGACTTTGGTATCCACCAGAAGGCCCTCTATCTGGTGGAACATAGGCGAATGCGTGACGTCCGAATCGCGGCGGTAGACCTTGCCCGGCGCGATGACGGCCAGGGGCGGCCGGCGCTGGAGCATGGTGCGGATCTGCATGGTGGAGGTGTGCGTACGCAGAACCACCTTGTCCCGGATGTACAGGGTGTCCTGCATGTCGCGGGCGGGGTGCTCGGGCGGCATGTTCAGGGCCTCGAAGCAGTGGAAATCGGTGTCCACCTCCGGGCCGGAGACAACCTCGTAGCCCATGCCCCGGAACACGGAGCACACTTCTTCCATGGCCAGGGTAATGGGATGCAGGGAGCCCGCCCAGGGCCGGCGGCCCGGCAGACTGGGGTCAAAGCGGGCCAGAAGCGCCGCTTCCCGCTCCCGCTCCAGGCTGGCCCGGCGCTCCTCAATGAGGGCGGTGAGCCGCTGCTTGACCCGGTTGGCGGCCTGGCCGAACGCCGGACGGTCGGCGGGCGGCAGTTCGGGCAGACGGGCCATGAGTTCGGCCAGCCGCCCCTTGCGGCCCAGAAAATCCACCCGGCAGCCTTCCAGCTCCGGTAACGACGAAACCTGGCTCAGGCGCTCGGTCAGCGCCCCGGCCAGGCTTTCCATGTGCTCCAACAGTTCCATGACAGGCCCCTGCGATGGAAAAAAGAGAAGAAGCGGCCGCCTGCCCGCCCATACGCGAGGCGGAAAAGCGGCCCGGTGAGAGAGCGCCTCCCGATTCGTCCCCGGATCTTCGGGCGGGCGGGGGCGCCCGATGGATTTACGCCAGCTTGGATTTGGCCAGCCCGACAAGGGCGGCGAAGTCGGCCTTTTCGCGTACGGCGAGGTCGGCGAGCATCTTGCGGTTGATGCTCACCCCGGCCAGCTCGAGCCCGTGCATGAAGCGGGAATAGGAAAGCCCGTTGGCGCGGGCCCCCGCGTTGATGCGCAAAATCCACAGCCGGCGGAAGTCGCGCTTGCGCAGCTTGCGGCCGTGGTAGGCATAGGCGAGGGAACGTTCAACAGCTTCGCGGGCGATGCGGTACAAACGGCTGCGGCCGCCCCGGAAGCCCTTGGCCATGTCCAGGTATTTCTTGTGCCGGCGATGGGCAGCAAGACCTCTCTTCACACGCATGGATATCCTCCAGTGTTCAGCCCCCGCGAGGCGGAGATCAGGCCAGCGGGGCGACAGGCTGCCGCGGCCGATCCGCGGCGGCGTGAATGTTCTTCCCGGTCAGGTCGCGGCCGAAGAGCCAGAGGCTTTCACCCGCAGGCGCGACCGGAAACTCAGGCATAGGGAAGCAGGCGCTTCACCGCCTTCAGGTTGGCGCTGTCCACCAGGGCGCCCTGGCCCAGACGGGCGCGGCGCTTGGCGTCTTTTTTGGTCAGGATGTGGCGCAGGTTCTGGCGGCGGCGGCGGAACTTGCCGCTGCCGGTGGTGCTGAAGCGCTTGGCGGCGGAACGGCTGCTTTTCATCTTGGGCATGGGTCTACTCCTTAAAAAACTCGCGGCTCTTCGCGGGCCCGGGCGTGAATGGGCCGAAACGCGAGTGTGCGAACCGAAAGGGCGAATCATGCCTTTTTTTGGCATAATCCGCAAGCAAAAATCCCACACTGGCCCGCCCCGCGGCGGGCCTTCCCCTGCCGGGGAACGGCGGCTCTCCTTCCGCGCGGCCCGATGCGGGGGCGCCTACTTCTTGGGCAGGGGCACCAGCAGCATTTGAAGGGTGCGGCCCTCGGCGCTGGGCTCCTGTTCCACCCGGCCCACATCCCGGGTATCTTCGATGACCCGTTCCAGAATGGCCTGGCCCCTATCCTTGTGGACAATTTCGCGCCCGCGGAAAAAGACCGTGACCCGGCAGCGGTCGCCATCCCCCAGAAAACGGCGGATATGACGCAGTTTGGTTTCGTAGTCGTGATCGTCGGTTTTGGGCCTGACCTTGATTTCCTTGATCTGCACCACCGACTGATTGCGCCTGGCTTCTTTCTTTTTCTGCTGCTGTTCGTACCGGAACTTGCCAAAGTCCATGATGCGGCACACGGGCGGATCGGCCGTGGCGGCCACTTCCACCAGATCCATGCCGGCCTCCCTGGCCAGGGCCATGGCTTCCACCCGGGACAGAATTCCAATCTGCTCCCCTTCCGCACCAATCACCCGCACCTCGCGGGCCCGAATCTGCTCGTTGCGGCGCACCCCGTCCTGGGGCATGTCGCGCCGAGGTCGCATGTTAGGCGAAGCTATAGCTCATCCCTCCGCGCTTAAAAGGTTCCTCTCCATCGGCCCGGATCAGGGCCGCCGCGTCATCCACGGTGCGGAAGCCCACGGTTTCGCCCGAACGCAGGCGCACATTGACGCCGGCATCCGCCACTTCCCTGTCGCCCACGACCAGGATATAGGGAATCCTGGCCAGCTGAGCCTCGCGAACCTTGAAGCCCAGCTTTTCGTTGCGCACATCGCTTTCCGCGCGGATGCCCAGGGCGTTGAGCCGATCCTTCACACCCCTGACATAGGCCGCCTGATCGTCGGTGACGTTGAGCAGGCGGGCCTGCACCGGAGCCAGCCAGGTGGGGAAGGCTCCGGCGTAGTGTTCGGTGAGCACGCCGATAAAGCGCTCCAGCGAGCCCAGAATGGCCCGGTGCACCATGACCGGGCGGTGACGCTCGCCATCCTGGCCCACATAGACCAGATCAAAGCGCTCGGGCAGGGTGAAATCCACCTGAATGGTGGACAGCTGCCATTCGCGCCCTATGGCGTCCGTGACCTTGATATCAATCTTGGGGCCGTAAAAGGCGCCGTCCCCCTCATTGATCCGGTAGCTTTTGCCTTCCTTTTCCACGGCGTGGATGAGGGCGCCGGTGGCGCGCTCCCAGTCCTCATCGGAGCCGATGCTGTCCTTCGGCCGGGTGGAAATGAAAATTTTGTAGGAAAAGCCAAACAGATCCATAAGATCGCTGGACAGGTGCATGACGCTTAAGATTTCGTCCTCCAGCTGCTCGGGCGCGCAGATGATGTGCGCGTCATCCTGGGTGAACTGGCGCACGCGCAAAAGCCCGTGCAGCACGCCGGACTTTTCGTGCCGGTGCACCACGCCCAGCTCAAAGAGGCGCACGGGCAAATCGCGGTAGCTGTGCAGGCGCTGGCCGTACATGAGCATGTGGCCCACGCAGTTCATGGGCTTGACGCCGTGCACATCACCCTCGATTTCGGTAAAATACATGTTTTCGCGGTAGTGATCGTAGTGGCCCGACCTTTCCCACAGTTCGCGGCGCAGAATCTGCGGGCCCTGCACCAGTTCATAGCCGCGCTTCAAGTGCTCGCGGCGCAGAAAATCTTCGAGAATGGTGCGCAGCATCATGCCTTTGGGCAGCCAGAAGGACATGCCCGGCGCCACATCCTCATGGAAGGTGAAAAGGTCAAGCTCACGCCCCAGCTTGCGGTGATCGCGGCGTTTGGCTTCCTCCAGGCGATCCAGGTGATCCCTCAGGGCTTTTTCATCCCCGAAGGCGGTGCCGTAAATGCGCGAGAGCATGGGGTTCTTTTCATCCCCGCGCCAGTACGCCCCGGCCACGGACAGCAGCTTGAAGGCCCGCACCAGGCCCGTGCGCGGAATATGGGGGCCGCGGCACAGATCCAGAAAGTCGCCGCAGCGGTACAGGGACACGCTGTCGGCCTCAATGCCCTCGATAATTTCGGCCTTGTAGCTTTCGCCCCTGTCCCGGAACAAGGCCGCCGCCTCGGCCCTGGGCATGACGCTGCGCTCAAAGGGCAGGTCGGCCCCGGCCAGGCGGCGCATTTCGGCCTCGATGGCGGGCAGATCGTCCAGGGTAAAGGGCCGGGGGGTGTCAAAGTCGTAGTAAAAGCCGGAGTCGATGGCCGGGCCGATGGTGACCTTCACGCCGGGGAAGAGCTTCTGCACCGCGGCGGCCATAACGTGGGACGTGGAGTGCCGCAGAAGCTGAAGCCCCTCGGGCTCGTCCGCCGTCACAGGACTGAGGGAGCGCGTCCGCTCGTCCAGCGGCGCGGCGAGATCCAGCAGCGCGCCCGTGTCGGCGCGGGCCGCCAGAGCCGCCCTGAATCGCTTGCCGGACAGCCCCAGCCTGAGGGCGTCACCCACTGTCGCGCCCTGGGGCGCATCCACCATTGTGCCTTCAACCGATACCTGCATGACTCACGCTCCCGAAGCCGCCCCGGCCGGAAACGGCCGGAGGCTCAGCGATCTCCAAAACCAGAGAAGGGAGGCGCGAACCTCCCTTCCCATTATTGTTGCATGGTAGGCACGAGCAGACTTGAACTGCTGACCCCTTCCGTGTCAAGGAAGTGCTCTGCCACCTGAGCTACGCGCCTCTACCGTTCGGTGAGCCCTGTTTGTAGTAGGCCCGGACTCTTTCGTCAAGTCTTTTTTACACGCCGGCCCGGTTCTTAAGTCTTTTTGCGGGACGGCGCGTTTCCCTGTACTTGCCAAGCCCGCGCAAAAGATTAAACATAGGTTCAGACCCCACGGAGGCAGCATGTCCGTCCATTCCCCCGATTCCCCGGCTTCCGGCGACGCCCGCTCCCGCCCTGCCCCGCGGCCCACCCCCGCGGTGGCCCGCCGCGTGGAGGAACTGCTGCGGGAACAGCTCTTCGAGCTGGGCGTCAACCCCGCAAAGCTCAGTCCCCGGGACATAGCCGAGGGAATGCTGTGCCGCATCGCTCCGGACAACAGCCTGACCTATGAATGGCAGGGCCGGCCCCTGCTGCACGTCACGCCGGAACTCAAAAACGGGCCGGAGGGAGAGTCCGTGCTGTGGCGCATGTTCACCCGCGATGATACCGCGTGCGCCCATGCGCCGGACGCGGCCGGCGAGTCAGGCGCCCCGGACGCCCGGGGGGCCGGCTCACCGCGCGTTCCGCGATGCGGCGGGCGCGCCCGGGATGGACAAAAACAAGCCCCGGCTTCCCGCAACAAAGGAACACGCCATGGACATTCTTGACTGCATAGGGCACACGCCCCTGGTTCGCCTGGAACAGGTGCCGCGCGCGGCGGGCGCGAATATCTTTGTCAAGCTGGAGGCGCGCAACCCCGGCGGCTCCATCAAGGATCGCGCGGCCCGCGCCTATATCGAGGGGGCCATGAAACGGGGCGGGCTGAAACGCGGCGGCACAGTGGTGGAGGCCACCAGCGGCAACCTGGGCATCGGCCTGGCCGTGCTGTGCGCCAAACTTGGCATGCGCCTCATTCTGACCATGCCCTCCTCGGTCAGCCGCGAGCGCATGATGCTGCTGCGCGCCCTGGGAGCCGAATTGACGCTCACCGCGCCGGAAAAGGGCATGAAGGGCGCGCAGGACAGGGCCGGGGAGCTGAACCGGGACATCCCAGGCTCGTTCCGGCCCAACCAGTTTGACAACCCCGACGGCCCGGCCATGCACTACGCCCGAACCGGCGTGGAAATTCTGGAGCAGGCCGCCGGGCAGGGTTTTCATGTGGACGCCTTTGTGGCGGGCGTGGGTTCCGGGGCCACCTTGTGCGGGGTGGGGCGCCGCCTGAAGGAAGCCGATCCCTCCACCAGGGTGGTTGCCGTGGAGCCCGCCGAATCGCCCGTGCTGTCCGGCGGCGCGCCCTCCGCCCACGGCATTCAGGGCATAGGGGCGGGTTTTGTGCCCGGGGTGTTTGACCGCCAGCTGGTGGACGAAATCCTCACCGTGCCCACGGACGACGCCCTTAAGGCCGCCCGGCGCATGCTGCGCGAAGAGAGCATAAGCTGCGGCATCTCGTCCGGAGCCAACCTGATGGGGGCGCTGCGCCTGGCCGAGCGCCCGGAATTTCAGGGAAAGAACATCGTCACCATCGCCTGCGACACGGGTGAACGCTACCTCTCCACCGCGTTGTTCGCGGGCCTTCAGGACTGAATCATGAGCCAGTGTTCCACAAGCCCCCGCCGCGAAATCCGGCCCGTGCGGCCCAACGATGCCCGCGGCCCTCACAGCATGGACAGGCTGGACGCCGTGGCCGCCTGCCTGAGCCAGGCCGACTCGCTCTCCGCCGTGACCAACCCCACGGACTGCGACGCGCCCATGCCCTCCCACGAAAAACTGGCGGAGATCATGGAGCGCCTGAAGGCCGTGCTTTTTCCCGGCTATTTCGGGCCCTCGCGCATCCATATGGAATCCCTGCGCTACCATCTGGCCGCCAACCTTGATTCCATCTACCGCCTGCTGGCCGAGCAGATCCGCCGGGGCGGCTGCTTCGCCCGCGCGGACTACGCCAAAGAGTGCCACGAATGCGAGGATGTGTCACAGGACAAGGCCATGCGCTTCATGGAGCGCCTGCCCGAACTGCGGCATCTTTTGAGCCTGGACGCCATGGCGGCCTATGAGGGCGACCCCGCGGCCACCAGCCCCGGCGAAACCATCTTCTGCTACCCGTCGCTTCTGACCATGACCCATCACCGCATCGCCCACGAGCTGTATACGCTGAAAGTCCCGGTCATTCCCCGCATGATCAGTGAAATGGCGCACTCGCGCACGGGCATTGACATCCACCCCGGCGCGTCCATCGGCGAAAACTTTTTCATCGACCACGGCACCGGCGTGGTTATCGGCGAAACCTGCATCATCGGCAGGGGCTGCCGCCTGTATCAGGGCGTGACGCTCGGCGCGCTGTCCTTCGCCAAGGGCGAAGACGGCGCTCTGGTCAAGGGCATACCGCGCCATCCCATTCTGGAAGACAATGTGACGGTTTACGCCGGGGCGTCCATTCTGGGGCGGATCACCATCGGCCGGGACTCGGTTATCGGGGGCAATGTGTGGCTGACCCGCGACGTGCCGCCGGGCAGCAAAATTGTGCAAAGCCACGGCTCGCAGGCCCGGCCCGGCGAACTGCAGGGCGAGGCGAGACGCTGAGCTCCCCGCAAGGCGCGGGAGAGGAAGACAGGCCGGAACGGCATGGAGCGCGGGCGGGCCTTGCCCGCCCGTTTTCTATTTTTTCCGGGCGGGAGCGGCCGCGTAGGCAATGTTGTGCATGGTCAGGATGCCCAGCAGGCGTATCCAGCTTTGGGCCAGCAGGGCGCGGCAATGGCTCTTGTCCGGCCCGCCGGGCTTTTCCTCGCCCAGAATGTCGGTGCAGCGGATGGAACCCCACTGCTGTGTGGACGCCTCGTTGAACCAGTCCACAAACTCCTCGATAACCAGTTCCGCGCCGGGCAGGGTGCGGCTGTCGCCCGCTTCCTGGTTCACCAGGTAGGACAGCACGCAGCAGGCCCCGGTCAGAATGCCGCAGGCGTCGCCGCTGCGGCCGATGCCATGGCACAGGCCGGACAGGGAACGCACCAGGTCGGGGTTTTCCTTGCCCTGAACGCCCAGAATGAGCAGGGCCAGCACCTGGCTGCAGCAATAGCCCTTGTCGTACAGGGCGAGAATGGCGTTTTCCAGCGGTTCCATAGGCAGCATAGCCACCCCCAAGACTTGTGTGAAACGGCGCACGCAGATGCGCCGGCAGACCGGGCGCCCCCGGGAGTATACTCCATAGTGTGAATGATATACCTGGCCGGACGGCGAGGTCAAGCGGCGGGAAGGCCGGCGCGGGCCGCAGCCGCTTTGCCCGGCCGGCCACGCTGACGGTGATTCCCGGAACGGATTCCGGCTTCATCCATGCGCAGTCAGAAATCCGGCGGCGCGCCAGCCATATTATTTTTTTCTTTTTTAAATCACCGTATTACCAAGATGGAACGCTTCTTGCTTACTTCCGCGCGGCCATGCTTCCGACCGCGGCTCCGCCCGTCTGGCGGCGGGCATGTCCCCCCGCCGGGAGCGTCCCCGGTACCGCCCGGCAGCCCCCGGGAAATCACGTGAAACGTCACGCGAGGAGCCACCCCATGAGTCATTCGCTGAAACCCGAAGATATGCACGCGGCCATCCCCTCCCTGTCCGCCGAGGATCAGGAGCTTCTGTCCCGCTTCGGTCTTGTCACCGGCCAGGACGGCATCAGCGCCGCGCTGGACATGGACATCCGGCACGGCCTGAGCTCCGCCCTGGGCAACATGGGCGCGGCTGTCCAGACCCTGCTGGCGCTGCTCAACCGGCACGGCATGCTGCCGCCGGACTCGGCCCGGCCCGCCTACAACCATCTGCTCCAAGCCATCGCGTCCGCCGCCACGGACGGGGCCGCCTGGGTGTGCCGCTCCCACGATCTGGATCAGTCCGCCCTGCTGGCCCTGATGCCCGAAGGAACCGCGCGGCTTCAGTAGGGGGCCGCCCAAATCCGCCGGATTTCGTCCCGGCGGCTCTCCATGATGGAGCGCACGGCATCGGGCACCAGCCCCCGGATGTCGCGCCCGGCCATCCAGCGCTCGCGCACCAGGGAAGAACTGATGTCCAGCCGGGGCGCCGGCACAAAATAACAGACTCCGCCCCCGGGCAGGCGCGCGCTTTCCACGCCGGATGCGGGGACAGGCGCAGGGCCGGATGCGGAGCCGCCGGCGCCATGCGGGGCGTCACGCATATCGCCGCTCACGGCGCCCGGCCAGCAGCGCGCGAGGGTGCGGCGGAACAGTTCCCGTTCTCCTCCGGCCCTGGACACCACGACCAGCCGGGCCAGGCGGGGCAGCTCCAGCCCCCGGCGCCAGGTGTGCAGCTGCGTGAAATCTTCCACGCCCATGAGAAAAAAGGGCGTGACGCCGGGGTGTCGCCCGCGCCAGGCTGTCAGACTGACAAAGGTATACGACGGGCCGCTCAGCTCGCCCTCCAGGGTATTGACACCCAGGCGGACGTGTCCGCCCGCGCTTTTTTCCGCGCCGCGTGCTCCGCCGCACTGCGCGGCGGCCCGCGCCATTTCCACGCGCAGGGCAAAGGGCAGCAGCCCGGCGGCGGCCTTGTGCGGCGGCACGGCGGCGGGGGTGAGCAGCACGAGCTCAAGCCCGAGGGCCTCGCCCGCTTCCAGGGCGTGGCGGATATGCCCGGTGTGCACCGGATTGAAGGTGCCGCCCAGAAGGCCCACGCGGGGTTCCGGCACGGGGTGGCTCATTTCCATGTGACTTCTCCGCGGACGGCTCATCTCCAGACGATTCCCAGGCGGCTCCCCGGGGGCCTCCGCCTACTCCCGGACCTGGCCCTGACCCAGCACCACGAACTTGGTGGTGGTCAGCTCGCGCACGCCCATGGGGCCATAGGCATGCAGCTTTGACGTGCTGATGCCGATTTCCGCGCCCAGGCCCAGCTGCCCGCCGTCGTTGAAGCGGGTTGAGGCGTTGACCGCCACCATGGAGGCGTCGGCCTCGCGCAGAAAGCGCATGGCCCGCCCGTGGTCGCGGGTGCAGATAATTTCGGTGTGGCGCGAGCCGTAGCGGTCAATGTGGGCCAGGGCCTCATCCATGTCGCGAACCACCCGCACGGCCAGGATGAGATCATGAAATTCATGCCCGAGATCGCCGGGACGCTGCGGCACGGCCCCCTGTCCCAGAAGAGGCAGGGAACGCGGACAGGCCCGGAACTGAACCCCGGCCCCGCCGAGCCTGCGGCCCACCCGGGGCAGAAAGTCCGCCGCGGCATCCTCGTGCACCAGGAGACATTCCAGGGCGTTGCACACGCCGGGACGCTGCGTCTTGGCGTTAAACACAATGTTCAGGGCCTCGTCCAGATCCGCCCCCGCATCCACAAAGGCATGGCAGACCCCGGTATAGTGCTTGAGCACCGGCATGGCCGCCTGTCCGGCGACGGCCCGCACCAGACTTTCGCCCCCGCGCGGAATGAGCAGATCCACACAGTCGTCCAGCTTGCACAGGGCGGTGACGGCGGCGTGATCCGTGAAGGGCACCAGCTGCGCGGCATCGGCGGGCAGGCCCGCCCGCGCAAGCGCTCCGGCCACCAGCCCGGCCAGGGCGAGGTTGGAGCGCAGGGCCTCGGAACCGCCGCGCAGAATGACCGCGTTGCCCGCCTTGAGGCACAAAATGGCCGCGTCCACCGTGACATTGGGCCGTGCCTCGTAAATCATGGCCACCACGCCCAGCGGCACCCGCATGCGGCCCACCAGCAGGCCGTTGGGGCGCCGCCACTGGCTCTCCGTCACGCCCACGGGGTCGTCCATGGCGGCCACCTGCCGGCAGGCGGAGGCCATATCCCGCACAATGGCCGGGGTCAGGGTCAGGCGATTCAGCCGGGGCGCGTCCAGCCCCGCGGCGGCCGCGGCGGCCACATCGCCGGCGTTGACGGCCAGAAGGTCGGCCTCATGCTCTTCCAGGGCGCGGGCCAGACTGGTCAGCGCTTCAGCCTTGGCGGCGGAACCGGCTGACGCCATGACGCGGGCCGCGGCGCGGGCCCGGCGGCCCATGGCGGTCATTTCCGGCCCGAAGGGAAGGGAATCAGGACAGGGCATGGCGGCTGCTCCGGGGCAAATATTTCGGGGAGGAACGGGACAGGGAGAGATGATCATACGTTGGGGCCGGGCCGCGCGCAAGCCGAAAAACCCTGACTTTCCTTTTGACATTTCTGTCATGCTTGACTAGCGTGTGGAGCGGATCAGGCCGCCCGAGGCGCCTCTTTTTTTTATCACTTTCGTTTGCCGCGCACCGCATGCAAGGAGCGTTTTCATGGCTCAGCGCCCCCGCATCAAGCAACCCAGGCCCGTCACCGCCCCCACGGCTCCCGAACGGCTCGAAGCCGACGCCCAGATGCTGGGCGCCATGAAGGCGGAGGTCAGCCCGGAGGCCGCCCCCCTGTGGGATTTTGTGCTCCGCCACGCCAGAACCATCGCCGTGGCCGTGCTGGGCGTCATTGTGATTGTCATGGCCGTGGCGGCCTGGCAGTGGCAGCTTGAACGCGCGGCGGCCGCCGCCCGCAACGAACTGGGCCGCGTCAGCGCCACCCTTGACCCCGCCGCCCGCCTGGCGGGCCTGGAGGCCTTTGCCGCCAGCGCCCCGGCCGCGGTGTACGCCGCCACCCAGCTGGAGCTGGCTCAGGCCGCCGCGCAAAGCGAAAACTGGGAGAAGGCCGCCGCCGCTTACAGCGCCCTCATTGAGCGCGAGCCCGATTCCCCCCTGGGCCTGTCCGCCCGCTTCAACCTGGCCGACCTTCTGCTGCGCCAGGGCAAGGCCGCGGAGGCCGTGACCGAGCTGGAAACGATACTGCTCAAGGCCCCGGATGAGTTCAAGCCCTATCTGCACGAGCAAATCGGCGAAGCGGCCGAAGCCGCGGGACTCAAGGACAAGGCCGTCAGCGCCTATGAGGCCGCCGTGGCGGCCCTCAAAGACACGACCCCCGCGGAGGCAGCCTATTATCAGAGCCGTATCGCCGCCTTGCGGTGAAGCCGGATGAATCCCCTGAATTCTGAGGGCAGTCCGGGCCCAGGCAGCGCGCGCCCCGCGGCCCCGGCGGGAGCCGGCGGCCTGGACGGCCGAACCTTACCCGGAGCCGGCGGCCTGGACGGCCGCCCCTGGCTGGAAACCCTGAGCCTCATGGCCGCGGGCATGGGGCCGCAGCGTCCCTTTCAGGCCTCGCTGAGCGGGCTTCTGCGCATGCTGTCCGCGCGCCACGGCTTTCTGCGCGCCCATCTTGTGCTCTTTGAGCCTGAAACAGGACTGTTGCGCCTGAGCCTGGCCGACACCCCGCCCCGCCGGCAGCACGCGGACTACTCGCCGGGCGAGGGCGTCACCGGGCAGGTGTTCACCACGGGCACGGCGGTCATTGTGGAGCGCATGCGCGATCATCCGCTCTTTCTGAGCCGGCTTTTCGAGCGCACGGACGAGGAGCTGGACTCGCTGTCCTTCCTATGCGTGCCCGTGCTGGCCCCGGCTCCAGGCGGCAGCGCCCTGGCCGCCCGGGAAGTCATCGGCACACTCAACGCCGATACCCCCTTTATCTCCCGCGAGGATCTGGAGCTGCGCCGCGCCTTTCTGCAGGCGGCGGCCGCGCTCATCGCCAACGAGGCCGCCTATCTTCAGGAAGATATGGCCCGGCAGCGCCGCCTGCCCACGGACATGCCCTCCGAATACCGCGGGGACGAGCCCGCGGAGGACACCGCCCCCTTTGTGGCCCAGTCCAAGGTGATGCGGCACATTCTGGAACAGGCCGCCCATGCGGCCCAGGGCCGCGCGCCCGTGCTGCTGCGGGGCGAAGCGGGGGTGGGCAAGCAGAGCCTGGCCACCCGCATCCACGCCGCGAGCCCCCGCCGCGACATGCCGCTGGTGGTCTGCCACTGCGGGGCCGTGCCGCCCGAACGCATGGAGGCCGAGCTGCGCGGCTACCGCAAGGGGGCCTTCCCCGGCGCTCTTCAAACCCGGAAGGGGCTCTTTGAACAGGCTCACCTGGGCACCCTGTTCCTGGACGCGGTGGAAGAGCTCCGCCCCGGCGCGCAGGCCGCCCTGCTGCGCCTGCTGCAAAAGCATGAAGTGTCGCGCCTGGGAGGGACGGAAGCGGCCGCCGCCGATGTGCGCGTCATCGCCGCATCCGGCGCGGCTTTGGAAGATATGGCGCGCAGGGGCGCTTTTTCGGCTGATCTGTTCGCCCGCCTCAATGTCTGCGCCCTGCACATCCCTCCGCTGCGCGAACGGCGCGAAGACATCATTCCCCTGGCGGAGCACGAGCTGCGGCGGCACGCCGAACGCGGCGGCCAGGCGGTCAGGCGCATTTCCCGCCCCGCCCTGGAGCTTTTGTCGCGCTATTACTGGCCGGGCAACGTGCCCGAACTGAAAAGCTGCCTCTCACACGCCGCCCGGCACTGTCACGATCAGGTCATCCGCTCCGGGGATCTGCCGCCCTCGCTGCAAACGGCGGAAAGCTCCGCCACCGGGGCGGATCTGTCCCTGGGCGAGGCCGTCATCCACTTTGAAAAGGAAATGCTGGTAGACGCGCTGATCAAGGCCGGGGGCAACATGCTCAAGGCGGCCCGCGCGCTCAAGTCCAGCTACCGCATCGTGAACTACAAGGTAAAAAAATACGGCATTGATCCGCATCAGTTCTCCTTCCGCAACAGGGCGCAGGCGGGAGGAGCCGCGGAGACAGGCGCACAACCCGGGCATGCGCGGCGCGCATGAGACGACTTTATCTGAAAAAAAAAGGACGCTCACAAAAATAATTCTTGCCCTTGCAACATATTTTGGTCATGCTGTCTGTGGTGCATCGCACATGTGGCTGTTGCTCGGGCAAAAGATGACGTGAAGCCGCAGACAGAGCGCTTCCTTTGTTGACACTGAATTTTCCGTACCACGCGAAGGTCGCTTTTTCCGGAACACAGCCTCTTGCATTTTCCCGTATCTCACGAATAAACCCAGCAGGAGGATCTGGCATGGATGATTATTTGAAAGAGGCTCTGGAAATCGTCAAGGCCCAGGCCAGCGTGCGCGTCATGACCGAGGACGAAATCACCACTCTGGTGCGTCGTCTGTCCGTCGGGCTCAAAAGCATTGCCGAAAACGAAACGGGTGAAGACGCCCTACCCGAAGGCATTGCCAGCCCCCGCAAGTCCATCAAGGAAAAATCCATTGTGTGCATGGAATGCGGCAAAACCTTTAAAATCCTCACCCGCCGCCATCTTAGCAGTCACGGGCTGGATCCGGCGGCCTACCGCGAAAAGTGGGGCCTGAAAAAGGACACGCCGCTGGTCAGCAAGGGCCTGCAGCGTGAACGCCGCAAAAAGATGAAAGACATGAAGCTGTGGGAAAAACGCCGCAAGCACGGCAAGAAGAGCGCCTGAACCTGAAAAGCCCGCCCCGGCGCCCGCGCCGGGGCCTTTTGTCTCCGTCCCTTTTTTGACAGTGACCATTCCGGGCCGGATTTCAGGCCGGAGGCTTCGGGCCTGTGGTCATTGGCCCGTTTCTTGCTTCGCTTCCGGCGGCCCCGTATGCCGCCGCCCTGTTCGCGGACATTGTTACCCTGCCCCGCGCCGCCCCCCCGGCCCGCAGCCTTGGGGGCAGGCGCGGCGGCGAGCCCTGTCATGGACATCTTCAACTTTGACCCAGCCGCCCTGCTCAGCTTTCTGCTGACCTTCCTGCGGGTAAGCCTGATTATCTTCATGCTGCCCGTATTCGGTGTGGACGGCCTGCCCAACCAGTGGAAAGCCGCTTTCTGCCTGGTGTTCACCATGGCGGTGTGGCCCATGGTAAGCCTGCCGGGCGCGGCCATGCCCGCCCATCCCTTCGGGGTGGCGGTGCTGATCCTGGGCGAACTGGTGCTGGGCTTTATTCTGGGCCTGTCCGTGCGCTTCTTTTTTTCGGGCATCCAGGCCGGGGGCGAGCTGGTGGCCATGCAGGTGGGCTTCAGCATGATTACCTTTGCCGACCCCGCCAGCGGAGGACAAACCGGGGTCATCGCCCACCTTTTGTACACGGTGACCCTGCTCATTTTTTTGTGTCTGGACGGGCATCTCTATCTTCTGCGGGCCTTCACGGAAACCTTTCGCTGGATTCCCGCGGGGGGGCTTCTGCTGGGCGATTCCATCTTTCATCAGGTGCTCAGGCTGGCGGGCATGATGTACGCCCTGACCATCAAGGTCATCGCCCCGGTCATGGCCGCCATTTTCCTGGTGGAGCTGGCGCTGGCCCTCATGAGCCGCGCCGCGCCCCAGATGCATATTATGGAAGTGGGTTTTCCGCTCAAAATCGCCGTGGGCTTTTTCTTTGTGTCCCTGCTGTTCAGCCTGGTGGCCCAGGATATACGCGAGTATATCGTGGGGCTGGACCCGCTGTTCAGCAATCTGCTGCGGGCCATGAGCCCCGGCATCCAATAGGGGGAAGCCCGTGGCCAACAAAGACCCGAGCAAAACAGAACGGGCGACTCCCAAGCGCCGGAACAAGGTGCGCAGCGAGGGCAATGTCCCCAAGTCCACGGAAATGACCAAAACCATTACGGTTCTGGCCGGCATGCTGGGACTGTATGTCTATTTCTCCATCATCGCCGAACATGTGCGCGAGCTGTTCCAGTTCTTTTTCGCCAACGCGGCCACCATCCCCGTCACGGGCCAGAACGTGTACTCCCTGTTTCTGCTGGCCATACGGGAACTGGCCATCATGGTGCTGCCCGTCATCGTGTTTATCGCCCTCATGGCGTACACCTGCCTGCGCCTTCAGGTGGGCAAGCTGTGGACGACCAAGGTTTTGAAGTTCAAATTCCGAAATTTTCGCATCATAGCCGGCCTCAAGCGCATGTTCTTTTCGCCCCAGACCTTTGTGCGCCTGGGCAAAAGCGTGCTTGTGGCCCTGATTATCGGCATGGTGCCCTTTTTGTTCATCCGGGAGGAGCTGCCCCGCTTCCTCGCCCTGTACTACAGCGACGCGGCGGGGCTGGGCGCATATATGCTGCGCGCCGGCTTCCGCATGATGCTGTTTACCATGGCGCCCATGGTCGTCCTGGCCTGCGTGGATTTGTGGTACACGCGCCACACCTATGAAGAAAACATCAAAATGACCAAGCAGGAAGTCAAGGACGAAATGCGGCAGGCCGAGGGCGACCCCAAAATCAAGCGCAAGCAGCGCGAAAAAATGATGCGGATGATGGCCAGCCGCATGATGAAGGAAGTGCCCAAGGCCGATGTGGTGGTCACCAACCCCACCCATTACGCCGTGGCCCTGCGCTACGACCCCACGGTGAGCCCCGCGCCCTATGTGGTGGCCAAGGGGATCGACAAGGTGGCCGAAAAAATCAAGACCATCGCCCGCGAACACGGCATCCCCATCCGCGAAAACCGCCCCCTGGCCCGCAGCCTGTACGCCAATGTGGAAATAGGCCAGCCCATCCCCGAAGATCTGTACAAGGCCGTGGCCGCCATTCTGGCCGAAATATGGCGCCTGAAGGGCAAAATGCCCGGCCGCGCCGCCGCCTGAGCCCCGGCCCGCAACACGCCGGCAAAGGCCCCCTCACGAAGGGGCCGCGCCACTCCCCAAACAGGTCAAGCGCCTCCCCCCCCGGCGCCCGCCCCGGAAATGCCGCCCCCCATCCCGCGCGCGCCAAGGAAACGGATGACGGCGAGGACAAGCGCCGCCTTCAGTCAGAACTCTGACACAGGGGCCGGGCTTCACCGCGGATTTTCTGTTTAACTTACTGTTTTCACTAAACAAACACCGTTTAGCACGAATTTTGCTTTTCTCTGTCCGTCTGAATGATGTCATCCGGCAGCCGGGTACATCCGGCACGAACCGGAGGGAGACGAAACTCATGAAAAGCATTGTTGAATCCCATGTGCGTCTGGTCGGCTCGGTCATGAACATGCAGCTGCAGCGGCAGAACGTGATTTCGGGCAATATCGCCAACGTCAATACCCCCAAATACAAGCCGCGTGAGCTTGAGTTCGAGGCCGAGCTTCAGTCCGCCCTGAACCTGGACGCCCGGGGCAAGGTGTCGCGCACCTCACAGGGGCACATGCCCGCCGTGTTCGACCCCGAGAAGTTCGGCCCGGAATGGTACAAGCGCTGGGTTCCCCGTGTGGTTCACGGCGAAGACCGGGTGAACCTGGACAAGGAAATGGTCAAGATGGCCAAGAACAACCTCCAGTACACGGCCCTGTCGCAAATTACCAAAAGCAGCTTTGACGGCATCAAGAATGTTATTGCCGAAGGGAGCAAGTAAATGGATTTCATGACCGCTCTGGACATCGGCGCGTCCGGCATGAGCGCCGACCGCACGCAGCTCAACATCACCGCCATGAACCTGGCCAACGTCAAGACCACCCGTATGCCCGGCGGCAACGTGCCCTACCAGCGCAAGAGCGTGGTCAAGATCACCAGTGATCTGGACAACCCCTTCGGCCGCCACATGCGCAGCGCCCTGGATCGCGAAGTGAAGGGCGTGCGGGTTCTGGGCATAGCCGTAGACAGGCGCCCCACCAAGCGCATTTTTGAACCCGGTCACCCCGACGCCGATGAGGACGGCTATGTGGCCTATCCCGACATCAACGTGGTGGAAGAAATGGCCAATATGATGACGGCCCAGCGCAATTACGAAGCCAACGCCACCACGGTGGACACCGTCAAGGCCATGTTCAACAAGGCCCTGGAAATAGGCCGCTAAACGCTTTTTTTCGCGAGGTTCGCCATGATCACCGCCGCCGCCCCCGGTTTGCAGGCTTACAGGAACGCCCTGGCCGACTTTACCAAAGCGCGCAACCAGGCCCTGAAAAGCGCCGCCGATATCGCAGGCGCCACGCCTCCGGTCACGCCGGGCTTTGCCGAAACCCTGCGTGACTCGCTGACGACGGTCAACGACATGCAGACCCAGAAGAAGACCATGATCGAAGCCTTTGCCTCCGGTGAAACCCAGAATGTCCACGAACTCATGATCACCATGCAAAAGGCGGGACTGGCCGTCAACCTGACCTCCGCCGTGCGCAACAAGGTACTGGAAGCCTACCGCGAACTCAGCAGGCTGCAATTCTAAGGGCAGGATTCAACGCACCGCGGGCGGGCGCCGGGAAAACGGAGGCCCGGAGCCCGCCCCCTCACTCAGGCCCTTTCGGGCAATCTCCGGGCAATCTCCGGGCAATCTCCGGGCAATCTCCGGGCGCCCCCCGAAACGCGGGGCCGCGACGCCTTTTGGGAAATGACCCCTGACGGTCGCGCGGGCACGCATTCCGGGCGGCATGCCGGACTGTGCCGCCCACGCGCAAACGGCCTTCCGGGCCATCTTCCGGCAGTGATGTCCAGACAGATCCGGCGGATTTGCCCGCGGGCGGGCACGCGCGCTTACGCCCGCAGGGATTCGCGAACAAGGCCGGCGATTTTCCGCACCAGATCCTCGTCCATATCCGGCCAGAAGGGCAGGCAGAGCACCCGTTCCGCAATATCCTCGGCTATGGGGCAGGATGCGCCCTGAATGTAGGGCAGGCGGGTCAGGCTGGGGTAAAAGTAGCGGCGGGGATGGATATTCCGCTCCGCCAGATCGCGCATGACCCGCATGGCCGCGCCGTGGTCAGGGAAAATCACGGGATAATAGGCGTGATTCCAGGCCAGATCCGGCGCGAGCGCGGGACGGCGCAGGACGCCGTTCATGGTTTCATCCACGCCCAGAGCCTCGTCATACAGGGCGGTCAGGCGGGCGCGCCGCGCCAGTCCATCCGGCACAGAGGGCAGGAGGCACAGGCCCATGGCGGCGTGAAGCTCGGACATCTTGGCGTTGATTCCCAGGCACTTGTGCGTATCCCCCACATGGCCGAAGGCCCGCAGCAGACTGAGCGTATCGTTGGCGTCCGCGCGGGAAGAGACCACACAGCCCCCCTCCACGGTGTGAAAAAGCTTGGTGGCATGGAAACTGCCGACGGCGGCATCGCCAAAGGCAAACAGGCTTGTTCCGCGCAGAGTGCTTCCAAAGGCGTGGGCGGCATCGTACAAAAGGCACAGGCCGCGCCGCCCGGCTATGTCCGCCAGCGCGTCCACATCGCAGGCATTGCCGTAGACATGAACCGGCAGAATGCCCGCCGCCCCGGGGTGCTCTTTCAGGCAGCGCTCCACTCCGGCAGGGTCAAGGCACAGACTGCGCGGATCAATGTCCGCGAAGACCGGCGTGCATCCCTCCCACAGCAGGGCGGACAGGGTGGCCACATAGGTAAAGGGCGTGGTGATGACGGTCTTCCCGTTCAGGCCAAGACAGCGCAGGGCCAGCTGCAGGGCCAGCGTGCCGTTGGCGCACAGGGACAGCGAGGGAACCCCCAGAAAGTCCGCCAGGGATTGCTGGAGGCGCGCGGCGTAGCTGCCCTGATTGGTCAGCTGGCGGGACGCGAATATGTCCCGCACGCAATCCATGTAGGCGTCCAGCGGCGGCAGGGTGGCCCGGGTGACACAGACCGGCGGATCGAACGAGCTTTTTTCCTTCATGGTGTCCTCACAGGTGCCGGCGCCCCGTGGCCGTCCGGCCCGGGCAGGCGCTGCGCAGACGCGGCGCGGCGCTGACCTCCCGCCTCAGGATGATGATTTTTCCCGGCGCACAAGCTTCAGGGACTTCAAAAAATGCCGGGCAAACTCCGGATAGCGGTCACAGGCCAGGTTCAGCAGCGAATCATCGCCTTCGTCCATCTGGATTTCAAAAAAGTCTATGAACACGCCGTTGGCCAGCGAGGCCAGACGGAGAAAATAGCGGCCCTGAAAATGATCGTTGACGGCGTTGTAGGTTTCCAGCTCCGCCATGCCGTGGTGGCGGCGGTGTTCCCGCTGGTTCACGAACGAATTGCGGTACATCGCGTTTTTATGCCGGCGGTACACGGACATGACTTCCGGTATAAAGCCGATTTTTCCCACTTCCGCATGGAGCATATGCCAGTACCAGTCACCCGGACACAGATCCGGCCTGAACCAGCCGGGCACGCCCTCGCGAAAGCGCCAGCGGTACACCACGGAATTGGTCTGGATCATGTTGCCGCGCAAAAGATCGGCCAGATAATACTCGTCCTGCATACCCCGGGGCAGCATGCCCATGGGCGGGAAGATGCCCGTTTCCTGGCTGCCGTCCTCAAACACAACGGCCACGGGATGAAAGCACAGGGCGCAGTGCGGCCGGCTTTCAAGAAAGTCCACCTGCTGTTGCAGCTTGGAGGGCTCGGTGAAATAGTCGTCCCCGTCGCACAGGGAGGCGTACTTCGTGCGGCAGCGCAGAAAGAGCCCCCTGACACTTTCCGTGGGACGCCGGCAGGACAGGAGCACCGGCGTGATGGAAGGATATTTGGCCGCATAGGCGGCCACAATGGCCGGCGTGCCGTCGGTGGAGTGATGATCCAGGACAAGGTGGCGCACCGGAAACTTCGTGCGCTGGGCCAGAACGCTGTCCATGCACTGGGCGATATAGGCCTCGTGGTTGTAGGTCATGGTCAGCACGGTCAGCTCCACGGGCGGAACGGGCTCGCCGATCCGCGATACGGGCGCGGCGGAGGACGGAAGAACAGCCGCGGGCTCCCCGGGCGACGCGCCGGCCCGGCCGGGCGCGGGGACGGCGGACGCGGGCACATACGCGGCCAGAGCCCTGTCCAGGGTCTTCTGATCGTCTGAGAGCAGCGGCGCGTCCAGGATAAAGCGCTGCCGCAGGGGGATGCGCAGCTCATCGGGAAGCGCCGCGGCAAAGGCCGCCGCCCGTTCCCCGGGCAGGGGCGCGTCAAAATCGGCCTCGCGCCGCTCCGCCATCCAGTCCGAAGGCTCCAGGGCGCCGCCGGGCAGGTTCAGCATATCCTCCAGGGCGCGCCGGTCATCCGCCCCTTCCCGGATGAGCCTCTGCCGCAGAACCCGAGGGCTCATGGGCTCGGCGCCCCAGTCGCGTTCCGTCCGGACAAGGCAGTCCATGAACAGGCCCTCATCCAGGGCCGGCCAGGCATTATCCCTCACTTCCAGGCTGTGGTACAGGCGGCGCGCGGCGTGGGACGCCAAAAACAGCGGGTGGAGAGGCAGGTGCGCGGGGGCCTGGGGCGCGGGGCAGCCCAGGGCGGCAAAGAGGCCGTGGGCCAGCTCGTCGTTCCGGCCCGCGACAGGACTGTCCCACGTGTCATACAGCAGGGTGACGTTCCGCTCCCCCCACTCGTGGCGGGCCTCCGTGATCAGGCGGGACAGCGCGCCAAAGCTCTCCAGATGCTGCTCCACAGCGTCCGCGGAGGGCCTGGCGACTTTCCGCCAGCACCGCTCAAGCAGGCAGAGCGGCTGGCCCATCACATACACGCAGTGAACCTCATAGCGGCCCAAATCAAGGTATTGACGCAGCAACAGCGCCAAAGCCCGATGATTCGGCAGTTCGGCGTTTCCCGAAAGGAGCAGCACATCGCGCGAACTTTGGGTCTGCTCCTTTAATTGTTCCAGCAGCGTCGCCAGCCGCCGGGACGGGGGCTTGCCCGGCAGGGCGGACCAGAATTCCCCATGAAAGGGAATACGCCCGCAGGACCAGGGATACAGGGGGCCCAGATCAATGCCGTGATCGGCCAGCAGGGCGCGGTTGGCGTCCACTGTCGCGAAAAGCCACGGCCAGGACGGACTTAAATTGACGTAAAGAATGATTCTGGACAAGGAATCAGCCCCAGTCTTCACAAGGTTCAGGCCACACGGCCGCGCGCAAGGCGCCTCCGCCGCCGGGGCATCACGACGCTCCGCGGCCGGCCGGCGGCCACCCCCGCCAGGCGCCCGGCGCGCAGCCCCGAAACTGTCATAAAAAGCTACCCGAAAGCCCGTGCCTTGACAAGATGCGGGCCGACGGCACGAACTTTGCATCTCCCCGCGCGTTCCTGTTGTTTTTCTGACATCTTCGCTCGGAGTATGACCATGCCCAACTATGTTCGCCTTATCCAAGACAAGGGCCGCGAATTCTGGCTTAAACTCACCCGCATCCAGCGCATCTTTCTGGTGGGGCTCACCACTCTTGTCATAGCGGTGTTCGCGGGCCTTGTGTTCTGGCTCGGCCGCCCGGAATACGGAGTTTTGTACACCAAGCTGAGCCCGGAAGACGCCAACCGTGTGGTCAACGTGCTTCAGGCCGAAAAAATCGGCTACCGGCTCGAAGATAACGGCACCACCATTCTGGTGCCCGAAGGCAACGTGTACCCCCTGCGCATCAAAATCGCGGGCGAAGGCGCTCTGGTGGGCCAGGGCATCGGTTTTGAAATTTTTGACACCGTGCAGATGGGGCAGACCGACTTTGTGCAGCGCATCAACTACCAGCGCGCCCTGCAGGGCGAACTGTCGCGCACCATGAGCGAATTTCCCAATGTGGAAAGCGCCCGTGTGCATCTGGTGGTTCCCCAGCGCAGCCTGTTCATCGAGGAGCAGCAGCCGCCGTCCGCCTCGGTGGTGCTCCGTCTCAAGGATCCGGCTGTCAAGATATCTCCCCGCGAAGTCAAGGGCATGGTCAACCTTTTGACCATGGCCGTGGAAGGGCTGGACGAGAACCATGTTTCCATCACCGACAGCAACGGCAAGGCCGTGTACGTCCCTGAAGACGAGGGATCGGGCGTGAACAACGCTCACCTTGAATTCCGGGTGCGCCTGGAAAACACTCTGGAACGCCGCATTGACGAACTTTTGTCCCCCGTGCTGGGCCCCGGCAAGTACATCGCCAAGGTCAGCGCCGATCTCGACTACAGCCAGCGCACCATCCGCCGTGAACTGTACGACCCCGAAAAAACCGTGGTGCGCTCGGAACAGCGCAGTGAGGAAACCCAGCAGGGCCGGGCAAACCTGGACGGAGGCTCCACTGACGTGAACTTCCGCGGCGACGGCCTGGGCGGCGCCCTGAGCACACAGGAAGGCAGCCGCGAATCGCGCACCACCAACTACGAAATCAACAAGGAAGAACACAATATCGTCGGCCAGATGGGCGAAATCAACCGCCTGACCATCGCCGTGGCCGTGGACGGCAGCTATGCCAAAAACGCCGAAGGCACCTGGGAATATGTGCCCCGCAAGGACGAAGAACTGGAACGCATCCGTGACCTGGTGGCCAATGCCGTGGGCTACAACAGCGAACGCGGGGATACCATTGAGGTGAGCAACGTGGCCTTCGGCGACATCGACCTGCCCGTGGATCCCAGCGCCGCGCAGCTCCTGGCCGACTTCGCCGAACGCCTCGGCCGCCCGCTCATCACCGCTCTTCTGGCCTTCCTGTTCATCATGCTGGTGGTCCGGCCGGTGGTGCTGGCCCTCATCCGGCCCAAGGTGGAAGCCGGAGCCATGGTGGAAGGCCTGGAAGGTCTGCCCGCAGCCGAAGAACAGTACGCCCTGTACGAAGCCCAGGAAGAGGCCGCCAGAAGCGCCGAGGAAAAGGCCCGCGCCGTGGCCGCCGCCGGCGAGGAAGCCGACGCCTACGCCCTGGAAATGGGCCTGACCCTGGATGACGTGAAGGCCCGCGCCCTGCGGCTGGCCGAGCGCAACTTCGAGCAGACCATCTTCATCCTGCGCACCTGGCTCAAGGATGACAAGGCGAGGGTATAAACCGTGAACAAAACATTCCCCAGCGCTCCCGGCCCCGCCCGCGCCCCCGGCGCGGGGCCGGCCCAGGCGGCGGATCGGCCGCGCAGCGCCTATCAGCAGAGGGTGGATCAGATAAAGGTACGCATTGTGGAACTGAGCCACCGCAACATGGAAAACGCCATGCGCATTCTGCGCCAGTGGCTGAACGACCAGGGCGAGGCGCAGCCCTGAGAAGGCCATGAAGCGCCCGCGCAGCCCACAGGAGTGAACCCGGCGAAAAAACAGGAAACACACAGGAACGGCGGGGCGGCGCGCACTCACCCGGTGCGCGCCGCCCGGCATTTAAGCCCGGCAAGGCCCGGCCTTGCCTCTCAGGCCTCAGCGTACCCCGGCCCGCAGAAGATCGTGCACGTTGAGGATGCCCACCGGGCGCCCGTCCCCGTCCACCACAAAAGCATTGGTGATGGCGCGCCGCTGGAGCAGGCCCAGGGCCCGGGCCGCCAGACAGTCGCGCTCCAGGGTCAGGGGATGGGGGCTCATCACCTCGCGCACGGCCTGCGCAAGCAAGCCCGGCCCCATGTGGCGGCGCAGGTCGCCATCGGTGATCATGCCCGTCAGGCGCCCGTCCTCCAGCACGCCCACGCAGCCAAAACCCTTGCCGGTCATGATCACCAGGGCGTCACTCATGGAATCGCCGGGCCGGGTCAGGGGCAGGGCGTCCCCCACATGCATGATATCGCCCACCACCAGCAGGGCGCGGCCCAGGGAGCCGCCGGGGTGAAACTCGTGAAAGTCCTCGGGCCGGAAGCCCCGCGCTTCCAGAAGCGCCAGGGCCAGAGCGTCGCCCAGGGCCATCTGCAGGGTGGTGGAGGTGGTGGGGGCGCAGCCTATGGGACAGGCCTCGGGCACATCGGGCACAAGCAGCACATGATCCGCATGGCGCGCCAGAAAGCTGCCCGCGTTTCTGGTCACGGCCAGCACCGGCATCCCGTGCCGCGCCGCAAACAGGACAATATCCGAAAGTTCGGCTGTTTCGCCGGAATTGGAAAAGGCCAGCACCGCATCCCGCGCGGACATCATGCCCAGATCGCCGTGGCTGGCCTCGGCCGGATGGATGAAATAGGCGGGCGTGCCGGTGGAAGCCAGGGTGGCGGCCACCTTGGCGGCCACATGCCCGCTTTTGCCCATGCCGGTGACGGCCACGCGGCCCGCTGTGTTCAGCAGGCAGTCCAGCGCCTGGTCAAAGGACGCATCCAGCCGCGACGCCAGAAGATTCAGGGCATCGGCCTGCTGGGACAGCACGCGCCGCGCCAGGGGAAGGGAACTGTCTTTCATGCCGTATCCGTTGGATCGTTTCCGCCGTATCCGCCATATCCGCTGGGCCGCCTTTCCAGGCTTGTCCGGCGGGGCGAAACGCCGCGCCGGGCTCATGATTGCCTCGCTGGGACAGGCGAGGCTTCAGCATAGCGGGTCACCGGGCCGGAATCAAGCGACGGCCGCGCGAAAACTTTCGTTCTTTCCATGAAAATCCTTTTTCATCTTTGTGGAAAGTGGGTACAGCCAGTACGGCATCTGTATTGACTTTTAAAAACAAATAATTTATTATCCTTCACAGGAGGATTGCCATGAAAGCACCGTCTGTTGTTTATGAAGAACTGCTTGAAAAGGTATCATTTTTAATAAATCAGGAAAAATTCGATCCTGATACACTTCTCAATGATATACAGAAAAAAATTCAAGAAATTAAATCTAAAAATGCTATTGATGAAATTAAAAAAACTTATCAGAATCTCCCTTTAGAAAAGCAGAAAAAATTTCTTGATAAACACTCTTCTTCACAAGAAGAAATAATATATAATAAAAAAAAGGAAAATGTCAAAATTATTTTTAATATTAATGAGTTATATACATGGGAAACGTCTGAACTGGTAAAGAAAAAACCAAAAAAATTGTGTATTGATCAATATAGTTATGATGTAAAGCATTGGTCGGAATTAACTTGCTTATTTGTAAAGTTTCTCATAACTCATGGAGATCTGAAAAAAGAAAATTTACCAATCCGTTTTCACAAAACCGGAAAAGCTTTTGTAAATTCCATACCAAAGCAACCTTCTGATGCCAATGGCAGCGATGGTATGTTTCGTGAAGTTGCTGATGGGTTTTATGTAGATGTAAAATATAATGTAAGATATCATATTATGAATATGGTTAATATACTAAAAAAACTATCTATTCCTCAAAAATATAATATCTATATTCAATTATCATAAGGAGAAAAATTTATGATCATTATGACTACATTAAGAGATATATTTCCTAAAATATGGGAATGTGATACCCATAACAAAACAGCATATTTCAGCACATCGTATCTTGAACAAAAGAATTCTATACAACATATATTAAATACAAAACATTCTGAACTTGATAATATATCAATTGGCAGATATTCTTCATTAAAAAATCAAATCAAACAAAATTTTCCACCGTCATTGTTATATATAACTTCTATGAATATTCTTAAAAAGAAAATAAGAATAATGAATATATATTATGATTTTGAAGTTAAATTTAAATTTATTTGTAAAATTTCAGATGAAAATTTAATAAAAAATATTGAATCAATATATACCACACCACTAATTCAAAATGTGGAGATTGCTCATATTAATCTTACTTAGTCATATTTGCAGATTTTTCATTGCCACACTGAGTGTTGTGACCTTCCTGCAGCAGGCGGGATGGGTAAGGCCAAAAGAGGAGGAAGCGCCCGTCCGCTCACGAAGAAAAAGGTGTCGGCCGAGGAGGATGGCACGCGCGTCGAACGAGACTGTCATGATGGCGCATGCGGTATCTCCCATTTGCGCCGGAGGGCGGGGCCGGGTATGCTGGAGCCATGAACACCGCGATTTCCGCTTTTCTTGACCAGGAAGGCCCGGTGCTGGCCCTGGATATCGGCAGCGGCACCCAGGATGCGCTCCTTGCCCTGCCCGGCTGCCTGCCCGAAAACTGGCCCCGCTTTGTCCTGCCCACCCCGGCCCTCGGGGTGGCGGCCCGTGTGCGCGCCCTCACCCAGGAGCGCCGGCCGCTGTGGCTCTGCGGCCCGGTCATGGGCGGCGGCTTTGCCCCCGCACTTCAGGATCATCTGGCCCGGGGCCTGCCCGCGGCCGCCACGCCACAGGCCGCCAGCGCCCTGCACGATGACCCCGAGCGCGTGCGGAAGCTGGGCGTGACCATCACGGAAAACCGGCCTGAGGGCTTTGTCCCCGTGTTGCTGGCCGACTATGATCCGGGTTTCTGGAACGCCCTTCTGGCCTGCGCCGGCCTGCCCCGGCCCGCCCTGGTGACCGCCGCCGCCCAGGATCACGGCGTCCATGCCGGCACGGGCAACCGCGAGGGACGCTTTCGCCTGTGGCACGACCTGCTGCTGAGCTCCCACGGCGACCCCGCGCTGTGGCTTTATGACACGCCTCCGGCCCCCTGCACCCGCCTGGCCGCCCTCGGCCGGGCCATCGGCGGGGGCCCCGTGGCGGACAGCGGCGCGGCCGCCGCGCTGGGCGCGCTGAGCACCCCCGAGGTGGCGCGGCGCAGCGATGGCGAGGGCGTGCTGGTGGTCAACGCGGGCAACAGTCACACCGTGGCTTTTCTGGTTTTTCAGCGCCGCATTCTGGGCGTGTACGAGCATCACACCGGCCTGGTGACCACGGCGGCTCTGCTCCGGGATCTGGACGAATTCCGCCGGGGCTGGCTGCCTGACGAGCAGGTGCGGGCCGCCGGCGGCCATGGCTGCGTCATGCTGGATCTGCCCGCCGAGGCGGAGGGCTTCCGCCCCGCCTTCATCCTGGGGCCGCGCCGCGAGCTTCTGGCCGGGCACGGCGCCTTCATCGCCCCCCACGGCGATATGATGCTGGCCGGCTGCCACGGCCTGCTGCACGGTCTGGCCCTGCGCCATGCCGCGGCGCAGGACGAAAAGCAGGAATACTGACGGAACACGAATCGGCCGAACCCGCGGGCAGGGGCAGGAACGGCCTGATCGGCGAGCACGGCGCAGGACGGCTCAGCGGCCTGTTTCCACGCGCTTCCAGCGGCAGAACAGGCGCTCCAGGCCGCCGCATCCCTCATGCAGCAAGACCCCCAGGGCGCTCATGGCCAGGATGGCGCAGAGCATTTCCGCCTGATCGCCCCGGCCCCAGGCATCCATAATCATAAAGCCCAGCCCCCGCCGGGTGGCGAAGGATTCGGCCATGAACAGCACGGCCACCGCCGTGCCCGACGCCAGACGAAGGGCGGTGAGGGCCTCGGGCAGCGCGGCGGGCACGAGCACATGGCACACCAGAGCCCGGGTTGAGCCGCCCAGGGAGCGGAACGAATCCACATAGCGCCGATCCAGCCGGGCCGCCGCGGCCCGGGTCACCACCAGAATCTGATAGCCGGCGGTGAGGGCGATGAGCAGAATTCTGGGCGCGTCCCCCAGGCCGAACAGGGTCAGAAAGAACGGCAGAAGCACAATTTTGGGCAGGGGATAGGTCAGAAACACCAGAGGGGCCGCCACCCGATCCACCCGGCGGGCATGGCCCATGGCCAGCCCCAGCGGAAAGGCCGCGCCCCAGGCCAGAGCCAGACCCGCCACGGCCCGCCAGGCGCTGGCCCCCATGTGTTCCCAAAAAAGGCGGGTCAGGAGGGAGCGGCCGAACAGGCCCAGCAGCTCCACGGGGGGCGGCAGCAGAAAAGTTCCCAGAGCCGCGGAGCCCAGCTGCCAGAGCAGGAGCAGAAACGCCAGGGCCGGAGCGTACCGGATCAGCGCGCGCATGGCCCGTCCCCGGCATGGGCGGCGGCCCCGCCGGCCCCGCCGGAAGTCCCATCAGCCCGGAAGCTGTCCTTCGCGCCGGCCCGCGCGGCCCCGGCGGCCAGCGCGGCGTGAAGCCGCCGGGTCAGGTCAAAAAAGCCCGGGTGCGAAGCGGCGCGCGGCGCGCCAAAGCAGGGATTGCCCAGCCACGCGACCACGCGGGCCGGCAGGGCGCTGAGCACCATGATATACCGGCCCAGCAGCGCGGCCTCTTCCACGCTGTGAGTGACCAGAACGCAGATGGGCCGGCGCCGGCGCCACAGATCGAGCAGGGTGCCGTGCAGGCGGGCGCGGGTGAGGGCGTCCAGCGAAGAAAAGGGCTCGTCCATGAGCAGAAGATCGGGCCGGGTGATGAGCGCCCGCGCCAGAGCCACGCGCTGGCGCTGACCGCCGGAAAGCCTGGCCGGCCAGCGCCGCCCGAGGCCGCCGAGGCCCATTTCCTCCAGCGCGGCGGCCACCCTCTCCCGCCGGGCCGCCCGGCCCAGTCCGGCCAGGCGCAGGGGCAGGGCCACATTGTCCTCCACCGTCTTCCAGGGAAAGAGCCCGTAATCCTGAAACATGACGGAGGATCGAAGCCCGTCCGGCGGAACAGCCTCCAGCCGTATTTCGCCCCCGTCGGGGCGATCCAGCCCGGCCAGCAGGGTGAGCAGCGTGCTTTTGCCGCAGCCCGACGGCCCGAGGACGGACAGGGTATCCCCCGCGTTCAGGCAAAAGCTCAGGCCGTCCAGCACCGGGCCCTGGCCGTAATCCCGGCGCAGATTCGTCACCCGCAGGGCCAGGCCCCGGCGCGCCGGACGCGCGGAAGCATCCCCAAGGCCCGGGGAGCCCGCCGCGTCCGCAAGCCCCGCCGGCCCCATGACGCCCGTGATTCCGGAAACGTCCGGCGCGCTCACGGCGCCACCAGGTCAGCGGGCGTGTCCGGCATTGTTTTCAGCATGCCCTGCCGGCGCATCCAGGCCGCGAAATCCTCCAGCTCCGCCCCTTCGGGCAGGGGCGGCAGAGCGTCGGGATACCCGGCCTGATCCACCCCCGCGCCGCTGTCCGCTTCCGCCGGGCCCGCCGGGCCGCCGAAGCGCACCATGCGGTACGTGTCGCGGGCCGCGCGGGGCAGCAGGCCCTTGTCCACCATTCGCGGAACATAGTCGGCGGGCCGGGCGTCGATGCGGCGGGCGGCCCCGGCCAGGGCCAGGCGGAAGCGCCGCACCGTGCCGGCGTCAGCCCGGGCGCGGGTGAGGGCAATGACGGCCAGCGGCGTCCTGAGGCCCCGGTCATCCCACACAATCCGCGCCCCTTCCGTCTCCACCAGTGTCAGCAGCGGCTCTGGCAGCAAGGCGGCCTTCAGCCGGCCGGACAGCAGCATCTGCAGGCGCACCGGAATCTGCCGTATGTCCTGCCGCCGGAAAAAATCGCGCGGCAGGCCCCGCTCGTCCAGCATCCTGTCCAGCAGGTAGTCCACGATGGTGGCCCCGGCCACGGCTATATCCGCCCCCTCAAGTTCCGCCAGGCTCCGGGCCTGAACACGCGGCGACAGCGCCAGCCCGAAATGGCGCTGAAACGGCCGTGAGCGGGTGCTGGTGGCCACAATGGCCTGATCCACTCCGGCCTCGCGCTGAAGGAGCACATTAATGATGTCCCCGAAGTGGCCGTCCAGCTCTCCGGCCCGCATGGCCGCGCCCAGTTCCAGCGCGCTCAGGAAGGGAACCAGCTCCACATGGAGGCCCTGGGCCGCGAAGAGTCCCTCGTCCGCCGCCACATGCAAAAGGATGGAGTCCGCGGCGGGCAGGACGCCTATTTTCAGGGAGAGCGGCGCGGGCGGGACGGCCGGAGCCGAAGGAGCGTCCGCCGCGCGGGCCGCGCTCAGACTCAGAATAAGGGCCAGGGCCGTGTACCGGAGGACAGGAAAGGGCGTCATGGTCGTATCCTTAAAAATGTGAGGTTTCCGAAAAAAAAGGCCTTGTGAACGGTTTTTACACTGAACAAACTCAGTAAAATGGCATTCTAGCCCGGATTTTGAAAAATGACCAGCGGAAGATTGCCCTCCGGCCGGGCGGCGCCCGCCGTGGTCACTTGCCACAGCGGCGCCCGCGGGCGTACAACAAGAGGCGCGGGCGCGCCCTGCCGCGCGGGGGAAGCGCCCCCCGGGCGTCCGGCGTGAGGGGCCGCGCGGGACGCCATGGCGCGCGGGAGCGGCACAGCCACCATGCGGGAACAGCGGGGATTCCATGGACTATTACGACATTGCCGAAACCTGGAGCCGTGACGAGATCGAGGCCGTCCAGGCGCAGCGCCTGCGCGACACGGTGCGCCGGGCGGCCGGAACGCCCTTGTACGCCCGGCGGCTGGCCGAGGCGGGCCTTACGCCCGAAACCATCCGCAGCCCGGAGGATATCCGCCGCCTGCCCTTCACCAGCAAGGACGATTTGCGGGCGAACTATCCGCAGGGGCTGGCCTGCGTGCCCCGCTCCGAATTTGTGCGCATGCACTGCTCCAGCGGCACCACGGGCTCGCCGGTGGCCATCTGCTACACAAAAAAGGATCTGGACGCCTGGGCCGCGCTCATGGCCCGCTCCATGTACGCCACGGGCATCCGCCGCGAGGATGTGTTTCAGAACATGTCCGGCTACGGGCTGTTCACGGGGGGACTTGGCATCCACTACGGGGCCGAGCGCCTGGGCTGTTTGACCATTCCCGCCGGGGCGGGCAATACCCGCCGGCAAATCAAGCTGATCCGCGATTTTCAGGTGACGGCGCTGCACATCCTGCCCTCCTATGCCCTGCATGTGGCCGCCCAGCTGCGCGAGGAAGGCGAAGACCCCCGGAGCCTGCCCCTGCGCATCGCCCTGGTGGGGGCCGAGCCCTACACCGAGGAAACCCGCCGCCGCATCGAGGACATGCTCGACCTCAAGGTATACAACAGCTTTGGCATGTCGGAAATGAACGGGCCGGGCGTGGGCATCGAGTGCGAGGCCCAGAGCGGCCTGCACATCTGGGAGGACGCCTACCTGCTGGAAATTGTCGATCCGCAGACCGGCGCCAGCCTGCCCGACGGCGAGGTGGGCGAACTGGTTATGACCACCCTCACCCGCGAGGGCATGCCGCTCTTGCGCTACCGCACGCGCGATCTCACCCGCATTCTGCCCGGGCCCTGCGCCTGCGGACGCCGGCACCGCCGCATCGACCGCATTCTGGGCCGCTCGGATGACATGTTCATCCTCAGGGGCGTCAATATCTACCCCATGCAGATTGAACAGGTGCTCATGAGCTTCCCCGAAGTGGGGGAAAATTACCTCATCCGCCTGGAAGACGAGGGCGAGCTTGAGAGACTGCGGGTGCTGGTGGAAATCCGCGAAAGCTCCTTTGTGGAAGACATGCGCGTATTGCGCCAGCTTCAGGAATCCATTGCCCGGCGCCTGCGCGACGAAATTCTGGTAAGCCCCCGGGTAGATCTGGTGCAGAAGGGCTCGCTGCCCCGGGGCGAGGGCAAGGCACAGAGGGTGCAGGACGCGCGAAGCGCGACCATGGTTCCGGAAGTCGCGCGCGGCGCGACCATGGCTCCGGAAGTCGCGCGAAGCGCGGCCTTGGTTCCGGAAGGCGCGCGAAGCGCGGCCTTGGTTCCGGAAGGCGCGCGCGGCGCGGCCATGGCTCCGGAAGGCACGCGAAGCGCGGCCATACCGCCTGAGGGTGATACGGCATGATGCTGTATGCGCTTGTCATCGTCTTTGTGCTGGCGCTCACTCTGTGCGCCCTGCTCAACCTGATCAGCCTGCCCGGCAACTGGGTGCTGGCCGGTCTGGCGGGCCTGTGGGCCGTGGCCGGCCCAGGCGCCGCCACGGCCGATATGGGAACGCTCTTTTTTGTGGCCCTGTTCGGCCTGGCCGCGGCCGGGGAAGTGGTGGAATACGCGGCCCAGATATGGGGGGCGAAAAAGTACGGCTCGTCCGGCAGGGCCACGGTGGCGGGCATGATCGGAACCATTCTCGGAGCCATAGCGGGCTCGCCCTTTCTGTTCGGGCTGGGGGCCCTTTTCGGCGCGCTGGCCGGGGCATGGCTTGGCGCCTTTACGGCGGAACGCCTGCTGGACGGCCGCCCGGCGTCCCAGGCCGCCCACGCGGCCAACGGCGCGCTGGTGGGCCGCTTTCTGGGCATGGTGGTCAAGTTCGGTCTGGGCATCACCATGGTGGTGCTGACGGCCGCGGCCATCTGGCCGGGCCGGATCTGAGGAGGCACCCCATGGACGCCTTCCCGCTCATGAGCCGCCTGCGCCTGGTGCTGGTGCGCCCCCGCTTTCCGGAAAATATAGGCATGGCGGCGCGGGCTTCGGCCAATTTCGGGCACGCGCCCCTGCATCTGGTTCAGCCCGAACGCTGGGCGAAGGACAAGGCCCTGCCCCTGGCCACCAGTCAGGGCGCGCCCCTGCTGGACGGCCTGATGCTCCACGACAGCCTGGCCGGAGCCGTGGCCCCCTGTTCGCTGGTGCTGGCCACCACGGCCCGCACCGGAGGATGGCGGCGGCAGATCATCAGCCCGCGCCGGGCGGCGGCGGAAACGGCGGAGCGCCTGCTGGACGGCGAAGAGGCGGCCCTGGTGTTCGGCCCGGAAGACCGGGGCCTTTCCAATGCCGACCTTGAGCACTGCGGGCGGCTTGTCACCATCCCCACCGCGCCGGGCGCCTCGTCCCTCAATCTGGCCCAGGCCGTGCTGCTGATGATGTACGAATGCTGGCTGGCCCTGTCCGGCACGCCGGCCCTCTCCGCCAGCCAGACGGCGCGGCAGCCGGACGCCAGGCCCGCGGCCCCCCTTCATGCCGCGGGCGGCCGGGGGACCTTGTCCCGCCGGGTCACCCGGCGGGAGCGCGACCTGCTGGACGCCACCCTCAAGCGTTCCCTGCTGGACATCGGTTTTTTGCGGCCGGACAACCCGGACTATTTTTTCCTGCCGCTGGCCCGCTTTCTGGACAGATCCGACCTGCGCCGGCACGAGCTGGATATTCTCATGGGCATCTGCCGCCGCATGGGCCGCCGGCGGGCCGGGGCCGCCCCGGCCGAAAGCCCGGACGAGGCCGCCGCCGCATGGGCCGGAAGCCACGGGAACGCCTCCCACAGCCCCACGGGGGCGGACAGCGCCCCCGCCGCCGGACAGGAGCCATAGCATGGCTGCCGCCCCCAACCTGATCCTCCAGCTTCAGCGCATGGGTGACCTGGTGCTCAGCTTTCCGCTCTTCGCCTGGCTGCGCCATCTGGAGCCGGATCGCCCCCTGTGGGTGGTGGCCGAGCCCGGCTTTTACCAGGCCCTGCTGCCCCTGGCCCCGCCGGTGCTCTTTATGCCGCCGGACGCTCCCGCCCTGCGGAAGACCGGCTTTCACCGGATCATCAACCTCAGCCACCGGCCCGAGGCCGCCCGCCTGGCCGGGGAGCTGCGGGCCGAGCGGATTGCCGGCCGCGTGGAGAGGGACGGGATTGCGCGCATTCACGGAGCATGGAGCCTGTACCGCGCGTCCCTGGTGCACAACAACCGGCACAACCGCTTTCACTGGGCGGATCTCAACGGGCTGGATCTCTTTGCCGAGCTGGATCCCGACGGGCCGGGCCGCTGTGTGTGGCCCCGGATTCGCCCGCCCCGGGGCACGGGCAAGGTGGGACTTTTCGTGGGGGCCAGCGAGGCCGCCAAAAGGCCGGAGCCGGAGTTCTGGGCGCGGCTCGCCGCCCATCTCATGCGCCGGGGGCTGCATCCGGTTCTTCTGGGCGGCCCGGGCGAACAGGCGCTGGGGGACAAGGCCGCCCGGCTGGCCCGCATTCCCCGCGGCAACCTGTGCGGCCGCTTCAGCCTGGCCGGGCTGGTGCGCTTTTTGTCCGGGCTCGATCTGCTGGTCACCCCGGATACCGGCCCCATGCATGTGGGCGCCTGGGCCGGCACACTGACCCTCAATCTGTCCATGGGGCCGGTCAACGCGTGGGAAACCGCGCCCTTTCCCCCGGGGCACCTGGTGCTGCGGCCCACGGCCAGCTGCGTGGGCTGCTGGGCCTGCACCCGCGCCGATCACCCCTGCCGCCGGCGCTTTGAGCCGGGCCGCGTGGCCGCGCTGGTGCACAGCCTGCTCAGCCCGGGCCACAGGCTCCCCAGCCCGCCGGGCCTGAGGCTCGCGCGCACCGCCCGCTCCGTTCAGGGGCTTTTTGATCTGGCCCCGGTCTTGCCGGACTCCGTCCCCCGGGATGGCGGCGGGCAAGAAAACAAGGCACAAAGCGGAGCGCCTGAAGCGGGCGGCGCGGCCCCGCGCTTCCGCGACGCCCTGGGCGAGTTCTGGCGGCAGTGGTTCCTGTCCCGCCTGGGCGGCCCGGCCCACAGCCTGCCCGCGGCCCTTGGCGCGCTGGACGCCCCCCTCATTCCCCGCGCCGGGGACGGATGGGGTGAAGCCGGGGCGCGCGCGACCGGGGACGACAGGGGCGCGGAGGAGGATATCAGGAAGCCGGCCAGCCCGCGCCGCCTTCTGCGCCGGCATCTGGCGCCGTGGCAGGCCCGCCTGGCCTCGGAGCTGAAGCGCGGCGCGCCCGCCGGAAGCTGGTGGGGGCAGACTCCGCCCCTGATCCGCCCCCTGAGCGGCTACCTCCAGATGGAGCTGGAAAACGGCGACTATCAGCGGCAGGCCCGCCTGGCCGCGCTGGAGCATGTGGAAGCGCTGCGCGAAGCCTTAGGATAAACAGGCCACGCTTCGCCGTGCCCGGAGATTCCCCGGGGCTTCCCATTCGCGGCGCTTAAGGACGGGAAGCGCGGGTATTCATGCCGCGCGCGGGTCAGGATGCCGCGCCCTTCCGCCGCCGGGCGCCCTTTTCCGGAAGGGGGCATCCGGCGCGGCGCGGGGAAAAGGCATTTGGCACGAACTTTGAATGGTAAGGGCCGCAAGGAGCCTTACCATGCAAATATTGCCCGATACCCTTTTGAACAAGGTTGACGATAATCTCGACAGCTTCCGCGTGTCCGTGTCCGACGGCAAGGGCTTTGCCCTCGCTTTGGATCGGTCGCTTCAGGAAGTGAGGGAATCGCTCCGCGACGACGGCCCCCGCGATGACGGCGATCCGCGAAGCCCCAGATCGCGCGTCCGGAACGACGGCGCGGCCAGCGACGCGGCGCTTGAGCAGGCCCTTCTGGCCGGCGCGCCCTACAACCCCGTCCCGGAACTTCTTTCCCCCTTCGCGCCCGGGCCCGTGCGCCTGACCGAAAAGGAAACGAACGCCCTTATTGACGCCATGCGCGCCGACGGCGCGCCGGCCAGGGCGCTCTCCGCCATGCGCGAGGCCGGACGCTACCCCGGCGGCGCCACGGCCGACCAGCTTATTCTGGCCGCCCGCAACGCCCTGGAAGGCGCGGCCCCCGTCCTGAGCCGGCAGGAAGAGGCCCTGCTTCAGTCCCTGGCCCTCAAGGCCGCGGGCGATCAGGGCGCTGAGCTGAACACGCTGTTCAGCAGCGGCACGCCGCAAAACGCGCTCAAGACCCTCATGGCGGGCCTCGCCGAAAGCCCCGTGCCCGTCAGCATCAGCCGGGACGAAATGGCCGCCCTCGCCAGGGCCCTGCGCCTGCCCGAAGGCACGGCCCGCGCCCTGCTGGACGGCTTTCACGGGGAAAATTCCCTGACCCTTTCCGGCCGGGAATGGAATGAGGCCCTGAGTCAGGCCAGGGCCCAGCTTGACCAGAACGCCGCGGACATGGACAGCCTGCTGAGCAGCCTGGAACGGCACATGCCCCCCGTCCTGCGCGACGCCTCCCGCCGCGAGGAAACGGAACGCCTGGCCGGCATGCGCGAAGACAAGAGCGTGTCCCAGGCCCGCGAACTCATCAGGGACAGGGCCACCGCCGCCGCCCCGGGCCGGGAAGACCGCGTGGATCCGGACAGCCAGACCCGCGCGGCTCCCAGGCGTGAGGAGAACCGCGCCCAGAGCGACGAGACCGGCCGCCCCGCCGCCCGGGAAGACAGCGTCGCCACGCCCCGCCAGACGCAGGAAAGCCCCCGCGCCGGCGAGCGGACGGACGGGCGCGCCGCGCAGGCCCGGCCCCTGAATGACGAATCTCCCCTGCGGGATGCCCGCCCCGCCGAACGCGCGGAACGCAGCGAGCGGCCAGGCGGCCAGAATGACCGGGCCGACGGCCTGACCGGGCGCGACGGCGTCAACGCCGCCAGCGAGGCCAACGCCCGCGCCGCCGGCGCGGCGAACAGCGCCCCGGCCGGCGCGGAACAGGCGGCGGACGGACGTATCCGGCCCGGCCGCGATGAGCCGGCCGACCTTTCCGGCCAGGACGAACGGGAAGAAAATGCCGGCTTCCGCGACAGCGACGCGGATCACCGCGCCTCCGAAAGCTTTGCCGGATCGGCCCGCTCCGCCGTGACCAACCCCGCCGCCACCCCTGCCGCCAGCCCGGCCGCCGCTCCCCTGTACGCCGCCGTGGCGCAGGGCGTGGATACGGTCATTCCGCAGGCCAGCCCGCAGGCCGGGCCCCAGACCAGGCCGGATGCCCGCGCCGCCCTGCCCGCCCAGACCCTTGAGCAGATTGAGCAGGCCGTGCTCAGCGCCCACAAGAACGGCGTCCAGCGCCTGGAGCTGGCCCTGACCCCCGGGGATCTCGGCAGCATGACCGTGGTGCTCACCACCCGGCACGGCGAAGTGAGCGCCCTCATCCAGCCCGAGCGGGCAGAAACTGCCGCCCTCATTGCCGAGCAGGTGGAGCAGATTCGGGCGCAGCTGGAAAATCAGGGCTTCAGGGTGGAAAAGGTGGACGTGCAGACCCAGCTTGCCGACCAGCAAAGCCCGGACTGGCAGGGCGCGGAACAGCACAACGCCTCGCGCGATCTGGCCGCCCAGGTGGAGCATCTGGAACGCCTGCGCCGCCTGAGCCGTTCGTCCTCCTCTACGGGCTCAGACCTTTCCGGCGACTCCGCGACTTTGGCACGCGATATGCATCTACAGGCGCGTCAGGCAACAGTTGCCGGGCACGGACTGCATATCATCGCCTAGCGATACCCGCCGGGCGCACGAGACCGCGAGGACAGCATGAGCACCACCACTTCCGCACTGGACAACTCCTACGCATCCGCTCTGGGGAACGCCATTTCGAGCAGCACCGGCGGTTCGGAACTGGACAGGAACGCCTTTCTCATGCTGCTGGTCACGCAGTTTCAGTATCAGGATCCGCTGAACCCCATGGAAGACAAGGAGTTCATCGCCCAGCTCGCCCAGTTCAACGCCCTGGAGCAGAGCATGCAGACCAACGAAAACCTCCAGAACCTGCTGGCCGCCCAGGAAAAGCAGACCAGCATCAGCGCCGCCAACTACCTGGGGCGCGAAGTGTCCGCCCGGGGTTACGGGGTCAGCGTGGAAAACGGCAGCGTGTCCAAGCTGGAATACGCTTCCGACCAGGAAATTGCCAAGGCGCAGGCCAACATCATCGACAGCACCAACAACGTGGTGGCCACGGTGGATTTGGGGAGCCTGGCGGCCGGCAGCATCGGCGAAGTCAACTGGAACGGCATGTACAGCAACGGCGGCAAGGCCCCCGACGGCGTGTACACCGTGGCCATCGTGGCCTGGAACGCCAACGGCGACCGCGTCGCCAACATCGACACCTCGGTCACCGGCACGGTCACCGGCGTCAGCTACTACAACGGCGAACACTACCTGCGCCTCAGTGACGGCCGCACCGTGCTGCTCTCCAACGTGCGTGAAATCGTGGATCCCGACGTCAGCGGCTCCAACAGGGGCAGCATCAGCGTCAGCGACGGCGAAGCCACCAGCATCCGCTACAAGGTGCCCTCCGCCATGACCACCGGCACCGCCACCATCAGCAAGGGTTCCACCAAGGTGGCCACGGTCAACCTGGGCACCAAGGCCTCCGGAACCTACGACTTCACCTGGAACGCCCAGGACGCCGACGGCGAAACCGTGGCGGACGGAATCTACACCGTGACCTTTGAGGGCAAGGATTCCAAGGGCAATTCCATCAAGCTCACCGTACTTGAGGACTAAGCGGCATCCCGCCGCAAGGGGCCGCCTGAGGGGGCGGCCAAAAACCATACAACACCAGACAGGGAGAACATCATGAGTCTTACCGCCAGCATGTGGACCGGAGTTTCAGGCCTTCTCGCCCATGGCGAAAAGATGAACGTGGTCGGCAACAACCTCGCCAACGTCAGCACCGTGGGCTTCAAGGGCCAGCGCATGGACTTCGCCGACTTCGTGTACCAGAACACCTACACCAGCGCCGGCACCGGGCAGATTGGCCGGGGCGTGAAAATCGGCGCCATCATGCAGAATTTTTCCACCGGCTCCTTTGAAAGCACCACCGAGGCCACGGACCTGGCCATCACCGGGCGCGGCTTCTTCAAGGTGAAGAAGATAGGCTCGGATCAAAGCTATTACACCCGGGCCGGCAACTTCCGCTTCAACTACGAGGGCTACCTTGTCGACCCCAACGGCCTGGCCGTGCAGGGCTGGAAGGTGGACAACAACAAGGGCGTCACCCAGGCCGCCGGCGGCATGACCGCCGCCACCAACGAGGAAAAGAAGTCCGACATCATCGGCGCGGGCGTGCCCATGGACGTGCGGCTGGATTCCTGGACCGTGGATCCGCAGCAGACCACCAAGATGACCTTCAAGGCCCAGCTGCCCCACGAGGGCCTGGACAAGGCCCGCGACAGCACCAACCCCTTCGCGGCCATGTTCCAGATTTGGGACGGCAGAAACGTCACCCAGAACAACCCGTCCACCGCGCCCATCGCCGAGCAGAGCTTCGGCTACCAGACCACCATGGAAGTGTACGACGAGGCCGGCGCCAAGCACAAGATCACCATCTACTACGACCGCGTCAGCCCCGACGACTACGACAGCGACCCCAGCCAGGACATCTGGGAATACATGGTCACCATGGACCCCGCCGAAGACAAGCGCATGTACGCCGATGACAGCACCAATCCCCCCACGCTGGTGCCCCTCAGCACCACCAAGGTGGGCGGCATCCTCATGACCGGCACCCTGACCTTCAACAGCGCCGGGCAGCTCACCAACCAGAGCGCCTACACCTGGGGCGGCTCCATCAACCCCACCGACGACCCCAACTCGTTCTCCAAGGTGACCGACCCCACCGACCCCGCCAGAACCGTCCAGGTCATCAACCGCGACCCCACGGACATGGAAAACTGGGTTCCCGCGGCCGTGTCCAGCAACGGCTACCCCATCGTGGTGGCCAACTTCTCCGGCGTGCTGGACGCCCAGACCTCCGGCTCGCCCAGCGGGCAGAAGTACAACATTGAAATGGACTTCGGCCTGCGCGCCGGCAACCTGACCATTCCGTGGGAAAACGGGAACTCTCTGGCATCGCTGAAGGAGACCCCCTATGTCCGCAACCCCAACTTCGTGAACGGCACCAACAAGACGGAAGGCCCGGAATTCGTGCTCATCAACCCGGACTATGACCCCCAGTTCACCTCCGATCCCTTCGACCCCAGGGGCTATCAGTATCTGTTCGATGTGCCGGGCTATAACGTGACGGGCAGTCAGAAGTACCCCACCGCCGCCACCCCGGCCACTCCTCCCGATGAGTACGACCCCACGGACCCCACCGATCCCTTCATGGTGGAGTTCAAGGCGACGGTGCTCAAGTACAAGGGCGTCACCGGCGATGCCCCGAACATCACCGGAACCGGCGTCATCATCCCGGCCGGCTCCGCGGACAACTCCCCCACCAACCTGTGGCCGCCCGTGAACATCGTGGTGCAGGTTGACGGCACCGGCGCGCCTTCGCCGGCAGCCGCCCAGCAGGTCTTCGCGGCCGACGGAACCCCGAAGGATCCAAGTGACCCGCCCGAGCCCGGCGACTTCACCCTGGCCGATGTCATAGGTGAGTTTACGACAAAAAACCCCGGCGGAAACTTTCAGGCCACTGTTCTCGATCCCCTGGTTAGGGACACCGCGCGCAAGAACCCGGTGCTCAACTCCAGCGTCATGGCCGCGGCCGAGGCGGCCCAGCCCAGCCTGCTGGCGGAATTCAACAAGCCCATCGTGTACGACTCCACCCGCACCACCAACTACGAGGGCTCCTTCTCGGCCAGCCAGGCCCAGAACGGCTACGGCTACGGCGACCTCTCAAGCTGGGACGTGGACGCCAACGGCGTGCTGTACGGGGTGTACTCCAACGGCGTCACCCTGCCCCTGTGGCAGCTCACCCTGTATGACTTCACCTGCACCCAGGGCCTGCGGCGCGAGGGCAACAACCTCTTCTCGCAAACCCGCGACTCCGGCGAGGCCAAGTGGGGCCCGGCGGGCGTGGCGGGGCTGGGAGGCATCACCAGCTACCACCTGGAACAGTCCAACGTGGACATGTCCACGGAATTTGTCCAGATGATCAGCACCCAGCGCGGCTTCCAGTCCAACAGCAAGCTCATTACCACCACGGACACCATGCTGGAAACCGTGATCAACATGAAGCGCTAAACATAACCCGTTTTCCCCTGTCTTGCGGGGGCTTCCCTCAGCCCCCGCCCGGAACTTCGG
>JAFLSV010000012.1 GCA_022510785.1 Desulfovibrionaceae bacterium | reverse complement strand
TTGATTTTTTGAGAGCAAGACGTAATCGGCCTTATTCTTTGTAACAATGAGTTTGGCAATATTTTTCTGGCAGCCCATGGCATCAATGGTGACGACAGCTTTTTTTATTTCAAGCATCCCCAGAAGATAAGGAATTTTGGCAATTTCATTTTCTTTTCTATCGACATCACATCCTCCAAGAACGAGTCTGCTTTCCGAGGCCCAGGCAGACAGGGTATGGATGATGGCAATTCCTGAAACTGCATTCAGGGTACCGATGAGGATTTTTCCGACAATGGCAACAAATTTTCCCTCAGTTTCAGAATTGAGAAATTTGACGAGTTCTTTAAAGACAAGTTGTTGTTTAGGGTTAAGTTGTTCAAATACTCCTCGGACGATATCATGTAAAGGCACGCCATTTTCCAGTGGAATAAATTTTTTTAAACTATTCAATTCTCTCTTCAGCGAAGACCTCCATACCTTCCCAACTGACAATGCCACAAATCGAAGAGCATATGGCAAAGATAAAAAAGTTCCTTTATTGTCCTCTTTTGAAGCCAGCAATACGAACTTTTTGAGCCTAGGGCAGGAGTATTTATTTTGGCTTGCCATGACTTGCTTGTAGCCCTTTTAGCTTTTCTTAGCTGGTCATGACCCTTCCTCTTTTTCTCAAAAATAAATGACTGTATTTTTGGTGTATGTCTCAACAAAATTTTCTATCTTTATAGTTTTTATGTCCACTCGGATATCTGTTTTGACGATTGTTTCCATTCAGAATATTCATAAATATCATTTTTGCAGTACCGACAAAAATCCATTGGTAATTCAAGAAATTCTTTTATATCTTTTGCTGTATGTTTGTGGATGTCTATTGAATCCTTGTCTGTTGTCTTAAGATCCTTTTTAAAATATTTATTGAAATGGATTATTACACCAGGATAAAAGCATCTGGATATCATGCCATCAACAATGAAGTTGCAACGATATGTACAGCGAGCAAAGCTAATTTTTGCATTTTGAGTCCCTTCGATATCCAAAGGTATTTTTCGTGTGCTGAAATTTTCTACAGTTTTGAAGGCATTGATGCCAAGGTTCCTTAAAAATGTGATAATATCATCTGCATTTATAGGAGGATATGGCGAGTTTAGAATAACAATATTATTATTTTTTGCTACGGTATAAAAATTTTCATTCATATTTCTTGCGAGAAGCCCATTTGTTGTAATAGATATGAGGGCATGAGGCAAAAGTTTTCTTGAGAGATGTATCATTTGTGTAATTTGAGGGTGAAGAAGTGGTTCACCACCCACCATGCGAAGCCAGATATTTTCTGAACCGTAGAGTTCAGCCATGCGTGTGACATCTCTGCAGAATATTTCCATGGATAGAAAGGATTTTTCCGCAATTGGTGAAAAAGCTGTACATGTCTGACAGTTTAAATTACAATGATTTGTCAAAGGAATTTCATACTCAAAGGCAAGTCTATTTCTAAATGAGCCAAAAATATAACAACCATTATCTACGCTACTGTCATATCTATCCATATTTATATAACGACCAGCAAACCATCCTCGTCTTCCATCAAACTTGGATATGAAAGGCTTCAGAAAAGGCTTCAGAAGAGGGGTAATGAATCCCCAAAATTTTTTTTGTAAATTGTGAAAATTTGTATGTGCCATGGCATACCTCCATAAGTTCCCGGCATAAAAGTTGTAAAAAGAAAGTATTTGATGTGATTTCATTGACAGATGGTTTGAGGATACATTGTTATAATTTCTATATATCACAAACCGTTTCTTGTCAACCTCCTGAAAATTTTGAAACTTTCACCGTTTCGATGAAAATAATCTCATAATCCATTGAATTTCCATGAAAATTTTTTTGAAACCATCAAAAAGGTGAATGTCTCAAAATTTTCAGCTGTCCTTCTTAAAAATGTATAAATTCAGCATATTAGATATCTCTTTTGGCTCATAACACTGACAAACCATCTGTCGATGAATCATCTGAGGATACCCCTGACCAGCGTTCGTCCAATACCGAAATGTCTGTCTCCTTGTCGTTAAGCGCTCATCATTGTCCAGCGGGGCTGTTGTCTCGTGTTTCTTTCCATTCCAAACACGACCGGAATGCAGCTTCCCAAAAAAAAGAACTCCTCCTGATGAATGACGGAAAAAGGCCATATGCCGTTTATGGTATCAACCGGCACGACAAAACTTTTTGTCCCAGGCGAGCATATTTTAGGGTGCTTGTGACCCCCACCCCAAAATGAGACCGGGGAAAGTATCGCTTGATACGGGCAATCCGGGCGTGCGAAAGATAAAAAAGTTCCTTCATTGTCCCCTTCTGGAGCCAGTAATGAGAACTTTTTGGGCCTTTGGCAATTAACGAGTCCTGAGCCCCATGATGCGCTGGCCCTGCCCGGCACGGCCTTCCGGATACTCTCCGCGCGCTCACCGTGCGCGCCGTTCCGCAAAACAGGATTTGTCATCAGCCCAAAGTCGATATATCATGGCGCCGCCATGCCGCAGGACGGGCACCGCCCGCGCCAGCCCGCCCGCGCGGCCATCCCGAAACGCTTTCATCCCGAGACGAGGAGGGCACCATGGTTTCCGTCGCCGATCTCATGACCGATACCGTGTTCACCCTGCAACCCAGCGACACCCTCAGCGATGTCCGCTCCCTCATGGAGCTGGCCAAAATCCGCCACACGCCCGTCACTGACGACGACGGCACCTTTCAGGGCCTGATTTCCAACCGCGACCTTCTGGCCTGCACCATTTCACGCCTGGCGGAAATTGACAGCGCCGTACAGGAGGAAATTGACACCGCCATTCGGGTGAGCGATGTCATGCGCCGCGACGTGGTCTGCGTGGAGCCCGAAACCTCGCTCAAGGAAGCCGCCCGCCTGCTGTACGAAAACAAGTATGGCTGCCTGCCCGTGCTGAAGGGGCGCAAGCTGGTGGGCATTCTCACCGAAGCCGACTTCCTGCGCTTGGCTATATCCCTGCTGGAGGGCACGGATACGATCTGAGCTGTCCGCCGTGCCGACCGGGCCCCGCCTCGCATCCCGGCGCCCGACCGGACGCCGAGGCCGCCGGCGCATGCCAATCGTGCAAACCGCCCGGGCCGCGCCCGCCGGCGACGGCTGTTTTTTCTCACTGACGGAGCATTTCATGACCAGAACCAGATCCTCCCTGCCCATCCTGATGACTCTGCTCATCATCGGCGCTGTGGCCGCGGGTGCGTATTTTTTCCTGTTCCGCGACCTCACCGGCCCCAGCCTGGCCCTGTCGCCGGACACGTCACGGGTGGGGCCGGCGCAGACCCTCACCGCGCGGATCGCCGACCCGTCAGGCGTGCGCCGGGTGAAGATCACCGTGCGCCGGAACACGCAGTCTCTGGTCGTGCTCAATCAGGAATTTTCCGATTCCGCCACCCGGCGCGACGTGAGCTTCACCCTGCGGGACGCCAAGCTGCCCGAAGGCTCGTTTGAACTGGAAATCAGGGCCTACGACGGATCGTACGCCGGCTTCGGCAAGGGGAACAGCAGCACCCTGACCCTGCCCATGCGCCTTGACTCCCAGCCGCCGCGCATTGCGGTCAAGACCGTGCCCCCCGGCATCCGGCGCGGAGGCAGCGCCCTCATTGTCTATACGGTGTCCGAAGACGTGAAGGAAAGCGGCGTCAGGGTGGGGGACTTCTTTTTCCCCGGCCACCGCCAGCCGAACGGGGCCTTTGCCTGTCTTTTCCCCTTCCCGTACACCATGAGCGCCACCAGCTTTTCTCCGGAAATCATGGCCCGCGACATGGCGGACAACGTGACCTCCAGCCGTCTTCTGGTCAACATCCAGAACCGCGGCTTCAAAGCCGACACCGTGAGCATCGGGGATTCGCTGCTGAGCGCCAAGGCTGACGAGCTGGCCGGCCTGTGTCCGGACAGGGACAATCCACTGGATCAGTATCTGTGCGTCAACACGAAGGTTCGCCGGGAAAACGACGCCAAACTGCTGGAGCTGGGCCAGACCAGCAGTCCCGGCTTTTTCGCCGCGCCGTACCTGAAGCGCCTGCCGCGCTCGGCCGTGAAAGCGGGCTTTGGCGACTTCCGCACCTATCTGTTCAACGGCGAAAAAATCGACGAGCAAACGCACACCGGCCTGGATCTGGCCTCCGTGGCGCACGCCGATATTCCCGCCGCCCAGGCGGGCCGGGTGATCTTTACCGGCTATCTGGGCATTTACGGCAATATGGTGCTGGTGGATCACGGCCTGGGACTGATGACCCTGTACGCCCACATGAGCGAAATCCTGACAGAGCCCGGCGCGGAGGTTCAGGCCGGCGGCATTCTGGGCAAAACCGGCACCACTGGCATGGCCGTGGGCGATCATGTGCATTTCGGCGTGCTGGTGGGCGGCCTGCCCGTGAATCCCATTGAATGGCTGGATGCCGCCTGGGTGCGCGACAATATCGTGAGGCGCCTCGCCGTGGATCTGTAAACCCTGCCCCGTTCCATCCGCGGCGCCGCCCGTCCGGAGTTCTCATGCGCTACACCATCGCCCCCGCCGTGTTTGACCGCTATCCGCTCTTCCGCCGCGCCGTTCTGGTGGCGCGCGGCGTGGACAACAGCCGCGAAATTCCCGAGGTGCTGGCCCTGCTGCGCGAGGCCGAGGCCACGGCCCGGCGCGACGAGCTGGCCGGCTTTATGGAGCACCCGGGCCTGGCGGCCTGGGCGGAGCTTTTCCGCTCCATGAACCTCAACCCCAAACGCTATCCGCCCTCGGTCATCAATCTGATCAAACGGGTGCGCAAGGGCGCGGAACTGCCCTACGTCAACACTCTGGTGGCCCTCTTCAACTGTGTCAGCCTGCGCCATCTGGTGCCCTGCGGCGGGGATGATCTGGACGCGGTCAGCGGCGATCTGCGCCTGGACTTTGCCACGGGCGATGAAAACTATGTGCCCCTGGGCCAGCCGGACACTCTGGAGCACCCGCCCGCGGGCGAAATCGTGTACATGGACACGGGCAGCCGGAATGTGTTCTGCCGTGCCTGGTGCTGGAAAAACGGCGACCCCAGCAAGCTTCTGCCCTCCACCACGCGGGCGGCCATCAATGTGGATTTCATGGGCGCGGCGGGCGAGGCCCTCCTGCCCGTCATCGCGGACGAACTCAGCGGGTGGCTTGCGCGCTGGACCGGAGCCAAGGCCGAGATCCATATCCTGAGTCCGAATCGCCCCGGGTTTGTGCTGGAGTGACGGGCGGAACGCCCGCGAAGTGCGGCGGACAAGCACGCGCCGGACTCCTTGTCTTTCCGGGGGGCAGATCGTATACTAATTCCTTGTCCCTTTTCCCAAGGAGTCCATCATGCCCCACAAAGGGCCGCATGTTTCCATTTCCGCCGCGTTCGTGGTCAACCGCATTCTGCGCATCAATCTCGACGAATACGAAAACTGGCCCGACGCCGTGCGCGAGCTGGCCACCGAAATCGCCGAGGAGCTTTTTCTGGCGGCCTATAATCCCTTCATATCCCCGGCGACGGTGAAGGCCAGTGTGGACGCGCGCTTCCGGCGCGAATCCCAGGCCCTGGCCCACCAGTACGCCACCGGCATCGGCGAAGGCATCACCATGTTCTGGAGCGCGTATGATGCCGAAGTGGCCTTCCGCCGGGAACTCATCACCCGCCTGGCCGCTCTCATGCCCGCCGACTGCGTGATCACCCGGCGGGGCGCTCTGGTGGAGGCCGCCACCGACGCCACCGACCTGCGCATGGAGCTGCCCCTTCTGGTGGTGGAGCCCGCCACGCCCGAGCAGGTGGCCTCCCTGGTGCGCCTGGCCAACGACATGAAGTTCGCCCTCATCCCCCGGGGCGGCGGCTCGGGCATGACCGGGGGCGCGGTGCCCGCCCGCAAGCGCTCGGTCATTGTCAGCATGACCCGCCTTACCGCCATGCGCCTGGATGCCGGACGCCTGACACTGACCTGTCAGGCCGGGGTCATCACCCAGGACGCCATTGACCTCGCAGCCAAAAACAACCTCTTGTTCACTGTGGATCCGGCCTCCAGAACGGCCTCCACCATAGGCGGCAACGTGGCCGAAAATTCGGGCGGGCCCTTCGCCTTTGAATACGGCACCACCCTGGACAACCTGCTGTCCTGGCGCATGGTGACCCCCACCGGCGAGCACATCGAGGTGGCCCGCGCGGATCATCCGGGTCACAAGATTCTGCAGGACGAAAAGGCCGTGTTCGAGGTGCGGGATCAGTCCGGCGGCATGCGCAGCGTGGTGGAGCTTCGCGGCGACGAAATCCGTCTGCCGGGCCTGGGCAAGGACGTCACCAACAAGGTGCTGGGCGGCCTGCCCGGCATACAGAAAGAAGGCGTGGACGGCCTCATCACCGAGGCGACCTTTACCCTGCACAAAAAGCCCGCCTTTTCCCGGGTCATGGTGCTGGAATTCTTTGGCCGCTCCATGCGCCCCGCCGCCGTGATCATCGGCGAAATCGTGGCCCTGCGCGATCGCATCCGGCGCGAGGGTGACTATGTGCGCGTGTCGGCCCTGGAGGAATTCAACGTCAAGTATGTGCAGGCCATAGGCTATCAGCGCAAGTCCACGCGCCACCAGGGCGACCCCATTTCCGTTATTATCGTGCAGGTGGACGGTGACGACGAATACCTGCTCGATCAGACCATCAATGAAATCGCCGCCCTGGTGGGCGACAACGAATTCGTGGCCGCCACCATCGCCAGGGACGCCAAGGAGGGTGAGCTGTTCTGGGAAGACCGCCACAAGCTCTCGGCCATCGCCCGGCGCACCTCGGGCTTCAAGATGAACGAGGACGTGGTCATTCCCATGAGCCGCATGCCCGACTTTGCCCTCTTTCTGGAACAGCTCAACCTGAGCATGAGCGCCGCGGCCTACCGCCACGCCATGCAGGAAGTGGGCCGCCTGCCCGGCTTCCCCATGGAGGATCGGGACTTTAACCGCGAATTTTCTCTGGCCTCGCGCCTGGCCCAGGGCGACGAGCCCGCCGGGGCCGCGCCCGGCGCGGCGGGCGCGGAACCCATGACGGACGACGAGCTGGCCACCCGCGCCGCCGTTTTTTTGGGCGCCCTGCAGGGCAAATATCCCCGCCTGGCCCCCAAAATTGCCAAAATCGCGGACTACATGCAGGCCAGCCGCATCATTGTGGCCAGTCACATGCACGCCGGCGACGGCAACTGCCACGTCAATATTCCGGTCAACTCCAACGATCCGCTCATGATGGAGCAGGCCGAGGACGCCGCCATGCAAGTCATGAGCATGGCTCAGGATATGGGCGGCGCGGTGTCCGGCGAGCACGGCATAGGCATCACCAAGATAGCCTTTATGGGCAAGGCCGGCATGGACGCCCTGCGCGAGTTCAAAAACCGCGTGGATCCGCGGGATATCCTCAACCCCGGCAAACTGGTACAGCGCCAGCTGCCCGTGCGGCCCTTCACCTTTTCCTTCAACCGGCTCATTGAGGATATCCGCCAGAGCGGCCTGCCCGACAAAGAGCGCTTCATCCGCCTGCTGTCCACGGTGCAGACCTGCACCCGCTGCGGCAAATGCAAGCAGGTGTGTCCCATGGTCTACGCCGAGCGCTCTTATCAGTACCACCCGCGCAACAAGAACATGGTTCTCGGCGCCATGACCGAAGCGCTCTATTACAGCCAGGTGACCAGCGGCTCGCCCGACGCCTCCGTCATGGAGGAACTGCGCCACATGGTGGAGCACTGCACCGGCTGTGGCCGCTGCACCTCGGTGTGCCCGGTGAAAATCGAATCCGCCGAAGTGGCCCTGGCCATGCTGGCCTTTCTCAAGGAAGAAGGCATGGGCGGCCACCCCGTCAAAAGCCGGGTGCTCAACTGGCTTTCGCGCAACCCGGCCAGGCGCGTGCCCCGCGCGGCCAAGGCGGCGGCTCTGGGCCAGAAGGTGCAAAACAGGGTCATCGGCCTGGTGCCGCGCGTCTGGCGCGAGCGCATCGAAAGTCCGCTCTTTTCGGGCAAGGGGCCGGAACTGGGCATGACCAACCTGTACGAGGGCCTGCGCCTGGATCGGGGCGGCCTCTTCCTGCCCGCCGGACTTGAGGAGCATGACGGGGGCGAAGCCCGGAGCGGGGGCGGGGCCGTGCTCTACTTCCCCGGATGCGGGGGCAGTCTTTTTTACCGCCGCATCGCGCTGGCCACCCTGGCCCTGCTCATGCGCGCGGGCGTGCCCGCAGTAGTGCCCCGCCAGCACCTGTGCTGCGGCTACCCCCTGCTCTCGTCCGGAGCGGATGGCAACTACCGCGACAATCTGGAACGCAACCGCGCGTCTCTGGCCGACTGCCTGGCCGAAGCGCAGGAAGCGGGCTTCGCGGTGCGCGGCCTGGTCACGGCCTGCGGCTCCTGCCGCTCCAGCCTGTCCCGCCATCAGCTCACGGCCCCGAACGGCATGCCCCTCACGCAGCATGACATCATTCAGCTTCTGGTGGAAAGGCTGCCCCTGGGCAGGCAGCTCAGCGGCGAGCGGCTCATCTACCACGCCTCGTGCCATCCGGAATGGGAGGGCGTCAAGGCCGTCAAGGGCGGCGGCAAAACCGCGCGCGCCCTGGAGCGGCTCAGCGGGGCGTCCATTCTGCTCAACCCCGGCTGCTGCGGCGAATCCGGCACCGGGGCCTACAGCTCGCCCGGCATTTACAACGCGCTGCGCGAACGCAAGCGCGGCCGCCTGCAAAGCGCCCTCATGGGCTACGAGGCCGAAGCCCCCATTCTGGTGGGCTGCCCCTCCTGCAAGCTGGGCATAGCCCGCACCCTGCTGACCATGAAGGAAGATCACCCCGCCCGCGGCGTGCGCGGAAAGGGCCAGTCCGACGACATGGACACGGCCCCCCATGGCGCCCGGGACACCACTCCGGCGGCTGCGCCGGCTCCGGTGGACACCCACCGCCCGGTGCTGCACAGTGTGGAGTGGCTGGCCGAGGTTCTGCTGGGCAAGGACTGGCCGAGGCGCTTCCGCAGGCAGGCTCTTACGGTGGACGCCGCCGGACGGCGCGTGGTGGACATGGCGGACGGCGCGCCGTCAGACTGACATTTCCTTTTCACGGCCCTCTTGGGGAGGCCCTCAAAGTTCTTCCCGGAATCATCGCAAAGCTGACGATCTCTGTCCTGATTATCATATCGTCCAAGGCCCCGCACGGGTACACCTGACTCTGGCGAAGCGCCAAAGCCCGCCCGCGGGGACAGGGCGGCCGCGCCCCAAGTCATCATGCGCGCCGCTCCCGTGCGGGCGCGCACGCCCAAGGAGACGATATGATTAAACCCGCTCTTTCTTCCTGCGCCGCCGCGCTGCTGATCTGCGCCGCGCTGCTCGCGCCCCGGCAGGCCGGGGCCGAAAGCCCGGCGCCCGGCGGTTCTTCCGGCGGAACGCTCAACGGCTACACATGGATGGATTCGGACAACGCCAACAAGCTCAGCTTCCTGCTGGGTGTGGAATGCGGCCTTGCCATGGAAATGGCCCTTGGCCAGGAACAGGCGAAAGTCACCGGCGCGCCGGCGGCGCTGTCACCCTTCCAGCGGGGCTGGACGGCCGCCTTTGACAACACGCCGCGCCAGGCCATCGTGGATCGCCTTGACGCCTTTTACACGGCCCATCCCTCCCAGAAAGACCGCCATGTGTTTGACGTGCTCTGGAAAGAGATGCTTGTTCCAGCCCTTCCCGCCAGGAGCTAAGCCCATGAGTTTTTGCCACGGCCTTGCGGCCGCATCCCTGAGCCTGATTCTCGCCCTCGGCAGCGCGGGCTGCACCAACCTCAGCCGAACCCAGTCCGGCGCCCTCAGCGGCGGAGCCCTTGGCGCCCTCGGCGGCGCGGGCCTGTCCGCCATTGCGGGCGGCAACGCGGGCGTGGGCGCGCTTATCGGCGGCGGCCTCGGCGCCCTTGCCGGCGGAGTATACGGCCACAACCGGTAATCCAAAAACGCCGGGGGCGCGCCGTAATCACTGCGCGCCCCCGCAAAGCTCATGCCCGTCCACAGCGCCGGGGGCGCGGCACGGATAAGCCGCCCAGGCAGGCCGGGAGGTTAATGGATCATGCCCCAGATCATGTTTGCGGCGGTGATGTACAAAAACACGGCGAACACCTTGCGCAGGCTGGAAACCGGCAACGCGTGGGAGAGCCGCGCCCCCACGGGCGCGAAGAACACGCTGGTGCAGGCAATGCCCAGGGTGGCGGGCACGCTGACATAGCCCAGGGACCAGTCGGGCAGAAGCGGATCGCCCCAGCCGGACGCCACAAAGCCCAGGGTTCCCGCCACGGCAATGAACCAGCCCACCGCCGACGAGGTGCCCACGGCCTTGTGCAAATCCACTCCGCTCCAGCGCAAAAAGGGCACGGTCAGGCTGCCGCCCCCCAGGCCCACCAGGCTGGACACGCCGCCGATGAGCAGGCCCGCCCCGGCCAGAGCGGGCGCTTTGGGAGTGCGGCCGCTGGCTTTGGGATACAAATCCAGCAGCATCTGGGTGGCAATGCACAGCAGAAACACCACAAAAAAGGCGCGCAGACCAAATCCGGAAATACAACGCGCCCCGAAGGAGCCCAGCAGGGTGCCCGCCACAATGCCCGGGGCCAGCCCGCGCACATAGTGCCAGGACACCGAGCCCCGGCGCGCATGGGCCCGGGCGCTGGAAACAGCCGTGAACAGAATGCAGGAGAGCGAGGTCGCCACCGCCACATGCATGGCCACATCCGGCGACATGACGGCCTGAACGCTGAAAATGAGCATCAGCAGGGGCACCACCACCAGGCCGCCGCCTATACCCAGAAGGCCGGCCAGAAAGCCGGCCGCCACGCCGCAGGCAAGATACAGGGCGACAATCAGCAGCACTTCACGCCCCCGCCATCCAGCAGCCATTCCCCGGCGGACGCCACATCCGGGCAGCAGGTCAGGGTCATGGCCGACAGCAGCTGGCCGCGCAGCTCCTCAATATAGGCCGCCACGCCCTCGCCGAGGCCGCCCATGGCCGCGATGCTGAAAGGCCGCCCGATGAGCACGGCGGACGCGCCCAGGGCCAGCATTTTGAGCACATCCACTCCGTCGCGCACGCCGCCGTCCGCCAGCACCGCCGCGCGGCCGCGCACAAAGGCGGCCACGCGGGGCAGAACTTCCGCCGTGCCCGGGGTGCTGTCCAGCACCCGGCCGCCATGGTTGGACACCACCAGCGCATCCACCCCGGCCTCCAGCGCCACCTGGGCGTCGGCCACGCTCATCACGCCCTTGATCATGAACTTCGCGCCGCCGCGATGCACACGATCCGCCATGGCCGCCAGTTCGGCGGGCGTTTTGGGCGACACCGGCCGCCCCTGTTTGCGCAGGGTCACCAGGCCCGCGGCGTCCACGTCCACGCCCACCACGGCGCAGCCCGTTTCCAGGGCCATGTCCAGCTTGCGGTTCAGCTCGTCGCCTTCCCATGGCTTGACAAAGGGGATGCCCCAGCCGCCCGCCTTGCGGATGCTGGCAAAGGCGGACTTGTGGATGACATCGGGCACGCCGTCGCCGCCGCAGCCGATAATGCCCGCCGCGCGCGAGCCCCCGATGATGGCTTCGCAGTATTGCTCCTCGTCCACGTCCTGGCCGCCCATATTATAGGATACGCCGCCAATGGGCGCGGCCAGCACGGGCAGCGACAGCTTCAGGCCCAGAAATTCGGTATCCGTGCGGGGAGAGGTGACCCCGTGCAGGCAGCGCATGGTCAGGCGAACCTGGCGCAGAGCCTCCGCATTGGCCCGAAAGGCCGCCCCGGTGCCCAATCCGCCCATGCCCGGCACGCCGCTCGCGCAGTTTTTGCCGTCGCACTGCGGGCATACCCGGCAAAAGCCCTTCATGCGCTCGCGCGCCCTGTCCTTAATGCTTGCGTTCATAGCGTATCTCCTGCGCGTTCGTGCGGTTGAGGTTTTCCGTACCTGGCTTCCAGTTCGCGGCCCGCCCTGTCCACCGAATTTTTAAAGGCCGCGCGCTCGTCCCGGAGGACGGAAGCCAGGGCGGGATCGTTCAGGGCCAGAATCTGGGCGGCCAGCCAGGCGGCGTTTCTGGCCCCGGCCTTGTCCAGGGCCACCGTGCCCACCGGAAAGCCCGGAGGCATCTGCACCGTGGACAGAAGGGCGTCCAGACCGCCCAGGGCCGCGCCGGAGACGGGCACGCCAATGACGGGTTTGAGGGTGCGCGCGGCCACGGCCCCGGCCAGATGGGCGGCCATGCCCGCCGCGCAGATGAAAACCTGACAGCCTTCGGCCTCGAGCTCACGGGTCAGCGCTTCGGTGCGCTCGGGGCTGCGATGGGCCGAGGACACGGTGAAGCGATAGGATATGCCCAGCCTGTCGAGAATTTCGGCACAGGGCGCCATAACGGCCTCGTCCGAGGCGGATCCCAGAAAAACGGCAACTTTGGGCATGACAAACCTCAACGTTTCAAAAACGGCTCAAAGAAGATGCAGACGTTTCAGACCCTTGACGCCAATATCGCGGCGAAAGCGGGACTTGTCCATACGCACGCGGGACACGCCCGCATAGGCCCGATCCCGGGCCTCGGCCAGGGTGGCCCCCAGGGCGCTCACACACAGCACCCGGCCCCCCGAGGCCAGCAGCCTGTCGCCCTCGCGCCTCGTTCCGGCCTGAAACACGCGCACGCCGTCCAGGCTTTCCGCCTCATCCAGTCCTTCGATGCTCATGCCTTTGGCATAGCCGCCGGGGTAGCCCTCCGCCGCCATGACCACACCCAGGGCCGCTTCGGGCCGGATGTCCAGACGGCGCGAGGCCAGCTCACCCCGCGCCCCGGCCAGCATGAGGTCAGCCAGATCGCTTGTGAGGCGCATGAGCAGGGGCTGGCATTCGGGGTCGCCAAAGCGCACATTGTATTCCAGCACCCTGGGGCCGTCGGCCGTCATCATGAGCCCGGCGTACAGAATGCCCCGGAAGGGCGTGCCCCGTTCGGCCATCAGGCGCAGAACCGGCCGAACCGTGAGGTCGGTCAGGCGCTCCAGGCCGGCATCGGGCAGTACCGGGGCGGGGCTGTACGCGCCCATGCCTCCGGTGTTGGGGCCCTCATCGTTGTCAAAGGCCGCCTTGTGATCCTGGGCCGAGGGCAGGGGCAGGGCGCTGAGGCCGTCGCAGAAGCACAAAAGCGACACTTCCTCGCCCTGCAAAAATTCTTCCACGACCACAATCCGCCCGGCCTCGCCAAAGCGCTGGCCGCTGAACATGGCATCGAGGGCCTCCAGTGCCTCCGCTTCCGTATGGGCGATGATCACGCCCTTGCCCGCGGCCAGGCCGTCGGCCTTGACCACCAGCGGCGCTCCGTGGGAGCGGACAAAGGCCCGGGCGCTGTCCAAATCGCGGAAAACTCCGTAGGCGGCCGTGGGCACGCCCGCCGCGTTCATGACTTCCTTGGCGAAAGACTTGCTGCCCTCCAGCCGGGCGCAGGCGGCAACGGGGCCAAAGCAGGCTATGCCCGCCGCGTTCATGGCGTCGGTGACGCCCAGGGTCAGGGGCAGTTCCGGGCCGGGCACCACCAGATCGATATGGCGGGAGCGGGCGAAGTCCACCAGGGCGGAAATCTCGCTCTCCTTCAGGGGAACGTTCACGGCCAGCGACGCCGTGCCTCCGTTGCCGGGCGCCACAAAAATGTCTTCAGAACCCGCCACGAGGGGGCTTTGCCTCAGCTTCCAGACCAGGGCGTGTTCGCGTCCGCCGGAACCGATAACAAGAATTCGCATGATGCCTCCGTTGCGGAAAAAAAGCGCAAAAACGGGGCCGCCTGTCCCTTCCGGCCCCAGGCGGCGCGGGCCCGGCCCCTGGCGGAGGCTTTCCCTCCGGCGACGAACATGATACAAGGAATCGTTGCCGTGAGAGCGGCCCGTCGGCGCAAGATTAGCCGCATCGCGCTTAAATAACAACCATCCCGTTATGCGGGGGATATTCGCCCTTGAAAGGATTCCGGAACCTGTTCTTCCGGCGCTTCCTGATTCAAGGCCTGCGTCTTTCGCATGGAGCGGGTGCCCGTGTGTGGAGTGACATCATGGTTAACAAAAATCGTTTTATTCCCCAGTACAGTGAAGACGAACTGGCCCGGCGGCAGCTGGAGGGCGTGCGCTGGACCATCGGCCACGCCCTGGCGGGCAGCCCGCAGTACCGGGCCAAGCTGGGCGACATCCGGCCAGAGGATATCCGCAGCCTGGACGACGTGCGAAAGCTCCCCTTCACCACCACCGACGACCTGCGCGAGGGCTACCCCCTGCCGCTCCTGTCCGTGCCCGAGCACGACATCCTGCGCATCCACGCCTCGTCCGGCACCACGGGCAAGCGCAAGGTGCTGGCCTATACCCGCAAGGATATTGACACCTTTGCCCTGCAGATGGCCCGCTGCTTCGAGCTGGCCGGCCTCAGCCCCGACGACCGCATTCAGGTGGCCGTGGGCTATGGCCTGTGGACGGCGGGCGCGGGCTTTCAGCTGGGCAGCGAGCTGTTCGGCGCCCTGACCATTCCCGTGGGGCCGGGCAACCTGGACATCCACCTGCAGCTTTTGCAGGACATGGGCACGACCTGCATAGGCTGCACCGCGTCCATGGCCCTGCTCATGGGCGAAGAGGTGGAACGCCACGGCCTGCTGGACAAAATCCGCCTGCGCCGGGCCATCTTCGGGGCCGAGGCCAGCAGCGCCAAGATGCGGGCCAGCATCATGGAGAAGCTGGGGCTGGAACACTGCTTCGACATCGGCGGCATGACCGAAATGTACGGCCCGGGCACGGCCATCGACTGCGAGGAGCACCAGGGCCTGCACTACTGGGCGGATCTCTTCTATATGGAAATTATCGACCCCGGCACCCTGCAGCCCGTGGCCCCGGGCGAAGTGGGCGAAATGGTGGTGACAAGCCTCTGCAAGGAGGCCGCACCCCTCATCCGCTACCGCACCCGCGATCTGTCGCGCTTCATCCCCGGCCGCTGCGCCTGCGGTTGCGCCATGCCCCGGCACGACCGGCTGCTGGGCCGCTCGGACGACATGATCATCTTCCGGGGAGTGAACATCTACCCCGGCCAGATCAGCGACGTCATCCAGCATTATCCGGAACTGGGAGGGGAATACCACATCGAGCTCACGCGCAGGGAGGGGCTGGACTTCATGAAGCTGACCCTGGAACGCAAGCAGGGCTTTGGCGCGGACAACGACGCCGACCTCGCCGCGCGCATGGCCCAGCACCTGCACAAGGCCGTGCTGGCCCGCATGGACGTGGAGATCACGAATCCCGGCGCCCTGCCCCGCTCCTTTGGCAAGTCCAAGCGCGTCACCGACCTGCGTCTGGACTAGGCCGAGCCTGTGAGAGCCCGGGCCCGAACAGTCCGGGCCCGAAAAAAATCCCGGCCGGATCGGCCTGGCCCGACCCGGAGCGGCCCCGCCTGCCGCCTATTTCATGAACAGCATTTCCTGATAGCTGGGCAGGGGCCACAAATCGTCGGCCACCAGCTCTTCCAGGGCGTCGGCCAGGGCGCGCAGCGCGCTCATGGACGGCAGAACCGCATGCAGGCAGTAATGGGCCTTCTTCAGCGGGCCGGACAGTCCGGCCCAGCGCGTTTCCTCCATGACGTCCCGCAGGGCGTTCATGGCCTCCTCCAGGCGGGCCGTGCGCTCCGCCACCTCGCGCAGGGCGGCGTCGTCCGCGGGCAAATCCAGGGCGCGGGCCGCCGCCACGGAATCCGCCAGCTCCTTCCTGTAGCGGCAGACGGCGGGGTAAATCATGGTGCGCGCCATGCGCGCGGCCAGGCTGGCCTCGGTGCGCACGCTCTTGACGTACTGCTCGAGATAAATATCCTGCCGGGCCTTGAGCTCGGCCCGGGTGAACACGCCGTAGCCCTCGCACAGATCAATGACTTCCGGCGAACTGAACACGGTCAGGGCGTCGGGGGTGGCCGGGTAATCGGGCAGGCCCCGGCGCTGGGCCTCGCGGTGCCAGATATCGGAATAGCCGTCGCCGTTGAAAATAACGGCGCTGTGCTCTTCCATCACGTCCTCGATAAGGCGCTGCACGGCCTGCCCCAGGCTGACCGCCCCTCCGGCCATCTGCTCCTCCAGAAACGTGGCGGCGAAGTCCAGCGATTCGGCCAGCATGGTGTTGAGCGCCACCAGCGCCCCGGCGGCGGACATGGCCGAACCCACCGCCCGGAACTCGAAACGGTTGCCCACAAAGGCGAAGGGGCTGGTGCGGTTGCGGTCGCCGGAGTCGGCGGGCAGGGGCGGCAGGGTGTCCACCCCCACGTTCATCATGCGCCTTTCGCCCGCGCCCTTGACCCTGCCCGCCCGGAACTGCTCCAGCACGTCGGTGAGCTCATCGCCCAGAAAGAGGGACATGATGGCCGGCGGGGCCTCGTGGGCGCCCAGGCGCAGGTCGTTGGAGGCCGTGGCCACCACGGCCCGCAAAAAACCCGCGTGCCGGTGCACGGCCCGGATCACCGCGCACAGGAAGACCAGAAACTGCGCGTTTTCGTGCGGGGTTTCCCCGGGGTCGAACAAATTGCCCAGCTCGGCGTTGCCGATGGAATAATTGAGATGCTTGCCCGAGCCGTTGATGCCGGCAAAGGGCTTTTCGTGCAGCAGGCAGGCCAGGCCGTGGCGCCGCGCGGTTTTGCGCAGCACGGTCATGATGAGCTGGTTGTGATCCGTGGCCAGGTTGGCCGTCTCGAACATGGGGGCGATTTCGTACTGACTGGGCGCGGCCTCGTTGTGCCGGGTGCGCACCGGCACCCCCAGACGGAACAGCTTTTTTTCCACATCCATCATGAAGGCCAGCACCCGGTTGGGAATCACCCCGTAGTACTGATCCTCAAACTCCTGCCCCTTGGCGGGACGCGCTCCGAACAGGGTGCGCCCGGCCACCAGCAGATCGGGCCGGGCGGAGACAAACTGATCGTCAATGAGAAAATATTCCTGCTCCAGCCCGCCATTGGACAGCACGGGCAGGGAACTTTCCACCCCGAACAGGCGCAGCACGCGCAGGGCCTGACGACTGAGGGCCTGGCCCGAGCGCAGAAGCGGCGTTTTCTTGTCCAGAGCCAGCCCCGTCCAGGACAGGAACACCGTGGGAACGCACAGCACCAGGCCCCCGGCGCTTTCCATGAGGTACGCCGGGCTGGTCACGTCCCAGGCGGTATAGCCCCGCGCCTCAAAGGTGGAGCGCAGCCCTCCCGAGGGCAGGCTTGAGCCGTCGGCCTCGCCCTTGACCAGCATGGTGCCGCTGAATTCGGCCAGGGCGCCGCCCATGCCGTCGGGCACCAGAAAACCGTCGTGCTTTTCGGCGGTGAGCCCGGTCAGGGGATAGAAGACATGGGTGTAGTGGGTGGCCCCGCGCTCCATGGCCCAGTCCTTCATGGCGCTGGCCACCACATCGGCCACGGCGGGGTCAAGGCGCTCGCCCTGATCCATGGTCTTGCGCAGCGAACGGTACACACTGCGGGGCAGGTGCCGGCGCATGGCCTTATCGTCAAAGACGTTGCAGCCGTAAAAGGTCGTGGGGTCCTCCCCGGCCGTGCCGGCGTGAAGGGCGTCCGCGGCCGGAAGGGGGCCGGTATCCGGCCCTTCCTCCCTCCTGCGCCGGGAAATTTCAAGAACTGCATTGCTGCGACTGACGTTGCGGGCGCTCATGCCAACTCCTTCAGAAAAAAATGGGCGAAAACGGCGCACACGGGCAAAAACGGCGCCGGCGGCTCAGCTGACGTCCAGAATGATCAGATCAAAAGTCAAATCCTGCCCGGCCAGGGGATGATTGGCGTCCAGGGTCAGACCCCCGTCATCCACGGCGTGAACCCGTACCTCCAGCTCGCCCTGATCGGTGCTGACATGGAGCAGCATGCCGGGCTCCGGCGCGATGTTGGAGGGAACCTGGGCGAGCGGCACCGTGAAGAGCAGCTCGCTGTTGCGGGGGCCGTAAGCTTCGGCGGCGGGGATGACCACCGTAAAGGCGTCACCCTGCTCCCGCCCCGTCACGGCGCGCTCAAAACCGGGTATCACCTGGCCCGAGCCCACCTGAAACACCAGAGGGCTGTCCGCCGGCGAGCGGTCAAACTCCGTTCCGTCGGCAAGGCGGCCCACATAGTGGACACGCACGGTATTTCCGCTGGCAATGGACATTGCCTCTCCTTTCCTCTAGAGTGAAGGACGCATAGAGTGGCGGACGCAGACTCCCGGAGGACGTCTTCCGCCCATCCTTAGCACGAACCCGTGAGAACTCCAACCGCTTCCCATGCCGTGAAAAAATCTCCGCCACCCGCCCGCCCGGCCAGCCCCGGGGCCATTCCCGAAACCGTTTCCGGGACGGGCGCGGCGCGTCCCCGGCAGACCCATCGGACGGATCGCTCCGACAGGCCCGGCCTGTTCAGCCTGCTGGGCACGGCCAGCGCCATGGGCCTGCACATGGTCACCGGCCCCGCGGTGGGTGCAGGACTGGGCTGGCTGGCGGACAGGTGGCTTGATTCCTGGCCGGCGGGCTCGGCCATCGGCCTGCTTCTGGGAGTGGCCGCGGGCTTCCGCAACGTGTGGATGGACGCCCGCTACCTCATCCGGGCGCAGGAGTCCGGCCCGAAACCGGACGAAGAGCCCGGCTCCGCTCCCGGCGCCCGTCCCGCTTCAGCCCCTCACCCCGGCCAGGGCAGGACAGGGGGCCAGCCTCATGAGTGATCCCTCTTCGCTTTCTTCCGGGGCTTCCCCCGGCGCCCCCGCGCATGGCCCTGCCTTCGCTGTGGATCGCTGGCTGTGGAGACGCGGCTTTGGCCCCGGGCCGGTGCGCGAGGGCGCGCGCACGCTCATCCTCTTGGCCGCCGTTCTGCTGGGCGCCGGAGCGGCGCTTCTGCCCCTGACAGCCTGGCCCTTCTGGCTGGGGGCGGGAACCACGCTGTCGGCCTGGAATTTTTACCATCTGGCCCTTTTTGTGCAGCGGGCCTTTCCGTCCGGAAACGAAGGCGGCGCAAACTCTTCCGCCGCCCGTCGCCTTCTGGCCGGCCAGCTTGCGCGCTCAAATTTGAGGCTTTTCATTACCGGATTTTTCGTGTATATGGCTTTGGTTGTTTTTCACGCAAACCCCTTTGCGCTGGCGGCGGGGCTGTCCGCCGCCGTGCTGGTTCTGCCCTTCCTGTTCCGGCGGAAAAAACGCGCGAAAAACCACGCGTCCCTCTAGCGTCTTTTTCTTGAGGAGGCCCTCATGGCAGCAGGCTTGCCCGAACCGCTTCTGCTCTCCACCGTGCTTCACCTGGACGAAGTGACCATTGGCGGACAAAGCGTGGATTTCAAATATGTGTTCTTCACCTGGATTGGCATGCTCATCCTGGCCGTGACGGGTCTGATACTGAAATCGCGGATCAGCATGGTGCCGGGGCGGCTTCAGAATTTCTTTGAGGCCCTGGTGGGCGCGCTGGAAGACTTCATCGTGTCCAGCATGGGCGAAAAGGGGCGGCGCTTTGTGCCCCTGCTGGCCGGCATTTTCATCTATATTCTCACCATGAACTATCTGGGCCTTATCCCGGGCCTGGACGCCCCCACGGCCAATCTGAACACCACCGTGTCCGTGGCCCTGTTCGTGTTTGTCTATTACAACTATATCGGCATCCGCCAGTGGGGGGCGCGCTATATCGGGCACTTCACGGGGCCCAGCAAGCCACTCATTCCGCTGATGCTCCCCATTGAAATCATTTCCAACCTGGCGCGGCCCCTGTCCATGTCGCTGCGACTTTTCGGCAATATCTTCGGTGAAGAAATGACCCTGCTCATTTTCTTCAGCTTTGGCGCCAGCATCTATGCCGGCGTGTTCCTGGGAACCGTGCCCCTCTATTTCCTGTTCCTTCTGGGCAAAACCCTTCAGGCCTACATTCTGTTTATTCTGGCCATGATCTATATCCAGGGCGCCATGGAGCACGCCCACTAGCTCTCTTCGGGGGAATGGCCCTTCGGGCCCAACTATATCCGACTTAAGGAGTTTGACATGCGTAAACTCGTTCTGACCGTGCTGAACACGCTGATGCTGGTCGCCTTCGCCTCTCTGGCCTTCGCCGATGACGGCACCTCCGCGGGCTTCGGCCTCACCGCCCTGGGTCTGGCCATCGGCATCGGCCTGGCCGCCGCCGGCTGCGGTGTGGGCCAGGGCCTGGCCATCAGGGGCGCCTGCGAAGGCACCGCCCGCAACCCTGACGCCAGCGGCAAAATCTCCCAGTCCCTCATTCTGGGCCTGGCCTTTGTCGAATCCCTGTGTATCTATGCCCTGCTCGTTGACCTGATCCTCCTCTTCGTCAAAATGTAGCAGAGCTTTCAGGCGGCCGGGCCTTTTCCCGGCCGCCGCCCCTCTCAGCGTGCCGCATCATGAACCAGCCTCCGAAAAGCGAACGTATCCCCCGCGCCACCATTCAGCGCCTGACCACCTATCTGCAGGTGCTGGAAAGCATGCACAAGGAAGGGGTACAGGTCATTTCCTCGGAACCCCTGTCCCGGATCTGTGATGTCAACGCTTCCCAGGTGCGCAAGGATCTCGCCTACTTCGGCGAGTTCGGCGTGCGCGGGGTGGGTTATTATGTGTCCTACCTGCTGGAGGCCATCAAGGCCTGCCTGCACGCCAACCGCGAATGGCGGGCGGCTCTGGTGGGCGTGGGCAATCTTGGCAGGGCCATGCTCAACCATCAGGAATTCCGGCGCAGAGGCTTCACCATTGTGGCCGCCTTTGACTGCGATCCCTTCAAAATAGGCGACACCGCCTATGGGCTGGAAGTTTACTGCACCAAATCCCTCATGGAAAAAGTGCCGGAACTGGGCATTGAAATCGGCATAGTCACCACCCCGCCCGAACGGGCCCAGCGCGCCGCCAGCCAGCTGGTGGAGGCGGGCGTCAAGGGCATTCTCAACTTCGCGCCCGCCCGCATCAGCGTGCCCGAGCACGTTTTTGTGGAGTATGTGGACTTTTTCCATCAAATCTATTCGCTCACCTTCAATATTTCCACCAGACACTGACGCGGCCGCCCGGCCCTGCCGCCGGCATGCCGGACAGGGCACGCCCTTTCTCCATTGCGGCCCGGCGGCCCTGCCTGCACCCGCCTGATGCGCGCTGGCGCCCGCCCGCTCCACGCCCGGCATGGGCGAAACTTCCTTCTTCGGCGGCGGCGCATTTAATCCGGGTCATGCGCTTGATTATCCGGGCAAGTGGCGTTATTAAAACGGCATGGAACTCTTGGATCTCCTTGAGCAGCGCGTGGACAGCCTCCTCGGCGAGGCGGCGGCCCTGCGCGCTGAAAACCGCCGCCTCCGCGAGGAACTTGCGGCGGCCAGTCATAAAGACGAAGAGATATGGGCGCTTCAGGATGAAGTGGCGCGGGAAAAGCAGGTACGTGACCAGGCCCTTGCGCGTGTGAACGCCCTGCTCAGCCGCATCCAGAGCCATCTGGAGGACGGCCCGGAGAAGGATCCGGCGCGTGTGGACACAAACAGCGACTGACCCTGAACCGAACTGTGACATGCACAGTTATCACCTCAACGTCTTTGAGCTGGACATCTCGTTCAAAACAGAGGCCGACCCGACGCGGGTGGAGAACGCCTGCGCCTATGTCGAAAGCCTCTACAGGAATCTGAAGCTCCATGGAAACCATCTCGGCAGGGACAGACTGCTGACGATATTGATTTTGGGACTCGCTGACGACCTGTTACAGCTCAGGCAGCGGGGAACGGACGCGCAGGCGCGTCTGAACACCCTGTTGCAGCGTATAGAGAAGAACGACGCCCCGCTGGAATCACGAGAATCCATCATGGAATTTCCTCCCCGCGGGGTGTAGGATGACCTTCCCTGGAATGTGCGAGGGAAGATGCCTGCGCCGGCCTCACAAGCATTCTGCCGGGAGTCGTGTGCCGAAATGGTGCGCAGGCCCGCGTGGACGGGAAGCCTGAAGTTTCGGCCAGACGCCCACCCTTGAGACCCCAGGTCTCGTGCTCGCATCTTTTCACGGCATTCCGGGGTTATCCGTCCTTCCCCGGCCTGTAACCGATCACAGGGCTGCATGGGCTGCGCGCAGCGGCGCCGGCCACTCTTCCCCCCGATATGGTTTCCCCGGCCGCTCCGCGGGCCGCGCTGTCACGCGCCACGCGCGGATGATCTGTCGGCCTATCGGGGTTCGCCCCGTCAACATATCAGGGGAAGCCTATGATCAGCATCTTTGTTCTTGCCGTCTGCGTCGCCCTCGCCATGCTGGGCGGCGCGCTTGCCGGAAGCTGGTTTCAGCGCCGCCTCAGCGCCAAAAACATTGGCGACGCCAACGATCTGGCCCGGCGCATCGTGGAGGAAGCCCGCAAGGAAGCCCAGGCCCAGAAAAAAGAACTTCTCATCCAGGGCCAGGACGAGCTGTACAGCCAAAAGCGGGAAATGGAAAATGAATACAAGGAACAGGAACGCGAGCTGAAGGGCCGTGAAAAAAAGCTCCAGGACATGAGCGAACGCCTGGAGGAAAAGCTCGAGCGCGTCACCCAGAAGGAACATGACATTCTGACCCAGGAAAAGGAACAGACACGCAAGGAGCGCCAGCTGGAAGAGCGGGCCGAGGAACTGGCCGCCCGCATGGACGAACAGGAGCGCCGCCTGCAGGAAGTTTCCGGCCTCACCGCCGAAGAGGCCAAGAGCCGCCTGTTCGAGGAAATCGAGGCCCGCACCCGGCATGAAGCGGCGCGCATGATGCGGCTTATTGAAACCGAAGCCAGGGAATCCGCCGACCGCAAGGCCAAGGAAATCATTGCCAGCGCCATCCAGCGCTATGCCGGCGACTATGTGGGCGAGCAGACCGTCACCGCCGTGACCCTGCCCAACGAGGACATGAAGGGTCGCATCATCGGGCGCGAAGGCCGCAATATCCACGCTCTGGAGGCCGCCACCGGCGTGGATCTGATCATTGACGACACGCCCGAAACCGTCATTTTGTCCGCCTACAGCCCCATCCGCCGGCAGGTGGCGCGCATGGCCCTGGAACGCCTTATCCAGGACGGGCGCATTCACCCCGCCCGCATCGAGGATATTGTCCACAAATGCGAGCAGGAGCTGGACGCGCAAATCCGCGAAGTGGGCGAGCAGGCCACCTTTGACGCGGGCGTTCACGGCATCCACGCCGACATCATCCGCCTTCTGGGGCAGCTCAAATACCGCACCAGCTTCACCCAGAACGTGCTTCAGCACTCGCTGGAAGTGTCAGCCCTGTGCGGCATGATGGCCGCCGAGCTGGGCATGGACATCAAACGCGCCAAGCGGGCCGGCCTTCTGCACGACATCGGCAAGGCCGTGGATCACGAGGTCGAAGGCTCCCACGCGCTCATTGGCGCGGACATCGCCAAAAAATACGGCGAAGGCAAGGACATCATCCACGCCATTGCCGCCCACCACGAGGATCAGCACCCCGAAACGACCCTGGCCGTGCTGGTGCAGGCCGCGGACTCCCTGTCCGGCGCCCGGCCCGGCGCGCGCAAGGAACTTCTGGAAAACTACGTCAAACGGCTGGAAGACCTTGAAGGCATTGCCGCCGCCTTCCCCGGCGTGTCCAAGGCCTATGCCATCCAGGCGGGGCGCGAGCTTCGGGTTATGGTCAATCCCGACAATGTGAACGATGACGCGGCCTATCTCCTGTGCCGGGACATCGCGGGCAAGATTGAGGAAAACCTCACCTACCCCGGCCAGATTCGCGTTACCGTCATCCGCGAACGCCGCAGCGTCAGCCTGGCCAAGTAAGGCCGCAGGAGCGCGCCGCACGCCTATTCCCTAGCTATTCCGAGGTTCGTATGCCGACCCTTCTCCCGGACTTTTCCGCCGATTTGACCCCCGATTTCGCCAAGGGGGGCGGCCTGGTGGCCGCCGTGGCCCAGGATGCGGCCAGCGGCGAGGTGCTCATGCTGGCCTGGATGGATCGGGCCGCGTGGGACGCCACGCTCAAAACCGGCGAGGCCCACTACTTCAGCCGCAGCCGTCAGCGCCTGTGGCACAAGGGCGAAACGTCGGGCCATGTGCAGAAGGTTCGGGCCATACGCCTGGACTGCGATGCCGACGCCGTGCTGCTGGAAGTGGAGCAGATGGGCGGCGCGGCCTGTCACGAGGGCTACCGTTCCTGCTTTTTCCGGCGCCTCAGCGTGTTGGAAGAAGCGCGCGGGAACGCGCCGGAAAGCACCCGGGCGGGCTCGGCGGAAGGCATTCGGGAAGGCGCGCCCCCAACGGCCGGGGAAGGCCGCGTCAGTATCTGCTGCCCCCGCGTGTTTGACCCCGCCTCGGTATACCCGTCCTGATCACCATCGTGCCCCCCGCGGCCCTGGAAGGAGATGTTCTCATGCCCTCCCCGTCCTCTCAGCTCAAGCTTGGCATCCCCAAAGGTTCCCTGGAAGAAGCCACCATTTCCCTCTTTGACCGGGCGGGCTGGAAAATTCACAAGCATGTGCGCAACTATTTCCCGGATATCAACGACCCGGACATCACCGCCCGGCTGTGCCGGGTGCAGGAAATCCCCGGCTATATCCGGGACGGCGTGCTGGATCTGGCCCTGACCGGCAAGGACTGGCTGCTGGAAACCGGCATCCCCGCCGAGGGCCTGGACAGCCCGGACGACGGAAGCGCCCCGGCCAGGGCCGGCGGGCCAGCCGGAGAGGCCGCGCCCGTGCGCGTGGTTTCCCACCTCATCTATTCCAAGGTCTCCAACCGGCCCGCCCGCTGGGTGCTGGCCGTGGCCGGCGATTCCCCCTACCAGACGCCCGCCGACCTAGCGGGCAGGCGCGTGTCCACCGAACTGGCCGGCGTCACCCGGCGCTATTTCGACCGGCTGGGCATAGCCGTCCAGATCAATTATTCCTGGGGCGCCACCGAGGCCAAGGTGGTGGAAGGCCTGGCCGACGCCATTGTGGAAGTGACCGAAACCGAAACCACCATCCGCGCCCACGGCCTGCGGGTCATTGACGAGGTGCTGGTCAGCAATACCGTGCTCATTGCCAGCCGCGCCGCCTGGAACGACCCCGTCAAGCGCGCCAAAATCGAACAGATCGATCTGCTGCTTCAGGGCGCCCTGCGGGCCGAATCGCTGGTGTGCGTCAAAATGAACGCGCCCGCGGCCAGGCTTGATGCCATCCTTGACCTTCTGCCCGCGCTCAATTCGCCCACCGTGGCCCAACTGCGCGATCCGGCCTGGCTGTCGCTGGAAACCGTGGTGGACTCCGGCCTGGTGCGCGACCTCATCCCCCGCCTGCGCGCCTGCGGAGCTGAAGGCATTCTGGAATACAGCCTGAACAAGGTTATCTGAGCCGTCCGGCAGCGAAGCCGCAAACTCTGAACGCGGCCCCGCCAGAGCCGCGCGCGTCCCGGGGGCTCCATCCGTCCCCGCGCGCACGCCGGGCTGGCCCCCCCTGCCCCCGCAGGCCTTGCGGCACAAGGCTTCACCCTCGCCGCGCGGGCGATCCACCCGTGTTCTAAACTTTTTTTAAACTCTAAACTTTTTCCGCGCGGGAGCCGATACACAAAATAGACGCACGGTTCACCGCCTCACAGCGCCAGGGCCGCGGCTTCCCCCGGAGGGGCGCCGCGCGCCAATTGATGAGGGGGGACGGCCGCGTTCACATTTTTCAGGGGCGAGGGGATGCCATGCTGGATTACTCCCGTTTTAAGGATATAGACGAGCTGTTCTTACGCGGCCGTCATGACGAGGCCCGTCATTTGCTGATGGAAATGCAGTCCCGCTATATTGCCGTCTGCGACGAAAATTCCGCCTTGCGCATGCAGGTGCACGAATACGAGGACATCCTCTATCTGTCCCGCAACCTGGTGTTTGACGGCGCCTGCTACTGGCTTGTCACCGGCGATATCAAGCAGGGGCCGTTCTGCCGGCACTGCTACAACCGCAGCGGCGCCCTCATCCGCCTGGATGATGCCGCCGGCGCTGATGGGACTGTCCATGGGCGCTGGCGCTGCGTCTGCTGCGGCACGCCCCATGAACGTGACTATGCGGTCGCCGTGTCTCCGGCCATGACCCTGCCCGCGCCGCGGCCCGCCACCATTATTCCCTTTCCCCAAAGCCTGCGATCCAACGCCCACGATAAAAACGGCTAAAACACCTGAACGACGTGGCTCCGTCCGCCGCCCGAAGCCTGCGCGGCCAAACTATCACCCGTGCCCCGCAACAACTCCATGGCCGCTCCGCCCAGGCTTCGGGGCAGCCCTTGTCTCCCGCCTTTTTTGCGGATAATTTAAGGGTGTATGGCATCCGCTCCCCCGCCGCGCCCCGACGCCCCCCACCCCTTCCTGTCGGCCCTGCTGCTGACGGATCTCACCGGCAACGCCACGGTTGACCGCACGATTTTGCGCGCCACGGGGGTGCGCCAGGTTCGCATATCCACCTCGGGTGTGGAATCAGCCCGCTATCTGGCGGCCCGGGTCGGCAAGACCCTGCCTCCCAACACGGAAGTTGTCGTCTGCCTGTCCGCGCTGGGCGATATGAGCAGCACCGATTTCGCCGCCCTGATACGCCTGCATCCGCTGCTCTCCTTCATGCCGCTCCTGGCCATCAGCGCCGGGTTTGAGCAGGAAGCCATGCTCCGGCAGGCCGGCTTCGATGCCGTGCTCATCCGCCCTTTTACCGCCGCCAGTCTCCAGCAGACGCTGGGCGCCCTGGGGAGCAAGGCCGACGCGGCCAGAAGCGCGCTCATTGACTCCCTGCGGCAGCAGGGCACGATGCCGGGACACGAGGCCTTTGAACGCAGGCTTCAGGACTATACCCCGCCCGAACGCGCGGCCATATCCGCCGAAGAAAGTTACCGCCTGGGCCAGGAACTTTTCCGCGAGCAACGCTGGGACGAGGCCCTGCCCCATTTGCGCAGGGCCGCCGCCGACAGCGAAGCGAGGGCCGAAGCCTGCCTGACTCTGGCCGTCCTGTGGGAACAGCGCGGCGAAACAGGCAAAATTCAGGCCTGCCTGCTGGAGGCGCTACACGGCTTTCTGGATCAGGGCGCCTGGGGCAAGGCCGATATGCTCACCCGCCACCTCCTGGCCAGGTACCCGGATCAACCCAATCCCATGCTGCGCGAGCTGGAGCGCCGCGTCAGCACAGGCCGCCTGAAGGGCCTGCGCGATATGGCGGGCCTCACCCTGGAACACATCAGCCGCGGCGAACTTATCACCGCGCTGCTGAACAGCTGCGCCTCCGCGCCGGAACCACGGGCCGCCCTGCAGGCCGTGCTGAACGGCCTGAAAGCGGAGACAGGGGAAGACGACGAGTGGGCAGGCCTGCTCAAAGCCCTGGTGGAGGCCGCCGGCCGTGACGCAAGACTCGCGGGCAGGCCGTGGGCCTGGCTGCGCCGCGCCTTCGGCTGGATGCGGCAGGCTCCGGCGCGGCAGCGGCCCGCACCCCGGGATGGCGACGGGGAGCGATCCAGGCCGGATGAAAGCGTTCAGACCTCGCCGGAGGAACAGGCAAGCGCGCCTTCCCCCGGCATGGAGGGCAGTCCGGTCATTGCCCTGCTGGGCCAGGAAGATATGGCGGGAGATATGGAAGATACGGACGGGCCGCCCCCCTCGCATCTGCCCGGCCCGCTGGGCGACGCCGTGACCGTCATTCGCGTCACCCGCCGCCTGTATCACGCCACCCGGTAGGCCTGCCCCGGAATCCGCCGCAACCAAGGCAAACGGGCAAGGCTGCGGCGTCCTCCATGGCGGCCGTGAACAAACCAGGTCAGGCCGTGGTCAACCCCAGGCTCTGCACGACCCGGACAAGCTCGTCCCGAATGGCAATATGCTGCGGGCATACCGCTTCACACTCCCCGCACTGGATGCATTCCGCGGCGCTCTTGCGGCCATGCATGGACACCAGCCAGTTTTCCTGATGCCGGGCGGCGGCCTTGTCATTAAAGAGGATGAAGTGGTTCATGGCGGTGAAGGAGCCGGAAATCCCTATCTCGCGGGGGCACAGCTTGGCGCAATAGTTGCAGGTGGTGCAGGGAATGAGCGGGAAGGCGGCCAGAGCCTGCTGCGCGGCCAGGATGGCGTCCTGTTCTTCGTTGGACAGGGGCCTGAAATCCTTCATGAAGGAAAGATTGTCCTCCATCTGCTCCAGGCTGCTCATGCCGGACAGGACGGTGACAACCCCCTCCAGACTGGCCGCAAAGCGGATGGCCCAAGACGCGGGGGATGGGCCGGGATTGAGGGTGCTGAAAATGTCCGTCACCGCTTTGGGCGGCTTGGCCAGCATCCCGCCCTTGACCGGCTCCATGATGATGACGGGCCTGCCGTGCCGGCGCGCCACCTCGTAACAGCCCCGCGACTGGATGGCCGGGTTTTCCCAGTCCGCATAGTTTATCTGCAGCTGCACGAACTCCATGTCGGGATGCGCGGTCAAAAGGGCGTCCAGCTCCTCCGGCGTGGAGTGGAAGGAAAACCCCGCATGCCGGATGAGCCCGAGGCGCTTCTTTTCCCGCACAAAGTCCCACATGCCAAAGTCGTCAAAAAAGCGGGTGCGGCCTTCGCCCAGATTGTGCAACAGGTAAAAGTCAAAATACCCCGCCCCGGTCTGGCGCAGCGAGGTCTCAAACTGGGCAGCGGCCTCGTCGCGGCTGGCGCACTTAATCCAGGCCGCGTTCTTGGTGGCCAGCTGAAACGCTTCCCGGGGATACCGTTCCACCAGAGCCTGGCGGATGGCGTCCTCACTGCCGGGGTAGGCCCAGGCCGTGTCAAAGTAGGTGAACCCGGCTTCAAGAAAGCGATCCACCATGCTCTTGACCTGTTCCACATCTATCTGTTCCCCAACCGTGGGCAGACGCATAAGACCAAAACCAAGCTTTTTGATATTCTCTCCCAGGCACGACATGACAGACCTCCACAAAAAAAATCGCCGCTGCCGGCTTTTTTGCCTTCTAGTTTTTTCTATCAGGCTTTACGGCAAAAGCCAAGCCGCGCCTCGCGGGGCGGCCAGAGCCTTTCACCGCCGATGCGCCCCGTCTTTCCTCAGGCCGGGGCAAAGTCCGCCGCCCCCTCTTCCATCACACAAGCTATGGGCGAAGGCCGCGAACCCGCCCGCGAACCATCCGCGATGGCGAAGGCTGCCGCCGTCACGGACGAAAAAAACGGGGAAAACTGCCAAAAAAATCGCCCCGGGCCAGAGGGCCTCGGGGCAGAAGATACGGAAAAAAACGGGATGGCGCGGCCGTCCCGCGACCCGAAGGCGGCGCCGGGGACGCGGCGAAAAGGGCCGCTTATTCGCCGTTGAGCTCCACGCGAAACTTGCGCGACAGCCGGAATACCACCACTTTGCGCGGGGGCAGGGTAATGGCTTCGTCGGTTTGCGGATTGCGCCCCTTGCGGGCTTTTTTATCATAGGCTTCAAACTTGCCGAAGCCGCTGATAAGCAGGGCATGATCCTTTTTGATCGCCTGTTTCATAAGCTCCAGAAGCGACTCGACAATATTTTTCACCTCGGCGCGGTTCCTCTCGCTCTTTTCGTAGACCGCTTCCACGATGTCGGCCTTGGTAAGCGCCCTGTTCATACCTTCTCTCCGATGTTTCGGCTTGGCTGAGGGTTTTCTTTCAAAGCTGCGCGGCAATGGCCGCCGCTGTTTCCTGCATGCTCGCGCTGTCCGGGTACGCTCCCTGGGGCCACAGGTTCAGCCCGTCGCCGTCCTCACGGGGAATGATGTGCCAGTGCGCATGAAAAACGCTCTGCCCCGCCGAAGAAAAATTGTTCTGCAGCACATGGAAACCCGTGGCTCCGGTAGCCGCCATCACGGCCCGCCCCACCTTTTTCAGGCCGGCAATCAGCGCGGGGCCAAAGTCGCCTGGCAACTCCAGAAGCGTGGCGCAGTGCGCCTTGGGCACAAGCAGAGTATGACCGGGGCGCACCGGCCCCAGATCCAGAAACGCCAGCACGGCATCATCCTCATACACCCTGGCGCAGGGTATCTCTCCCCGGACGATGCGGCAGAAAATGCAATCCTTTTCGCTCATTCCATTCCCCCGGGCGTCACAGCGGCTTTGCGCCCTGCTGACGGACGTCGCTTCGCATGATATAAATAACCCGATGCGATATCAAGAGCTTTTTCCACAGCGCCCGGTCGCCCTGCCTTTTTTTCACCGGAGTTTCCGCCATGTCCCCCGCCCTGCCCGCCGACCCGCCCGCCGATCCCTTTGATGAACCGGCTGGCCTTCGCTTTGCCGTGGGCGTCCGGATGCAAAGGGCGGGCCGCATCCTGCCCGTCTTTCTGCCCTTTGCCGCCTGCCCGGGCCGCTGTGTGTTCTGTGCGCAGGACAGGCAGACAGGGCTTGGCCGGCGCCCGCGGCACAACGTTGGGCAGGCCCTGAGCCGGGCCGCCGCCGCCCTGGAAGAGCTGGCCGCCTGCCCGCCGCCCGGCGGGGTGGAACTGGCCTTTTACGGCGGCACCTTTACCGGACTGCCCACCGCCATGCTCGAAGCCGCGCTGGAGCTCCTCGCCCGCGGCCACGGCCTGGGGGTGGTGAGTCACGGCCGCTGCTCCACCCGCCCAGACACCCTGGGCGCCGGCCCCGGCGGATCGATCCTGGATCGCCTGAAAAACGGCGGCCTTGATCTGGTGGAACTGGGCGTGCAAAGTTTTGACGACCATGCCCTGCACAAAGCCCGCCGGGGTTACCGCGGCCAGGACGCCGAGGACGGATGCCGCGCCGTGACCGCGGCGGGCCTTGCCCTGGGCATTCAGCTTCTGCCGGGTATGCCCGGCGTCACGCCCGCCATTTTTCTGGCCGACGTGGATCGCGCCCTGGCCCTGCGGCCCGCCTGCCTGCGCTTCTATCCCTGCGTGGTGCCCGACGGCACGGAACTGGCCTCCCTGTGGAAGAGCGGCCGCTACAAGCCCTGGTCACTGCCGGAAACCGTGCGCGCCCTGGGCGAAGGCCTGCGCCGGGCCTGGGCTGCGGGCGTGCCCGTTATCCGCCTGGCCGTGGCCCCCGAAGCGGCCTTTGACGCCACACTGTTGGCCGGGCCGCGCCACCCGGCCCTGGGCGCGCTCATTCAGGCCGAGGCCCTGCTGCAAAGCACGCGGACACAGCTGACCCGGCTGGGCCGCGCCCCACGGGGCATCAGCCTGCCCCGCCGCCATCAGGGCTGCATGTACGGGCAGCGCGGAGCCCTGCGCGAAGCCTGGGCCGCCCTGGGCCTGCCGCCGGATCGTGTGCGCTTTCACACGCAGCCGGAGGATGAAGGCTTTCTGTGGTGAAAACCCCACGCACGCGCGCCGCGCGCGGCCTGCCTTGCCCGGCTGAGCGCACACGCTTTCGATGAGGGATTCCAGCAGGGCTCTCAGCTTGTCCGCGCTATTGTCATCCTCACAGGCCGTGTTCCCGGATAAGGGCACCGCTGTCCCGGCAGGTGAAACGGCGGCCATGGCCGTCTTCATGCACCGGCAGGCGCAGCGGCAAGTCCGGGGCCAGGGCGGGCGCCGCCCGCATCAGCTTCGCTCCCACAGCCGGGCTGCCGAATACCAGCACCGTGGCTTCGGGCATGGTCAGCCTGGCTCCCGCGGCGTTGACCTTGTGATTCTATTGCGCAAACAGAGGGATATCCCGCGCCATAAGCTGGGTTTTGAGCCGGATCACGGCATCCCTGCCCGAACGGCGGCACGGCGTGTGCCTGGGATCGTTCGTCGGCATACGTCCTTCCAATCCGGCAGGACAGCGGCATGGAATCCGCTGTTCCGCGCGCCTTCCAGCCCATGGCCGGGTATTACCGGATTTCCAGGGATACTCCGTCCGGGCGCAGAGGCCGCACCTCCCCCACAACCCAGGCACCATCCCCGCCCGCTTCCAGGAGCGCCCGCGCCCTGTCCGCCAGATTTTCAGGCACGGCCAGCAGCAGCCCCCCGGAAGTCTGGGCATCAAAGAGCACCGACACCAGAAGGGGGGGAACCCCGGGCGAGACATCCACATCGCGGGAACACCAGCGCTTGTTGGCAAAGCTGCCCGCCGGCACCATGCCATCCCCGGCGTAGTCGAGCACCCGCGGCATAAGCGGCACGGCTTCGGCGTTCAGGGTCACCGTCAGCCCCGACGCGCGGGCCTGTTCCCGGGCGTGGCCCCCCAGACCGAAACCGGTGATATCCGTTGCCGCCCGCAAGCCCAGATCGCGGATCACCGAGGCCCCCACCCGGTTGAGACGGCAGGCCCAGCGGCAGAATTCGGCCTCGGCCTCCCGCCAGCCGTCCCAGCGGGCCTTGGCCACGGTGGACAAAATGCCCGTGCCCAGGGGCTTGGTCAGAATCAGCAGGTCGCCGGGCCTGAGCCCTGCATTGGTGGCCACCCGCGCCGGATCAATGATGCCGGTGACGGACAGGCCGTACTTGGGCTCGTCGTCTTCCACCGTATGCCCGCCCGCCAGCACGGCGCCCGCTTCGCGCAGCTTGTCCGCGCCCCCCCGCAGAATGGCGGCCAGCGCCTCCAGGCCCAGTCCGGCTTCGGCGGCCTTGGGCGTGGACGGAAAAAAGGCGATATTCATGGCGCACCAAGGCTCACCGCCCATGGCGTACACGTCGGACAAGGCGTTGGCCGCCGCTATCTGGCCAAAGGTATAGGGATCGTTGCCGATAGGCGACAGAATATCCACGGTCTGCACCAGGGCGGAGCCGGCGGGCACGCGCAGCACCGCGGCATCCTCATGCCCCTGCGTGCCGCACAGAAGACGCCCGTCCGGATCAAAACCGGGTGGCAGGCTGTCCAAAAGCCGCTCCAGAAACTCCGGAGCCATCTTGGCCGCTCAGCCGGCGGCTTTGGCTTTGGACATCAGGGCCATGTCGCCCATGCCGTTCTCCTTTTCCTGCCCTTTTCCGCCCTTTCCAAAAGACGCATCCGCGCCTGACGCGGAATCTGGCCAGCGCCGCGCGCGGATTCCTGAAGCCCCCCAGGGCTCCGGAGGCTCCGGCAGATACGCCGGCCCCCGCCGCGGCCGCTCCGCCATGCTGGCCTTGTACGCCAAAAGCCCTGGCCTGGCAAATGCGGTTCCCCCCTGCCCAGGGCCGGCGCATCCAAATTTTGATGAAGTGGCGGTCGGTGAAGATCTGTGACAGGACAGATCTGAGCTGTGCCTTGTTTGTGGGCATCCCCTCAGGTGTACGAGGCTTGACGGGATTGAAGCCGATTCTGCGAAGAATTGCCAGATTTTTCGGGGACTTGTCTTTTTTGATGATGCAGGCATCCTCATGGCAGACCACATCCAGGCTTCAGTGGAGCGTCTTTTCGATCCCCCAGTGTTCACGAACTGCCCTGGCGATTTTTTCGGCATCCGGGGGAAGGCTGGAAATAAAAATATTGTGTTTCAGATATAGATTTACCTCTTTTTTCGACAGAAGAGTTGATGCGGGCCACGGAGCGGCGGAGCGCCTCATGATTCCTGCTGCCGCAAAAGGGGGTCGGGTACCGGCCTGACCAGCGGGGACTCTTCCCGCAGCCAGTCCTCGGGCAGGGGGCGGCCGCGCGGCACGGCGGAAAGATCGAAGCCGTGGCGCAGGCCCTCGCGCGCCAGAAGCAGCCCGTTCCACGCGACCATAACGCCGTTGTCCGTGCACAGGGCCGGGGGCGGCGCCAGCAGGGGGATGCCCCACTCGTCCGCCAGCTCGGCAAAAAGGCGGCGCACTACGCTGTTGGCCGCCACGCCTCCGGCCAGAACCACGCTGCGGGGCCGGAACAGCGTTGCCGCCCGCCGGGCCTTGATGACCAGAGTTTCGGCCACGGCCAACAAATAGGAGGCCGCCGCGTCGCACAAGTTCTGCGGAGCGGCATCCAAAGCGCGGGGCAGTCCCTCGCGGGCCAGGCCATCGCCCGGGGAAAAACGGGCGTCAGGATGGGCGGCCAGCCAGGCGGCCCCGGCGGTTTTCAGCCCGCTGAAGCTGAAATCGAGGTTCTCGTTCTGGGTATAAGGCCGGGGAAACAGGCGCCCGTCCGCCCTGCCCCGGCTGCCCAGGGCGTCCAGCAGCGCCCCGCCCGGATAGGGCAGGCCGGCCATTTTGGCGAACTTGTCGCAGGCCTCGCCCGCCGCGTCATCCAGGGTACGGCCCAGGGCGAGGAGCTTCGTGGAACCGTCCATGCGGTACAGATGGGTATGCCCCCCGGACACCAGCACCCCCAGGGCCGGGAACTCCAGGCGGGCTTGCCCCGGGGGCGGCGGGAGATCTGCGGAGTGCCGGGGCCGCGGCGGCATACCCGCCACCAGCAGATGGGCGTGCAGATGGTTGACGCCGATGAGCGGCAGGCCCCGGCCCAGGGCCAAGGCCTTGGCAAAGGCCAGGCCAACCAGCAGGCTGCCCAGAAGGCCGGGCCCCCGGGTGACGGCAATGCGATCCACATTGGCCCAGCCCAGGCCGCTTGTCCGCCAGATCTTCTCCAGCAGATGATCCAGCAGGGGTCCAATCAGTCGGGCGTGTTCGCGCGAGGCCAGTTCCGGCACCACGCCGCCGAACAGCGCGTGCACGTCAACCTGGCTGGCCATGACCGAGGCCAGCTCGCCCTCGTCGTTGACCAGGGCCAGAGCCGTTTCGTCACAGGAGCTTTCAATACCCAGAACCAGCATGACGGCTCCGTGGCACAGGCAGCCTAGCCCCGGCCATGCCTGCGATAGATGTCCGCCACATGATCCACGTCTTCGGACGAACCGATGATGAGCGGCGTGCGCTCGTGGATGGAGAGGGGAGTCTTGTCCAGAATGCGATGCACGCCGTCCGTGGCCTTGCCCCCGGCCTGCTCGGCGAGGAAGGCCATGGGCGCGGCCTCGTACATCAGGCGCAGTTTGCCGTCCGGCTTTCTGGTATCGGCCGGGTACATGAAAATGCCGCCGTACAGCAGGGTGCGGTGAAAATCCGCCACCAAGGATCCCACATAGCGCAGGGAATAGGGCTGGCCCCCGGCCGGGTGGCAGAAGCTGTCCACACATTCCCGCGTGGCCTCATCCCAGAAGCGGTCATAGGACGCATTGACCGAATAGATGGCTCCGCGCGGGGCGATCTGCATGTTGGGATGAGACAGCAAAAACTCGCCGATGCTGGGGTCGAGGGTAAAGCCGTTCACGCCGTGACCGGTGGTGTACACCATCATGGTGGACGGCCCGTACAGAAAATAGCCCGCCGCCACCTGCGTGTCGCAGGGACGCAGCATGCGCTCGGCCCGGAAGGGTTCCGTGGCGTCCTCGCGCCGCCGGTAAATGGAAAAGATGGTGCCGATGCTGACGTTGACGTCAATATTGGATGATCCATCCAGGGGATCAAAATAAATGATGTAACTGCCGCTGGATTCTTCCGGAGGGATGATGAGCGGCTCTTCCAGCTCTTCGGAGCCCAGGGCGCACACGGCGCCGCAGGTGCGCATCCGGTACACCAGGGTTTTGTTGGCAAACTCGTCCAGTTTCTGCACCCGCTCGCCCTGAACATTGACTTCGCCGGTGCCCCCCAGAATATCCACCAGGCCGGCCTGCTTCACGTTACGGGAAATAATTTTGGCCGACACAATAAGATCGTGCAAAAGTGAGGTGAACTGCCCTGTGGCCTTGGGCGACCATTCCATCTGGGCCGCCAGCAAATGTTCCGTAACTGTAATTTCGGGCATGATGTCCTCCTTACGAAACTTTTCGGAGACTCCTGGAAACTTCAAAAAAAAGGGCGGGGCTACGCGACGGGCGTGGCGAAAACCAGAGGCTGCCCTCCCATATAGCGCACCAGCCAGACAAAGGCACTGGACTCTGTTCGGACGACACCATGCGAGCGTTTGGCAATCTGGGCGCTCCAGTCCACGCCGTCCAGGGAACCGGCCTCGTCGCCAGCCCACATCAGGATATCGGCCGTGCGAACCACCAGATCGCCCGGGGTGGACGTGTAGGGCAAAAGCGAACGGAAATCGAAACTGGCCACCAAAAGCGCCTGAAGTTCGCCCCCGGCCAGCAGCGGACGTGCCACCAGCACCTCCGGCCCAAGTACCGTATCCTGCACCACGGCGCGCAGAGCGCGGGGCGACGAGCCGGGCGGACATTCCAGCAGGGGCGTGAAGTCCAGCTGCTTGAGAGAGACGGGCGGTTCGGCGGCAAGGATGACGCCCGACGCATCCACAAGCGTCAGGCCCGACAGCCAGGGAAAGCGGCGCAAAAGCGCGTCCACCGCGGCGCCATCCGGCACTGAGCCCAGAGCGTCCAGGGCCTGTTCCAGGCCGCTCAGCTGCTCGTCCACGGCCATCAGACGCGAGGCAAGGCGGCTGTCATTCTCGGATAGGGTGACCGGATCCGACACATCGATCCTGGCGGGCGTATTGACATAGGTATAGTAAAAACGGCGGCTGCTCTTCCAGGCCTGGGTATCGGTCAGGCCGCACCCGCCAAGACACGGCATCAGCCAGACCAGAACCGCAAGCGCCAGGGCGGCAGGGGAAGCAGGGCGAATACGCAACGCGCTCTCCTGTATCCATCCCGCCCTACTGGCGGGCCTTGGTTTCCAGACGAACCGCCAGCCTTTCCAGCAAATCCAGCATTCCGTTGCGGGCGGACGGCACACTTCGGGCCGGCGCCGAGGCCGAAGCCCGTGGCAGGGGCGCGCCCCCGCCTTCCGTGCCCAGGCGCTCGCGCAGGGAATCCAGCCGCGCTTCCAGGCTGGCCCGGTCTTCAGGCCGGCAGGTGGTCAGAAGTTCCTCGTAAATATCCACCGCGCCGCGCACATCGCCCTGTTCGGCCAGAACTTCGGCCATGGATCGGGTGCGCAGCGAACACTTGTCCTGCCCGCCGGCGGGCGCGGATACGGATGCGGTGTTCGCCAGGCCGTCAGATATCCGCGGATGGGGCGGATCTCCGGACAAATCGGACGACGCCCGCGCCGGCCCGGCGCTGCCGGCCGCGTCACGCCCGCAGAGCTCTGCGGAGATCGCGCGGGCGGGCGGAACCGCGCGTTCGCCCGGCGTGAACGGCTGTTCGCGCAGGACATCAAGGCCGGCGGCCAGCACATCGGCCAAAGTCAGCCCCTCGTTGCGGAAGAGGGCGGCCAGAAAGCCCAGAGACACAGCCAGCTCGGTCGAGGCGCTCTCCGCGCCCCAGGCGTCCCAGAAGTCGGGATGCGAGCGGAACAGCCCGGCCAGGCGAGCCACCTCCGCCCCGCAGCCGGCATCGCCGCGCCGGTGCAGCACGTCAATAAGCAGGAGGCGGGCCTCCATGAATTCAGGATGGCGTTCCAGGCCGTCGCGCAGCACGTCAATGGCCTCATCCGCGCGATCCAGCTCCAGCAGCAGGCGGGCGAACGGCACAAAGACCTTGGAACCCGGCTCCAGATCCAGAACTTCCCGGTACCAGGCCGCCTTTTCCTCGTTTATTGAGCTTCGCACGGCCAGATCGGAACGGCCCGGCATGTCACTGAGGCTCGTCATCGTTTCCGGCTCCTGCCCATGCCGAGTTCTCCGGCGCGGCTTCGTCGAAGAGATAGAGAATTTCGTTCCCGCGCACATAATTGAGGCGTTGGCGTATCATTTTTTCCACATAGCTGTCATCAGTCTGAAGCAGCCGTATTTCCCGGCTCAAATCCGCCCGCCGCTTGTCCAGATCGCGCAGCTCCACCGTCATTTGCCCCAGCCGGGCTTTCAGAGCCCGCCAGGCCACGACGCTCTGATCACCCCACAGCAGACGAAAGGCCAGTGTGAGGTTCATGAACAGCGCCAGCGCCAGAATGGCGGACTTCCAGAAAAACGAGACGGGAGAAGCGCTTTTGTCCATGCCTGTGCCAGTTCGCAGTTGAACCACAATCGGGCCGCAGCCGGCCCCATCGCCGCCAGGACGGCCCGCGCGGGGCCGCCGTGTCACACATCCGGCGTGACCTGATCCGCCCGCTGCCCGGCGGCCCAATCACGGAAAAACCGGTAAAAATAGTTTATTCCTGACAGTATCGTGAGAAGCAAGGCAATGTAAAGAATAAAAATGCCAAGCGTGTGCATGGGCACACCATACACGGGAAAGTGGAGCAGCAGCGGCACCAGGGCCACAATCTGCACCACGGTCTTCAGCTTGCCGTAGCGGTCGGCGGCGATGACCAGCCCGTTGTCCGCGGCCACGGCCCGCAACCCGGTCACGGCCAGCTCGCGTATGACCATCAGCACGGCAATCCAGGCCGGCACCCAGCCCAGGCCCACCATTTCGATGATCACCGAACAAATCAGCAACTTGTCCGCCAGAGGGTCAAGAAACTTGCCGAAATTGGTCACCAGCCCCCCGCGGCGGGCGATATAGCCGTCAAGAAAGTCGCTGAAGGCCGCCAGTACAAACAGCACCGTGGCCACAAGGCAGCTGATGCGCCCGGAAACATGCATGAGAAGCAGAATGGGCACAATAGCGCCGATGCGCAGCAAGGTAATGCGATTGGCCCAGTTCAGCCTGTGCCAGTTCAGTCTGCTGGTGCGCACGGAAAACGAAAACGCCATCACCCCACTCCTGCTTGCAAACAAATACTGTTTTTTCCTATCACAAACAGCGCACGGAGGCAAGGCGCACAGTGATGCCGCAGCGGGAAAAAGGGACGCGCGCCAAAAAGCGCACACGGAAATGCCGTCCGAGGTCTCAGACCGCTCCGGCCTGACCTGACCAGCCGTAACTGCCCACCAGATCCACAAAGGCCACGGGGCCGCAGTCGCGCATGTCGAAATTGCGGCCGCGCCGCGTCACACGCATGAGATGCTGCTCTCCCCGGCGCCGGCCGGCCGGAATGACCAGAATGCCCCCGTCCGCGAGCTGCTCGGTCAGGGCTTCGGGTATGCCCGGCCCCCCGGCGGCCACGATGATGCGGTCAAAGGGCCCCATGTCCGGCCAGCCCAGGGTTCCGTCGGAAAGCAGGGTGCGCACGGTGTGCAGGCCCATGCGCCCGAAGCGCTCACGTGCCTCAAGGTACAGGGGGCGCAGACGCTCCACCGTGAAGACCGTCATTCCCAAGGCATGGAGCACGGCGGCCTGATAACCGGAACCCGTGCCCACCTCCAGCACGCTCAGCCCGGGGCCGGGCTCCAGCAGGGAACACATGAGGGCCACCACATAGGGCTGGGAAATGGTCTGCCCGTGCCCGATGGGCAGGGCGCGGTCGTCATAGGCCGTGGCCGCCAGGGCTTCGGGCACGAAGAGATGCCGGGGCACCTCGCCCATGGCCCTGAGCACGGCCTTATCCGTGACGCCCCGTCCGGCGATCTGCTCGCGCACCATGCGCTCGCGGGGAATGCGGTACTCGAGGGAAGGAGAACTCATAACCGCAAGCTCAAGCAGATTCCCGGCCTCAAGTCAATGGCCGCGCGCCGTATCGGGGCAACCCTGTCCTCTACGGTAGCATCCGCTTTCAGTCCTGTCGAGGGCCGTTTGGCAAACAGGCAGTCTTTGGGAGCCGCCACCTAAGAAGCCTGGGCCTTTGGGGCCGCTCTGAACCTGCGGGAGAAGCGTGACCAACTCGCGGCAAACTACAAGGCCAGCGGCGGCAACGATGCGAAAACACGCCAGGAGCTGACACAGGTACCAAAGCCTATCGGAAGGCAAAAACGAAGGCGGCCGCCTATGGGGCCAGAGTGAGCGATTGGAGCAGACGGCATGAGGCGGCCACTCGCCAATTGGAATCCAGCCGCCAGAAACTGGCCCAGCTGACAGCACTGCAAGAGCAATCTAGCAAGCGCAAGGAACTGCGCGGCGACATAATGGGCAGGGTGGTGCAGGCTATGACACACGCCGCCCCTGTCAAGATGACCATTATTTGAGAGCGCGATGGCCCGCGGCCAAGACCATTGACAGGATGCGCGACGAAACCGGCAGTTGCATCCTTCGCGGGCGCGTGGATTGAAACTGAAATACGGCGTTTGGCCATGGCCGTATATCCGGGTTGCGTCCTTCCCCGGCAGCCCTGCCTTTCTGGGATCCGCCGCGCGCGGGGCAAAGCGCCCCATGCTCAGTCAAAATCTGCCAGCAGTGTGCCCACGTTGAAATCGCCCAGGCTCTGGTGCCGGTATTCGGCCCGGATGCGGGACATGGCCTCGTACAGCGGCGGGGAGGACACGCCGTTGTACACCGAGGTGCGGGCTTCGATAAAGGCGGCCAGGGTGTCGCATACCTTGACCAGCTGGCCGTCCTTGGGATCCAGGCGGTTGTCGTTGCCTATGCGGTGCAGAGCCTCAAAGGATTCCAGGCAGCGGACGGCCCCCGTACTCCTGTCCGACGGGTCGCGCAGGGTTTCGGCAAATTCCGAGCCCGCCTCCAGGCCCAGGTAATAGCTCATGCGCTCCGCAATGTCACCGTAGCCGGCCTCGGCCAGGGGCCGCAGCATCCGGCAGCGCAATGCCTCATCCTCATACTGGTGGATGATGCCGGGCAGCTGTTCCACCGAGCGCTTGACCGGGGTAATGATGTCGCGGGTCAAAAGTTCGGGCACATCGTGAAAGAGACCGCAGAAAAAGTTGTTGATGCACCTCATTTCGCAGGCCCCCAGGCTCAGGCTGAGAAAATAGGCGTAGGCGGCCACCACAAACATGTGCCCCAGCACCGAGGTTTCGGGCACGCGCGGCGTCTGCGACCAGCGGATCTGAAAGCGCAGCTGCCCGCACAGGTTGGCGGCACGCACCAGGGCGTTGCCTGAGCCGGCCAGAAGTTCGGGCACCCCGGCCAGGTCGGCCAGCTCGCGCAGCTCTTCGTCGAAGGAGCGCTCGATGTCACCCATCTCCTCGTCAAAGGCATTCAGGGGCCGGATAAGGTTGAATTCCCACTTCGAGGCATACAGATGCGCGGCCCGCAAAATGCGGTCGGCGAGATCCGGGCCCCCCGGCGCCGGAAAAAGCCCTTTCGCTCCATCCGTCCCATCTTCCGGCCGAAGCGCGCCGGGCCGGCGATGGTAGTGCGCCAGACGCTGCCAGAAGCCCTCATCCATGGGGCGCACCACGGGTTCCAGTTCGCCCAGCACCCAACCGGTGAGCTGGCGGTAGTGCTCGGGATTTTCCTTGATGCGATAGAACACCGGGGGCTTGATGTCGGTGATGACCAGTCGGTACAGGTAGTCGAACAGAGCTCCCTCGACAATTTTTCGGCCCAGAACCAGCGCGGCGTCCATGTCCATGCGGCGGCACTGGAGTTGGTACAGAAAAAAGGCGCAGATCATCTTGTGGGCCTGCTTGTCCACCTCGTACAGTTCCACGGGGCGCAGCTTGTCGTTCCAGCGACGCATGCTGGAGCCGGAAAACACGAATTGCAACAGGCTCTTGCGTAAGGTGCGCATGGCAAAGCTCCTGACCGGGCGGCGGAAACGGGCGCGGCCGCCGTTGTGCCGTTGCCGGCAGCCAGTCTCCATCGGCGCCGGCCCGGGAAAATGTTTAAACCAGCGGCAGTCCCAGACTGTTCATTGTTCCGACATATTCAGGAAAAAATTGAAGAATTTTTTGCGCCGCGGCTTTTTCATTCTGCCTGTACGCCTCTTCGTTGAAGAGAGCGCTATGCCCGCCCCAATGATCGATATATGAATATATATCCAGATGTTTTGCCCGAAAGCCTGCATGGTTCATGTCTCTGAACCAGGCCACACCCATATCCTGCCCAGGCAGATACGCTCCAAAGGGACGGCATTTTCCGAAAGGCATGGTGTGGTTTCTTACCATTTTTAAATGTATCATACAACACCATTCATTGACCCGGCATTCTGGCAGGGGCCAGGAGCGTTTTTCATATTCCGCTGTCAAAGCATCCTCAGCGTTCCAGCGCAGGTGATGTCCCCTTTTTTTTGCTTCGTTGTATATCTTCTGAAGCTGGGTAAAATTACATACAAATTCTGCATAATTTGAATGATTGCACGGTATACATTTATTAACACCTATTCTTCGAACAACATCGTATTGGCTGGCCGGGCAATTCCAACATTGACCTATATGACCAATAGCGAAATATTCATTAATTTCATTTAAAAAATAGGTGACAATATCTTTTTTGAAAAAGATATCATTATGGATAATTAAAAGAAAATCGCTCTTAGAGTTTTCTATACCATACTGATACCGTAATGAATGTCTGTACGACTTTTCATGAAGGCGTGTCAGATCAGTATTATCCAAACCTATCCAGATTTCGGGAAAAAATATTTCCATATTCGGAATTAAATCTTTAAGAATATGTACAGAAACTGTGTCAAATTTTGGTCTTGCCGGTTCAACAATATAATAAATTTTATTAATCCGTTCGCCAATATATTTATGTAAAGAAAGTAAAGTGAGTGCTGTTTGGTAAGGTTTGCCAAATACCTGAAGGCAAACGTCAACTGATGCTGTTTGAGACATAGCTTTTCCTCGTTTGCGTCAGGAGTATGATATTTTGCGGGAAGGCAATACCATAAGAAAATGTTGTGGAGGATAGCGCCCGTCAGGTAATGACGGACGCTATTTCATTGTATGCCTATGGTATTATGGTGTCAAGAAAAGGCTTGTACGTCTGACAGTCTTCCCCCGTGCCGATGGGCGCGGGGAAATTTTTCGATGCGCCGGATCTGCCGCGAGGGGCAGGGCCAGCGCATCATAGAAGTCCCCCAGAGGGACGAAAACGTAATTTTTGGCAAATGTCGTGCGTCACTCTCAAAAAAACCTCAGAAACGCTCATTATCAAACATCCTTTTCATTTTGAAAAAATATTTTCGTTCTCTGTCGTTATGATTATGGTATTCTCATCAAAAAAAGAGGCACTTCATGAATGACGGATTTAATTTGATTTCTACCTTGTAGAATGTCGAAGACCCAAGAATCGATCGAACAAAATTATATCATCTTTCCGATATGCCATTCATTGCTTTCTACTTTTCAATCTGTAAAATTGTCAGTCGGGAAGTCATGGAAGTTTTCACCGAGGAAAGAATTAAATGGTTTAAAAAATTTATTCCTCTGGAAAATGGCGTGCCTTCACATGATACTATTCGCAGAGTTTTTGAGCGACTTGACCCTAAATAATGACACCTTGCCCTTAAAGAACTCGTCAAATTTTTCAATCCTGAAATTACCCAATGTTATCCAGCCTTCCCCCGGATGCCGAAAAAATCGACAGGGCAGTTCGTGAACACTGGGGTATCGAAAAGACGCTCCACTGGAGTCTGGATGGGGCCTGCCATGAGGATGCCTGCATCATCAAAAAAGATACCCCCCCGAAAAACCTGGCAATTCTTCGCAGAATCGGCTTCAATCCCGCCAAGCCTCGTACCCCTGAGGGGATGACCACAAAAAAGGCGTAACTCGGATCTATCCTGTCACAGATTTTCACCGAGCGCCACTTCATCAAAATTTAGATGCGCCGGCCCTGGGTTTGCCACTCCCCGCCTTGACATGACCGGCGCTCCTTCCTACAATTTTCCGGCATGAATTTTGTCATGAAGCGGTCTCGGCGGCTGTTCGGCCGCCCGCTCCAAACCAGTATACTCACAGGAGAGACAATGGCTGAGCACGTTACTGACGCCACCTTTGAAAGCATGGTTCTCAAATCCGATAAACCCGTGCTGGTGGATTTCTGGGCGCCCTGGTGCGGCCCCTGCCGGGGCATTGCCCCCATTATTGACGAAGTGGCCGAAGAATACGCCGACCGTGCGCTGGTGGTCAAAATGAATGTGGACGACAACCCCCTGACGCCGGGCCGTTTTGCCATCCGCGCCATCCCCACCCTGATTGCGTTCAGGAATGGCGAAGTGGTGGAACAGGTGACGGGTGGAGTGCCCAAATCCAATATTGTGGCCATGGTGGAAAAGGCTCTGGCATGAAAACCTATGACGCCGTCGTTGTGGGAGGGGGGCCGGCTGGTCTGACCGCGGCCCTCTATCTGGTGCGTGCGGGCGTCAGCGTGGCTCTTGTGGAAAAGGCCGCTCCCGGCGGCCAGGTGCTGAACACTGCCGAGGTGGAAAACTACCCCGGTTTTCCCAGGGGCATCAAGGGATTTGAGCTGGCCGACCTGTTTTCGGCCCACCTGGATGACTACCAGGTGGAGCGCCTGCGCGGCGAGGTGATCGGTCTGGAAAGCATGGCCGGCGGCGTGCACCGCCTGTTGCTGGCCGAAGGAGCGGAAGCCGTGGCCGCCCGCGCGGTGATCATCTGTTCCGGGGCCCGCCACCGGACACTGGGCGTGCCCGGGGAAGAGCGTCTTACGGGCAAAGGCGTTTCCTACTGCGCGGTGTGCGACGGCAATTTCTACCGCGGCCGCAGGGTGGCCGTGGTGGGCGGGGGCAATTCCGCCCTGGAAGAAGCCCTGTATTTGTCGCGCATTGTCTCCAGGGTGTACCTCATCCACCGGCGTGAGGCTTTTCGCGGTTCCCGGGTGTATCAGGATAAAATTGCCGCCATGCCGGCGCGCATTGAACTGGTCACCAGCCATGTCGTGGAAGAAGTGCAGGGCGGCGAGCAGCTCGAGGGTGTGCTGGTGCGCCACGTCCAGACCGGCGCCGCCCGGACGATCCCTGTGGAGGGGCTCTTCGTGTATGTGGGTCTGACGCCCATGAACGCCTGGCTGCCCGCCTCGCTGAGCCTGGATGACTGGGGCTTTGTGAAAACCAGCGCGGAAATGGACACCGGCATACCGGGTATTTTTGCCGCCGGGGATATCCGATCCAAGCATTGCCGCCAGGTCAGCAGCGCCGTGGGCGACGGAGCCACGGCGGCCACGGCGGCTTTGGCCTATCTGGAGCATCTTCATGCATAAGCGCGTGCTTGTGACACTGGCGCTGGGCCTGCTCCTGAGCGGCTGCGGGATTATTGACCGCTATTTTCTGCCCGAGCCCCTGGACACGGTGCAGGAAATTTTTGAGGCTGGCAACGACGCCATGCAGGACAAGAACTATGTGGCGGCGGCCCGCTACTATGCCCGCATCAAGGACGATTATCCGTTCAGTCCCTATGCGGTGGAGGCGGAACTTTCGCTGGGCGACGCCTATTTTCTGGATCGGGAATACGATCTGGCCGCCGAAGCCTACCGCGACTTTGAAACCCTGCATCCCCGGCACGAGGCCATCCCCTATGTGCTGTATCAGCTGGGCGTGGCGCTCCACCTGGGTTATGTGTCGGTGGATCGGCCGGCCACGCAGGTGGAAGAGGCGCTGGAGTATTTTCAACGCCTCAGGCAGGTGTACCCCGACACCGAATACGCCGCCAAAAGCGACGAGCAGATCGTGTCCTGCCGGGCGCTTCTGGCCCGGCGCGAAACCTATATCGCCGATATTTACTGGAGCATGAACAACTACCAGGCCGCCTGGACACGCTATGAGAACGTGGTGAAGAATTTTCCGGACGTGGAGGATGTGGCCGAATACGCGCGCAAAAAGGGTGAGGTGGCCTATCTGCGCTATCGGGAATCCGTGTCCGAAGAAATTCGCGAACAGCGGGAAGGCACCTGGAAAAGCCTGTTCCGCTGGCTGTAATCGCGTTTTTCCCCGGGCTTTTTCGTCCCTGGCATTTCGGGCCCGCAGCGGCATGTCGTCGTTGCGGGCCGTTTCATGCTACTTGTCTCTCTTGTCCGTCTTGTCCAGCCAGGAGCCCACTGCCTGCGCGGCGGCCATCAGGCTGTCCCTGCCCAGATGCGCGTAGCGCATGGTGGTGCGGGGATCGCTGTGGCCCAGCAGTTTTTGCACTTCATAGAGCGAGTGCCCGGCATTGACCAGCAGCGAGGCAAAGGTATGGCGCAAATCGTGGATGCGCACATCGGCAAGTCCCAGGCTGCGCCGCAGGCTTTTCCAGAACAGAAACAGGTCGCTCAGGGGTTTTACGCCCCTGGGACTGGGAAAAAGCCAGGGACTGTCCGTGCGCGGCATGGCCTCCAGCACGCTCAGGGCCGCGTCGGACAGAGGAATATGGCGCGGCCTGCCAGATTTGGACAGGGGCACGATAAGCAGGCGCAGATCCAGGCGCACATACTCCCAGCGGGCCTTCAGAATTTCGCTTTTGCGCGCTCCGGTCAGCAGAAGCAGGCGCAGGGCAAAGGCTTCCGGCCGGGCGCTTTGCTCCAGTGCCCGCATGAGCCGCTGGGCGTCATCACGGGTGAGGAAGCATTCTCTCTGCTCCCGGACTTTAAGGAAGGAAACCCCCATGCATGGCGAGCGTCCGGCGGCCAGGGCGCCGCGCATGACGGCCACGCTGCACACACCCTTGAAGACCGCCAGAATCCGGTTGCAGGTGGCCGGGGCCAGGCCCTGCGCCGCAAGGGAACACAGCCAGTCTTCCACCTCGCAGCTGCGGATGCTCGCCAGCTTCCGCTCGCCAAAGACCGGAGAAAGATGCTGGCGCGCAATGCGGTCATCAACCAGCCAACTGCGCTTGCGCGCGCGGATATGCGGCAGATAGACGTTGAATACAAAGCCGTCGAAGTTACGGAAGGCGGGCGCGGAAGGCTTTTCTTCCGTCCCGGAGGGCACGGCCGGCAAGTCGGCGAAACGGGAATCGGGATAACGGCGCATCATGGATATTCTCCTCGGGTAAAAGGTTGACGATGCGTTATACGGTTCCCGAACCTTGCCCAAAGCGATTTTTTATTGTAGCCTTGAAAATAAGGGTGAATCTTGTGCAATTAGTGTCAAGCAGAGAGATGGAACATGAACCTGGAAAAACGTCTTGAGGCCGTTCCGCTGCGTCGGCGCTGGGACATAAGCCCGCGCCAGGTATGTTGCATCGCCATGCAGGCCGATTTGCCCCTGCTGTCCTCGTTTATGGCGGCTCATCCCGACTGCCTGGTGCGCCTTGTGCTGGTGCCCGACCTGCCTGACGGGGGCCCGGAATACCTGCGCGTGGACGCGGGCGGCGACACAAGGCTCCTTCCCCTTATCGGCCTGCGAACCGTGGAGCGGGCCGCCAGGCTGAGCAAGGTGATCCTGTGCCCTCCTGGCCCGTCCGGATCCTTGCTGACGGCCATGCTGTGCCGCTGGCTGGGGCTGGGCACGCCTGTGTATCTGTACGCGGGGGGAGAACGAACCTTTGGCACACAGCGGCCCGCGCCGAACCTGTATTCCCGGTACGGGGACGGACTGCGCCGGGTATACAGGCTGCTGGCGGATCAGATCAGCCGCGACGTGTACGCGGCCCGGGTCAGGGCGCTGATGAAAGGTGAGGCCGGCTACCTGCCCCTCTCGCCCCACGATGAGTACTATCACCCCATGGTTCAGCCGGAGCGCGGGGATATCATGATCGACGGCGGCCTTTCCGGCATGCTGGAGGCGCAGAAACGCTTCGCCCACAGCGTGGGAGAGGACGGCCGCGTTTTCGGCTTTGAGCCGGTCGCCTCCATGGCCGCCGCGGCCAGGGAAAAGCTGGCCGCCTTTCGGCAGTACTACGTGCACAGCGCCGGACTGATCGACAGGGTCGGGCAGGCGAGGTTCCGCTCTGGGCGCGGGCCATCCCGCATGGACGGGGGAGCCGGCGGAACAGAGAGTCTGATGTGCGACATGACCACGGTGGATACGTTTGTGCACGCGCACTGCCTGGGGCGCGTCAACTGCATCAAGCTCAACGTGGAAGGCGCGGAAATGGCCGCCCTGCGCGGCAGCGCGAAAACCATAGCGAAGCATCGCCCCAAGCTCTTCATCTGCCTGTACCACAAGCCGTCGGACATGATTGACGTGCCGCTCTTTCTGGCCGAGCTTGTGCCGGACTACAAGCTCTATGTCGCCCATTCGTCCTGCGGCTTTACCGACACCATCCTGTACGCCCGCTGCTAGGTACAGAATTTGATCGATTCTGAAAAGGATAAAAAAAAATGAAGAAAATATTAATTTATACTATAAAAAATGGTCAGTTTATTGATTCACTCTATCATGCATTGGGAAAAGGATTTAATGAAATTGGAAGAGATGTGGTATACTGCTATATTAATGAACAAAATTTCATAGAAAATTTATTAAAATTGATTAACAGTGAAGATATAGATTTTTCAATTGGTCATAATGAATTTGGAATTATCAATGCGAATCAATATGATTTTTTGAAAAAATTTTATACGTCAAGAGAACATGTATCAATACTTGATGATGCGCCATATAATATAGTTACATACAAAATATCTGATATAGTTTGTCCAAATCTTTTACTAGCTTATAGAGACAGATCGCATTATGAATATTTAAAATCTATCAGTATGCACTATAAAGTTCTTGATTATTTTTTTCTTCCATTTGGCGCATTAATAGATAAAAGAGATGATTTTACAGAAAATAAAGATATTGATGTTATTTTTAGTGGGATGTACTATGGAGAGGCAGAAAGGGCATGGCACGATCATGAAATTGAAAAAGCTCTCGTGTCATTCCTTGATCATATCGCAAATATTCTTGAGGTTGAGGCGATAACTGTAGATGATGCTGTTTCACGAACTATGAAAGATTATAAATTGAAAATAGATAAAGATTTTTTCTACCCTGCTTACGGAATTTTGTATCAGTATTGCAAAATGTATAGAAGGAATAAACTTATTGAGACGATGGTCAATAGCAATATACAATTAACTGTTTGTAGTGAGACATGGAAAAAATCTATATTTGCTGATAAACTTAGATATGAAATCGCAAATAACACTCAAGATATATTGAATTTATACAGAAGATCAAAGGTATTACTTCATGATATGGCGGAATTTAATGATGGCTCCCATTGCAGAATTGGAGATGGAACCTTATGTAATACATTTATTGTAACTGAGCACAGTAAATTTTTAAAAGAGCATTTTCATGATTCTGAGTTGATGTTTTTTCAATGGAATAAACTTAAAAATTTACATAAAACAATTTCAATTTTATGTAATCAATATTCTATGCTTAATTCATTTAGGGATTCAGCATATAAAAAAGTATGTGATAATTTTTTACCAAAGCATAGTGCAATGAAAATTCTTGATGCGATCACTATGACAAGAAATTCTTAACGGCGCTGGCATCCTGCCCCATTTCTTGCCTCAGGCCAATAAACGTTTGGCTGCTCAGAGGGATGGGGCTGACTCATCTCGTGCCGCTCTTGTCATTTTTGTTCCGCCCGCTTTCCATGCCCTGCCGTTTTCCGGCCCCGCCCGCTTTCCCGCGCTTTGGCATTTCTTCCCTGTGGCTGCCGTGTTCCGCCCTTGATACGAAATGATGGACTTATATCATATTTTTTTCAATTGCACATAAATTAGAAAATTTTTCTTGACATTTGTTCATAATTATATAAAAATAAGGACATCAGCATGAATTTCCCGCAAAAGACTCCGCGCATGGGTTAGGCATATGGTTCGGCCGCCTATTCCGGCCAGGGGCTCCGGCCGCATGTCCCGGAAGTCGGGCGGGTATCAGCGGCGCGCCAGATGCTCCCGGCGCGGCCACTTTCAGGAGGAGGCTCATGAAGGATCAGGACATGTGCATTGTGCGGCCCATTCAGGTGGTGCGGGGCTACAGGAATATTGCCGCCACCTTGCGCACCTCGGAGGACAGGGTGCGCGACATGATGCTGGACGGCGCGCCCGTGCTGCTGGACGGCGATGTGCCCAGAGCCGAAGCGGCCGAGCTGTGGGCCTGGTACTCCGGCCGGGCGGGGCGCGGCAGCCGTCAGGCGTGAAGTGGCCGGCGGATGGCCGGGCGGGGCGTCGGCCCGGTGAAGGATGGACAGCGTGGACGTCAGACTGAAACACAGGAGAGAGTATGCGGTATTTTGAAGCGTCGGAGTTCGCCTGCCCCTGTGGGCACTGCGACGGCGGGGCGGGACGCATGTCGCCGTCCCTGCTGGAACGGCTGGATGCGGCCCGCGATGTGGCGGGTCTGCCCTTTGTGGTCAATTCCGGGTATCGCTGTCCGGCCCATAACCGGGCCGTGGGCGGGGTGGCCGATTCCTCCCACACCCGGGGCTATGCTGTGGACATACGCTGCGTCAGTTCCCGCGAGCGTTTTGTCATGCTGCGGGCTTTGCTGGAGGTGGGCTTCCGGCGTATTGAACTGGCCCCCACCTGGCTGCATGTGGACTGCGACCCCGACAAACCTGGAGACGTGGCCTTTTATCCGCGGGGAGGGGTCTGATGGCGCTGTGGTCGTCCCTGCCGCTTTTGGGAACCCTGCTGGACAAGGTGGCCGGCCTCATTCCCGACAGGAGCAGGGCCGCGGAAAACCAGGCGCGGATCAATGAGCAGGAGCTCTCCAACGCGCCCGCGTCACGCCTGCGCCTGTGGCGTTCCTTCCTGGGCTGGTGCCTCACCCTGTGCTTTGTGTGGGAAGTGATGATACGTCCCCTGGTGATCACCTATTTCCCTGACTGGATTCTGCCACCGTCCATGCTGACCGAAATTTCCCGCCTGCTGCTGGGAATGCTGGGTCTGGGATTTTAGCCTTGAGCCGTCGTCCATGTCCGCGGGAGGCATGGGCGCATGCGTCGCAAGCCCCGGCCGCACACGCCTGACGCTGTGTGGCCGGGGCTTGTTTCGTGCGGCATTGCCCGTAAGCCCGGGCCGGCCATCGGATGGCTTGCCGGCAAGGCCGGGCAGGCCAGGGCGGAGGCCGCGCGCTATGCCGTCAAACTTGATGGATCCGCCGCCGGAATGGTCAAGGCTTGAAACAGTGCTGAAAGGCATTCAGGCGGTCACCGGCGAGCGGGAACGGGGGATTTTCGAGACGGTCAGGCCCCCTGGCGCCATCGAGGTTTTTGATATGCCTGATCCTGACGCATTGAGCACCGGGCCACGGTTGTCTTCCGTTTTTTCCGAAGCGGCTTGAGCGTCAGTTCGGGATCGGCCGCCGCGCTGCGGGCAGGCGCGGCTCCGTGCGCGGAACGCGCAGGCGGCCCGCGAAGCCGTGTGGAAAGGCCGCGCGCTGGCGGGCCTCGTGTGGAGCCTTGGGCGGCGCGCTCAGAACGCGGACAAAGTCGGAGGAGCCGCAACCCGCGCACAGCGCCTGGGCCGTCATGGCGGCCTGAAAGCCGGCGCCCGCGAGCAGGCCGAACAGGGCCAGGCCGCTCAGGGCCTGAAACCAGTCCTGACGCGGCGGCCTCACAGCGTCCCGCCCGGCAAAAGCGTGGCCGGAAAATCCACGCCCGGCCGCACACCGTTGATGGCGGCCCGGTTCGCCGGTTCGGCCATATACGAGCTTTCCACGCGCAGAACCACGGCATTGTCGCCGTCCCGGGCCAAAGCCAGGGCCAGGGCGTCGGCCTCCTGCCAGCTTGCGCAGTCGCTGCGGGTTCGATCCTGGGGATCGGCCGGAGGCCAGCTTTCCACAAAATATTCGGTCATCACGCTATCCTCCCGGGGTGCTGTCCCTCTTGGGGAAAAAGCATGCCGCTCGTCAGGACAAGGGATCTGCCGTCCCGCAAGGCGGAAAAACGGAACATCCGTGTTCCCGCAGGGGAAGCGGGCGGCCTGCCGCTTCAGGGTGGCGCGAATTCACACGCCCTCCCGTGCCGTCACGCTCCCGGCCGCCATCGGGCGGAGGAGCCGGAAATGCCCGCCGCGCCGGCAGGGAAGACGCGGCGGGCCCAAACCCCTCATCCCTCCCGTGGCGTGACGCCGTGTTTCAGGTCGCCTTGCTGTTGCGGTACATGCGAGGGGGCGCACGCGGAAATTCGATCTGGTTGGCGGGCCTCGTGCCGCGCGTACTGCAGACGTCCTTTCGTTGCACGCACATTAATATTGTTCTTTTGCACATAAAATGTCAAGAAAAATATTTCAATTGCACAAAATTTTAACAAAAAAGGGGAGTGCAAAAATCAGAGGGACACCGCGCAATCTTTTCCAACCGAAACTTTTTCAGGGGCACAGAGGACAGAGAGGCAAAGGAGCCGGAGAAACAGGGAACAGAGGAGACAGGCGGCGCGACTGAGCTGCCGGACGCCAGGCCGGCCTGGCCAGGCCGGCTGGACGCTTAGAGCACGCGGCCGAACCAGCGTACCCGGCCGAAAATGCGGAAGGATTCCAAGTCTGCGCCCACCACGTTCACGTCGCGCACGTCCGGATTCTGGGAGTGGATGCACCAGCCGCCGGGGATTTTGTGCAGCCATTTGACCATGACTTCCCCGTCCAGGCCCAGCAGAAAAATCTGGTTGTCCCGCGCCTCGTTGGAGCACTGATCCACCAGAATGGTGTCGCCGTCGCGGATGAGAGGCTCCATGCTGGTGCCCATGACATCCAGCATTACCGCATGCTCGGCGTTGATGCCGATGCGGGCCAGAAACTGCTTGCGAAAGGCGTACAGCCCTTCCACCCGATCCGAGGTGAGCAGGGATGAGCCCGCTCCGGCCTTGGCCTCCACCTTGGGGATCATGGCGAAGTCGTCCAGTCCCGACGTGGGCGTGTGCAGTGACACGCCCAGCTGATCCAGCACGGGGCCCAGGGTGGAAAGCGAAGGCACGCGCGTGCCGGCCAGCCATTGGTTGAGCAGGCTGGGATCCTTGAAGCCCAGCGCCCTGGCCGCCCGTGACACCACCCCGTTGTGCTGACGGTCGATGTACTCGCGCAGGACAGCCAGCGCCTGTTCAAGAAAGCTTGTGTTCATGTCTGTGTTCATAGCCTATTTTTTGTGCTGATGCAAATAAAAATCTGAATTTTGCCCGATTATATTTTTGTGCAATTGCATTTGACGGGCCGCGTCACGAACCGGAAAGGCCGTGTACCACAGGGCCAGCGCATCCTAGGAAGCCGTCAGGGGGACAAAAACACGATTTTTGGCAAATATCATGACTCGACACAAAAAAGGCCTTAGAATCCGTCATTTCAGGCATCCTTCCCTGTTGGAAATTTTTTTCTTCCTTTATCTTTGCACTTGTGGTACTCTTTTTAAAAAATGTACCTTATGTGTGATAATTTTAATTTGGTTTCTTTCCTACAGAATGTCGAAAAACCTAAAACTTACAGGATAAAATTACATCGACTTTCCGATATTTTGTTCATTGCCATATGTTCTTTTACTTGTGGTATTCTCAGTTGAGAATGTATGGAGGTCTTCAATAAAGAAAGAATTGAATGGTTTAAAAAATTTATTCCTATAGAAAATGACTTGTCTTTACATGATATCATCCGAATAGTATTTGAGTAGATTAACCATAAACAATGATAACTTGCCCTTAAAGAACTCGTCAAATTTCTCAATCCTGAAATTGAGGGAAAAGTTTCTGCCATTGATGAAAAAGCCTCAAGGGTACCCTAAATGCAGTTTTAGGAATTGCCTCCATCCATATCCTGTCTGCCTCGGCCTCGGAAAGCAAACTCGTTCTTGGAGAGTATGATGTCGACAAAAAAGAAAATGAAATTACCAAAATTCTTACCTTCTGGAGATGCTTGAAATAAAAAAAGCTGTCGTCACTATTGATGCCATGGGCTGTCAAAAAAATATTGCCAAACTCATTGTTACAAAGAATAAGGCCGATTACGTTTTTGCTCCCCCAAAAAAATAAG
>JAFLSV010000011.1 GCA_022510785.1 Desulfovibrionaceae bacterium | reverse complement strand
AGCGGCGAAGATGAGTTATGCCCTCTCCCCTTCGTGATGTCAAACCCTTTTTTGAAAAAAACTGCGTCTTTTTCCTTAACATACTCGTTTTTCAGGTAAATTTAATTCTTTTTTTTATCCGGCCAGCGCTTTTTTACCCATCGCCAGGGGCAGGCCGGTTCGCTGCGGCGGCGAAAAAAAACGAGGGTTCGCCAGCGGCCCTGCCGCCGCCACCATGGCCGGCGCGGGGTGATGCCAGGCCTGAAGCTGTTGTTTTTCTTTGACAGCTTAAGGAAGAACGACTATTTTTTCCCCTGCCCTTCCGCACAATGCCAGTACAAGGAAAAACATCGTATCATGGATGATGCCGCCCCGAAGTCCACGCCGGACGCCAGTTCCGAAAACGCCCCGCGGCCCGCAGCCCGGCAGAGCGGGCTGAATGCCCCGCTGATCAGTCCGGATGAGGAACGCGCCCTTGAACGCCAGGCGCAGGCCCTGCGGGAAGAAAAGGACAGCGAGGCCCGGGTGCGCAGCTATACCGGCGCCTGGAACCTGGCCGTGACCGGGCTGGCCGTGGCCTTCGCCCTGTTTCAGCTGTCCCTGTCCACCTGGCTGGTGCTGGACGCCATGTCCCTGCGGGCCTGGCACATTCTCTTTCTGCTGACACTGTCCTTTCTGCTTTACCCCGCCCTGCGGCGGGAACAGCGGCGGCGAGCCCGCCCCACCCTCTACGACGCCCTGTGCGCGGCAGTGGGCTTTTTCGCCTTTGGCTACCTTATTCTCAACTATACCAAGGTCACGCTGCGCGGCGGCTATCTCCTGCCCATGGACTATGCGGCGGCGAGCGCGGCCATTGTCATCTGCTTTGAAATGGCGCGGCGGGTGGTTCCCAACCTGGCGCTGCTGGCCGCGCTGTTCCTGGCCTACAGCCTTTTTGGAAACTGGATACCCGGCGCTTTCGGACACAACGGCTTTTCCTGGCACAGGGTGGCCGACCACATGTTCTGGGGCAGCCAGGGCCTGATGGGTGTGGGGGTCAGCGTTTCGGCCACCTATATTGTCCTGTTCGTGCTGTTCGGCTCCTTTCTCAAATACAGCGGCTTCAGCGACTTCATCAATGATCTGGCCCTGACCCTGGTGGGCCGCACGGCCGGCGGACCGGCCAAGGTGTCGGTGCTGGCCAGCGCCCTCATGGGCATGATCAACGGCAGCGCCCTGGCCAATGTGGCCACCACCGGGGCCATCACCATTCCGCTCATGAAGCGCACCGGCTATACGGCCGAATTTGCCGGGGCCGTGGAGGCCGTGGCCTCGACGGGCGGCCAGTTCGCGCCGCCCATCATGGGCGCCGTGGGCTTCATCATGGCCGAACTTCTGGGCGTGACCTACACCAAGGTCATGCTGGCCGCGGCCATTCCGGCCTTTCTCTATTACCTGACGCTGCTCATGGCCGTGCATTTTGAGGCGCGCAAGCTGGGCCTGAAAGGCCTGTCGGCCGAGCACATTCCCAATGCGCTCAAAGTGCTGAAGGCCCGCGGCCACCTGCTGCTGCCCCTGGTCGTCCTGCTGGCTGTCCTGTTTATGGGCTACACCCCGCAAATGGCGGCTGCCCTGGCCATTGTGGCCACCGTGCTGGCCTCGTGGCTGTCGCCCGCCACACGCATGACCCCGGCCATCATCTGGAAAGCCCTGGACGAAGGCGCGCGCGGGGCCGTGGGCGTGGGCGCGTCGTGCGTCATCATCGGCATCATCATCGGCACCGTGTCCCTGACCGGCCTGGGCCTGACCTTCGGCTACGAGGTTCTCAAATATGTGGGTGAAGGCCAGATTTATCTGGGCGGCTTTTTCGTCATGATCCTCAGCACCATCCTGGGCATGGGCGTGCCCGGCGTGGCGGCCTATGTCATCGTGGCCGCCGTGGCCGCCCCGGTGCTTATCGGAGTGGGCGTTCAGCCCCTGGCCGCCCATATGTTCTGCCTGTTCTACGCCTGCCTGTCCAACATCACGCCCCCGGTGGCCATGTCGTCCTATGTGGCGGCGGGCATCGCCCGCTCCAGCGAGACCAGAACCTCGCTCATCGCCGTGCGCCTTGGACTGACAGGCTTTATTCTGCCCTTCTTCTTCCTCAATAACACCCTGCTGCTCTATTCATCCGGCAACCCGCCGCTGCTGACGCTGTGGGCGTTCTTATCCGCCACGCTGGGCGTAAGCGCGCTGGCCGCCGGACTGGAGGGCTGGCTGTTTGGCCCCTGTAATCCCGTCATGCGCCTGATACTGCTGGTCACGGCCTTTCTGGCCATTGACCCCGGACTTCAGACCGACGCCGTGGGGCTGTGCCTGTTCATTGTCGTTTGCCTGTGGAGCCGGGCGCGCGGACGCCGCGAGCCCTTTGTTCAAGCCCCGGCACGGGCCGTTCCGCCGGCCGCCGACTAAGTGTTTCGCCAAGGTTTTCTCTCTTTTTTCAACGCCTTTTCAGGTAAAAGGCTCAAACCGCAAAGGATGTTTTCCATGCGCAAAGTACTCGCCTCTCTGTCCGCCCTGGCCCTGATTGCCGGGCTGTGCGCCAGCCCGGTTCAGGCCGCCGACCAAGTCAGCATCAACTTCCCCACCGCCGCCACCACAGGCGCGCTGTACCCGCTGGGCGCGGGCATCGCCAACCTGTGGAACAGCAAGCTGCCTTACGTCAACACCCGGGCGCAGGCGTCCAACGGGGGCATCCAGAACCTCAACCTGCTCAAGGACAAAGACGCCCAGGTCTCCTTCGCCGTATCCAGCATCACCTACGAGGCCCTGCACGGCCAGCGCGGTTTTGAAGGCCGCGCCTACGAAGACGTGCGCGTCCTGGCCGGGCTGTACTACAACCCCAACCAGGTGGTGGCGCGCGGTGAAAGCGGCGTGAACAGCCTGGCCGACTTCAAGGGCAAGAGCTTCGCCCCCGGCGCGGCGGGTGGCACCACCGAAGTGGAATCGCGCATTCACTTCACCGCCGCCGGCCTCCAGTACCCCGACGATATCAAGCCCCATTTCGTGGGCTTTACGGAATCCATCGATCTTATGCGCAACAAGCAGCTTGACGGGGTATGGATCATGGCCGGCATGCCCACCGCGGCCGTGACGGAAATGTGTTCCACCGCGGGCGGCAAGCTGGTGAACATTGACGATGACGTCATCGCCAAGGTGCAGGCGGAATACCCCTGGTACGCCAAGATCTCCATCCCGGCCGGCACCTATGAGGGCCAGACCGAACCTGTGCAGACCACGGCTGTCAAGATGCTGCTGCTCACCGACGCCTCCATGCCGGACGACCTGATCTATGACCTGACCAAGACCTTCTGGGAAAACCTGGACACCCTGGGGCAGGCCCACGCGGTGATGAAGACCGTGACAAAGGACATGGCCGTGACCGACCTGTCGGGCATTCCGCTCCATCCGGGCGCGGAAAGGTACTATAAGGAAATCGGCCTGCTGAAGTAGGGCCGCTTTTCCCGCGGGGCCGTCAGGCCTGCCTTGAACGACGCAGGGCCGGAAAATTTCCGGCCCTGTTTCCGTATCCGGAAGGGGCAAAGCGCCTTTTTCCGGCGCAACGGGCACCATGCGGCCGCAGTCCACGCCTTTCCACAGCACCCGCGCGCAACGGCCTGGGCATCTTCCCGCGCCCGCCGGGCGAAGAACGAACGGGCGCATATAAGCCGGGAACCCCTTATTCTATACGTATCATTGGAAAAATCCCATACAATTCCCATGCGTTCATCATTCAGCCTCTGGTCATTCCATGGATATCAAGCTTTCCGATCACTTCACGGCCATCCGGCTTATCCGCTTCACGCTGCCCACCATGGGCATGCTGGGCATTACCAGCCTCTATAGCGTGGTCGATGGGTTTTTTGTGTCCAATTTTGTGGGCAAAACGGCCTTTGTCGCGGTCAATCTCATTTTTCCCTTCATTTTAATCCCCAGCACGCTCGGGAGCATGATTGGCACCGGAGGAAGCGCCCTGGTCGCCAAAACCCTGGGAGAGGGCGACCCGGATCGCGCCAACAGGCAATTTTCCCTGCTGGTGTATTTCGCCATGGTTCTGGGCATATCTTTAAGCCTGCTGTGGCTGCCCTTTCTTCGTCCGGCGGCGCGAAGCCTTGGCGCGGAAGGAGAAGTTCTGGATGCGTGCCTCATCTATGGCTGGATACTCATCCCGGGCCTTACTCCCATGATTCTGCAATACATGTTCCAAAGCTTTTTTCCCCTGGCGGAAAAACCGCGTCTGGGACTGTGGGTGACCATCGCCGCGGGAATGACGAACATCCTTCTTGACGCATTCCTCATACTTGTATGCGGGTGGGGCCTGGTTGGAGCGGCCATAGCCACCGTGGCCGGCATGGTTGTGGGCGCGCTGCCGCCCCTCATTATTTTCAGCCGCCCCAATGGCAGCCAGCTCCGCATGGGAAGGCCCCATTGTAAACTCCATACTTTAGTGAAAAGCTGCACAAACGGATCTTCAGAATGTATGGCCAATGTCTCCATATCGCTCGTGGCCATGCTGTATAACTTCCAGCTTCTGCGCCTTGCGGGAGAGAACGGCGTGGCTGCCTATGGCGTACTTATGTATATAAGCTTTCTTGCCATAGCCCTCTTCTGTGGATATGGCTTTGGAGCCATACCCATTATCGGATACCACTTTGGCGCGAAAAATACTTGGGAATTAAAGGGAATTTTCCAAAAAAGCCTGCTCATCAATGCAATTTTTGGGCTTGTTCTGACCGTTATAGGCTTTACCGCATCCTATCCCCTGGTCTATGTATTTGTAGGATATGATCCTTCTTTGCTTAAAATGGCACACCACGCCTGCATACTGTATTCTTTCTCCTTTTTCTTTGCCGGATTCAATATTTTTGCCTCATCTTTTTTTACAGCTTTGAACAACGGGCTCATCTCCGCGGGTATTTCCTTTGCCAGAACTTTGGCTTTTCAGGTGATAGCGGTACTTGCCCTGCCCGCCTGGCTCGGTCTGGACGGCATATGGCTCGCCACAACAGCAGCGGAAACAGGCACGCTGGGCGTGTCCATACTGTGTTTTCGCCTTATGGGCAAAACCTATGGGTACAAATAGCACATAATATCTGCCGTCAGCGTGCCTGGCACGACGGGCAAAAACGTCAGGCATCACCTGAGGGCGGGGAGTATTTCCCCGCTCACAAGGCGCGAGCCAAACGGTGAAAGGTGATCCCTATCCGTATACACAATATCGCCGTCAATCCTGAAATGACACAGGCCGTCCACGCACAGGGGCCTGCTGATATCCACCACGGAAACCGAAGGAAAGTCCGTCAGCACACTGGAGAGTATCTCCCCGTACCATGCCCGTGCCTCGACATCCGCCTTTGAGCCATATTCGTCAAACACGCAGCCTCGTTCGTCATTGAGGATGTCGAGAGGCCTGGGGCGGCAGTTTCTGGGATGGAGCGGCGATGTGGGATTATCAAGCACCACAACCACATTCTTTCCCGCATTCACGAGCAGGGTGAGGCTGCGCCGCATGGCGCTTTCCAGAATAATATCCCTGTTGGTTTCTTCAGGATTTGCGGCGTCAATGATATCCACATACGAAAAGAACGGCCGATGCGCCAGTATCACATTCCGGATGTTCGTATGGGTCAGCGCCACATCGTAGGCGCGGCTGATCAGCGTGATGCCGTTTTTTCTGAAATCCGGCCCCTGCCGGGTCTGACTCATCACATCCACAAAAGGGGCCGCGACCGACGCGGGGAACACCGCGAAGCGGTGCTCGGAGCCGGCCAGAGCCAGACCGCTGAAAAGATGCCCGGCGTGCGAATCGCCGATGATGACCGTATCGATGCTGTCCAGGCTGTCCTGCGCACGGCAAATGTTGTCGTTAAGCGACGCCCAGTCCGGAAAAATGTCCAGGCAGCGGCGGCGGCTTTCGGCCTCAAGAGCATTCACGCGTTCCAGATAGTCCTGATCGTGTGGAGCTTCGGCGCGGCCGGGAAAACCCTTATAGTGCTTCACAGCAAGGCCAGACAGGCCGGTTGCGAGCATAAGGCAGAGCAGCGCCGCGATGGTGCCTTTTCCCTTGCGGAAACGCACCCGGTTTTCAACACCATGGTAGGTGAGGCAGGCCGCCGCAAAGGCGATTCCCACCAGCAACAGCTTGTTGGCGGTGGCGTTTTCCACCAGCTGAAACCTGGTTATGAAGGAAAACGAGAGTAAAGGCCAATGCCACAGGTACAACGGATAGGAAATTTTGCCGCAATAGACGGCAACCCGGTTGCAGAACAGAACTTTGCCCAGGGGATGGCGCCCCGCCGTGGAAATAAGGCAGCAGGCGCCCAGCACGGAAAAGGCCGCCCGCCATCCGGGCCCAGATCCGCCTTCAGCAAGCGCGAATCCGGCTGCCACCAGGATTATGCCAAGCACAAAGAGAGAACGTGAGCGCGGACGTCCGCCGGCCATAGCGCGCTGCCCCATGCATGCCAGAAAGGCGCCGGCCAGCAATTCCCAGACGCGCGTCACGGGCAGGTAGAAAGCGGCCACCGGATGGCTGGGGGCAACACATACACTGCAGACAAAGGAAACAAGGGCAAGTATCAGGATTGCCCTGAAAAGCCGGGCGGGCTTTTGAGCAAACAGTGCCACAAGCAGGGGAAAGAACAGATAGTATTGCTCTTCTATGCCGAGGCTCCAGAGATGGAGCAGCGGCTTGGCGGCGGATTCGGCGTCGAAGTAGCCGGCCTCTCTCCACAGCAGGATATTGTCCACGAAAAACGCGCCCCCCGCGGTATGCCTGCCAAGGGCGCGGTATTCGTCCGGAAGCAGCACCAGAGAGCCGAGCGCCAGGGAAAAGCCAAGCACGACAAGAAGGGCCGGAAATATCCTCCGGATACGCCGGGCATAAAATCGAGCGATGCTGACCGAGCCGCTTTCGGCATCCTTCAGCAGGATGCCCGTGATCAGAAAGCCGGAAATGACAAAAAAGATGTCCACGCCCAGAAAGCCGCCCCGAAAAACCGGGGGAAAGGCGTGAAACAAAATGACGGCAAGCACGGCAAAGGCCCGCATGCCGTCTATTTCAGGGCGGTAGGGCAGGATCAAACGTGCACCCCTTGTGTTTTGGCACTCCGCGCGGATGTGAACCGCCGGTCACATTACGGCAGGGCGCCATACCTGTCAATTTTCCTTAATGGCTCATTTATGAGGAATGGAGTCACCACACATCAAAACCAGACACACTAGATTTAAAATTCTTGCTATAAAAGGAAGAATATGCTATTATGATCCTGTTGAAAGTGGAAGATACCACTGAAAAATTTAAAATTATACTGAGGTAATGGAATATGTCAAATATAAACAGCATTTCACCACAGATGCATAATGCTCTCATCGATATATCAAAAAGGATCGTGTTCTTTTTTGGGGCTGGCATATCCGCCTCCCTTGCTGAAAAAAATTACAGCTGGGAGCAGTGGGTTCGTGACGGGATCACCCTGCTTCCCGATGCAGAGCAAAGGAACGATTTTTACAAAAAACTGGAGGATACGCCGGAAAAACAAGGAAAAAGCTCCGCCAAAACTTTGATATCTGTCCTGAATGAGCTTCAGAATGAGCTGCATCGACTACCCGGGCTCTATGAAAAATGGATGCACAACGCATTTGAATATCTGGATGTGAATAATCACGCGCTAGCTGACACCCTAAAAAAGCTTTTAGTATTTCATGATATTTTTGTAACTACAAATTATGATAATCTCCTGGAGCAGGCAACCGGGCTTAAAGGAGCATCCTACCTCCATCCTGAAATTGTCTATCCAATGCTGGACGAAAAAAGGAACGATCATATTATCCATATCCATGGCAGATACAGCACAAATCCCAATGATCCTGAAGATTCTATCATTGCCACCAAAGCGCAATATGAGGCTATTCTTGAAAATCAAGGGGCTCAATTTATTCAAAATGTGATTGGTACAAGTACAATTATATTTATTGGTTGCGGTCAGACAACATCAGATCAAAATATATCCAGATTCATCACATTTTCCAAAAGATATTTGAATTTAAACAATCCGTTCTATTTCCTTTACAAAAATGACGAACCACCCGGTATTCTGCCGGACAATGTGCAGCCTGTGTGCTATGGCAACGAGTATTGCGAGCTGCCAATCTTCCTGAAGGCCATGGCAGAGATTAGAATGGACGCTTTTGTCCATCGCTACGGGTTTATTGAGCTGTTTCCTGCGTCTGTTACAGCTGAGCTGCGTTCCGCCTTTTCACAATACTACTTCGCGGCTGAGGAGATATCCTTTTACGGACGAACGGATGAGCTTGCCGTCATAGATGACTTTATGGCCCAGGCGGAGGCATGCCTGTGGTATGCGATGAGCGGCCAGGCAGGAAGCGGCAAAAGCCGTCTGGCCCTGGAGATATGCCACCGGTATAGCAGCCGCTGGTGTGCTTTTTTTCTGCAACCATATGGAGACGCCGCGCTGCTGGATGAATTTGTGCCCTATCGGAATACCCTGATCGTGATAGATGATTTCAAGGGACAGGAAAAAAATGTTGCCCTGCTGATAGAAAAAATATTCACACTGTTTATAAAGACAAACTACAAAGTTCGGATTCTTTTGTGTGAACGAGAAAGTGATATAGTATTTGGAACTTGGTTTAATGATCTTGAACGGAGTTTTGAAAATGGCTATCTTCCAGAATTCAGAAACAGGCGTTATGGGGGGAAAAAACAAAATTTCCTTGTGCTTGGTGATCTAAACGATGAAGAAATTGAGAACATGATCGGTGAGATCTGCGAGAAAAATAGGCTTCCCGCAGACAGCAAACGCAACCGGCAACTGCGGCAGTCTTACGGGGAAAAGCTGGAACAGCTTCATTACAGGCCGCTCTTTCTGCAAATATTCGTGGAATCATGGATCAACAACGGCTGCTCAGCCACAAGGTTCGATAGCTTCACAGAACTGTTGGAGGATATCCTCAAGCGGGAGCAGGAGCGATGGCTGAAGGAACTGGGTGGCAGCTATGAGCTCTTCGACGCATGGATCGATTTGTTGCGGCTGGCCATCGTCGCCGGAAGACTGACCAAAGCGGATACTCCGGAAAAATACCTGTCAAGCTTCAACTCCATCCTTTCCTATATTAACACGCACTCCTTTCCAGGCAAACAGCGCCAGGAAAAATATATCTCCCTAATCGCCGATATGTGCCACAATATCGGACAGGGCGATGCGTATATTGAGCCGATGTATCCAGATCTCATCAAAGAATATTGTTTTCTGTACTATACAGATATGAGCAGGATTATAGAGGTGAGCCATGACCTGTGGAACTTTGCCCCGAAGAAATTTTCCAAATATCTGATACGAATTGCTGAAGATTTTCCGTACCATAATATAGTCTTCGCGGCCATGGATGGAAACCCAGCCGACCGCTTCCGACAGGAAGCGCTTGAAGCCAGAGTGCATTTACTGAATTGCTCTACCCTTCAGCCTGGCGATGATCTGGAACAAAGATGCGCATGGTTGAAAAGGGAATACGATTTTTGGCATCATTTGGCAGAGGGCAATGACGGTTCCGACGAAAAAAAGGCGCTTCTTATTTTTCAGGGCCTTAATACGGTCGCTCGGCAGTATGGCGCCCACGACGCGCCCTGGGCCCGCACCATAGAGACTATGCTGAATATTTATGACGAGGCCCTTGCCCTGAAGGGTGGTGAGGCGCTTGAGGCAGTCAAAATACTGACGACCCAGAGGATGGCGCACCAGCTTTCCATAGCGGGACAGCCCAGCGCGGCTGAAAAACTCCAGGATAAAGTTAACACCATGATGGAGACCGACCTGGGGAAAATACTGGCCGAATCGGTAAGGCTTGAGCAGTTCAATACAAATATGATGGATCACCTTTTGCGAAAGGACTTTATGGGAGGATATGAAACTCTGAAAGACGCGCTGATCCATGCAAAGAAACTGAATTCGGCTGAGATGCTGGCCTATTTTCTGGGGATGTGCCACAGATTTGGTTACCTGGCGGCTCATTTTCGGAAAGAGCGCTTTATTGCCCGTTCGGAGTCTCTTGCTGACCAGACGGAAGGAATGTATGCAGATGATAAAGAGGTCGCTTGCACACGGCTCTTGATTCGCATGAATAGAATTCAGTATGATATTTTTATGCAAGATCTAACGGGCAAAAAAGAAGAACTACTGAAGATTTTTGAAAGCGTATCAGAAAAAAGTGGCAGCACAGCAAATAAATGTTTAAGTACCTCCGTAATATTATTGTTGAATTTTACAGATGACACAAAGGAAATTTCATGGTTACAGAAAACAATACGGGATCGCTTGGAGTCAGTAAAAGCAGAAGAAAATGGCGAAGATCTTGCCCAGGCATATTTGAAGTGCATGCAAGCACTTAAATATACAGAATCCAAAACACTGTTTACTAAAAATGAAATTGATGATGCATGGGCCATTATGCTCAGATATTATGAATCTGAGTCATTGAGAGAGATATTTATGGAGATGCTGAAAAATTCTGTTGAAGCGAAAAACCGTGCCCATTATTTGCGGCATGAGGTTCTCACTGCCGCATTCTCAGACATCAGGTATAACCGTATAAATCCTTCTGGCCTTGATGAATTTGATATACAAAATGTAATATATGATATCCAGACATATCAACGATCCAATAAAAAAATAGGCGCCAATGAAACATGCCCTTGCGGCAGTGGAAAAAAATTTAAAAAATGCTGCCGTGGAAACGGAAAATATGATTAAAATTCTCTCTGTTTTGAAAAGTATGGTGGAAATGCTTTCTTAAAGTCATATGTAGTAGTTTCAGCTTGATCGGACAGCAGGCTCCATTTTGATGAACCTGTGTCCGGTGAGTTGAGCCGCATGGCCTTTTCCTCCTGCGATAGTCTTGCCGCCCCGTGGGCTTTGAAAATATTGCCAAGCCCTGCGGCGAAAAGGAAAGGCTTTCCCCCGGCGACGCTCAATCCCCGATAGAGCCCCAGGCTGTCATGGAACCGCTCCTATCTTGCCGCTTTCCTTGATACTTCGGATTTTGGCTTCGGTAAGCTGGGGCAAAATTTTACTCCTCTGAGCGGGCCTTTTGGGACAAAATTTTCTGTTTTTGCCCCTGCCGTTCCAATTTGCCCCAATTTTGCCCCAAACATGGTGGGGACGCCAAGATCCATCCTAGCCTTTACAGGACACCAAAAATCCAGAAAAGTGAAGTCCCGCAACGTTTTCTGGACATTGCGGGACTTCCTGATATTTTTTACTGGCGGAGAGGGTGGGATTCGAACCCACGTACCGGCTCATCACCGATAACTCGATTTCGAGTCGAGCGCGTTACGGCCAACTTCGCTACCTCTCCGCAAAGCGAAGGAAATTCTTGTATCGCAAGAATCCCGTGTGGGCAAGCCCTTTTCGCTCGACGCGGCGGGCCGGATTTGGCACACTTCAGCCCGGCGCAGCGTCGCGCCCTGTCCTCTGCCGGAGTGTTGCCCGTGGCCTTGCCCCCCAACCACATGGTAATGATTCGCCTCAGCGCCCTGGGCGATGTGGCCCTGACCACGGGAATCCTGCTGCGCTGGCAGGAGACCCTGGGGCTTTCCTTCACTGTCCTGACGCGGGAGGCTTTCGCGCCGCTTTTTGAGCGCCACCCCGCCGTGCGGGAGGTCGTGGGCCTGAAGCCGGACGATATGCGCGGCGCCCGTCAGCGTCGTTTGTTCCGCGATCTGGCCGCCCGCTTCCGGGGCGTGCCCCTGGTTGACCTGCACGGTACCCTGCGCACGCGAATGCTGTCCGCGCTCTGGCAGGCTCCGGTGTATCGCTACCCCAAATATGCCGTGACGCGGCGCCTTTTTCTGCTCTCCGGCGGACGCATGGGCCGCGCATCCCTTCTGGCCCGCAATGTTCCGCAGCGCTATGCGGCCGCGCTGGATCCTCTGTCTTCCCGGCCCGCCGCCCCCAAGGATCTTCTCCCCTTTTTTCCGCTGACCGAAGAAGAACGGGCCTGGAGTCTGGCCGCTCTGTCTCCCTTAACGCGGCGGGCGGGGCCTGTTGTCGCCCTGCACCCCTTTGCCACGCACCCGGCCAAGGCCTGGCCGGCTGAATACTGGCGTGAACTTTCCCTGCTGCTGACCCGGAGGGGTATTGCCCATGTCTGGATCGGGCGGGGAAACAGCCCGGCCCTCACGGCGCCTTCCGCGGCAGCTCCGTCGCCCGGCCCGGACTCTCCGCTGTCGCTGGATTTGACCAACCGCACCGATGTGCGTCAGCTTATCGCCCTGCTTGCCCAGGCCGACGCCCTGGTCACCGGGGATTCCGGGCCCATGCATCTGGCCTCGGGGGTATCCACGCCGGTGCTGGCGCTGTTTGGCCCCACCTGCCGCGAATGGGGCTTCTTTCCCGCCGGGGAACGCGACCGCGTTCTCCAGTCCTCCGCCGCCTGCCGCCCGTGCTCGCTGCACGGCAAAACCGGCACTGCCTGCGGGCAGATATGCATGCGGGCACTGACGCCGGACATGGTTGCGGAAAAGCTCCGTGACATGCTCCCCCCCTGCCAGGACAGAACGCCTGAAACCATTCACTTGTGCGGAACCTTTTCCAAAAATGGCGATGGCCGTTCACGGGGGTAAAAATATCTCCGCCAACGGCGAATACCCCGGCGCACACCAAATGGTTGAGCTTGGGACGGCTCTCGCATACTATAAGGCGTCTCTTCACCCGCAACCCGGATGTTCACCCTATGGCTCTCATGCGTTTTGTCTCGTGGAACGTGAACGGCCTCCGCGCATTGAGCAAAAAACCGGAATGGGACTGGTTCCGGACCACCCGGGCCGATGTTGTGGGCCTGCAGGAAACCAAGGCCGCGCCCTCCCAGCTGGAGGAGGATCTCGTGTCGCCCGCGGGCTGGAATGCCTGGTGGGCGGCCTCCACGGTCAAAAAGGGCTATTCCGGCGTGGCCGTGTTCAGCCGCGTGGAGCCCATCCGCGTGGAATACGAACTGCCCGACCCGGACTATCAGGGTGAAGGCCGCGCGCTGCATCTGGAATTTCCCGGATTCCACTACTTCAATATCTATTTTCCCAATGGCGGCGAGGAGCTGGAACCCGGCGTGTTCAAGCGGGTACCTTACAAAATGGGCTTTTTCGACGCCTTTTTTGACTATGCCCAGACCCTGCGGAGGGAAAAGCCCATTGTGGTATGCGGCGACTTCAACATAGCGCACCGCCCCATAGACCTGGCGCGACCGCGCGATAATGAGGGGAACACCGGCTTTCTGCCCCTGGAGAGGGCCTGGCTGGATCGCTTTGCAGCGGCGGGCTATGTGGACAGCTTCCGCCACATACACGGTGATGAGGCGGGCGCGTACAGCTGGTGGTCATACAGGATGAGGGCGCGGGAAAAAAATGTGGGATGGCGGCTTGATTATTTCTTTGTGTCCGACGAACTGAAGCATGCCATCCGCGATGCCTGGATCGAAAGCGACGTGCATGGTTCGGATCACTGCCCGGTGGGGCTGGCCCTTGAAACCTGACAGGACATCTGGCGGAAACATAAAAGCCCCGCCGGAACGGGGCATGAATTCAAATGGGGCGAAAGAAGAGGCTTGAACTCTCGACCCCCTGGGCCACAACCAGGTGCTCTGCCAACTGAGCTACTTCCGCCGCGATGAAAGCTGTTTTGTACCCAAACACGGCTCTATGGTCAAGCCCTTTTGACCATGAGCCCAAAGGAAGCCCATGGACACTCTGATCATTGAAGGCGGCCGCCCCCTGCGCGGCACGGTGACCATCAGCGGCGCGAAAAACGCGGCCCTGCCCATTCTTATGGCGTCCATTCTGCTGGACGAGCCCGTGATCTATACCAACGTGCCCGACCTGCGGGACATCCACACCACCCTCAGGCTGCTGGATATTCTGGGCTGCCCTGCGCAGTTCCGGGCGGGCCGCGTGCGGGTGGAACCCGGCGCCCTGCGCACCGAAGCGCCGTACGATCTGGTCAAGACCATGCGCGCTTCGGTGCTGTGCCTGGGGCCCCTGCTGGCCCGCATGGGCGAAGCGCGGGTATCCATGCCGGGCGGCTGCGCCATTGGCGCGCGCCCTGTGGATCTGCACCTGTCCGCCCTGGAAAGGATGGGGGCTGTTTTCAATCTGGACGAGGGCTATATCCACGGCCGCTGCGCCAGACTGAAAGGCGCGCGGATTCAGTTTGACTTCCCCACCGTGGGCGGAACGGAAAACCTGCTCATGGCCGCCAGCCTGGCCGAAGGCGACACCGTGCTGGAAAACGCGGCCCGCGAACCCGAGGTGGTGGATCTGGCCAATTTTCTTATCCGTTGCGGGGCGCGCATCGAAGGCCACGGCAGCAGCGAAATACGCATTCATGGCGTGCCCGGACTCCATGGCTGCGAGTATGCCATCATGCCCGACCGCATTGAAGCGGGCACCTTTCTGGCGGCGGCGGGCATCACCGACGGGGAACTGACCCTGGTCAACTGCCCCGGCTCTGATATGGAAGCCGTGCTGGACAAACTGAAGGCGGCGGGCCTCTCCATTGCCCCCACGGCGGACGGACGGGGCCTCACCGCGCGGCGGGCGGCGGGGGGCCTGCGCGGGGTGGACGTCAGCACCCGGCCTCACCCCGGCTTTCCCACCGACATGCAGGCCCAGATTATGGCCCTCCTGTGCGTGGCTCAGGGCTCGGGCATTGTTGAGGAAAATATTTTTGAAAACCGTTTTATGCATGTGCAGGAACTGGTGCGCATGGGGGCGGATATACGCCTGTCGGGCTCCACGGCCGTGGTACGGGGAGTGCCCGGACTGACCGGCGCGCCGGTCATGGCCTCGGATCTGCGGGCCAGCGCCTCGCTGGTTCTGGCCGGGCTGGCCGCGCGGGGGGTCACCACGGTGCAGCGCATTTACCACCTGGATCGGGGCTACGAACACATGGAAGTCAAGCTTCGCGCCGTGGGGGCCGCCATTCGGCGCGCGGCGGCCAGAGACTGACCCCGGCATGACCCCGCCCCGATTCTTGCCCGCGCCGCTGTTCCGGCACATCTGCCTTCTGGCGGCCATAGCGGGAGTGTGGGGCAGCCGGGACGGTCTCGCCGGCCTTGCGGCGGCCCTGCTGCTGTGGATTGCCGTGGGCACCCTGCCCCGCGCCCGCCTGGCGGCTTTTGTCCTGTGCGCTCTGGCCGGGCTGGGACTGGGCGCGCTGACCCGCCCCGCGCCGGAGCCGCCGGACTGGCCAGACTGGCTGAACACAGGCGTCCCCATTCGCATCCAGGGCCGTGTGGCGCAGGTCTCGGGCCAGCCGGACAGGCGTGTACGCATGCTGCTGGACGAGGTTCGGCCAGAGGGCGCTCCCGACGCCAGCCCCTTGCCCGGACGGCTCGCCTGGATCTGGGATCAAGGCGCCGTCATCCCTGAATTTCGTCCCATACCGGGCCAGACTGTCAGCCTGACCACCAGAATCCGGCCCGTGACCGGCTTCGCCAATGAGGGAGGCACCGACATCACGGCCTACTGGGCGGCCCGCGACGTCTGGTTCAATGCCTGGAGCCTTGGCGGCCGGGGGCAGGTTCAGGTGTCCGGCCGCGGAAACTGGGCCGCCGCATTGCGCGGACGCTGGCTTTCCGGCCTGAAGACAGGCCTGGCGGGCCTGACAAATCTGAAAAGTCCGCACGACGAACCTCCTTCCGCGCCCGCCGGCTCCACGCAGGCACGCGGCCCGAACGCGGCGGAGGCATCTCCGGCGCATCCGGCTCCGGCCGGATATGCGTCCCAGGCGCGGGCCATGCTGCCCGCCCTGCTCTTCGGAGATCGCTTCGACCTGAACTCGGCCACTCTGGATCTGTTCACCCGCGCGGGCCTGGTTCACTCTCTGGCCCTGTCCGGCCAGCACCTTGCCCTGGCGGGCACGGCCGCCGCGCTTGCGGTCTGGCTGCTCATCCTTGGCAGACCCGCCATCCTGCTGCGTCTGCCGCGCCGCGCCCTGCTGCTCCTTGCGGCCGCGCCGCCGTCCGCCCTGTACCTGTGGATGGGCGGAGCGCCCCTTTCCCTGGTGCGCGCCGCCCTCATGCTGTTTGGCGCCGGGCTCTTCTGCCTGACCCGGCGCGGCCGCGCTCCATTTGACGCGCTCTTTTTCGCCGTGGCGTGCCTGCTGCTTGCCTGGCCCCAAGCTGTCTTCGAACTGTCCGTACAACTTTCGATCCTGTCCGTGGCGGGAATTATGGCGGCTTTGCCCTGGCTGCGCGCCCACGCTCCGGCGCCGACGCCTTTCCGCCGAACGGGCCGGGCGGCCCTGACGCTGATCATCGTCTCTCTGGCGGCTCAGCTGGCCACTCTGCCCATAATCCTGCACAACTTCGGCCGCCTGACCCCGCTTTTTCCGCTCAATCTGCTCTGGCTGCCCCTGCTGGAGCTGATCGTCCTGCCCTTGGCCGCCCTGGGCGCCCTGGGAATCCTCCTGCCCTGTCCTCCCGGGATATCAGACGCGCTGTTCCATCTGGCCACCCTGCCCGGCGAGGGTCTCCTCGCCCTGCTGACCTGGCTGCGCGACCAGGGATGGCTTATCGTGGCACAGGGGCTTCGGCCCCTGCCTGTGGCTGTGCTGGGCTACGCCGCGGCAGCAGCGGCCTTTGTCTGCCTGAGCGGACGGCGCGGCGCGAAATCCGGCGCGGCCCGGCGCCTGGCCCTGGCCGCGGCGCTTTTGCTGCCCATGGGAACCCTCATCCGTCACGCGGAGGACTGGATCGCCTGCCGGGAGCAGCGGGTGACCCTTCGCGTGCTGGATGTGGGACAAAGTCAGGCCTTGGCGCTGGAGTGGCCCCGTGGGCGCCTTCTGCTGGATGGAGGCGGCTCGCTTTCGCCCCGCTTCGATACCGGCCGGGATGTGGTGGCCCCCGCGCTGACCGCCAACCGGCCGCCCCGTCTGAATATGGTTCTGGCCAGCCATGCCGACCTGGATCATGTGCGCGGCCTCATGGCCATTCTGGAAAGCTTTGATGTGGACGCTTTCGGCCGCAGCGCCCTGCCCTTTGTCCGAAACCAAGACAAGCGCGGCGACGCGGCCCGCCTGGAAGACGTGTGCCTGCGCCGCCGAATTCCCCTGCGGGAATTCCGGGCCGGAGACAGCCTGGATCTGGGCGGCGGCCTGCGCCTGGATATTGTCCACCCGCCGGATCAGGGCCGTTTTTCCCGCAACAATGGTTCCCTGGTGGCGCGCCTGACCCTGCGCGGGCAGGGCCTGGCCCTTATGTGCGGCGACGCGCAAAAGGCGGCTCTGGCCCGTATTCTGAAATCCGGCGTGGATCTGCGGGCCGATGTGCTGGTTCTGCCGCACCACGGTTCGGCCACCAGCCTGCTGCCGGAATTTTACGACGCCGTGTCGCCCCGCGTGGCGCTTGTCTCATGCGGAGCGCACAACAGTTTTGGCTTTCCCCGGCCCGAAGTGCTGCAAAGCCTGGCCGAGCGCGGCATTCCGGTTTTGAGCACGGCCCGCCACGGCGAATTGCGGATCAGCTGGCACGGCGCGGAGCCTGATGACGCGCGTGCCCCCCGGGTGACGGTTTTTCGGGGGGGCCCCTTCCCCTGGCACATCCCGGAAATGGACGCTGATGCGGGCGGCATCAGGCGGAAGGCCGCGGCCTTGCCTCCACCCCGCGGGCCTTCAGCTCACTGATTAAAAGATCCACCACAAGCGGCAGGCGCTCGGCCGCCAGCGGTGAAAGCTCCATGCCCATGGTCTGGTAATCCACGGGTTCCATGCCCAGCACCACGGCTTCAGGCCGGTGCCCCATCAAATCGCAATAGATCAGCGTATCCACCAGATCGGTCTGGTGCATGGAGTCGCGGAAACTGACGCTTTTGCGCAGATCGTCGCCGCTCAGGCGGTAGATGGAACCCGGCTCGCCCCCCCCCAGCACGGCATCCAGCACGAACACCACATCGCAGCTCAAAAGGGCATCCATGAGGCCCATGCCCAGGGTGCCGCCGTCCAGCAGGGTGACGTTGTCCGGAAACACATAGCGCTCCCGCGCCAGTTCCAGGGCGCGCACGCCCGTGCCCTCGTCCGTGAACAGAATGTTGCCGACGCCAAGAACCAGAACCTTGTCCATGCTCACTCCTCGCAGGGCGGAAAAAACGCGGCCGAAAAGGGAATGCCTTTCCGGCCGGAATGCGTCCGCCCGCGGCGAAGCGGACGCGGAATAGCGCGCCGTTACAGAACCCGGAAGTCGTAAGCCTGGTTGGTGCGGCCGTCGATGACATGCACGCCGCAGGCGATGCACGGGTCAAACGAATGGACGGTGCGCAGGATTTCCACCGGCCGCTTGGGATCGGCGATGGGTGTGCCGATAAGGGACTCTTCCACCGCGCTGCGTTTGTTGTTGGCGCAACGGGGCCCCAGGTTCCAGGTGGAGGGCACCACCAGCTGGAAATTGCCGATTTTGCCGTTTTCGATACGAATCCAGTGGGAAAGGCCGCCGCGCGGAGCGGTCACAAAGCCCACCCCCCGGCTGTTGGCGGGCACGTCGCAGTTTTCCACAATCTTGTTTTTGCCGCTGGCCAGATTGTCCTCAAGCTGCCGGAGCCACGCAACGGCCTCGCGGCCGATGGCCACGGTCTCGATGCCGCGGGCGGCGGTGCGGCCCAGAGTCGAGAACAGGGCTTCGGGCCCCACGCCCAGGGTGGAGAGTACCTGATCCACCAGGGACTTGATAACCTCGTTGCCCGTGGCATACGCCACCAGCACCTGGGCCAGCGGCCCGGTTTCCATGACGTCGCCGTCATAGCGCGGCGCCTTCATCCAGGAATAGCGATCCGTGTCGCCCATATGCGTGAAATGGGGGGCGGTCACGCCGTCATAGGGCGCACGGGCCTCGCCGCCTTCATACCAGCTGTGGCGCACATGTTCTTCAATTTTGGACGGATCAAAGGCGCGCACCTTGCCGAGATCGCGGTTATAGATGATGCCGGGCTTGAGCCAGCGGCTTTCCAGATTGCGCTCGTCGCCGGGAAACTCGCCGAAGGTCATGTAATTGACCGCGCCCCCGCCTATGCCGGCCCAGTCCTTGTAGGCTCCGGCCACCAGCAGCAGGTCGGGGATATAGACGTTTTCCACAAAGTCCAGAGCCTCTTTATGCAGAGACGCAAACAGCTGCAGGGACTCTTTGTTCAGGGAATTGTAGCAGGTGACGCCGCCCGCCACGGTGAACTGGGTGTGCGGGTTTTTGGCGCCGAACAGGGCCATGGCGCGGGCTATGTTCACCTGGACGCGCAAAGCTTCCAGATAGTGGGCCGTGGCCACCAGGTTGGCTTCGGGATCCAGATAATACGCGGGATGGCCGCCCAGAAAATAGGCGTTGGTAAAGGGGCCGAGCTGACCGCTTTCCACCAGGGCTCTGACCTTGTCCTGCACGGCTTTCAGGGCTTCGGCGGACAGGGGCCTGCTGGAGATGGAGGCGTTCAGGCTGGCGGCCCTGGCCGGATCGGCCTGAATGGCCGCCGCCACATCCACAAAGTCCAGCGCGTGCAAATGGTAAAAGTGTACCACATGGTCGTGCAGATACAGCATGGCCAGCACAAGATTACGGATCAGGGTGGCGTTTTCGGGAATTTCGACCTTGATGGCGTCTTCCAGGGCGCGGGTGGAGGCCAGGGCGTGGCTGTAGGTGCATACGCCGCAGGTGCGCTGGGTGAAGTGCTGGGCGTCGCGCGGATCGCGGCCCTTGAGGATGAGCTCCAGCCCGCGGAACAGCGTGGAACAGCTGCGGGCATCCTTGACCCTGCCGTTTTCCACTTCCACCTCAATACGGAGATGGCCTTCAATGCGGGTCAGGGGATCCACAACGACGGGGCCGGAATACGAACTCTTCGGAGTGCTTGTGACTTGGCTCATAATGATGTTTCTCTCATGTCTTATGGAAAAAAGAGCGGGACAGCGGCGAACCTCCGCCCGAACCGGCCGGGGGGGCCGCGCCTGCCTTTAATTTTCGTAAAAAGGCGTCATGCTGTCCCAGAAGCCGGGTTCACTGCACCCGATGCAGGGGTGCCCCGCCGCCACGGGCCAGTTGATGTCGTTGAAGCGAACCCTGGGGCAGTTGTTCATGGTAATGGGCCCCTTGCAGCCCAGCTCATACAGGCACCAGCCGTTGCGTGCCTCGTCCGAGTCAAAGGCCGGGGCGAATTCACCAGCCTCAAAGTGGGGCAGACGTTCGCACTGCTCGTGGACGGAGGAGCCAAAGAAGGCGAGGGGACGGTTAAAGCCGTCCAGATCGATGGGATCGCCCCGGAGCGCCAGCACCAGAGCCCCCACCACATTGAGCGGGTTGGGCGGACAACCCGCGATATTGACGGCCTTGATGCCCAGGTCGGCGTAACAGTCGTTGATGCCCTTGCATCCGGTGGGGTTGGGAGCGGCGGCGGGCATGCCGCCGTAAGCCGCGCAGGTGCCGTAGGCCACCACAAGTTTGGCCTTGGGCAGAACTTCGCGGGTGATATCGTACATGGTGCGGCCGCCTATGGTGCCGTACAGGCCGTTATGAGCCGTGGGAATGGCGCCTTCGACCACGCAGATGAAGCCTTCCGGATTGGAGATGGCCTGGTGCAGGGCGGCCTCGGCGGCCTCGCCGGCGGCGGCCATGATGGTTTCCTGATAATCCAGGGAAATGGTGTCAAGGATAAGTTCGTCCACAAAGGGCTTATAGACGCGCAGGAGAGCTTCGGTACAGCCCGTGCACTCGGAGTTATGCAGGTACACCACACTCGGACGCCTGCCGTTGGTGAGAGCGCGGGCAACGGCGGGCGCGAAGGCGGGGCCCATGCCCATGCTCACGGCCACGGCCGTACAGAATTTCAGGAAGTCACGGCGGCTGACGCCCCGCTCCTCAAGGCGTTTTTCCGCCCCATCCTTTCCCATACCGATGCAGATTCGCATGCCTGCCTCCTGGCGCTGTGATAAAACCTGAAAATCCTGGCCGGAACCCGTGGAACAGGCGCAAGACCGGAAACGACAAAAACGTGGTCTGACCGCGCTTCCGCCATGATATCCGAACGCGGTAAAGTTGCTGGAAATGGTAGCTTAAAGCTCAGTTCCCGTCAACGAAGCGCATTTTTTTTTCGCCATGGCAGAACGATCACCTAACCGTGTGTCGTTCCGCGCGGGCGCCCGGCAGGCGGCCCGGCCCAAGCGCGGGGAGGGGGCGCGGAAAAGAGCGGGACAAGCAAGGCTCCGCAACAGCCGGCCACGGCCCGCCGGCCCATGCCAGCGGGGGATGGCCCATGCGCGCTTTACCAGTGAGGCCTCACTCCGTCGAGGGCGGGGGCAGATACTCATCCGCCTGCTCCCGGGCCGCCTTCAGCTGGGCCTCGCGTTTGGCGCGGGCGCGCTCCAGGCGCATGCGCTGGAACTCCTCGCGCTGGGCGCGGGCCTCTTCCAGCATTTTATCGCGCCGCTTCTCGAAAATCAGCGTCGTGCGCAGGCTGGCCCCGCCCAGCGCGGTGATGCTGATGATGGTGCCCAGCACTTTCTGCAGTTCCCAGAAGTTGGCCTTCAAAAGACGCTGCAGCCACATGAGCCCGATATTATCCCCATAGAACAAAAGAACCATGAGCGCCACAAAGCAGAGCACCAGGCCGATGATTTCCAGCCACAGGAAGGTGCGGATGAGAATAAGGACAAAAAGCGTGGTATCACGCACCATGCGCAGCAGGTTAAGGCGCTTTTCCAGCCGTTCGAGCAGCTCATCCAGGGGCTGAAGGCAGGATTGGGCCTTCTTGAAGGCTTCCGGAGTATGAAAGTCGGCCGTAAAGGCCCAGTTGAGAATGGTGGCCCCTTCGTTAAAGTCCCGGTTGAATTCCACCAGGGCTCTCTGGAAGGGGAACCACGAGGCTTCATCGCGCACCACTTCCAGCGCGGCCAGGTATCGCTTGAAGCGGGTCTGCAATTCCTCGATTTCCTTCTGGATAAGGGCATCGATTTCCGCCTCGATGACCGGCCGCTCCCTGACGACATTCTGGAAAGACAAATAATTTTTCGTCGAGCTTTCTTCGAGCAGAGCCGCCAGGCGTTCGGCATACCCATGGGCGATCTCGTGATCAGGAGGGAACCAGGCGTCCAGTTCCTTCTGAAGGCGCTCCACTTCGGCGCGTTCCGCGGCGGCGCGCTTGCGGGCATCGACCCACAGGGGATGCAGGGCCTTCAGAAGCGTCTTGCGCCCCCGTTCCAGCTCCGGGTCAAAGAGCAGGCGGTTGAAAAACGACGGATCCTCCGTCACCAGCTCCACAAAACGACCCTGCACCTGTTCGGCGAAGCCCATGCGCACCCGGCACACCAGCTGGCGGTATTCCGCGTCCCGCCACTGAGGAAGCAGGCGGCGCGCGGTTTCGTACATCTCCATAGCGTCAGCATACTTGCCGCGAAGCTCCAGCGTGCGGGCCTCCAGAAACGCGTGCCAGGCCTGGTGCAGCACGGAGTTGCTCAACACCTCGGCCTCGTGCCAGCAATTGAAGGCCTTGGCCGGATCGCCCCGCTCCAGGGCCACAAAGCCCATAAGACTGTGCAGATGCCAGTCGCGCGGGGTGCGGGCGATAAGGGAGCTCAACTCCTTTTCCATGGCTCCCAGATCATTGGGGCCAATCCGCTGCACACGCTCCACCACGGCCCAGGCGGCACTGTCGTCATGCAGCATTTGATCCCCGCTCTCATCGGGGTCGGCCTCAATATCCTTGCCGCTGAGCCGCCAGATACGCTCCACTGAACGCAGCTGCACCGGGTTCTGCAAGGCGAACAGGGCCTGCAGAACCCGCGCTTCGGGCCCGTCCGCTTCCAGCATCTGCCCGTAAGCGGCCAGCCCCGAGCCGGCCAGCCGCGTTTCGATATTGCGGTAACACGCATTGATGACGTCGATGTCCAGGTCGGAAAATGTCTGCCAGAAGTCCTGGCGCAGCGGGGACAAGCGTCGGCTGGGGCATTGGGCGGATTCGTGACTGCGCACGCCGCAGTAGAAACACGGCGCGGGGCCGCTGACCAGATGGCCCGCCATGAGTATGGGCTCGCCGCCGCGCGAGTCCAGCTCGGTCAGATTGACCGAACACCAGTTGTCAATGGAGGTGCTGACACTGGAAAAATTGGGATCCTGGATGGTGAACCCTTCCCCCAGAAGATAGGCGTTGCGGTAGCTCATGTACGGATAATCCGCCATGAGTTCTTCCCATTTGACGCTGACCTTCTGCGGCAGTTCGTTGTTGAAGTTAAGCCCGCGCCGATCCACCACCGCGCTGACGCAGGGCCAGTATCCGGAGGGATCCCGTTCCTTGATGTCGTTCAGCGTGGACAGAAGTTCGCGAATCCAGATCCGCAGCTGCCCCAGATTTTCCAGGGGCAGCATCAAAAAATTGTCGTACAGGCTGTATTTGAACTTCTGGCTTTGAAGTATGCCTTCCAGATAGGCAAAAAGCGCCCGCCACCCGTTCTGAAAGCCCTTGTCCAGAGGATTGCCCAAAGGCCGCAGCAGGGCGTACCAGCCTTGTGACGAGGTATAGGGCAGGCGGGGATCGGCGGAAAGCAGCGTCCAGTCAAGGGCCGCCATGCCCTTGGGCGCTTCGCCGGGCGTATAGGTCAGGCCGGGGACGTTGGCTCCTGTTTCACGCAGGCGGGGATGCACCCAGACAACCATGCCCGACGCGGGGTCATCCAGTTCCTGACGGGCCAGGCTTTTGTCCAGGCTGACGGCCAGGGCCTGTCCCACCCCCACGCGCAGGCCGCCCGGCATGGCCAGCACGGTCATGACCTGAGGATTGAATTTGCCCCATACCGCCAGTTTGGCCAGGGCCAGCAGGGCATCGGAAGAAAAAAAGAACCACAGGGCCTGCTCGCCCTCGGTTCGGACACAGAGCCCTCCGTAATCCTGAAGGGTCTGGATGACGGAGCCGCTCAGCTCACCCGTCCAGGACAGCCACAGGACAAGACCCTCGGACGAGATGGTCACTTCTTCCAGAATGGGCTGATGGTCAAGCAAGGCGGCTATGGACGGCATGGCTGCTCCCGGGCTCTCCCAACACGGAGAACACGCTCACGGATATTAACAAAAGCCCCGGGGAATTCAAGCAGCGTCCCGGTTTCCCCAACATATGGACAGGCTGTTCCTCCCGGCGGCGCGGCCGGCGCGGCAGATCTCCCCGAGCCCGGCGGGCATGGCCGCCTCAGGGGCGGCGCGGCGGAAAAAAGGGCGACACCGCTTAAATCGGCCGCCTGGCAGAAAACATAAGAGAGCGGAGACAGCGGGGGAGTGTTCGCCCGGTACCCGGTGCCGCCCGATTGCGGCTGACGCCGCGCAGCACAAGACGCCTATTCGCAAAGATTTTAGCTCACTTCGACGGAATACTCCGGCCAGATCCGGCCACAGGCTTTCTGACGCATAAGCCGTTATGCGCCTTCGGCGCAGCCTTAAAAAAACTGACGATGTTTTTTTTTGTGTGACATACAAGTATATCAAGCAGGAGATACTTCAATGACCGCCCTTAGCATACGCTTACCAGAAGAAATTGATGCCCGTCTGGAAAATCTCGCGGAACGGACAGGGCGATCCAAGACGTTTTATGTCCGTGAGGCTATCCTGCGCCACCTGGAAGACCTGGAAGATAGTTACATCGCCGAACAGCGGTTGGCTGACCTTCGGGCGGGCCGTTCGCGGACGTACTCATCGGAAGAAGCTGGGGACATGCTCAATGTGGAAAGTTGAGTACGACGAGAAAGCCACGCGGGAACTTCACGGATGAAAACCCGTGCCGGTTCGGTGAACCCCTTGCGGAAAATTTAACGGGTTTAGGGAAATAATGAATGTCAGCAGACGAGGCCGGGAATTTCGGGGCCAAAGTCCACGATTTTGACACGAAGCGGACAGCCAGCCCCTCCGCGAAATGCGGGCAAAAACGCAGAAAAATATCACCGGCGATCCGTGGTCAGGATGAACACGGCCGCCAGCACCAGCACCCCGCCCAGCCAGCCGCAGGGCGAAAATTTTTCGTGCCACCAGGCCCACGCCAGCAGGGTTCCGATGACGGGTTCCAGATTGCTGACCACGGCCGCGCGCACCGGGCTGAGCCGGCGAAGCCCGGCCCCATAGGCCAGGTAGGCCCCATAGGTGCAGAACACGCCCAAAAAGCCCAACCCCGCCCAGGTCAGGGCGTTATGCGGCGTGAACGTCACAAAGGGCGCCAGAGCCAGCGCGCCGGCCAGCAGCATGAAGGTATAGAGGGTGGCCGTGGAATAGCGCTTTTGCCACCAGGTATAGAACGGGTAATGGGTGGCATAAAAAAAGCCCGCCGCCAGCCCGCACCCGATGCCGAGCCATGAGGGCGCGCTCCCCGCGCTGCCCCCGGACAGGCATACCAGAACCGTGCCCCCCAAAGCCACGGCCAGAGCCGCCAGCTTGCGGCGAGTGAGCCTTTCGCCGAACAGCGCCCGGGAAAAAAGCGCCACCCATACCGGCGCGGTATACAGCAGCACCACAGCCAGCGCCGCCCCGCTTTCGCGCACCGCCACCTGATAGGCGCCGAAAAACAGGCTGACGCCGCATACCCCGAACAGGCAGAAAGCCAGGCCATGAGCGGGACGCACAAAAAGCTCGCGCCGGAACAGCGCGTGCGCGACAAAACACAGGCCGCCGATGCATGCCCTCCAGAAGGCCACCTCTAGGGGGTCGGTGCCGCCGGACAGGCACAGCCTGGAAACCGGGCCGAGCAGACCCCACAGGCCGGCCGCCAGCAGGGCATAGCCGTAGCCGGACAAGGAGCGGAAAGCAGCGCCGCGCAGGAGCATGGGCTCACCAGAGAAAAAAACGCCGGACACTTCCGGCGGAACCATCATCGACGATGGTCGGAGCGACTGGATTTGAACCAGCGACCCCCTGCTCCCAAAGCAGGTGCGCTACCAGGCTGCGCCACGCTCCGAACCTTTCAAAAAACAGAAAAAGGCCGCCCCCGGTGACGGGAGCGGCCGAAATACCGGAAAACTAGCGGGCGATAACGCGGAAGTCGTCGCGGCGGTTCATGGACCACGCCTGCTCGCCGGTGCCCTGCACGGCGGGACGTTCCTTGCCGTAGCTGATCATTTCCAGCTGGCTGGGGTTCACGCCCAGCATGACCATATATTCATACGCGGCGCGGGCACGGCGCTCGCCAAGGGCCAGGTTGTATTCCTGGGTGCCGCGTTCGTCGCAGTTGCCTTCGATGCGCACGCGGATGCTGGGATACTGGCGCATGAGTTCGGCCTTCTGGCGCAGCATTTCGCGGTATTCGGGCTTCACATCGTACTTGTCAAAGTCAAAGTACACGATGCCGTCCGTGATGGTCTGAGCGGCCATGTCCACGGCCGTGGCGGCGCTGTCGACCACCGGGGCTTCGGCGGGCACTTCCGTCGTTTTCTTCGCGCAGCCGGCGCCGATGCCCAGCACCAGCGACACGGCCAAAACCAGACCCAGATTCTTCAAACCTTTCATAGTATTCCTCCTAAAACAGTTGACTCAGCTTCTGAACGGCAACCCTGAAAGCCGCACCAAAAAGGACGCCGCTTTCAGGGCAAGGCGACAGCCGTCCGGGTATAGTAGCTCCACCTCCGCCGATGTCAAGTCAAACAGAGGCGGACGTCCATGGCCTGTATCTTTGCCGCTTACTGCTGAGCGGGAATTTTTCCCCAGCGCGGAAACGTAGCGTCCCCCGTGCCGGTAGGCACCCGCTTGGGATCGCCGCCATGCCGTGTGGTGAGGTATATCTGTTTTTGTCCCGACCGATCGGATGTAAAGGCCAGAAAATAGCTGTCCGGCGCAAAGGAGGGCTGTTCGTCACGCCCCGGCCCGAACGAGACCTGGCGCTCCTGCCCTGTCACCAAATCCAGCACAAAGATGCGGTGGCCCTGATCGGTGAGGCGGGTGAACGCCACCAGGGTTCCATCAGGACTGAACGAGGCCTCGGTATTATAGCCGCCGTTCATGCTGATGCGGCGTACCGCGCCGGTGCCCAAATCCTTCAGGAATATCTGGGGGCCGCCCAGACGGCTGGACGTAAAGGCCATTTTCGTCCCGGTGGCGTCAAACGAGGGCGATACGTTGATGGCGCCCGAAGCCTCCAGAGGACGCTCGCGCTCAAACTTGTGGTTCAGCAGAAAGATGTCCGGGTAATTGCCCGTGGACAGACTGACCGCCACCTTGTTGTCCGGCATGAAGCAGGGGCCGATGACCGTATTGCCCGGAAAACGGATCAGTTTGACCTGATTGGCCAGCCTGTCCCAGACGCCCAGAGCGTGGGAACTGTCGTCCAGATGACCGAACACCACATACCGCCCATCCGGCGACCAGGCCGGAGACATGGCCGTGCCCGGGATATTGGTAATCTGGCGCAGTTCCTTGCCTGTGGGCCGAACCAGCCAGATATCGCGCTTTTTGGGGCCGCCGCTGCGGGCAAAGGCCAGCGTGGATCGGAAAAAGTCGCCGTTGCCGGTCAGGGCTTCCATGAGATCGGCGGCAAAGCGATCGGCCACATTGGACAGCTCGTCCCGGGTGATGCCCGCGTAAGCGTTGCCAAACACAAAGCTGCCGGAAAACGTTTCAAATACCCGGAGCTCCACCGTGGACTTGCTGCCGTCACCCTTGGGCCAGTAAGCCGTGATGAGCAGATCCGCCCCCGCGATCTGAAAGCGCCTGAAGTCAAGCTCAGGGCCCTGCCACGCATTGAGCGTGGTGCCGCCCAGAACCGCGCCGGGCGCGGTCAGGCGCATGAAGGGCAGAAAGGACAAATCCTCCTCGATGGCCTTGTGCAGTTCGGCCCCCAGGCCCGCGGCCGCCTGCGACGGCCCGGTGAGGGGAGTGGCCATGGCCAGGTTGACGATGTTCTGCCCCGGCGAATGGATGTCGATCATGGTCACGGCCGAAGCCGGAGACGCGGTCAGCAGCACGCACAGGGCGCACAGCGCGCGGCACGCCGCCAGGAATCCGGCAGCCGGAAGCGCCCGGCACGCCCTGTCCGCACGCGCAAAAGCGAAAGTCTGCATAGGAGAATCACCGTATTTTTGAAAAAATGCCCGAATTCAGGGCCTGAAAATGCGGGGGAAGTGTAGGCCACGCCGCGCGGCCGCGTCAAGTGAGGCTTTTCCCCCTTGCCGGCGCCGCCGGGCATCGCCACGCCGCGCCGCCGCGTTTCATGAAGCCCGTCCGCTCACGGGGCGGCTCCCCGGCTCAGGGGATCAGCCTTTTTCACCATGGGCCGGCGCGGCCGGCGCCTGTCCCCTCCCGGCCTCAGGGGAGCAAAACGCTTCCGGCGCCGGAAGCGGGGCGCCGGAAGCATGACGCCCCGTATTCCCAAAGCCTGGCGCGCCGGGTTTTACAGAGGCGGGTTCCACAAGGGCAGCCCGCAGGCCTCCAGGTAGGCGTTGATGTGTTCCCGGCCGCCCACGCTTTCGGCCACATGGGGCCACACCTGTTCGCGCGCCACCGCGCGCCACTGCCCTTCATCCTGCAGCGAGCTGATGATGACTCCGTCCTTTTCCAGGGCCTGCTTGGCCTCTTCGCTGTTCTTCCTTTGATACTGGAGCGACAGTTTCTGCGCGTACTGGCCGCCCTCCACCAGAATCTTCTGCAGGTCGGGACTCAGCTGCCTGAAAACACGCTCGCTCATGACCAGGGGCTGGAGGTTGTACATATAGTGGACTTCCGTAATGTATTTCTGCCCCGCGTCCTTGAATTTCATGGCCTGGAAGCCGCTGTAGTCGTAGCACTGCCCGTCCACGAGGCCGTACTTCAGCGCGTTCCAGGTCATGGGCCAGGCGATGGTGGAGGGCAGCCCCCCGAAGGCGCGGTAGCTTTCGATCATCGCGATGCTCTGCGGCACGCGGAAGCGCAGGCCCTTCATGTCGGCCATCGTCTTGATGGGATGCTTGGAGTTGGAAATGTAGCGAAAGCCGCAGTAAGTCCAGGCCAGAATCCGCAGGCCCGCCTCTTCGGCGCAGGCGTTGAGCAGTTCCGCCGGCTTGCCCGTGGTGCCGCGCACCACCTCGTCCAGGGTAAAGAAAAGGTAGGGGAGCGTCAGCACCCCCAGCGGCTTGACCATGGGCACCAGGTTGCCCACGCCCCCCAGCGCCATGTCCAGCTTCCCCGTCTGCGCGCGATGGAACTGGAAAGTCTCATCTTCGCCCAGGCCTCCGCCGTAGGACAGTTTGACCTCCACGGCATGATTGGTGGACTTTTCAACAAAAGTTTTGAACGCGTTGCCCAAAAAGCCCATTTCCGACGTTTCGGGATCGCCGAGGATCAGGGTGAGAACCATGGGGGACGCGGCGGCCTCCACCCGGGCGGGGGCCGGCGCGGAATCCGCGGCCCGGGCGACTGGAACCGCAAGCGCAAGTTCAAGGGTCAGGAACACAAGTAGGGTGCGGAGCATGTCAACCTCGCTGCTGCGTGGTGCGATGGCGCGGGCGGCGGTCTCCGGGGCCGCGCGCCGCGGCAGCGAACCCCGGGCGCTGCCTCGTGAAACAATGGCCGACCGGGGCCCGGCCGTATGCCGTGGCGGCTGGCGCTTAGGGCGCGGCCACGTCCATCAGGTTGGGAAGGAACATGACCAGCCCGGGGAAGAGCACCAGAATCACGATGGCGCCGATATTGGCCGCCACCATGGGCAGGGCCTTCAGGGAAATGAGCTCCAGGGACTGGTTTGAGATCCCCGAGGCGATGAACATGTTCTCGCCCAGCGGCGGCGTGGAGAAGCCGATGCCGCAGCAGCAGATCAGGATAAGCCCGAAATGGATGGGGTCAACCCCGTAGGCCGTCATGATGGGCAGAAGCACCGGCGTCACCAGCATGATGATGGCCAGGGTCTCCATGAACATGCCAAGGAAGAGCAGCAGGATGACCACAAAGAGCCACACCAGGTACACGTTGTCCGTGAAGCTCAGGATCCAGTTGGCGATTTCCACGGGTATCCGGTAGGAGGTGAGCAGATAGCCGAAGGCCGTGGCCGTAAACACCAGAACCAGCACGCGGCCGGTGAGCCACGAGGTGGTGTTGAGTGAGGCCATGAAGCTTTTGAACTTCAGCTCCCGGTGGATGAAGACACCCACGAACAGAGTATAGAAAATGGCCACGATGGCGGCTTCCGTCGGGGTGAAGAGCCCGGCGTAGATGCCGCCGAGGATGATGAGCGGCGCCAGAATGGACCAGAAGCCGTCCCGAAGCACATGCAGCATATGGCTCATGGACCACTGCAAACCGCCCGTGCCCAGTTTGCGGCACTTGAACATGTGCACCAGGCACAGCGAGGCGGCGATGATGAAACCCGGGATAAAGCCGGCCATGAACATTTTGGAGATGCTCACCTGGCCGGTGACGCCGTAAATCACCATGGGAATGCTGGGCGGAATGATGATGCCAATGCCGCCCGAGGTGGCGGTGGCGGCGGCCGCGTAGGCCGTGTCATAGCCGCGCCTGGTCATGGCCGGAATCATGAGCATGCCGACAGCCGCCGTGGTGGCCGGCCCGGAACCGGAAATGGCCCCGAAGAACACGCAGGACAGCACGGTGGAAATGGCAAGCCCCCCCGGGATGGGGCCCACCACGCTTTCGGCCACGGCCACCAGGCGCCGCGATATGCCCGCGGCCTCCATGAGCGCCCCGGCCAGAACAAAGGCCGGCAGGGCCATGAGCGGAAAGGCCGTCAGCGAGGCGAAGGCCCGTTCAATCATGAGGCTGAGGTCGATGTCCAGAATAAGAAAACAGGCCATGGTGCCCACGCCGAGGGCCACCATGATGGGACTGCCGATGAGCAGCAGGGCGAAAAAGATGAGAAAGAGCATCCCGCCGATGGCGAGGGGCGACATGGCTTCCATCAGGCAGCACCTCCCTTGCCGTCGTCAAGGAGCGCGCTCTGGCTTTCCTTGATGGCTTCCTGATCGGGGTCGGCGATTTCCTGTTTCAAAACAAATTTGATATAATTTACCTGAAGGATGCGGATGGCCATCAACAGAAAACTGAGCGGAAACACCAGGTAAATCATGCCCAAATCCCAGTCCAGGGCCGGGGTGGCGTAGGGAAACTCGCGCAGATCCATCACCGCGAGGTAACCCTGCCAGGCCATCATCAGGCTGAAGGCCAGCCAGATCATGTCGCTGATGAAAAGGAAGATGTCCGTCACCCGCCTGGGCATTCTGGAAAACTGGAGCGTGACGCGGTTGAGCGCGCACAGGCGCGTGGCGTAACAGGCGCCGAACAGGATGAACCAGATAAAGGCGAAGCGCGCGATTTCCTCGGTCCAGGGCAGGGAATGGCCCACAAAGCGCAGGATGATCTGCATAAAGACCACCACCACGAAAAAGACCAGCAGAAACTGGCACAGATAGCTTTCAAAATGATCCAGGCAGGACACAAGGAATTTTTTCATGCAGCCTCCTTCGCAGGCGCGTAAGCCGGAGGGCGTGGGGCGGGCGGCCGGGACAGGCGGGGGCCGTACCTGCGACGCGGACGGGCCGTGCGCGGGCACGGAGCGGCACGTCCCCGCCGGCGGTTCATGCGCGCATCCCGCCGTGGGCCGCGCGGGGCCGGGCACGGGCATCACGCGCGGGCGGGCCGGCACAAAGGCCGGAACCGTCTCCGGTTCCGGCCCTGTTCAGCGTCAGTTGTTCCAGGGAGCCTTGCCGCAGGCGGTGAGGTACTCGTTGATGGCGTCCTTGCCGCCCACGAAGTCGGCCATTTCGGGCCAGACCTTTTCCATGGCGGCCTTCTTCCACAGGGCTTCATCTTCCAGCTGATCCACAATAAGACCGCCGGCGATGAGATCGGCCTTGGCGGCGTCGCCGTTTTCCTTCTGGTACTTCAGCACTTCTTCCTGGGCGTACGCGCCGGCTTCCACCACCAGCTTCTGCATTTCGGGGCTCATCTTGCGGTAGACGCGCTCGCTCATGACCAGGGGCTGCAGCTGATAGGTGTAGTGCACTTCGGTCAGGTACTTCTGATTGGCCTCGTTGAACTTCATGGCGCGGAAGCCGATGTAGCCGTAGCACTGGCCGTCCACCACGCCCTGCTGCAGGGCGGTGAAGGTTTCAGCCCACGAAATGGGGGTGGGGCTGCCGCCAAAGGCCTTGTACGAGGCGATGAGCACCGCGCTCTGCGGCACGCGGAACTTCAGGCCCTGCATGTCGGCCATGGTCTTGATGGGCTTTTTGGAGTTGGAAATGTAGCGGAAGTCGGTGTAGGTCCAGGCCAGCACGCGGAAGCCGGCCTTGACGGCGTAGCTGTTCAGCAGCTCGGCGGGTTTGCCGTTGGTGCCGGCCACCACTTCGTCCAGGTTGTCAAAGAGGTAGGGCAGGGTCAGAAGGCCCAGACGTTTCTCAAAGGGCACCAGGTTGGCGATGCCGCCCACCGCGAAGGGCAGGGTGCCTTTCTGCACATTCCGGAAGGCTTCGCTTTCATCGCCAAGCGCTCCGGCGAAGAAGCAGTCAACCTTCACCTCGCCGTTGGTCTTTTCCTCAATGTACTTTTTGAAGGCGTTGGCGGCCACGCCCTGTTCGGAATCTTCCGGGTCGCCCACGGCAACCTTGAAGGTTTCCGCGGCAAGGGCGGTGGTGGCGAAGGCGAAGAGCAGGGCCAGAGTCAGGGGAAGCAGTTTCTTGAAAGACATGGAACCCTCCTTGCGAAACGTTAACGTGCGGGGTGACTTCGCTTTGCCTCAATTTATCACAAGCTTCAGCGAAAGGAAAAGAAAAAAATACCCTCCGGCCTGAAGCGCGGTACGCGCGGGGGCGCGGCCGTCTGCTCCGGTATGGAAGCCCGCCTGCCCTGCTTCAGGCCCCGGCGGAGGCGGAGGGAGGGCGCCGACGGCCCTCCCCCGCCCGAAGCGTGAACCCGCGCGCCCGGCCCGGAGGCCGGACACCTTTACAGGCCGAATTTTTTTTCAATGGCGCTGAAGGCCTTGTCGATGCCGGCCACGATGGCGTCGATGTCGGCCTCGGTGGCAATGAGCGCCGGGCACAGGGTCAAGGTGTTGTTGAACTCGCGGAAGGAACGCGAGGTCTTGCCGATGATGACGCCGGCCTCCTTGGCCGCGCCCACCATGGCGTTGGCGATGGGTTCGGCAATGGGTTCCTTGCTGGCGCGATCCTTGACGATTTCAATGCCCGCGAACAGTCCCCTGCCGCGCACGTCGCCGATGATGGCGTGCTTGTCCATGAGACCCCGGAGTCCCGCAAGCAGGCGTTCACCCATGTTCGCGGAGTTTTCCAGCAGCTGTTCACGCTCGATGATGGTGATGTTCGCCAGGGCGGCGGCGGGGCCGGCCGTGCAGCCGCCAAAGGTGGAGATGTCGCGGAAGTAGGCGTCATGGTCGGCCGGGTCGGCGATGAAGTCCTGGAAGACCTTTTCGGTGGTCACGGTGCAGGAAATGGCGGCATAGCCGGAAGCCACGCCCTTGGCCATGGTCACGATGTCGGGCTGGACATTGTAGTGCTGGTAGCCGAACCATTTGCCGGTGCGGCCCAGGCCGCAGACCACCTCGTCCATGATGAGCAGCAGATTGTACTTGTCACAGATTGTGCGCATGGTTTCGTAGTAGCCGGCCGGAGGCACAAGGATGCCGCCGCCCGCAGTCATGGGCTCCACAATGACGCCACCCAGCTCGTCCGGGCCGACGGTCAGGATGACCTCTTCCAGCTGTTTGGCCATTTTTTCGCCCAAATCGGGGCCGGCGCCGAATTTGGAGCGGTACACGTCGCAGTCCGGGAATTCATAGAACCCCGGGGCGAAGGGGCCGTACTGGACGCGGCGCTCAAACTGGCCGCAGGCGCTCAGCGTGCCGATGGTGGTGCCGTGATAGTCGCGGGCGCGGTACAGGATGCCGGTTTTTTTGCCGCCGTATTTCAGGTGGCCAATCTGACGCACGATCTTGAAGGCCTTTTCGTTGGCCTCGGAACCGGAATTGGAAAGATAGACACGGCTCATGCCGGGCATTTTTTCAATAAGCTTTTTGGAAAACTGGATGGTGGGGATGTTGCCGATGCCGTTGGCGAAATAGCACATCTCCATCATCTGTTTGGCCACGGCGTCCACAATTTCCCTGCGGCCGTAGCCCACGTTCACCGTCCACACCCCGCCGGACACGGCGTCGATGTAGGTTTTGCCGTCGATGTCCGTGATTCTCATCCCCTCGCCCTTCACATAGATGGCGGGATCAGAGGACTCGAACACCTTGTGCTGGGTCAGGTGGTGCCACACATGCTTTTTGTCCAGAGCGACAAGTTCAGCTTTATCATACGTCATGGCGTGCTCCTTTGGATGGTTGATGCGGTTTGGATTCCTACTTCAGCAGTTCGCAGGCGCAGCTGAGCTCATAGCCGAGCGCGTCGGCCACGCCCTTGAAGTACACCTTGCCGCCATGGGTGTTAATACCGCGCGCCAGCGCCTTGTCGTCCTGGCAGGCGCGCTTCCAGCCCTTGCTGGCCAGGGCCACCATGTAGGGCATGGTGGCGTTGGTCAGGGTGAAGGTGGAGGTGCGGGCCACGGCGCCGGGCATATTCCCCACCGAGTAGCACACGATTCCCTCATGCATGAAGGTCGGCCTGTCATGATAGGTGGCGCCGTGCCTGGCGGTCACCTCGATGCAGCCGCCCTGATCAATGGCCACGTCCACGATGGCCGCGCCCTTTTTCATGGTGTTCACCATGGCTTCGGTCACCAGTTTCGGGGTGAGCGCGCCCGGGATGAGCACCGAACCGATGAGCAGGTCGGCGTCCCTCACCGAGGCGGCGATGTTGAAGGCGTTGGAGGCCAGGGTCTGGATGCGCCCGCCGTACACGTCGTCAATGTAGCGCAGGCGGTTCAGGTTGCTGTCAAGGATGGTCACGCGGGCGCCCATGCCCATGGCCACCTTGGCGGCGGAAAGGCCCACCACGCCGGCGCCGATGATCACCACATGGGCGGCCTGCACGCCGGCCGTGCCGCCGAGCAGAAGCCCCATGCCCCCTTCGATTTTGGTCAGCATCTGCGCGCCCACCTGGGTGGCCATGCGGCCGGCGATTTCGGACATGGGGGCCAGCAGGGGCAGGGCGCCGCTGTCAAGCTGCACCGTTTCATAGGCGATGCCGATGACCTTTTTGTCCAGCAGTGCCCTTGTCAGGGCCGGTTCCGGCGCGAGGTGCAGATAGGTGAACAGGATGAGCCCCTCGTGGAACAGGTCGTATTCCGCGGGCAAAGGCTCCTTCACTTTCACGACCATGTCGCAGTCCCAGCATTCCTTCGCGCTGGCGGCAAGGACGGCGCCCGCGGCGGCGAATTCGTCATCCGCAATCATGCTGCCGAGGCCGGCGCCCCTTTCCACACGCACGGTATGGCCGGCTTCCACCAGGGCATGGACGCCGGCGGGCGTGATGCCGACACGGTTTTCCTGGGCTTTGATCTCTTTGGGTATACCGACAAGCATGGCGAACCTCCGTGTGAATGGAAAGGGTTTCAATCCAAAAGCACCCGAACATAGGGTGCGCCGCGCATCAGGCCGGGCTGCCCGCATGTCGCGGGGCGGCTCCGTACGGCTGTCCCTGCAGTCTGAGGAACACGGGGATGGGCCGGCCGCGGAGCGGCCCCGCGTTGCGTTGGTGCCCGCGGAACGGGCCGCGCCGGATGATGCAAGGATCGTTCCTTTTTTCTCATATCCCCTCCGATCCTGAATCGCCGCGGGCCGGCCGCTTGACGGCACGAGGAGACTCATGCAAAAATGACAGGGCACAGCGTGTATCAAGGGCCGGAACAAGTCACATCTGCATTACAATGCATAATTGCATCGAGGGTGGGCATGAATGAGGACAATGCCGAGCTGCTGGCGCGCGAATACGACATCCTGCTCAATTCCATCCATGACGGCATCTGGGTCATTGACGCGCAGGGCACGACGCTCCATGTGAACAAGGCCATGGAGCGCATCGCGGGCATCCGCGCCGAGGACGTGGTGGGCAGGCATGTGAGCGCCGCCGCGGACGAGGGGCTTTTTTCCACCTGCGTCACCCTGCGCGCCCTGGCCGAAAAGCGCGCCGTCACCATGTTTGACGACTATGCCAACGGCAAGCGCTGTCTCAATACCAGCACGCCCGTCTTTGACGCCCGGGGGGAAATCTGCCGCGTTATCGCGTCCATCCGCGACATGACGGAGCTGGAGTCGCTCCAGCGCAAGCTGGCCGCCCTGGAAGAGGAAACCCGGGCGTACAAGGCCGGACTGGCCTATCTGGAGTCCGCTCTGGATGAAGGCTTTGTGGGGTACAGCGCCGCCATGCGCCGGCTGCGCCAGGACGTGGCCAAGGCGGCCAGGACGGACGCCGTCACCCTGATCCTTGGTGAAACAGGCACGGGCAAGACCCACGCCGCCAGGGTCATCCACAGCCTGAGCTCCCGGCGGGACAGGCCCTTCATCGCGGTCAACTGCGGGGCCATCCCCATGTCGCTCATGGAGTCGGAGCTGTTCGGCTACGAAAAGGGCGCGTTTACCGGAGCCGCGCCGGGAGGCAAGCCGGGCATGTTCGAGCTGGCGCACACCGGCACCCTGCTGCTGGATGAAATCGGCGAGCTGCCTCCGCCCATGCAGGCCAAGCTTCTGCAGGTGCTGGACGGGCACCCCTTTCACCGGGTGGGCGGCACCAGACCCATCACGGCGGATGTGCGCGTCATCGCGGCCAGCAACAGGCCGCTCGCCGCCATGACCACGGACGGACGCTTCCGGGAGGATCTTTTTTACCGCCTGCGCGTGCTCTCCATGGAAATCTCCCCCCTGCGCGAGCACCCCGATGATATCCCCCTGCTGGCCATGTTCTTCCTGCGGCAGGCGGCCAGGAAGGACGGTCTCACAAAAAACTTCGAGCCGAGGGTGCTCAACCACATGCTGACCTATCCCTGGCCGGGCAACGTGCGCGAGCTCGCCGCCGTGGTGCAGTCTCTGGTGGTCATGAGCGACGGCGAAACCATCACGGTGGAAGACCTCCCGCCCTACATGCGTCCGGCGGAGCCGGACGGCGTCCCGTCCCGCGCGCGTCCGGCGGAGGACGGCGGGGAAAGCGCTCCGGCGCCTTCCTCCCCGCGCGCGGCCCCTTCCCTGCGCGCGGCTGTGGAAGAGGTGGAACGGACACTGATCATGGCCGCCCTGGCCGAAACGGGCAGCACCTACAAGGCCGCGCGACGCCTGAAGGTCAGCCAGTCCACCATCTTCCGCAAGGCGCGGCGCTACCGCATCGGGCTGGTTGAGGTTCCGCACGAGAAAAAGAACCTGCCGGAAACCTGACGGGGCGCGGGCGCCACGGGCGCAAAGACCGCCGGAGAGCGCGGGCGGCCCGATGCACCATGCAAAGGCAGCGTTGCGATGGCCAGCCGCCGGTCAGCGACGGTGCTTCGATGCGCGCCCGGAAAAAGGGGGCGAAGGAACAGGGAACTACCCGTTATATCATTTTTTCAAAAAAAAGATGATGACTATGTGGAATCACCCCTCCCACTCTCATGGGAATATTGGCTGCCACTTGAAAACCTAATTTTTTATACAGAGAAATGGCAGGTACATTTTGTTCACCCGTATCAAGTCTGATTGTTACGCAAAATTGCCGTTTTGCTATATCAATAGCATAATTGACTAAAGACGTTCCTACTCCTTTTCCAGATGCGTTTGGTCTTACCATCAATAAATGAAGAACTCTTACTTTTTCATTTTCAGCCGTAACTTGCCAATTTATTTTTTTATATTCATCTGGCTGGTGTTCATTTAAAATCATACTTCCCAATATAACGTCATTTTCTTCACATACATACAAAGAGCCATTTTGCATGGCATTTTCCGCGACTTGTCGGGTGGGATAAATACCTTCCTGAAAAACCGTGTACGCGCCATATTGCTTCTCATGCGCAAAATGTTCCCGATACGCTTCCTCGACGCCATCCAGATCGGAAAGAGCAGCTTTTCTTAACATCATTTCCGGCAATCCTCCTGAAACAGTCTGTCAGCATGGTGGAACCGCCCGGCTCCCCGCCGCCCAAGAAACCTGAAACGTTTCGGAACAGGGCAGGCCCCGGCGGCGCGGGGCGCTCCTCATCCGTGAGGGGACGGGGCGGGTCAGGGACGCCGCTGACGCCGGCCGCACGGGTGTCCGGCCGACGCATGGCTTCCGCCGCGCGTCCCGCCGCGGCCGGACGGCTCAGCCGTCCGGGAGGATGTCCGCGCGGATGCCCGCCAGGCGCAAAGGTTCGTGCCCGTACTCCGCGGCCAGCTGCGCGACGGAATGCGGGTCGATGTCAACGCTCATGGTATTCCTCAGGGGATGGACGTTGATGAGCGGCAGGGAAAAAAGCCCCTCGTCCATGACCAGGCGAACCGCGCCCCGCGCGTCGTTGAGCACGGCCAGGGGCGTGACCGATCCCGGCCGCACGCCCAGGTGCCGCATCATGGCGTCCGCGTCGCCAAAGGCCAGACGGCCGCAGCCCAGCTTCCGCCCCAGGGTTTTCAGATCCACCCGGGCATCCAGCGGCACCGTGACCAGCCACAGCGAGCCGTCCTTGCCCCGCAGGAACAGGCTCTTGCATATCACTCCGGCCATGAGGGCACGGACGTCCGCCGCGGCCTGCGCGTTGTCCACGGCCTGGTGTTCATAAAGGTGGAACACAATCCCCCGCTCCCGGAGCAGATCCAGCACCCGCGCCGCATCCAGCATAAACCTCTCCCTGTCTGCGAACGTCATAGCACCCGAGGGGCGCGGCCGCCAGCCCCTTTTATACATAAGCGCCGCACGCATGATTACAATGGCGCCCCCTTTCGGAACTTTCTACATTCGCGGCGTATCGGAAAATATGGGAGCATCCGCAGCACTCCCGCCGATCAATCCTGCAATCAGGAGGAATGAGCCATGCATCTCACCCCCCGGGAACTTGACAAACTGATGATTCACACCATGGCCAGTGTGGCCCTGAGGAGGAAGGAAAACGGCCTCAGGCTCAACCATCCCGAAGCCGTGGCCCTGATTTCCGCCACAGCCCTCAACGAGGCAAGGGCGGGCAAAAGTGTTGAGGAAGTCATGAGCGAAGCGCGCAAAACCCTGTCCCGAAAGGATGTCATGGACGGCGTGGCGGACATGATCCCCTCGGTTCAGGTGGAAGCGGTGTTCAGCGACGGCAGCCGCCTGATCACCATCCACAACCCCATCAGCTGAGGCATTTCCCAAGGAGCATACCCGTATGGACAGCAAAAAGCACACACCGGACAAGGAATCCGGCCGACAGACCGCACAGCCCCAGCGGGAACGGGCGGTTCCCGTGGGCGGCTGCGTGTTCAGCGACACGCCCGTTGTGTTCAACGAATCGCGCCCGGCCATCAGCCTTAAAGTGCGCAATACCGGCGACCGGCCCATTCAGGTGGGTTCGCACTTTCATTTTTTTGAGGTCAACCGCGCCCTCGAATTTGATCGCGGCGCCGCCTATGGCATGCGCCTCAATATCGCGGCCACCACGGCCATCCGCTTTGAACCGGGTGATGAAAAAACCGTGTCGCTTATACCCTTCGGCGGGCTGTGCAGCATCCACGGCTTCAATAACCTGGTGGACGGCTGGGCCGGCGACACGCGCATGAAAGCCCTCAAGGTGGCCCGGGCGCTGGCGCTGGGCTTTAAAAACGCCGGCGACCGGCCGTAACGGCGCCATCGGGCGCACCCGGGATGGCGTGCCCGGCTTCACACGCACGCGCTCCCTGCCCGAGCCACGCGCAGGGTCAGACGAGCCTGCCCCGCACACAGTTTTAATAAGGAAAGGAAGTCACCATGCCACAGATTTCACGACACGAATACGCGGCTCTTTTCGGGCCCACCGTGGGGGATAGAATCCGCCTCGGCGACACTGACTTGTATGTGGAAATTGAAAAGGATCTTCGCGGTTACGGCGATGAATCCGTGTACGGCGGCGGCAAGAGCCTGCGCGCCGGCATGGGCAGCGACGACCACTCCCGGCGCGACAGCGGCGTGCTCGATCTCGTGATCACCAACGTCACCATCATCGACGCCGTGCAGGGGGTCATCAAGGCCGACGTCGGCGTCCGCGACGGCAAAATCGCGGGCATCGGCAAGGCGGGCAACCCCTCCACCATGGACAACGTGGATCCCTGCCTGGTGGTCGGCAACAACACCGACGCCATTTCAGGCGAGCACCTCATCCTGACCGCCGGCGGCATCGACAGCCATGTGCATTTCATTGCCCCCCAGCAGGCCGAGGCCGCCCTGTCCAACGGCGTGACCACGCTGTTCGGTGGTGGTATCGGCCCCACCGACGGAAGCAACGGCACCACCATCACCGCGGGCAGGTGGAATATGGAGCGCATGCTGGAAGCCTGCGAGGGCCTGCCCGTCAGCACCGGCATTCTGGGCAAGGGGCACGCCAGCAGCGAAGGCCCGCTGCTTGATCAGGTCGCCTCCGGAGCGGTGGGCTTTAAAATTCATGAGGACTGGGGGGCCACCCCGGCCGTCATCCGGGCCGCCCTGTCCGTGGCCGACAAAACCGACGTGCAGGTGTCCATCCATACCGACACTCTCAATGAGGCGGGATATGTGGAAGATACCATCGCCGCCTTTGAGGGGCGGGTCATCCACACCTATCACACCGAAGGAGCGGGCGGCGGACACGCCCCCGACCTCATCAGGGTGGCCGGCCTGCTCAACGTGCTGCCCAGTTCCACCAACCCCACCCTGCCCTTTGGCGTCAACACGCAGGCCGAACTGTTCGACATGATCATGGTCTGCCACAACCTCAACCCCAACGTGCCCTCTGACGTGTCCTTCGCCGAAAGCCGGGTGCGCGGAGAAACCATCGCGGCGGAAAACGTGCTGCACGATATGGGCGCCATCTCCATGGTGTCGTCGGACTCCCAGGCTATGGGCCGCGTGGGCGAAAACTGGCTGCGCACCATCCAGATGGCCGACGCCATGAAGGCCGCCCGCGGCAAACTGCCGGAGGACGCCGATCGCAACGATAACTTCCGCGTGCTGCGCTATGTGGCCAAAATTACCATCAACCCGGCCATCACCCACGGGGTGTCGGACTACATCGGCTCCGTCGAAAAGGGCAAAACGGCCGACCTGGTGCTGTGGCAACCCCAGTTTTTCGGCGCCAAGCCGTTCATGGTGCTCAAAGGCGGCTTCATCAGCTGGTCCAATATGGGTGACCCCAACGCCTCCCTGCCCACGCCCCAGCCCGCATACTACCGCCCCATGTTCGGCCAGTACGGCGCCCTGAGGCAGGGCACCCGGTGCAGCTTTGTGTCCCGCCTGGCCTGGGAAAACGGCATCAGGGACAGGCTGAATCTCCGCAGCGCGGTGCTGCCCGTGCGCGGCACGCGCAATCTGTCCAAAAAAAGCCTGATCCGCAACGACCTCACCCCGCGGATCGAGGTCAATCCCGAAACCTTCGCCGTCATGGTCAACGGCGAGCACGCCACGGTGGCGCCCGCCGGCACGATAAGCCTGGCCCAGCGCTACTTTTTCAGCTGATGCCAAGGGGTGAATGGCGGCCTCAGGAATCCGCCCAGCGCCGGCCGGGCCGGCGGGGCGGATTCCCCTCCGGATTTCAACTCAACTTTTTCTGCGGGATGACGGCGTATGGAACTGGTGGAACAGGTACTGGGCAATATCCATGAGGAACCGTGGAAAACCCGGCTCACAGCCCCGTATGCGGAGGGGGACGTGGACTGGCTGGATCTGAATCAGTGGGACGCGCAGAAAAACCGGCTGCGCGCAACGAGCGCCGGGGGCAGAGACCTGGCGCTGTGCCTGAACCGGGGGCAGAGCCTGCGCGACGGCGACATTCTGCTGTGGGACGAGGGCGCCCGGCGCGCCGTGGCGGCCCGCATCCATCTTTGCGAGGTCATGACGCTCTCGCTGCACAGGCTGGCCCGGCGGCCGCAGGCCGAACTCATGGAAGGCTGCGTCAGGCTGGGCCACGCCCTGGGCAATCAGCACTGGCCCGCCGTCATCCGCGATTTGACCGTGTATGTGCCCGTAAGCGTGGATCGCGCGGTTATGGCGGCCGTCATGGACAGCCATCGCTTCGGGGACATCGGCGTTTGCTTTGTGAACGGTGACAGCGCGGCCGCCGCGCTGAGCCCCGAAGAGCGGCGGCAGCTGTTCGGAGGCGCGGACATGCCCGGCCACAGGCATGCGCACGACCCCGGGCCCGGCCACAGGCACGGGCATAAGCACGAACATACGCGCGGGCACCGGCGCAAAGCGGCCGGCGGCCCCGGCTGCGCCGGGGCGGGGGGCGCGGGGTAAGCCATGGACAGGCTCGCTCTCGGCCGCATTCTGCAATTTGGCGACTCCATGCTGCCCACCGGGGCCTTCGCCTTTTCCGGCGCGCTGGAAGCCGCCGTGCAGACCAGGGCGGTTCATGACGCCGAAACCCTGCGCCAGTTTGTGGAAAGCGCTGTGGAACAGGCCGCGTCGGGCGACGCCGTGGGCATGGCCTGGGCGCTGCGCGCGGCCCGCGGGGCGGGGACGGACAGCCGTGCCTGGGCCCTGCTCGGCGCGGTGGACGAGGCGCTCTTTGTGCGCAAAGCGCCCGAAGAAGCCCGTGCCATGCTCACCCGCACCGGCGCGAAACTGGCCGAACTGGGCGCGGCGGTCACGGCCTCGCCGCTGGCGGCCCGCTGGCTGGAACGCATCCGGGCCGGCGCCACGCCGGGCACCTCTCCCGTAAGCATGGCCGTGCTGTTCGCGGCCATGGGCGGGGCGGCCGCCCCAGCCACCGCAGACGGCGCCGGGGCCTGTGCAACCACAGCCCCCGGGCAGAATTTCCGGGACGGCGATTCCCGGCAGGACGATCTTCTGGTGCGGGACGCGCTCATCGTCCACCTGTACGGAGTGATGACGGGCATCCTCAACGCGGCCCTGCGCCTCATGCGCCTGACCCATGTGGAAACCCAATCCCTGCTGTACCGTCTGGCGGGCCGCCTGGACGATCTGGCGGCCAGGGCCGCCGCCGCACCTCTGGAGAATATGTCCGCGTACGCGCCCATGACGGACATTCTGAGCGCCATTCATGCCCGTGCCCATGTGCGGCTGTTCATGAGCTGACCGGACCCGCCCCCCGCCGGGCAGCCCCGCCCGCATTCCAACCCGACAGGAGACCCCGTGAAAAAGATACCCCGCATCGGCGTCGGAGGCCCCGTGGGCTCCGGCAAAACCGCCCTTATCGAAGCCCTGACCCCTCTTCTTGTCAAGCGGGGCGTGAGTCCCCTGATCATCACCAATGACGTGGTGACCACCGAAGACGCCAGACACGTCCAGCGCGCGCTGGACGGCATTCTGCCCGCGGATCGCATTGTGGGCGTGGAAACCGGGGCCTGCCCGCACACCGCCATACGCGAAGATCCCAGCATGAATCTGGCGGCCGTGGAGGATCTGGAACGGCGCTTCCCCGACAGTGATGTCATTTTCATTGAAAGCGGCGGCGACAACCTGACCCTGACCTTCAGCCCCGCCCTGGCCGATTTTTTCATCTATGTCATTGACGTGGCCGCCGGGGACAAAATTCCGCGCAAGAACGGCCCGGGCGTCTGCCAGTCCGACATTCTGGTTATCAACAAGGAAGATCTGGCGCCCTATGTGGGAGCCAGCCTGGAGGTCATGGAACGCGACTCGCGCCTGATGCGCGACGACAGGCCCTTTTTGTTCACCAACTGCAAAAGCGGCCGCAACATCGACACCCTGGCGGACTGGATTATGCGCGACGCCCTGTTCGACATGCCCTCCGCCAAAAACGCGCGCCCGGAGGCGTTCCATGCGGGGCGCTGAGACCGGCGCGGCCAGGGCTCCCGGCCCGCGCATGCCGGGGATGCACGGAACGCCGGACTGCGCATCTGCGGCCTCGGCGGCGCGAACCCTGCGCGATTTGGGCCTCCGGCTGCCCGAGCTCGCGCCCTACCGGGCCGAGGCTCCCCGGATGGACGGCGCGGCGGGCGCACAGGGCTATCTGCGCCTGGAATTCGAACGGGAACCCGCCGCCGGACGCACCCTGCTCAGCGATATGGATCGCCGGGCGCCCCTGCTGGCTCAAAAGGCCCTGTACTGGGATGCATCACAGCCGGACATGGCCTGCGTGACCATCATCAGCAGCGCCGGCTGCGTCGTCCAGGGCGATCGCCTGGCCCTGACTGTGCGGGTGGGGCCGGGGGCCAGGGCCCTGGTCTGCACCCAGTCCGCCACCAGGGTGCACGGCATGGAGCAAGACTACGCGTCCCAGCTCCAAATTCTGCGCGTGGAGGAAAACGGTTACCTGGAATACATGCCCGACCCGCTTATCCTGCACCGGACGGCCCGCTATCTCATGGATACCCATATCGTCCTGCCCGCGTCGGCCACCCTGCTCTATGGCGAAGTGCTCCTGCCCGGCCGCAAATACCATCATCCGGACGAACTGTTCGGCTTCCATCTTTTTTCGTCCAGCATCACGGCCCGCCGCGAAATGGACGGCGATCCGCTCTTTGCGGAACACTTCGTGCTGGAGCCCGGCCGCATGAACTTCGGCAAAGTCGGCGTCATGGGGCCCTTCGAGGTTTTCGGCCATGTGCTGGCCCTGACCCCGGCGCGGCATCTGGACGCGTTGCGGGAGGGCGCGGGCGCGGCCCTCGGGCCGGATCTGGCCTGGGGGGCCACAATCCTGCCTCATGAAGCCGGACTTCTGTTTAAGGTGCTCGGCCCCTCGACGGAAAGCGTCCGGGCCAAAATTCGTGAATTTCACGCGGCGCTGCGCCGTGTCGTTCTCGGCACGGAACTGCCGGAGGATTTTTTATGGCGTTGATCCCTCTCCACTGGATGAGAGAAGGCCGGAGGCGCGCATGAGCCGGATTGCGGACATCAAAAACGCATGGGGAAAAACGGTCGCGGCCCATCCCGTTCCGCGCTTTGCCGATCTGTGTCTGCGCGGGGCGGGACAGGTGATGTTCCAGAGCAGCGCCTGGGCGGGCCTGTGCTTTCTGGCCGGCATATTCTGGGGAGCCGCCCATACCCCCGCCGTGGCCTGGGGCGCGGTGCTGGGCCTTGTCACGGGCACGGGCACGGCCGTCGCGCTGCGCGCGCCGCGCCGGGATATCGCCGCCGGCCTGCACGGCTACAACGGCATGCTGGTGGGCTGCGCCCTGCCCGGCTTCTTCCGGCCCACCCCGGTCATGTGGGCGCTCCTGGTCATGGGGGCCGCTTTTTCCACCGTCATGATGCTGGGCCTGTCCCGCATCCTGAAAACCTGGAAGGTCTCGGCCATGACCGGCCCCTTTGTGTTCACCTCGTGGCTTATCATGCTGGCGGCCTACAATTTCGCCGGCTTCACCATAAGCGGCCTGCCCCACCCCATGATGCCCGCGCAGCCCGGCATGGCCAGCGCCACGGGCATAAGCCTGAGCGGCGTGTGGACAGCCTCCCTGACCGGAATATCCCAGGTCTTTCTGCTCAACAACGAAATCAGCGGCCTCCTGTTTCTGGCCGGGCTGGCGGGCAGCTCTCTCCCCGCCGCCGTGTTCGCGTGGCTGGGTTCGCTGACGGCCATCGGAACCGCCCTGTTTCTGGGCGCCGGCACGCAGGATATCCTCAGGGGGCTCTTCCAGTTCAGCGCCGTGCTGACGGCCGTGGGCCTGGGCACGGTGTTTTACAGGCCCGCCAACGGCAGGGTTATCCTGTACGCGCTCTTCGGGGCTGTCTTTACCGTGGTGGCGCAGGGCGCGCTCAATGTGCTGCTTTCGCCCTTCGGCATTCCCAGCCTGACCTTCCCCTTTGTCCTTGCCGCCTGGCTCTTCCTGCTGCCCAACATCGATCTGCTCCCGCCCTCGCACCAGACGGACAGCCAGCCCCCGCCGGGCTGATCCCGCACCGCGGCCAGGGGCAGCGCAAGACGATTCTTTTCCTTTTCCAAGGAGGTTTTCATGTATCCAGTCGATTCGGGCGACACCACGTTCATCGTGCTGTGCACCGCCCTTGTGCTTCTGATGACGCCGGGTCTGGCGTTCTTTTACGGGGGCATGGTCCGCGCCAAAAACGTGCTGACCATCATGATGCAGAGCTTCATGTCCATGGGCATTATCGCCGTCATCTGGATTTTTGGCGGGTTCAGCCTGGCCTATGGCCCGGATATAGGCGGCCTGTTCGGCAGCCTCAGCTACCATTTCGCCCTGGACAACGTGGGGGCAGAGCCAAGCCCGGTGTACGCCCCCACCGTGCCCTTCATCCTGTTCTTCGCCTACCAGCTCATGTTCGCCATCATCACGCCGGCCCTGATCACCGGGGCCCCGGTGGGACGCTTCAACACCCGCGGCTACATTCAGTTCCTCATCCTGTGGATGATCCTGGTCTATATTCCGGTATGCCACTGGATATGGGGCGGCGGCTTTCTAAGCAGGCTGGGCGTGGCGGACTTCGCGGGCGGCATTGTGATTCATGTCAGCGCCGGCTTTGCGGCCCTGTCCACGGTTCTTTTTTTCGGGCCGCGCCGCAAGGAATTGCGCCGCATTGAACCCAGCAACCTGCCCCTGATGGCCGCGGGCGCGGGCCTTTTGTGGTTCGGCTGGTTCGGCTTCAACGCCGGCGGCGCCTACGCGGGCGATGCCCTGGCCGCCTACGCCGCGACCAACACCACCATTGCCGGCTCCGTGGCCATGACCGTATGGCTGATCCTGGACTGGCACGACGCCAAGCGGCCTTCATTTTCCGGCATTCTGGTGGGCGCCGTGGCGGGCCTGGCCACCATCACCCCCTGCGCGGGCTATGTGCCGCCCTGGGCCGCCATTCTCATCGGGGCCATCGGCAGCGCCGTGTGTTACTACGCCAAGGGCATCCAGTCCTATTTCAAGTTTGACGACGCTCTGGAGGTCTTCCGGGCGCACGGCATGGGCGGCGTGACCGGCGGCCTGCTGGTGGGCGTTTTTGCGTCCACCGCCATTAACAACGTTGGCGCCGGGCTCCATCAATTTTGTGTGCAGCTGCTCGGCGTGACGGTGGTAGGCGCGTACTCCTTTGGCGTAACCTGGATTATCCTCAGAATAATCAGGCAGTTCGGCCCCATCCGTGTCAGTGATGAGGAACTGCGCAAAGGCCTGGACGAAAGCTTGTACGGCGAACGCGCGTATGAAACCATGAATCTGCCCGGCAGCGCCGCGGGCTGCCCCCGGGACGAAGCCGGGGCCGGCATGGCCGCAGAGGGTATCCGTACCGCCGAAACTCCCGGCGACGCACGGGCCGACGCGCCTGACACCACTGACGGGCGGGCGGGCCAGCGCTCCGGCGGCGCAGAGCAAGCCCGGCCCGGGGATAAGGCGCGGGAAGGCGAGCCCCCGCGCGCGGGCCGCGCGGGCGGACGCGGCAGGCCGGCTCCGGGCGAGGATCAGCGGCCTGATGCGTGAAGACGGAGAAGCCCCTGCCTGAAGGAAAAGAGACAAAAAAACGGATTCTCTCCGCTTGCCCTGTCCCGGTTCTTTCTGGCAGGATCGCTTTCAACGCCTATGAGGAAGTCTGGATGAACGGAATGAGCATTCTGATGGTAGCCGCAGGAGGCGCGCTGGGGGCGTATTGCCGCTACGCCCTGGGCCGCTGGGCCGACAGGGGGCCGGGCACGCGCTTTCCCTGCGGCACCCTGCTGGCCAATGTGCTGGGCTGCTTTCTCATGGGGCTGACAGCCGCGGCCATAAGCCGCGGCCTGCTGGCGGCCGCGCCCTGGCGCGACCTGATCGCCGACGGCTTTCTGGGAGCGCTGACCACCTTTTCCACCTTTTCCATGGATACGTTCAGGGCCATGCACAAGGGCCGCATCTTCACGGGAGTGATCAATCTCGTGGTCAGCCTGGTGCTGTGCCTGACGGGCGTGGCGCTCGGCTACCGCCTGCTGGCCTGATCCCCTCCCACGGATTGCGGATTCACGGGCCGCCTCGCGCTTCCAGCCTTCCCCCCACGCGCACGGATTCACGATCATGACACAGACCGCATCACCCTCCGCTTCCGGCTCATCCAAAGCACCCGCCTCCATAGCCCCTGCCGCGGCTGTGATGCTCGGCGGGGCGGCGGGGGCCGTGTGCCGCTTCAGCGGCAACAGCGCCATCACGGCTCTGGCGGGAGGGGCCTTTCCCCTGGGTATTCTGCTCATCAATGTGGCGGGCGGCTTCCTCATGGGGCTGCTTCAGGGCGCCATCGCGCGCAGCGGCCGGCCCCACGCCCTGCTGTACAGCCTGCTCGGCACCGGCTTTCTGGGAGGCTTCACCACCTTTTCCAGCTTCGCCCTCGACACCGCCCGGCTCTATGCCTCGGGCAACGCGCTCTCAGCCGCGCTGAACATTATGCTCAACGCCTGCCTGGCCATCATGGCCGCCGGACTGGGCTTCGGAATATGCGCCAGACGCGGAGCGTCCCATGCCTGACGCGGGCGGACGCCAAGCGCGGTATTCCGCCTGTCCGCCGCGCCCCGGGCCCGCGGACGGGCACGGGCGGAGCGCCGGCCAGTCCGCGGGAAACGGGCGTCCGCGCTTTGAGGACACACGGTGAGCTGGCATGTCTATCTGCTGGAATGCAACGACGGCAGCCTGTACTGCGGCGTGACCACTGACCCCGAACGCCGCCTGGAGGAACACAACGGCCTGCGCCCGGGCGGGGCCAGGTACACACGCGCGCGGCGGCCCGTGCGCCTGGCGGCCTGCGTGGAGCAGCCGGACAGGTCAGCCGCCCTGCGCCTGGAAGCGGACATCAAAAAAACGCCGCGCGCCGGCAAGGTAAAGAGGCTGCTGGACGCGGGGGAAACAGATGAAACGCGGCTCGTGCCGCAAGGCGACACGAACCACCGATTTTGTGCGACTGGACAAGCTTGTGAGATGGATGCCGGATAAATGATATAATATTCTTTATGACTATTCTTCAATATCCTCAAGCCCATCTCTTATAGCTATTAATCCAAGATATAATACAATAGGAATAGTTTTGCGCATGGCTGGCCCAGCAAGGTCAACTATACTTTGTACTAAACTTACTATTGCAATAGGCCCAAGAAATGCCATCCAAGGATTTTTCTTTAAAATTTCTTTTATTAATTTTTCCGCAGCTTTCTTCCCAAGAAATACGGCAATAACGCGAAAAATAATTGCACTAACAATTTTTTCAGCTGCCTTCATTCCAAGAACAGATATTAGTACCGAAATTATTCTTTTATTTGATTTTATATCATCAATTATCCTTGCACGTTGTTCTTCAGAAGTATCTAATTTTTTCAATAATTCAATTTGCTCTTCAGATGTTAAACTATAAAATGTTTCTCCAATCATTTTTTCTACAATAATTTCAAGTTTTTTCTCTATGGTATCAACCTTTCCTTTTATATTGATTTTTAATGTTTTATATACATCATCTATAACTTCATTTATACTAACTCCGGCCTCAACGGGAAGAAACATACTTCCTATTTTTCTTGCCCAATACGCAATATCTGAACTTCCCACATAACGAATTTCTTTTTCGAGCTTATGGGCAAGCGCTATGGGCATTGGTCCTGATTCCCACATGGAAAGCATAGCTTTCATTTCAGCATCATTAGTAAAATTGATATAGGAATCCAGAGTTTCAATAATAAATTTGGCGTCATCAGGCGTGGCTTTTTGAAATATCTCAGTGAGTTGATAATTCATACAAATCCCTCCCTGCATAAAATGTGATTAAAACCCCAAACTGAAAACACTCATGGCACTAGGCTATAACCAAGTGCAGGTCAAGCTTTTTCTAGGCTACATCCAAGCAAAACCCCGGGAGGATGTATGCCTTTTCTGAGTAATCTCAGTATGTTAATGAAAGAAAGAGGAATGACGTATGAAGAGCTTCAGTTCGCCTCGAAGGTGGCGCCGGACACTGTTGCACGGGCACGGGATGAACGGATAGCAACATGCAAACTTTTGACGCTGGAGAAGCTGGCCACAGCTTTGGATGTAGAAGTTATTGATTTATTTCACTATATTAGAAATTAAATGTCAATCCACGTAGGCAAAACATCAGAGCGCACGACACAACATTTCACCACCGCAGGAACCTTTGGCCTTTCAATGAGAAATATTACTTATCATGGTGAAATACTAAGAAAATTTTTTATAAAACCATCACTAAGGATGAAGGTCTCTCACAGCATATCAACGCCTTCCCTGACGGAAACACCCGTCAGCCCCTAAGCCTCTGCCGGCGGCTGTCCGTGCCGTCCCGCCGGCCGATCCGGCTGCGGAGGAATTTCGCGGCAGCGCAGATCCCCGCAATGGGGGCAGGGCGCGCTCAGGCTTTCAACAATGCCGCAATGGCCGCTGTTGCTGCCCGAGCAGGCGCGCAAAAGCTCATGAAGCTGCGTTTTGAGCTTCGTCAGAGACGCAATCTGCTCTTCCACATTGTCGATATGCCGTTGAACAAGGCTGTTGATCCAGGTGCAGTTCGGGGTGGGATGCTCCCGGAAGGCCAAAAGCTCACGAATTTCAGCCAGTTTCATGCCATGCCGGCGGCAATGCCGGATAAAACGCAGGCGCTCCATGTCGCTGTCGCCATAAAGGCGGTAATTGGAGCCGCTGCGATCCGGCTCGGGCAGCAGGCCTTCCTTTTCATAGTACCGGATGGTGACCACCGCGCAGCCCGACTTTTTGGCCAGCTCGCCGATTTTCATGGATGTCCTCCCCGCGGTGACCCCGCAACGGCGCGCCCCGCGTGAGGCTTAACCTAGCCGGAGACCCGGCGCCCGTCAAAGACAGGGGCCAGGGCAGAAGGCAACGACACAGGGACACCACGAACGCGCGGCGGAGAAGGACAAGGCAAAAGGGCGCGGGCCATTTCCGGAAAGAAAACTTTTTTTGAAAAAGCTCTTGACCCTATAGTTGCTATAGACCCCAGTGTGACGGCGGAACCCGCACAACGGCCCCAGGCCGCGTGCCCCGCAACCTTTTCCCGGAGACACCATGAACGCCGCCTCTTCCCCGCACTGCTCCTGCTGCGGCCACAGCCAGCCGCCGGCCAAGCCCGAATCCCACGAACAGCCATGCCGCTGCCCGAATGAAAGCGCGGCTCCCGCGCCGCTTGCCCCCGCCGCGCTGGGCGCCGCCTCCGCCACCCGCGCCATGTACCGCATCATGAACATGGACTGCCCCATGGAAGAGGCGCTCATCCGCGCAAAGCTGGCCTCCGTGCCCGGCATTCAGGGCCTGGAATTCAATCTCATGCAGCGCGTGCTTATCGTGAACCACAGCCTGCCGTCCACCGAACCCATTGAAGCCGCCCTGCGCGCCATCGACATGACGCCCGAATCTCTGGCACCAGCCGGGGCGGACGCCGCGCGGCAGGCTCAGGCCTCGCCGGAAATTCCCTGGCGCAGGCTGGCCGTGGCCGGCGCTCTGGCCGCGGCGTCCGAGGCCTGTGAATGGCTGCGCGAAAGCGGCGTGACGCCGGAGGGGGGGCTGGCCCTGATTCTGCCCCTGATTCTGGCCGTGGCCGCCATCCTGTGCGGCGGCCTGGGCACCTACCGCAAGGGCTGGCTGGCCGTCCGCAACCTCAATCTGAACATCAACGCCCTGATGTCCGTGGCGGTCACGGGGGCGCTTCTCATCGGCCAGTACCCCGAAGCGGCCATGGTCATGGTGCTGTTCAACCTGTCCGAAGCCATCGAGGCCAAATCCTTCGGCCGCGCCCGCAACGCCATCCGCGAACTTTTGAGTCTGGCGCCCGAAACGGCCACGGTGCTGCGGCCCGACGGCGCATGGGAAAGCATGGAGGCCCGGCGGGTGCCCGTGGGCGCGCGGGTGAGGGTCAGGCCCGGCGAACGTGTGGCGCTGGACGGCGTCATTGTGGCCGGGCACTCCGCCGTCAACCAGGCTCCCATCACCGGCGAAAGCCTGCCCGTGGACAAGGGCGTGGGCGATCCGGTCTTTGCGGGAAGCATCAACGAATCGGGCTCCTTTGAATGTGAGGTTACAGCCGAAGCGGGCGACAGCACCCTGGCCCGCATCATCCACGCCGTGGAGGAGGCCCAGGGCAGCCGCGCGCCCATTCAGCGCGTTGTGGACAGCTTCGCCCGCGTCTATACCCCGGCCATCTTCCTCGCCGCCCTTCTCGTGGCCCTGATTCCGCCCCTGTTCCTGAACGGGGACTGGCCGCGCTGGATATATACCGCCCTGGTTCTCCTGGTCATCGGCTGCCCCTGCGCCCTGGTCATCTCCACCCCGGTGACGCTGGTCAGCGGCATGGCCGCCGCCACCCGGCACGGCCTGCTCATCAAGGGCGGAGCTTTTCTGGAACAGGGACGCAAGCTCCAGTGGATAAGCCTGGACAAGACCGGCACCCTGACCCACGGCAGGCCCCGCCAGACGGATTTCGTCCCGCTGGGCGGCCTGCCCGGCGATCAGGCCCTCCGGCTCGCGGCCAGCCTGGCGGCCCGCTCCGATCACCCGGTGTCCCGCGCGGTGGCGGAGGCCGCCGGCGCTGACGGCGCCCTGCCCGGGCCCGCAGAACTGACGGCAAGGCTGGCGGAGGTGGACGATTTTCAGGCTTTGCCGGGCCGGGGCGTGAGCGGCGTCATAGAGGGCCGCCCGTGGCGCCTGGGAAATCTTCGTCTGACGGAAGAAGCGGGGCCGGTGCCGGACGAGGTGAAAGCCCGGGTTCACGATCTGGAAAAACAGGGCAAAAGTGTGGTGATACTGAGCGGCGACGCGGGCCCCCGGGCTCTGTTCGCCGTGGCCGACACCCTGCGGGACAGCGCCGTGGAAGCCGTGGCCGACCTCCACAGCCTTGGCGTGCGCACCCTGATGCTGACCGGCGACAACGAGCACAGCGCCGCGGCCATGGCCCGGCAGGCCGGCGTGGATGAATACCGGAGCGGGCTCCTGCCGGAAGACAAGCTGACCGAGGTGGAGCGGATGCAGGCGGGCGGCGCCGTGGTGGGCATGGCGGGCGACGGCATCAACGACGCCCCGGCCCTGGCCCGCGCCGATATCGGCTTCGCCATGGCCGCCGCGGGCACGGACACGGCCATGGAAACGGCGGATGTGGCCCTCATGGACGACGATCTGCGCAAAATTCCGCGTTTTATCCGGCTGTCGCGCGCCACCCACGCCATCCTTGTCCAGAACATCAGTCTGGCCCTGGGGGTCAAGGCCCTGTTCCTGCTCCTGACCATGCTGGGCCAGGCCACCATGTGGATGGCCGTCTTCGCCGACGTGGGCACCAGTCTGCTGGTGGTGGCCAACGGCCTGCGGGCCATGCGCCTGTGAAATCCGCGCCAGGGGGGGCGCCGCGCCGGGGGAGGCTACGCCAGGCGGCTTCCGGCCAGGGCGGCCCCCCACAGCCCGGCAAGGGGATCGGCGTTGTGCCATACGGGCACGGCCCTCAGCAGATCGTGAAACTGGGCCGGCGCGGCCAGAAATTCCTCCCGGAAGGCGGGGTGGCGGATCAGGGCCGGACAGCGGGAGGCCAGGCCCCCGGTGATGACCAGTCCCGAGCGGGCCAGGGTGATGAGCGCCATATTCCGGCACAGGCGCCCATAGAAGCGGGCGAAAATCCGGCATGTGCCGGAATGCTCAAAATCCGGCAAGGCGGTCACCCGGGCGGGTTCCAGTGCCTGGCCGGTCAAAAATTCGTGCAGCAGGGCCAGCCCCGGCCCCGAAAGAATATCGTCGCCCCGGGCGGCCGCCACGTGCCGGCGGGCCGCCACGAAGCGCCCGAAGGCAGGCTCGTCGTCCTCCCCATTCTCCACAAACGGAAAAAGCGCGTGCCCGCCCTCCGAGGGCCAGACCCGCGCCGGGCGGGACAAGCCGGGCGCGGCGGCATCCGGAACCAGCAGGGCCATGCCCAGGCCGGTGCCCGCGCCCACCACCAGGCAGGGCGAGCCCTCGCCCTGTCCCGGGAACGCGAAACGCGCCTTCTCCCCGGCGGCCCCTGCCCCGGCCGGCAGAGGCAGGGCCTTGTCCATGACCGGCGTCAGGCAGGCCAGGGCCTGGGCCTCGAAATCGTTGATCAGAAGCACGGGCAGACCGGGCCTTTCCGTCCGGCGGCGGAGCTGCTCCGCCTCGATGACATAGGGCAGGTTGGAGGGCTGCACGCGCCCGGGTTCGTTCACCGGGCCGGCCACGGCCAGGGCGGCCCGATCCGCCCTGCCCGGCGCGAGGTCGGGATGGGCCAGGGCCAGGGCGTCCAGCACGGCGGTGAAGTCCGGCCCGGCGCTGGGCACCTGCCCCATGCACAGCAAACGCAGGAGTCCGCCGCTGCTCTCGAACAATCCAAAGCGGCTGTGCGTGCCGCCGATATCCGCCGCCAGAATGCGCATCTGAGCCTCCCCGCGCCACAAGGTCACAATTCCTTTCCGTGCTGTGTAGCACAGGCCGCCGCCCGCCGCCAGTCCATGGCATCGCTGTGCGCAGGCGTTGCGGTGAAAGCGGACAGCATTATGTTCCGCCTTGCACAAGGCAGTTTACATTACAAGAGAAGTACCGTATGCTTTGTATAAGATCTTACTCAGGATCGCCACGGCATCCATGCCGGGTTGACGGTCGGGGAGGAAGCGGCAATGAAGCTTATGTTCGACAAGCCCGCGTGCCAGAATATCCGCCGGGCTCTGCGCAAGGAATGGCTGCTCACCAACGGTCTGGGCGATTACGCGTCAGGCACGGTTCCAGGCTGCAACACCCGCAAGTATCACGGCCTGCTGGTGGCCAACCTGGCCAGTCCGCCGGGGCGCCATGTTCTCCTGTCCGCGCTGGAAGAATCCGTGCTGGGCGGCGGACGCGAATTTTTCTTTTCCTGCCGGAAACATCCGGGCGTCTACTATCCCCCGGGGCATGAATACCTGGAATATGTGGAAACCGGGGACTGGCCCCTGTTCCACTACCGCATAGGCCCCCTGGCTTTTACCCGCGAACTGGTGCTGCTCAGAAACCGCACCATGCTGCTGGTGCGCTACACCGTGGACTGCCTGGATCTGGAAGCGGATGAGGAGCCGCCGGCCCTCACCCTGCGCGTCAAGCCGCTTCTGGCCTTCCGCAACGCCCACGCGCTCACCTGCGCCAACATGGATCTTCAGGTCAGCACCTATCCGGTCAGCGGCCCCGCGCCGGGCTTTTCCATCCGGCCCTACAACGCGCTGCCCCCGCTGTTCATGCAGGCGGAAGGGGCGTCCAGCCGCTTTCTGCCCGGGCCGGACTGGTGCCGCAACGTGGACTATTTTCAGGAGGAGGAACGCGGCTACGACTTCCGCGAAGATCTGTTCATGCCCGGCATGTTCGATATCGCGCTGACGCCGGGCTCGTCCATTCTGCTCTCGGCCTCCACTGAAGAGGAACCGGGCTCCCTGGCCGATCTGTGGGAGGAGGAAACCCGGCGCCGGCAGGTTCTCGCCGCCAGGTCGTATAGCCTGACCGGCCAGCTCAGGCGCGAGGGCTCGCGCTTCCTGACCCATCAGCCCGACGCCGAAGTCCGCAGCGAGGGCACGCCGGTGGTGGTGGCTGGCTATCACTGGTTCGACGTGTGGGGCCGCGACGCCTTCATCGCCCTGCCCGGCCTGACCTTTGCCGCGGATCGCGTCCCCAGGGGCCGCGCGGTGCTGGACGCCGCCACAGGCGCCATGCGGAACGGGCTCATTCCCAACATGTTCGGCGCGGGCGACCGGCCGGGGGCCTACAATTCGGTGGACGCCTCGCTGTGGTATGTCTGGGCCGTGCAGCAAATGCTGGACTGGGCGCCGGACAGCGCGGACTTTGTGCATGATCGCTGCTGGCCCGCCATCAAAAAAATCATCGACGCCTACCGCGGCGGCGTCACCTCGGACGAGGGCGCCGTTCTGGCCCGCGTGGACGATGAGGGCATGCTGCACAGCGGTGACGAAAACACCCAGTTCACCTGGATGGACGCCTTCGCGGCCGGCCGGCCGGTAACTCCGCGCTACGGCTGCGCGGTGGAACTGAACGCGCTGTGGTACAACGCGCTCGCCTTTTCCGACCATCTGGCGCAGCTGTACGGCGAGCGCAGACGCCGCTGCTCCACCCTGCTGCGCCGCCTGCGCGCCGCCTTCCGCAAACGCTTCTGGGTGCCGCGCGGCGACGGCTATCTGGCCGACGTGTGGCGCGACGGCGTTCAGGACAGCGCCATCAGGCCCAACCAAATTTTCGCCGTGTCCCTGCCCTATTGCCCCCTGGATCCGGACGACTGGGCCGCCGTGGTGGAATGCGTGCGCAACAACCTGCTCACCCCCTATGGGCTGCGCACGCTGTCCCCGCACGATCGGGCCTACCGGGAAATTTGCCAGGGCACCCAGACCCAGCGCGACGCCGCCTACCACCAGGGCACGGTCTGGCCCTGGCTGCTGGGGGCCTACGGCGAAGCCCTGCTGAAAACAGCCTGGGATGTGGACGGAGCGACGGAGGCCCTGCTGAACACCCTGACGCCCCTGTTCACGGATCATCTGGTGGACGCGGGGCTGGGCAGCATCAGTGAAATTTTCGACGGCAACCCGCCGCATACGCCGGGCGGCTGCATCGCCCAGGCCTGGAGCGTGGCCGAATGCTACCGCCTGCTGCGGCTCCTGCAGAAGGCCGCGCCCGCCGTCTATGCCCGCTGGGAAAACGAGCGCCTGCTCCCCCGCCTGGCGAGCCTGGGCGTGAAGGCCGAAGCACAGGAGGCGGCGCCATGCGCGTGCTGATGCTCGGCTGGGAATTTCCGCCCCATATCAGCGGAGGACTGGGCACGGCCTGCTACGGCATGACGCGCGGCCTGGCCCGGCACGGCGTGGATGTGCACTTTGTTCTGCCAAGGCTGAGGGGCGACAGCGGCGGCATGGACTCGCACCTGCGCCTCCTGTCCGCGTCGGGCACGCAGGTCACCAGCGAAACGGCCCGCACCCTGTCGCGCGCCAGCCTGGAGCTGTGGCAGAAACGCATCGCCGTGCATTATGTGGATTCGCTGCTTCTGGCCTACGACACCGAAGAAAGCTACGCCGAACGCTACCGCCTGCTGCAGGGCATGAACCGGCGCACCGGGTACGAGGAACGCTACGAGGTTCATTCCGACATGGTGGAACTGCAAGGCGACTACGGGCCGGATCTGATGACCGAAGTGTACCGCTACAGCAAGGCGGCGGCGGCCCTGGCCCTGACCGAGTTCAGCCAGAAGGGCTTTGACGTCATCCACGCCCACGACTGGATGACCTATCCGGCCGGGATGCTGGCCAAGGCCGTCACCGGCAAGCCGCTGGTCGTGCACCTGCACGCCACGGAATACGACCGCAGCGGCGAAAACGTCAACCCCGCCGTGGCCGCCGTGGAAAGAGCCGGCCTGCACGCCGCAGACTTGGTCATCGCGGTCAGCCACCTCACCCGCAACGTGGCCATCCGCCGCTACGGCGTGCCGCCGGAAAGGGTGGTGGTGGTTCACAACGCCGTGTCGCGCCGCGACGCGGGCCACCGCTACACCGTACCCGCGATGTGCCGGCACGAAAAGCGGGTGCTGTTCCTGGGCCGGGTGACCTTTCAGAAAGGGCCGGACTATTTTGTGGAAGCCGCCCGCCTGGTGCTGGACACCATGCCCAATGTGCGCTTCATCATGGCGGGCAACGGCGACATGCTGCCCCGCATGGTGCGCCGGGTGAGCCAGCTGCGCATGGGCAACCGCTTTCACTTTACCGGCTTTATGCGCGGGGCCGAGGTGGATCACATGTACGCCATCAGCGATTTGTACGTCATGCCCAGCGTGTCCGAGCCCTTTGGCATCGCCCCGCTGGAAGCCGTGCTGTACGACGTGCCCGTGCTCCTGTCCCGCCAGTCCGGGGTGGCCGAAATTCTGCGCAACGCCCTCAAAGTGGACTTCTGGGATGTTCGGGAAATGGCCAACAAAATCTGCGCGGTGCTTTCCTACCCCCGCCTGTCCGCCGAAATGGTCAAAAACTGTCACGAGGAACTCAAAGCCATCACCTGGGACAAGGCCGCTCAGGGCGTGCTTAACGCGTACCACACCGTTTGCCGGAGATAACCGCTATGCCCGCATTATGCTTTTATTTTCAGGTTCATCAGCCCTACCGGTTGCGGCATTATACCTTTTTTGATATTGGCGCGAACCCCTTTTATGAGGACGAAGACGCCAATTGCGACATTCTGCTCAAGGTGGCCCGCAAGTGCTACCTGCCCATGAACGACGTGCTTTTGGAGCTCATCCGCCGCTATGACGGCCGCTTCAAGGTCAGCTTTTCCCTGACCGGCACGGTGCTTGATCAGTTCGAGGAATACGCGCCGGAAGTGCTGGAGAGCTTTCAGGCCCTGGCGAAGACCGGGCATGTGGAATTTCTGGATGAAACCGACTGCCACAGCCTGTCCTTCCTGTTCTCCCGGCGGGAATTCCGCGCCCAGGTGTCCCGTCACCGCGAGCGGATGCAGAAACTGTTCGGCGTCACGCCGCGCGTGTTCCGCAATACCGAGCTTATTTACAACAACGATCTGGCCCGCGAGGTGGAAGATTTGGGCTACGACGCGGTTCTGGCCGAAGGCGCGGATCATGTGCTGGGCTGGCGCAGCCCCAATTACCTGTACCAGCCCGCGGGCTGCACCAGGCTGAAGCTCCTTCTGAAAAACTACACCCTGTCCGATGATATCGCCTTCCGCTTTTCCAACCGCGAGTGGGCCGAATACCCGCTGACAGCCGACAAGTTCGCCGTCTGGGTTCATGCCCTCAACGGCCAGGCGGATCTCATCAATCTGTTCATGGATTACGAAACCTTCGGTGAACATCAGTGGGAAGACTCCGGCATTTTCAACTTCATGCGCGCCCTGCCCGACGCCATCATGCGCAACCCGGACTTCCGCTTTCAGACGCCGTCCGAAGCGGCGGCCTCGCTGGCTCCGCGCGCCCGGCTGGATGTGCCGCAGTTCATGTCCTGGGCCGACGCCGAACGCGACCTCACGGCCTGGCAGGGCAACGACATGCAGCAGGACGCCATCAGCGCGCTGTACCAGTGCGAGGGCAAGGTGAGGGATCTTGGCGATCCCGACCTCACACGGGCCTGGCAGCGGCTCCAGACCTCGGATCACTTCTACTACATGTGCACCAAGTGGTTCTCGGACGGCGACGTGCACAAGTATTTCAACCCCTACGGCACACCGTACGATGCCTATATCAACTTCATGAACATCCTGGCCGACTTCCGGCTGAGGCTTCAGACACGGCTTGACGCCCGGCCCGAAGTGATGGACAAGAACACGACCAGGTCGGACTCGACCGCCTAGGAGAGTCCAATCGCAACCGCAGGAGAGCATTTCACCCACGAAATGTTTTGAGTGTCCCTTACTTGGTATTTTAAGGAGTCGGCATGATGGAAGACGGCAAACGCACCTTTCTGTTTGAAGTCAGCTGGGAAGTGTGCAACAAGGTGGGCGGCATTTTCGAAGTGGTGGCCAGCAAGGCGCTGCAGGCTGTGGAGCTTTACGGCGACGACTACTTTCTGCTGGGGCCCGACCTGCGGCGCAACGCCGGTTTTGTGGAAACCGACGAACCCTGCTGGGACGCCCTGCGTCACCCTCTCCAGGACAAGAACCTGAAGTGCCGCTTCGGCCGCTGGGACATCCCCGGCCGCCCGCGCGTCATTCTGGTGGACTTTACCAACACCTACAATTCCAACCAGCTTCTGCACCAGTTGTGGGAACGCTACGGGGTGGATTCGCTGTCCGGCGGCTGGGATTATATTGAGCCCGTGCTGTTCAGCCACGCCTGCGGCGAGGTCATTGCCACGGCCTGCCAGGTGCTGGCCCTGCCCGAACGCCATCGCGCCGTGGCCCAGTTCCATGAATGGATGTGCGGGGCGGGCCTTCTGGCGGTCAAGCATCTGTGCCCGGAAGTGGGCACGGTGTTCACCACCCACGCCACCATGCTGGGCCGGGCCATGGCCGGAGCCGGGGTGGATATCTACGCGAAAATGGGCGCCATTTCCCCGACGCGGGAAGCCGCGGCCTATAACATCACGCCCAAGTATTCGATGGAAAGCATCAGCGCCCGCGAGGCCGACGTGTTCACCACGGTCAGCCGCATCACCGCTGACGAAGCCACGGCGTTTCTGGGGCGGGTGCCCGATGTGGTCACCACCAACGGCCTTGACCTGCGCACCATCCCCGACTACAGCGCAGACCGCGCCACGGCCCAGAGCCATCGCGAGCGCGTGCTGGAAGCGGTGAGCCGCCTGCTGCGCCGCACGCTGCATCCCAATACGCGCATCATGGCTATTTCAGGCCGCTACGAATATCACAACAAGGGCGTGGACGCCTTCCTCGAAGCCCTGGCCGGCGCGCAGCAGGCCCTCCAGAATTCCGAAACCCATATCCTGGCCCTCCTGCTGGTCATGGGCGGGCACAGCGGCGTCAACCAGGCCGCTGTCAGCGGCGATCCCAATGTGGTCAGCGATCCCTCCATGCCGGGCGCGGGCTTCATTACCAGCCACCACGTCTACGACGCGGCCAACGATCCCATCCTGAACGCCTGCCGTCGGCTGGGCCTGCACAACCGCGAGGAAAACCACGTTCAGGTGGTGTTTGTGCCCGCCCTGCTCGACGGAAACGACGGCTTTTTCAACATGCCCTACTTTGACATCCTGGCCGGCTGCGATCTGGGCGTGTTTCCCTCGTGGTACGAACCCTGGGGTTACACCCCGCATGAAAGCGCGGCCTACGGCGTGCCCACCGTCACCACGGATCTGTCCGGCTTCGGCATCTGGGCGCGCGAGCAGGAGTCCCAGCAGGGCGACACCGACGGCGTCACCGTGGTATCGCGCCGCATGGCGGGGTACGGCGAGGTGGTGGACTCCCTGCGCCAGGCCCTTCTGACCTGCGCCACCCAGCCCACCGCCGAACTGGACGCCCAGCGCCGGGCCGTGCGGGCTCTGGCGGGGCATGCCTCGTGGGCGGATTTCTTCCCGCTGTATACCGAGGCCTATTCCAAGGCTCTGGAAAAAGCCTCACAGCGGGGCAGTTATCTCATCGGGGCCAGGCGGCGCGAAGCGCTGAACCGCGCCCTGCGGGTCAAATCCTCCACCACGCCCTTCCTGCGCACGCTGATGGCCGTGGCCGAACTGCCGTCCGCCCTGAACCGCCTGCGCGAACTTGCCTACAACCTGTGGTGGTGCTGGCATCCCGAAGCCGTCAGCCTGTTCCGCGACCTCAACCCCGAGGCATGGGACGCCTGCAATCACAATCCGGTGCGCATGATCGAGGAAGCCAATGCCGAAATCCTGACCGCCCTCGCGCGCGACAAGGCCTATCTGGAGCGCTACACGCGGGTGATGGCCGATTTCGACGCCTATATGGCCGCGCCCGGGCCGGACATACCGGATGAGGCTTCCCCCCGGGGAGGCCTGGACGCCCAGCACCCCGTGGCCTATTTTTCCACGGAATACGGCCTGCATGAAAGCCTGCCGCTCTATTCCGGCGGCCTGGGCGTGCTGTCCGGCGACCATCTCAAATCCGCCAGCGACGAAAATGTGCCGCTGGTGGCCGTGGGCCTTCTGTACCGCAACGGCTACTTCCAGCAGGCCCTGGACAAGAACGGCCGCCAGGTGGCCCTGTACCCTGAAAACGATTTTTCCACCCTGCCCATCGAGCCGGTTCCCGGCGGCCGGGGCACCCTGGAAATTTCGCTCGAGCTGTCGGGCCGCACCCTCTATGCCCAGGTCTGGCGCTGCCGGGTGGGCCGCATCTCGCTGTATCTTCTGGACTGCAACATTCCCCAGAACACCGAAGACGACCGTCGCATCACCGCCCGCCTGTACGAAGCGGATCGCGACCTGCGCCTGCGTCAGGAAATCCTCCTGGGCGTGGGCGGGGTGCGCCTGCTGCGCACCCTGGGCCTGAACCCGGCCGTCTATCACATGAACGAAGGGCATTCGGCCTTCCTTGTCCTGGAGCTCATCCGTCACCACATGCGCGATGAAAATCTGTCCCTGGACGAAGCCATGATGCTGACCAGGGGCATGTGCGCCTTCACCACCCACACGCCGGTGGACGCGGGCAACGAGCGCTTCAGCGTGGAGCTCATGGAACGCTATTTCCGTTCCTACGCGCAGTCGGTGGGCCTGGAGTGGCAGGACTTCCTGCGCCTGGGCCAGCACGAAAGCGGCGACGCCCGCCATTTCGACATGACCGCCCTGGCGCTGCGCCTGTCGTTCAAGGCCAATGCGGTGAGCCGCCTGCACGGCTTTGTCTCGCGGAGGATGTGGCGCGGCCTGTGGCGCGGCGTCGCTCTGGCCGAAGTGCCCATCGGCTATGTGACCAACGGGGTGCACACGGCCTCCGTCGCGGGGCCGGCCTTCCGCGCCCTGCTCGACAAGGCGGTGGGCCCGGACTGGCTGGAACTGCCGCCTGACGCGCCCGCCTGGAACAAGGTCAACGATATCCCGGATGACGAGTTCTGGCAGGCCCGCCGCACGCAGAAACAGGCTCTGCTCGATCAGCTGCGCGTGTGGACGCAGAACAGCGCCGTGGCCACGAATGTCAACCGCGATCAGGCCAAGCACTGGATGGACAGGCTCACGCCCGACACGCTGGTCATCGGCTTCGCCCGGCGCTTCGCGCCCTACAAGCGCGCCACCATGCTGTTCGCTGACCCCGACCGTCTGGCCCGTCTGCTCGATCAGGCGGGACAGCCCGTGGTTCTGGTCTTTGCCGGCAAGGCCCATCCGGCCGATGAAAAAGGCATCGACCTCATTCAGGAGGTGGTGCACCACAGCCTGGATCCACGCTTCTTTGGCCGCATTTTCTTTGTGGAAAACTACAGCCTGGCCATTTCCCGGCTGCTGGTCCAGGGCTGCGACGTGTGGCTCAATACCCCGCGCCGCCCCTACGAAGCCAGCGGCACCAGCGGCCAGAAGGTACCGGTCAACGGCGGCATCAACCTCAGCATATCCGACGGCTGGTGGGTTGAAGGCGCCGACGGCAGCAATGGCTGGACCATAGGCCCCGTCACGCTCAACGACGAGCTGAAGGACGAGCAGAGCGACTACTCCGACGCCGAAAGCCTGTACTCGCTGCTGGAAGATCAGGTAATTCCCCGCTACTTCGACCGGGATTCGCACGGCCTGCCCAAGCGCTGGATCGCCACGGCCAAGAACTCGCTGCGCACGCTGACCGCCATGTACGGCAGCGGCCGCATGGTGCGCGAATATGTGAAGGACATTTACCTGCCCACCGCCAGACGCGGCGCGGAACTGGCCGCAGACGGCCAGGCTCTGGCCCGCCGCCTGGGCGCCTGGCGCACCAGCGTGGACGGCCGCTTCCGGGCCGTGCGCCTGGAAGAAATCCACATGGACGGCCTGGCGGGGGATGTGCTCATCTGCGGCAAGGAGCTGCGCGTGTCCGTGCGGCTCGACAGCGGCGATCTCCTTCCGGACGAACTGTGCGTTCAGCTCGTCATTGGCCCCACCGACGGCACCGACTTTTCGGAGCACCCCACCGTGGTGGAGCTGAAGCCGGAAAACACGGCCGCCACGTCCCAGATCCGCACCTGGACAGGAAGCTATACCGCCACGCGCAACGGCCACTATGCCTATGGCGTGCGGGTTCTGCCCTGGACCGAAGGCCTGACCAATCCCCTGCGCCACAACATGATACTGTGGGGGTAACGGGGTAACGAGGCTTTAACACACACGCAAGCCCCCCGGCGGATCACGCCGGGGGGCTTTTTCATAAGGGCCGGTTAAAGCCCCTTCCGCCGGAGAAACCCCGGCCCGGCAGCACGGGCTTTGTCCGGGATTTTTCCCTGACGACGTCGGGGATGCCGCGAGCCCCGGCCAGACCGCGGGACAGGCGGAAGGCCGAAATCAGACTGTGCGCGCGCCGTTTCCGGCCGCCGCCGCTTCGGCCTCCATGCGGGCGCGCTCTTCGCTTCCCAATCCCAAAGCATCGGCCAGGCCGTTCAGGTAGCTGCGCGCCATGAACTGATTTGTGTCAACAATGGCGCAGGACAAGCGGTACAGGTCGCGGGCCTGTTCGGGGGAACGCACCCGGCCGGCCAGGGCGCGGGGGTCGATGGGCCGCGTCATGAGAGGATCCAGCAGGGCTGCCAGATCCTGATCCGGAAACATCTGCCGCACGGCCTGATCAATGCGGGCGCGCTCCGTCTCATCAATATGCCCGTCGGCGCGGGCGGCGAAGACCATGGCTTCCAGCAGCAGCGCGGCGCTGTCCTCTCCCGCCCCCTGGCCGGACGAATCGGCGCCCGGCGCGGGCGCGGATTTGGACGGGGACACGCTTCCAGCATTCCATCCGGCCGGCGCGGGCGCGCCGGGCGCGGCGTTCCGGGCCGCCCATTTTTTATAAAAATTCCAGGCCAGAGTGCCGGCCACGGCCGTGCCGCCCAGGGTCAGCGCGGTGCCGGCCAGATCGCGGCCGCCCCTGCCAAGCAGGGCGCCCAGAAGGCCGCCCACGGCCCCGGCGCCCAGCATGTCGGCCCGGTTGTTCCTGGCCAGAGAGTCCATGACCGAACGGCCCACGCCGCCCAGCTCACCCAGAACCTCTCCGGCCATGGTTTTCAACGTGTCGGGATTGCGGGTCAGTGTCTCGAAAAAATTGCTCATGATGGTGCTCATGATGATGCTCCTGTCAGCAGAATGTGTCGCGCCATGCCCGCGCGGGAACAGCGCGCCAGGGCGCGGCGGCGGATGCGCTTAATTTAAGACGGGGAATGGCCCGCGCCAGATCCGGAAGCATTTTTGTCCTCAGGAAATACCAGCGACGCCACAATGCCTATGGTCAGCAGGCCGCCCACCACGGCCAGGCTGACCAGGGGCGGCAGATGGACAAGCCCGGCCACGCCGAGCAGCATTTTGAGGCCGATAAAGGCCAGAATGGCGATAACCGCCTTTTCCAGATGGATCAGGTAGCGTCTGGCCGCCGCCATGAGAAAATACAGGGAACGCAGGCCGAGGATGGCGAAAATGTTGCTGGTGTAAACCAGAAAGGGATCCTGAGTGATGGCGATGATGGCGGGTATGGAGTCAAAGGCGAACATGACGTCGGACAACTCCACCACCACCAGGCACAGGAAGAGGGGTGTGGCCTTCCACACCAGCCCGCCGCCCGGCTCATCCGGGCGGACGGCTTCCCTGACAAAAAAATCGTGCCCGCGCAGATGGTGCGCCACCGGCAAAAAGCGCTGCGTCAGGCGCACCGACCAGTGGGTGGAGTAATCCTGCACCTCTTCGTGGGGCGAGCGCATGTGCTGCCACATCTTCCAGGCCGACCACAGCACGAACAGGCCAAAGGCGGCCAGCGCCCAGGGGCCGAAGAACTCCACCAGGGAATTGCCGGCCGCCACAAAGGCCATGCGCAGAAGCAGCGCGCCGAGAATGCCGTAGTACAGCACCCGGTGCTGATACTCCTCCCGGATGGAAAAGGAACTGAAAATCGCCATAATCACGAACAAATTGTCCACAGACAGCGATTTTTCCAGCAGATATCCGGAAAAATAGAGCGCGGCGTGGCTTATGCCGTGGCTGACGCCCACATAGACCCCAAAGCCGCAGGCCAGGGCAATCCAGAAAAGGGACCAGGCCAGGGCGCCGCGCATGGAAATGGGCTCATCGGCCTTGTGGGCGTGCAAATCCACCCACAGGCATATCGCGACAAGAACCATGAAAGCCAGAAAATGCCAGATGGTATAGGCGCCGAGCATCGTCTCCTCACAGGGAAGCGCACAAACAGCCCCGGCCTGCCCTGAAGGCCGGGCGCACAAACACAAAAAGCATTACCTGAGCTCCACGCTCAGGGCGGTATCAAGCACGTCGGCTCCTTCGCCGATCAGGGTGATCACCATGGCCTGATCCCTGTCCACGCGCACCAGCATGGAGCCTTTCTGCCCGTTCTGGTCAAAGCTGAACATCCACGCCTCGCCTTCGGCCCGCAGGTTCGTGCCATTGACCGCTCTGGCTCCGGCCTCGGCCAGACTTTTGGCGTCCTGCCCCTGGGCCGGAACCACAATGACGGTCACGCCGCGGGACTGATCCGGGGCCAGCGCGGCCGAGACCGGCCCCTGAGTCTGCGTGATCCAGCCTTCCGGTACCGCCATCCTGACACTCCCCAATTCCATGACGGCCGCGGACGCGGATGCCGCCAGGGCCAGAGCCAAAGCCAGGGCCAAGGCCGGCATCATTCCACGTTTTTCCCTCATCGCGTCTTCTCCCTGCGTTTTTCTCGGGCCGGGGCCGGGGCAGTTCCTTCCGGCGCGTCCATACAGCGCTACCATATCCGTAAAAATAGGCAAGAGCGCTCTTTCAGACATACGCCCCCGCCCGGTTGCCCGCAAAGAGGCAATCCGCAAAGCCTTGCGGCCAGGCTGGCCGGTTTTTCCCCATGGGCTGCCCTCACGAGACGCTTGATTATCACGAGGTCACAGGGTAACAATACGGAAGTTTAACCCTATAGCAGGAGCGGGGGCATGCCCAGGCGCGGCGATCTCAAGCGAATCATGGTTATCGGTTCCGGCCCCATCATCATCGGCCAGGCCTGCGAATTCGACTATTCCGGCACACAGGCGGTCAAGGCCCTCAAGGAAGAGGGCTATGAGGTTATTCTGGTCAATTCCAACCCGGCCACCATCATGACCGACCCCGGCATGGCCGACCGAACCTATATCGAACCCATCGAACCCGACACCGTGGCGGCCATTATCCGCAAGGAGCGGCCCGACGCCATCCTGCCCACACTGGGGGGACAGACCGGCCTCAATACCGCCCTGGCTCTGTCCAAAATGGGCGTGCTGGATGAATACGGCGTGGAGCTCATCGGAGCCAGGGCCGAAGTTATCGAAAAGGCCGAAAGCCGCGAACTGTTCCGCGCGGCCATGGAACGCATCGGCCTCAAGGTGCCCCAAAGCGCCATTGCCCGCAGCATGGAGGATGTGCGCCGCATCGCCGCCACCATGCCCTTTCCGCTCATTATCCGGCCCGCCTTCACCCTGGGCGGCTCCGGCGGGGGTGTGGCCTACAATCAGGAAGACCTGGAAGACATCGCCGCGGGCGGCCTGGACGTCAGCCTGACCAGCGAGGTGCTTATCGAGCAGTCCGTGCTTGGCTGGAAGGAAATCGAAATGGAGGTGATGCGCGACAAAAACGACAACTGCGTCATCATCTGCTCCATTGAAAACATGGATCCCATGGGCATCCATACCGGTGACTCCATCACCGTGGCCCCGGTCATGACCCTCACCGACGCCGAATACCAGAAGGTGCGCGAAGCCTCCATCGCCATCATGCGCGAAATCGGCGTGGAAACCGGCGGCTCCAACGTGCAGTTCGGCATGAATCCGGAAAACGGCGAGCTGGTGGTCATTGAAATGAACCCCCGCGTGTCCCGTTCCTCGGCGCTGGCCTCCAAGGCCACGGGCTTCCCCATTGCCAAAATCGCGGCCAAGCTGGCCGTGGGCTACACCCTGGATGAAATTCCCAACGACATCACGCGCGAGACCATGGCCAGCTTCGAGCCCGCCATCGACTACTGCGTGGTCAAAATTCCGCGCTTCACCTTTGAAAAATTCCCTGGAGCCCGGGACGAGCTGACCACCTCCATGAAGAGCGTGGGCGAAACCATGGCCATTGGCCGCACCTTCAAGGAAGCGCTGCAAAAGGGCCTGCGCTCGCTGGAAGTGGGCGCGCCGGGGCTGGGCAGCGCCTTCCGCGCCCCCCTGCCCGACCGCGACGAGATTGCCGCGCGCCTGCGCACGCCCAATTCCAGGCGCCTGTTCGCCCTGCGGCAGGCCATGCTGGCGGGCTTCAGCCTGGACGAAATTTTCGAGCTGACGGCCATTGATCCCTGGTTTTTGGGGCAAATCAAGGACATCGTGGACATGGAGTCCTCCATCCGCGACTTTGCCCTGGGCAACTCCATGACCGCGGACAACCCCGAACTGGTGACCCTGCTGCGCAAGGCCAAGGGCTTCGGCTTTTCCGACCGGCAGCTGGCCGAAATGTGGAAACGGCCCGAAGGCGACGTGGCCGCCCTGCGCCGGGCCACGGGCACCGAGCCCACCTATTACCTGGTGGACACCTGCGCGGCCGAATTTCCGGCCTACACGCCCTATTTCTACTCCACCTACGAAACCGGACGCGAAATTGAGGCCGAAAACCGCAAAAAAGTTATCATCCTGGGCGGCGGCCCCAACCGCATCGGCCAGGGCATCGAGTTCGACTACTGCT
>JAFLSV010000010.1 GCA_022510785.1 Desulfovibrionaceae bacterium | reverse complement strand
CGCGAGGATGCGGAAAGCTGGAGGAATTTCTTCCGGTATCTGAAACAGCGGGGGCTTGAGCATGTCCGGCTGATCGTATCCGGCAAAGCGCCTGGTGTGCTTGAGGCCATAGGGGATGTTTTCCCGAAAAGCCGCTGGCAGCGCTGTGAACCGGGCCAGAGGACAACCTGACCGGGTGGGCCATCAACTGTGCGCAAAACTCTGGACGTTACCAGCTTTTGGGCCTCTGCGCATCGCGGCCGCGATGCGCAGGGCAGGCAAGCGGCTTATGGCGCTGAGGTCAGGCGCACCTCGTCCACGCCGTCGAGCTCTTCCAGAAGGACATTGACCTGCTCGGAGCTTGAAGTATTGACGCTGCGCCCCACATAATCGGCATGAATGGGCAGTTCGCGATGTCCCCTGTCCACCAGAACCAAAAGCTCCACCCTCTGTGGACGGCCATAATCAAGAATGGCCTCCAGCGCCGCGCGCACGGTACGCCCCGTATACAGGACATCGTCCACCAGAATGACCTGCCGCCCCTCCAGAGGAAGAGGAATGGACGAGGCCCCCAGGGCGGGCATGGCGGAGAGGGATGTCCAGTCATCCCGGTACAGATTGATATCCAGAGTGCCCAAGGGAATATCGCACTCCGCCCGCGCGCCGAGAATGCGGGCCAGCCGCCGGGCCAGATCGACGCCCCGACGCTGAATGCCCACCAGCAGAAGCTGATGGGAGCCGCGACGCCGCTCCAGAATTTCGTACGCCAGACGCTCCAAAGTACGGGCCATGTCGTCACGGGTCAGCAGCACTGTTTCCATGCCAGTCACCTCCAGCAAAAAGGGGTCGAGCCTTAAACCGTGCCCACGATACACGTTTTCCTGCCGCGGGAAAAGCGCCTTCGCCCGGCTGAACCGGGCGCACCGCCCTCCCCCCGCCCGAGCGTGTTTTCCCGCCCCGCTCCGGCAGAAGAGTGTTTTTTTCAAGCACCATTGACAAAGGGAAAAGCCGTTCGTACTTATGCCTGCATAGTTCATTCAACATCCGTATGATATTCGGAGGCAGCATGCTTACCCTGACTGAAAATGCCACCAAGGAACTGAAAGCGTTTTTTGCTGACAAAGCCCAGTCTCCCATCCGCATTTACCTGGCTCCGGGCGGTTGCGGAGGCCCGCGCCTCGGCCTGGCGCTGGACGATCCGCGCGATGAGGATGCCGTGCTGGATCAGGATGGCTTCACCTTTTGTGTTGAAAAAAATCTGTGGGAACAGATTGGCGGTGTGACCATTGATTTGTCCTATATGGGCTTTACGGTGGAACCGGCCAATCCTCTGCCCGCCCCGGCAGGCGGCTCCGCCTGCGGCAGTTGCTGCAGCAGCTGCTGCGGCCACTAACCTGTTTGCTCCCGCCCGATCTCTGGCCAGAGGCTGGCTTCATAGCTCCTTATGGTGAGGTTCTGGAAAATCACGCCCGGCGGAAATCCAACCGTCCTGCTGGAAGCGGACGCCGTGGCGCCCGCCCTGCGCGCCTCTGCGGCCGCTGAAATCATGAGCCCCGGGCATCTCGCCGCTGAACAGGTGGGTTTCCTCACATCCTCCGGCGGGCTCACGCCGCGTCTGGACATGATGGGAGGAGAATTCTGCCTGAATGCCACGCGCGCATGCGCCGCCCTGCTGGCCAGACAGGGCGTGCTGCCGTCCCTGGGGCCGGATCGGTGGGGCGGCCAGATTGAGGTTTCCGGAGCGGAAAGCGCGGTGGATGTGCGAGTGCGCCGCGTTCCGGCGGATCAGGGCCAGATGGACTGGACAGCGGCGGCCGGCATGAAATTTCGCGGGATGCCGGAGCCCCCGGCCATGCTTGGCGGGGCCTGCCTGATTCGGGTGCCTGGCATCGCTCACATCCTGCTCGAAAATGCCCCGCCGCCATCCGCGGACAATCTGCCCTCCGCCTGCGCCGAACTGCGCGCCCGCTTCGGCCTGGACGGCGAGGCCGCCGTCGGGTGCCTGTGGCTCGACACCATGACGGATCCCCCTGCTGTGTACCCTGTGGTGTGGGTGCGCGCCACAAAAACGCTGTGCGCGGAAAGCGCCTGTGGTTCCGGTACGCTGGCCTGCGCGCTGGCCTTGAGGGCGCGGAGCGGTGACAGCCGCCTTGCCATCCGGCAGCCCAGCGGAGATATTCTTACCGTCAGCTTTGAAAGCGATTCCGCCAAGTCCGCGCGGGGCGGACAGATTCAGCATATCTGGGTAGGCGGCCCTGTGCGCTTTGTGGCTGAAGGAACGCTTTTTCTCCGCCGCCTGTAGGTGGTTTTCAGCGCATTCAGAAAAAGCGCTTGTCCATCCCGCCCTGCTTCCTTTTTGAGGGAACGCCAGGGCTTAAAGCTTCCTTGTTATGGAGTTCCCCATGCGCTGCCCGCACTGCCACGCCGATATGCCCCATGACGCCCGCGCCTGTCCCCATTGCGGAAAAACGCCCGATGAGCGTGACAAAATTCTGGAGCCGGAACTGGTGGACGAGCATATGCCCCCCACGCATCCGGGCCGGGCGGCCCATGGGGGCGGCTACGGCACTTCCCCGGGCTTTACCCGCATTTTTTATACCAGCTTTCCCGGTGAACAGGCCATGCCCCCGGCCTGCCTGCCCACCATAACCACCCTGATTCTGGCCCTGCTGGCAAGCCTGAACTTCGGCCTGCTGGCGGGTATAGGGTTTCTGTTTTTTGCGGCCCTCGGCCGGGCCATGATCTTTTTCATGTCCATCCGCCATCTGCTGGAGGGGCGCTTTTTCAACCCCTGGATTCCCCACCTGCTCACCTGGTTCATCTGCTGGATGCTGGTAGCCTGGCTGTCGGGCCATGCGGGCTGACCCCAGGCGCCCCCTGCCGTTGCCCGGGCTTTGAACGGACGGTGATGACTTTCACGTAACAGGCGCGGGGGTCTCAAACATCTCCAGACTGTCACCCCGCCTGCGGCACTCGGGACACAGCCCGTACAGATAATGCGCATGCCCCAGCAGCTGATAGCCATGAGCATCCGCCAGCTCACGCTGAAGCGCCTCAATGGCCTCGCTGTGGACTTCTTCGGTTTTGCCGCACTTCTGGCAGATGAGATGATCGTGGTGGGCCTTGGCCTTCACTGGCTCGAAGCGGGCCGCACCGTCGCCAAACTGCAATTCAAGGGCCAGGCCGGCCTCGCACAACAGCTTGAGGGTGCGGTACACTGTGGTTTGCCCCAGGCCCGGTTCGCTGCGACGCATAATGCCATACAGTTCATCCAGAGTGTGATGCCCCTGCATGGAGAAAAACATTTCCGCAATGCGCAGCCGCTGCCGGGTCACATTGAGGCCCTGATCCGCCATATAGCGCAAAAATTTATCCTGATAGCTGGCCATAGCGCCCTCGTCGGAAGCAATGTCATTCGGCGTCCAGCACTTCCAAGGTCAAATTGCCGTTGGTAAAAACACAAATGTCCGCGGCAATGGCCATGGCTTCCCGCACCACATCGGCCGGACTCATATCGCCATGCCGAAGAAGGGCGCGGGCGGCGGCAAGAGCATAGGCCCCCCCCGATCCGATGGCGGCCACGCCGTCGTCCGGTTCAATGACATCCCCGGTGCCGGTGAGGACAAGGATCCGTTCCGCATCCGCCACCAGCAACATGGCTTCCAGTTTACGCAGATATTTGTCCTTGCGCCAGTCCTTCGCCATTTCCACGGCGGCGCGCAGCAAATTACCCGCGCTTTCCTCCAGTTTGGCCTCAAAGCGTTCAAACAGCGTGAAGGCGTCAGCCGTGGAACCGGCAAAACCCGCCAGAACCCTCCCCTTGTGCAAGCGGCGTACCTTGCGCGCCGTGTGTTTCATGATCATGGTCTGCCCCATGGTCACCTGACCGTCACCGCCAAGGGCAACGCCTTTGACCGTGCGCACGGCCAGAATGGTGGTGCCGCGAAGTTCCATATGCATATCCTCATGCTGCTGGCCGCTAGCGCTGCGACCACAGTTTTTGCCGGCTTGTATACACTTCGATACATTTTTTCAGCCCGGCCTGTTCCTCATCGGTTCGCGCCCCGCTTTTTGCCTTGTCCAGCCAGCTTTTGGCCCTGCGCTCGTCATTGGAATACACGGCGGCATAGGCCAGATGCAGGTAGCCCCAAAATTCCTGCCGGCTTTTGCCCAGGGAACGGCCGTAATAGGTATGCACCTCCGCGTCTTCCGGCACATAGCGCAAGACACGGCGATAGGCGGCCTGAGCTCCATGACTGTCACCCTCATCGTCCAGAAGGCGGGCATAGAAAAACTGCCCCATGGCATCATCGGGATTGATTTGCAGGCATTGTTCCAACTGCGCGCGGGCCACCTGGATATCACTCATATTGTAGTGGAATATGCCCGCCTCGCGCAACACCAGCGAGTCGCGCGGGGCCAGCTCCAGCGCCCGCCTGAAACTGGCCTCGGCATCTTTGACCCGGTTCTGCCGGGCCGCCAGAATACCCAGCCCCATAAGGGTCATGGCGTCATCCGGATCTCTGGCGGCAAACACCTGGCCCGCGTGCTGAATGTCGCCGTATTTGGCCCAGATAAGGGCCTGAACCCGGCAAAACCGGGCATCGCCATCCGGGCGATGGCGCACGTCGGCGGGCATGGATTGCACGCGCGAGGCCATGGTTGTCAGCCGGGCCGTCAAATCGGGATGGGTTGACAGATATTCCGGATAATCGGCACCCCTCCCGTAACTCAACTCCTGAATTCTGGAAAACGCGCCGCTCAGGCCCAGCGGATTATAGCCCGCATTCACCAGATAACGGATGCCAAACTGATCGGCGTCGTCTTCGTCGGCACGGCTGTAACTGAGCATGGCGGCGGGGCCCGCCGCGGCCGAAGCCGCAATGGCGGCCTGGCCCACATTGCCGCCCGCAAGCGCGCCAAGCAGCATTCCGGCGATGCTGGCCAGAGAAATGGCCGTGCCCCGTTCGATGCGGTGCGCGATGTGCCGCTGGGTAACGTGCGCGATTTCGTGCGACAGCACCCCGGCCAGCTCTGATTCGTGCTTCAGATTCTGGATAAGGCCGGTGTGGACAAACACAAAGCCCCCGGGCACGGCAAAGGCGTTCAGCGAATTGTGCAGCATGACGCTGGTCTGAAACTTGTATGGCTGCGGCGGCAGCGTGGCCACAATCCGATCCACCACGCTCTGGACGTACAGCTTGATTTCCGGATCCTCCACCAGGGGCATCGACGATTTGACCAATGCCTCAAACTCGCGCCCCACTTTCATTTCATCCGCCAGGCCAAATTCTCCGAACAGAGCGGCACGGGCGGGCACAGGCCCGAAGCAAAGGCATGCCACGCACAGCCAAATAAGAAGAACGCGTACTCGCACAGTGTCTCCTTGGCCTCCGTCCGTCAGACACGCGGCACTGCCGGCGGAGGCTTACGCCATGTCCCAGACAGGGCCGTCCGGGGTATCACGCACCTGCACCCCAAGAGCGCTCAGGGCATCGCGGGCGGCGTCGGCGCGCGCGAAATCCCTGGCGGCGCGGGCCTCGGCGCGCTCGGCCAGCAGACTTTCCACCCGGGCCATATCCAGCCCAAGACGCCGGGCGCGAGTATCGCGCAAATCGCGCAGAAAATCCTCGGGAGGGGCGCCAAAAACGCCCAGTATGGCGTTCCAGTCCGCCACGGCGCGAACAAATTTTTCCAGCAGGGCGAACGTTCCCTGCCGGTTTTTCAGGGCCTTGTCCTCCAGAACGCGATTGATCAGGCGCACCATCCCGAACACATGGCCCAGGGCGGCGGCGGTATTGCAATCGTCGTCCATGGCCTCGCCAAAAGCCCTGTCCAGCGTCGCCCATTCCTGCGTGAGCTCAGCGGGCAGTTCGCCCGGCTTCCAGGACGAACGGGCGCGCGCGCGCTCCGCTTCGGCCAGGCACTCGTACACGCGCTTCAGACCGCGTTCGGCATCATCCATGGCGTCCACGCTGAAATCAATGGGACTGCGGTAATGCTTGCCAATCAGAAAAAAGCGCAGGGTTTCCGGCTGCCGCTGCTTCAGAATATCGCGTATGGTTTTGAAATTCCCCAGCGATTTGGACATCTTTTCCGAATCGATCTGAACAAAGCCATTGTGCACCCAGAAGCGGGCAAATTCCTTGCCGAGCGCGGCCTCGCTCTGGGCGATTTCATTTTCGTGGTGGGGAAAAATCAAATCCTGCCCGCCGCCATGGATATCCAGGGGCAGGGGAAGATTTTTTTCGCTCATGGCCGAACACTCAATGTGCCAGCCGGGGCGTCCCTTCCCCCATGGGCTTTCCCAGAAGGGTTCACCGGGTTTGGCGGCCTTCCACAGGGCAAAGTCCAGCGGGTCTTCCTTGTCTTCGCCAGGGGCAACGCGCGCGCCGGCCCGCAAATCATCCAGCGCCCGGCCCGACAGCCTGCCATAGGACGGAAAGGAACGCACGCGGAAATACACATCCCCCGAAGCCGCGGCATAGGCATGCCCCGTTTCGATAAGGCACCCGCACAGCTCAAGCATGGCGGGAATATACTCGGTGGCACGGGGCTCCATATCGGCGCGCCGCACCCCCAGGCGATCCATGTCCTCATGAAAGGCCGCGATATAGGTCGCGGCAATGTCGGCGCTGCTGACGCCCTCGCGGTTGGCCCGGGCGATAATTTTGTCGTCCACATCGGTGAAGTTGCGGACAAAGGTCACATCATAGCCCTTGTGCCGCAGATAGCGCGCCAGCACATCAAAGACCACGGCGGAACGGGCGTGGCCAATGTGGCTGTAATCATACGCCGTGATCCCGCAGGCGTACATGCCAACCCGGCCAGGATGCAGAGGCTCAAACTTTTCCTTGCGGCGCGTCATCGTATTATACAGGTGCATGGATACTCCCAAAAAGAAAACATGGGGAACAGCGGCCCATCAGGGTGCGCCCGGCGCGCGTGGCCCGTCCGGCAGGGATCACCCGGCCGCCCTGTCCAGACGTTTCAGACTTTCCGCCCGACCCAGGGCAGCAAGGATAAGATGCACGGAAGGCCCGCCCGACTGGCCGATGAGCGCGGCGCGCAGCGGAGGCCCCACCTGCTTGAACTTGAGGCCGCCCCGCTCCACATACTCATGGATGGCTTTTTCCAGCGTTTCGGGCTCGAAGTCCGGCAGCTCAGCCAGCACGCGCCGCACAGCGGCCACCTGGGCCCGGCCCTCGCCAGTGAGCGACTTGGCGGCCTTTTCCTCGCAGGAGAGGCTGCCGGCATCCTGAAAATAAGGACAGAGGGCGGCGGCCATATCCTTCAGGTTGGCGGCGCGCTCGCGGTACAGGGGCGCCAGCTCTTCCAGCCGGCTGGCGGGCACATCGAAGCCAAACTGACGCACAAAGGGCCGCAGCATGGCGGCCAGCTCGGGCGCGGGGCTTTCCTTGAGGTAATGGGCGTTGAGCCACTGCAATTTTTCCGGATCAAAGGCGGCGGCCGCGCTGTTCAGATTGCTGCCGTCAAAAAGCCTGACCAGCTCGCTCAGGGAGAAAATTTCCTGATCGCCGTGGGACCAGCCCAGCCGCACCAGATAGTTCACCAGAGCCTGGGGCAAAAGACCGTCCTGCTCGTACTCAATGACCGCCCGCGCCCCATGGCGCTTGGACAGCTTTTGTTTGTCCGGCCCCAGAATCATGGGGACATGGCCGAATACCGGCGTTTCCCAGCCGAGAGCCTGGTACAGCAGTATCTGCTTCGGGGTATTGGACACATGGTCGTCACCCCGCACGACATGGGTCACCCCCATGTCGTGGTCGTCCACTACCACGGCCATGTTGTAGGTGGGCATACCGTCGGCGCGGCGCAGCACCATGTCATCCAGCTCGGTCACATCCACGGCGATGGCGCCCTTGACCATATCCTGAAAGACCACCCGGCCCTCGTCAGGCACCTTAAGGCGCACCACACGGCCAGGCCCGGGGCCCAGACCGCGCTGACGACAGCGGCCGTTGTAGCGGGGCTTTTGTCCCTTGGCGCGGGCGACCTCACGCATGGCCTCCACCTCTTCGGGCGAGCAGTCGCACCAATAGGCGTGGCCGCCTTCGATCAGCCTGTCCACATAGGAATTGTAAAGATCCAGACGCTGACTCTGGTAGGTAAGCTCTCCGTCCCAATCCAGCCCCAGCCACTTCATGGAGGCCAGGATGGAATCCGTGTATTCCTGCCTGGAACGCTCGGCGTCGGTGTCCTCGATGCGCAGCCGGAATTCGCCGCCGAAATGGCGGGCCAGGAGCCAGCAGAAAATGGCCGTGCGGCCGCCGCCTATATGCAGATGCCCCGTAGGACTTGGGGCGAAACGGGTCACAACTTTCATGGCTGAAATTCTCTCAAAAGAAGTTGCGGGCAGCACGCCGTTACCGGCGAAACCGCGAGGAATCCGTTTTATCCTAATCCCCTTCAGGGCTTATGACAAGGCGGCTTTTTTTCAGAAAACCTATGGGGTTATAGGTTTCCTTGGCCTGTCGGAGCCCTTCTTCACCCAGATCCTGCTCGCGGTTGATGACCGAAAAACCCTCTCCGGCATGCAGCACAAAGGCGTTGTTGATGGCCTGATACGCCCCGCGATAGTCGGACTGCCCCTTTTCAAAATGGACGACCAGTGTTTCAGCATCCAGCGCTTCGCCAATGGCGAAGGCCGCCATTTTATCATCGACGTACAGCGCGCCGCCGCGAAGATGAGGCAGGCGGCTCCAGTTGCCGGCCACCCGGAAGATAACATCGTTTTCCGCCTGGAGGGAATGGTTGTTCTCGCAATCGCGCCAGTGGCACCACACTTCCTGCAGTTCCAGCACATCCTCAATACCGCGCGGATTGCCCGCATTGTCGAGAACCCGGTAATCCTCCCCGTACAGTTTGCGGAATCCGTTGACATGATTTTTTTTCTTGTGGAACTTGTTTCCGCCCAGTGTGGCCAGCTCCTCACGGCTATAGAGATATTCCCACTGTTCACGGCTTTCTTCGGCGCGCACACGCCCGTTGAGCCGGGTTGCCAGAAGCCGGGCCAGCTCATCCGGCGCGCGGTGCAGAGTGACGCCGGCGCGGATTTCGGGGTGAGATTCCCAGTCCGCCGCGTTCCAGTCGCCCACCGGGGTCCAGTATTTCGGTTCAGGCGAGCTTTGATGAATCCACACCAGATCGTCGCGAAACGCGAGTGAAAGACCATAATACGCGGCCCAGCCCCAAAGGTTGGTAAAGGTGTAATCGGCCGAGCGCCGGGGCGTCCGCTGCCGAAAGGCCTCGTATTCGTCCATGAGATCAAGAGTGACGGGCATAAAACCCTCAGGCATGCTCACGCGAAACCTCCGTATGCGATGCGGGCGGATGATGCAGAACCGCCGCGCGCATGGCATGGCGGGCCCAATCCCTGTGGAAAAATACCCAAAGCATGGTACAGGCCTGGACAGTCATGGAGACAAGCATGGCCGCATAGACGCCGCGCGCCTCGCCCCATACCTGGTGCGCCAGGAACCAGCCCAGGGGCAGACGCACCAGCCAGATGCACGAGGTATTGACCACCAGAGTATACATGGTGGCCCCGGCCCCGGTCATGACGCCGTTCAAAATCATGCTGCCCACGGTAAATGGTGTGGAAAGAATATTGTAGGTCAAATAGGCCACAATCTGGGCCTGCACGCCCATGTCAGGCGAAAAGGCGGCGGCCAGCTCGGGCATCCAGGGCCACATGCCAAGACCCACCGCGCTCATGAGCGCGACACCCGTCCCCGCGGTGGCCAGGCCTATGCGCCGGGCGGCGGCCTTGTCGCCCGCGCCCAGGGCGTTGCCCACCAGAATGGACGCCGTGACATTAAAGGCCATGGCCGGCATAAACAGGATGGATTCCACCCGCATGCCGGCGGTCATGCCCGCCAGGGCCGTCACGCTGTTTTCCGGCAGGGACCCCATGATGACAAACAGCAAAAGATAGCCGCTATGCCACAAAAACGAGGTCAGCACGGCGGGCAGGGCCACCTTGAGCAGGTAGGGCGCGGCCCGGCGCATCCAGCGCGGGGGCGGCACCACGCCGGGCACAAAAAGGCGGCAGCGGCGCAAAAACAGCAGAGTCAACGCCCCGCTGGCATAGACCGCCACCACCGTGGACCAGGCTATACCGGCCACCCCCATCCGGGGAAAACCGAAGCAGCCAAGCCCAAAGCCCAGGTCGCCGACAATATTGATGACCGTGGCGACCATGACCACCACCAGGGGCATGATAACGTTCCGGGCGGCGCGGAACAGCGTGCTGCCCACCCCCATGACATACTGCGCGGGCAGGGCCAGCAGCACCAGGGTGAAAAAATAGGCCGTGAGCGGACGCAGGGTGACGGGCACCTGCAGCAGGGCCAGAATATCATTCCGCGCGGCATAGCCAATGAGCGCCAGCATCAGGGCCAGACACACGGCCACGGAAATGACCAGGCCGGTGTAGCGCTGGCCCCGGGTGCGCCGTCCGGCCCCCAGGGACTGGCTCACCGCCGCCATGGCCCCGGAGCCCAGCGCTATGCCCAGAACCATGAGAAAGGCCTGAAGCTGCGACGAAAGCCCGATGGCGGCCTGAATGTCGGCATGAATCCGGCCCGCCGTCCAGATATCCGTGAGCCCGATGACCATGGTGCACAGCATCATGACCGTCTGCGGCCAGACCAGCCCCCAGATGCTTTTCAGGGGCACGGTGGAAAACAGGCTCTGGATGAATTGCGGACTCATGGGGTTCCCGTAAGCTCGGACACAAGACAGGGAAGGCACGCACACCTTCCCTGTATCATAACACCGAATGTGCGTTCGTCTATATCAGGGCAGCCGTCAAATCCTCGAAAGTTTCCCTGCGGCGGATGAGACGCGCGGCGCCGTCCATGCCTATAAGCAGCTCCGCCGGGCGCGGGCGCTGATTGTAGGCCGACGCCATGACATAGCCGTACGCCCCCGCGTCAAGCACGGCCAGCACATCCCCCTCACGCAGGCGGGGCAGAGGTCGCTTTTTGGCCAGAATATCGCCCGATTCGCAAATATTGCCCGCCACGGTCTGTTCCACCATGACGGCGTCAGGTTTTCCGTTTTCGCGGAATATTTCGATATCGTGCCAGGCATCGTAGAGCACGGGACGCATCAGCTGATTAAAGCCAATGTCGGTTCCCGCGTAGATCGAGCTGCCGTTGTTTTTGATCACATGCACGCGCCCCAGCAGCAAACCGCATTCCGCCGCGATATAGCGGCCCGGCTCAATGCAGAAACGGCCCTCGTAGGCATGATCCGCCGCCCATTCCGTCAGGCGGCTGTGCAAAAGACGCCCCAGCCCGGCCAGGTCGAGGCGGGCCTCGCCCTCATACTTGTGGTAGGGAATGCCAAAACCGCCGCCAAAATCGAGGACTTCCAGCGGAGCACCACGCCGCAGCGCCTCAGCCGCCAGATCGAGCAGCACGTTTACGGCCGCCAGATAACTGCTTCCGTCCATAAACAGTGACCCGATGTGCTGGTTGAGCCCGGCCAGGCGCAAGCCGGATCGGGCCGCGATGTCAAACACGTCGGACAGACAATCGGGAGTGATGCCGAACTTGGTTTCCTTGCCGGCGGTGATGACCTTGGCGCTGTGCCCGGCCCCGATGCCCGGATTGAAACGGGCCATGACCTTCCCGCCGGGGTTGACCCGGCCGTACAGTTCCAGCTGGGACAGGGAGTCCACGCTGACCAGCAGGCCGTGCGCCGCGGCGTTTTTCAGCTCATCCGCGCTCACATTGTTGCACACATACAGGATTTCTTCCGGCTGAAACCCGGCCAGAAGATTGAGCCGCAATTCGCCCGGGGACATGGCATCGACCAGGCAGCCCTCGTCACGGATAATGCGCAGCAGGGCGGGGTTGGTGTTGGCCTTGGCCGAATAGTCAACGTGAAACCCCGGATGGGACGACAGGCCCAGCAGGTCGCGGCAGCGCTGGCGCAGAATGGCTTCATTATAGACATAGAGCGGCGTACCGAAACGCTCCGCCAGTTTCAGGGGATCTTCCCGGCCAAAAAAATTCACACTGTCCGTATAGGCCGATCTGACGTTTGCCATAACTCGTTCACTTGTTAAAAACCTGAGAGTCCATGCGGGATGGTGCCTGTGTATCACAGGCTCCGAAGCGGAGCAACCGCGCGCCGGCGGCGCGAGCCCAGGAGCGCGCGGGGAACGGTTTCCGGCGAAGCCTTCCCCCCCTGCGCGCTTAAAAAATGCCCTTGACGCGGCCGGTCTCGACATCCACGTCAATACGGCGGAAGGCGGGGTTGGAACCGGTGCCGGGCATCAGATTTATGGTGCCCGCCACAGGCACCACGAAACCCGCGCCGCCATAGAGCAAAACGTCGCGGATACGCAAGCGCCACCCATGCGGTTCGCCCTTCCGATCCGGATCATCAGACAGGGAAAGGTGGGTTTTAACCATGCACAGGCCCAGGCTGGAGGCATCCTCGCGCTTCTGGAAAGCGGCCAGCTTGTCCGCCGCTTCGGGGCTGTAGTCCACGCCGTCCGCGCCGTAGACCTCGCGGGCCACCATGTCGATGCGTTCGGCAAAGGGGGTGTCCCAGCTGTACAGCGGCTTGAATGACGCGGGTTCGCGGCAGGCATCCATAACAGCGTCGGCCAGCTCCTGCGCTCCTTCGCCGCCCCGTTCCCAGTGGTGGGACACGGCCACGCGCGCGCCTTCGGCCTCGCACAGCTCGCGTATTTTGGCGAGCTCCGCCCTGGTGTCGCCCACAAAGGCGTTGATGCACACCACGGGATGCGCGCCCGACTTTTTCACCGTGCGGATATGATGCAGCAGGTTGCAGCATCCGGCTTCCACAAAACCCACGTTTTCCTTGCCGTACTCCTCCGGCAGGGGACGACCCGGCCGGGGCACCGGCGCGCCGCCGTGGCTTTTCAGGGCGCGCACCGTGGCCACCACCACGGCGGCATCGGGAATCAGGCCGCTGTAATGGCACTTGAGATTCCAGAACTTTTCATAGCCTATATCCGCGCCAAAGCCGGATTCCGTCACATGGTATTCGCTGAGCTTGAGCCCCACCAAATCCGCGCTGACCGAACTCTGCCCCAGGGCAATGTTGGCGAAAGGCCCGGCATGGACAAAGACAGGCTGCCCTTCAATGGTCTGGATCAGATTGGGCTTGGCCGCCTCCACCATCCAGGCGGTCATGGCGCCATCCACCTGAAGATCGGCGGTGGTGACGGGCGCGCCCGCCCGATCGCGCGCCACAATAATCCGGCCCATGCGTTCGCGCAGATCGCGCAGATCTCTGGCAATGGCCAGAATGGCCATGACCTCGGAGGACACCGCAATATCAAAGTGCGATTGCATCATAAAGCCGTCGCTGCGGCCGCCCATGCCGATGACTATGTGGCGCAGCGCCTGGCAGCAGTAATCCAGAACCCAGCCCATGCTGACGCTGGCGGGATCAATATTGAGCCGCTTCTGTCCCGAAAGCTTCAGCAGCGTTTCGTCATCATAGTTGCGCTCGTGCTGCATGCGCGAGGTCAGGGCGACCATGGCCAGATTGTGAGCGTTCATGACGGCGTTGATGTCACCGGTGAAGCCCAGCGAATACTGGGTGAGGGGAATGCACTGCGCCAGCCCGCCCCCGGCGGCCGACCCCTTGACCCCCATGGTGGGCCCTCCCGAAGGCTGGCGGATGGCGGCCGACGCCCGTTTTCCCCTTCTGGCCAGCCCCTGCACCAATCCGATGGTGGTGGTGGACTTGCCCTCACCCAGCGGGGTGGGCGTGATGGCCGTGACATCCACATATCTGCCGTTGGGCCGGGACGCCAGCCGCTTGAGCACGGCACGATCATCCACCTTGCCCATAAATTTCCCGTAGGGCAAAAGCTCGTCATCCTCAAGCCCGAGCTCGCTCCCCAGCTGGCGTATGGTCTTCATGCGGCTTTCCGCGTCCTGCGCGATTTCCCAGTCGGCAAACTTTGTGGGATCCAACACCATCAGGCTTCTCCTTCCTAAAAAAATCACATGGGGGGACGTTCCCGCCGGGCGGGAAAAAATGCCCCGGCACGGGGACGCCCCTGTCTTATACACCTGATCCCGCCAAAAGACCATGCCCCCAAACGCCATACCCGCAAAAGAAAGCGCGCCTCCGGCGCCCGCTGGCGGCAAGGCCGCGCCTGAAACACAAAGGAATATGGAAAAAACTCAGGAGAAATGCTTGATTTCAGCGCCAAGACGGGTCAAAGTGCGTCGAACTTCAACCTTTTTCGGAGTCCGCCATGTCCCCGACCCGCTCCACTCTCTTCCGTTTCCTGTGCCTGCTTGGCCTGACCCTGCTTTGCGCCATGCCGGCAGCCGGTGAAGACAACGCGCCCGAGACCGCCGCGGACAACGCCAATACCATCCGCCGCACAACCGAATTTGTGGACATCAACGCCTCGTGGCCGGTGCTCAACATCCCCCGGGTGGACGACGAATCGCGCGCCTTCGTCACCGGCCTTGTGGACAGCTTTGAGCAGGAAGTCACGGCACTGGCCGCCGATCCCAGCACGGATCCGTCTTCCCAGATGTTTCCGTATGAACTGTCCATTTCCCACGACGTGACCTATCCGTCCAGCCGGGTGGCGGCTGTTCTGTGGAATGTCTGGAGCTTCACCGGGGGTGCCCATGGCATGCTCGACATTGTGGCCGGCAATTATGACCGCGGCACGGGCTACCCGCTCCTGCTGGAAGACCTTTTTCTGGATCCCAACCTGGCCGTGCTGCAGTTCAGCAAAGTGGCGCGGCGCGTTTTGTCCGAACCCGACGAGGGCTCGGAAGACGGCGCGGGCATCCCGGACGAAATGCTCATAGCCGGTACCGAGCCCGTGGAAGACAACTTTCGCACCTTTATTGTAACACCGTCAGGCATCCGGCTGCATTTCCAGCCCTATCAGGTAGCCCCGTGGGCCGCGGGGCCTCAGGTTGTCGAGGTTTCGCTGGACGAACTCCAGGCGGCCAAGCCCAACCTGGAATTCTGGGACATCGCAAACCCGGCGCAGTGAGCCATACTTCCGTCTTCCCACAAGCCCGGGCGGCTCTTTGAGCCGCCCTTTTCTTTTGCCGTGCAAGACGCTCAAGGTTCCGCGGGGATACTGCTGATGAGTTCCGCAAGCGTTATGCCAAGCCCCTTGGCAAGTTTGCACAGGGTGGAAAGTGTCGGAGAGGATGGATTCTGGCCTTCAAGTTTTTGCAGATATTTGTAGTCAATACCAGAGCGCTGCGCGAGTTCTTCCTGAGTCAGCTTTTTGTCAGATCGAAGCTTTCTGAGCGCCTGGGTAAAATTTTGGGTAATCGTGTCCATTGACAGAGTATGCGGGCTGGGGTAAGGCTCAAACACCGCATATATGCGGTTATCCATTTAAAACCATAAACCCCGAGGAGAGTTTCGTATGAAGTTAATGCGATCGCTGTTATTAATTGTGTGTGTAGCAATCATGAGTGGGTGCAGCAGTAATCTCATGTCACCATCCATGGCGAATATAAGCCAGGAAACATTGGATGATAATACAGCTTGTGTTATATTCTATAGATCTTCATCTCTTGGAGGAGCTATCCAAGCCCCAATAGTTGAATATATTGATGAAGATGTTAAATTTATAGGAATATCATCATATAATAAAAAAATTAGGTTTATAACAACACCAGGTGAACATATATTTGTTGTTGGCGGAGAATCAGGTTCAGTTTTAAAAGCAGATATAGCACCAAAAATGAATTATTATGTTAGAGTATCTCCATATATGGGATGGGCTAAAGCAAGATTCGATCTAAAAGCAGTGAAATTTGATGAACTTAATGATAATAAAGTGAAAGAAAAAATTTCAAAATGTGTCTTGGTTGCACCTAATGATAAAGCTGAAATATGGTTTGAAAAGAACAAAAGAAGCATGAAGGAAAAGACTGTACTTGGATTGGAGAAATTCGAAGGAAGAAAAGATAAATCTCAATTTATACTTAATCAAGAAGATGGAATACCATCATTGTATTAAATATGAAATCTTATATAACATTGGCACTTAGCTAATGTTTTGGTTTATCCTGTAAGTTGCCATGCAAAATGAAAATTTTTTAATGTTCAAACGTGCCAAAGCCTATTAAAGCTTTGGCACGTTTTCGTTTCTCGCGGGTCTCACCCAAGTGTCTGCCGATGCGTCACTGAAGAACTCTTCCTGCCTCAGAATACGCCGTTTCATATGGTTCCATGAGAGAAAATCCGCCCGCGGGTGGTGGGCATCATCAATGCATTATTCCCGCAAAGCGCTGCTGAACATATCGATGTCAAACCGGAACTGGCGGCATGGCCGGTTTCGGTTTCCTGGCCCACGCCGGCGTGTGTGAAGCGTGGATCTGAATCAGGAAATAGAGTTTCCGCGACCTTAGCATCCAGCATTTGTATGCGTTATATAACTAAACGCGGATTCCATCTAAAAATTCCTGGTGCGCCCGCCGTGAATCGAACACGGGGCCTACAGCTTAGGAGGCTGTCGCTCTATCCAACTGAGCTACGAGCGCACGGGCATATCTTTTCCCACGGGTGGGGAACCCTGTCAAGCGAAGGCAGGACGCTCAAACGCAGGCGCTCTTGCCGGAATGCCTTCCGGATGCTAGCGTGGGGACGAAAAGCCGCGGGGCTTCGCCCGCGCATCATCTGATTCAGGGAAGCCAAGATCATGAACGCCCTATCCGCGGATTCCGCCATACTCCGCGCCACCGTGCCCGAGCACTCGGTGGCCTTTATGGAGGCCATGTCGGGCGGCCGGCCCTTTGTGGAGGACGGCTTTCTCTTTTTCAGCGCGCCAGAGAATTTCCAAGGGGCGGGCGGCGAAGCATGGCTGACGGCCGTGGGCTATCCGCTGGATGACCGCATCCCGGCCTGGGCTCTGCCGGGCGCAGCCGGACAGGCCGCGGCGCACAGTGCCCCGCAGGATATGTCCGCCTTTGAAACAGCTCTGGACAAGGCCCTGCGCCGCACAGGAGCGCGCCGCTGCTGGCTGGCAGGGCCGGCCGCGCCGGAACGGCTGGCAGGCTTCATCACCGAGCGGGATGAGGTGTATATTCTGAATGTCAATGCGCCCGTTCCCGCCCGCCTGCGCCATGTGCTCGATCACATTCCCCTGCAGCTGCGGGAAGGCAGGGAATTTACCCCGGCCCACCGCCGCCTGTGGGCGGAATTTATGGGGCGGGCGGCCCTGCGGCCAGCCGTGCGGGAACTGTACGCGCGCTCCGCCTCGGTTGTGAACGCGCCCGGCACGGATCTGCGGCTCTTTGACGCCGTGGACGGCAAAGGGCATCTGGCCGCCTGCCTGCTCCTGGATTTCACGCCGCCGCGCTTCTGCACCTATCTCATCGGCGCCCACTCGCGCATGCACTACACGCCTCACGCCACGGATCTTCTGTTCCGTGCCATGCTTGAAGCCGCCCGGCGCGAGGGCAAGGCCTTTATTCATCTGGGGCTGGGCGTCAATGACGGCATACGGCGCTTCAAGCTCAAATGGGGCGCCCGCGCGGTGCTGCCCTATGTGGAGGCGGCCTGGGAGGAAAAACGCACGGTCACTCGATCTTCCCCCGGATGGGCCTCGCGCCGGGCTTCCGGCCGAAGCTTCGGGCTGGACAGCGATATAATGAGCGCCCTGATGGCGGGCGGGCCGGTCAACAAATGGCGCTTTGCGCTGGATCAGCCCAGGCAGCGCCCCTTCGCCATGCTCTGGCGTCTGGACAAAAATGGGCATACTTCGTGGCTGGGGGGCACGGCCCACTTTTTCTGCTGCTCCTTCGAGCAGTCCCTGCGCCGCCTCTTTGACAAGGTGGACACCGTAATTCTGGAAGGCCCGCTGGATCCGGACAGCCTGGCCGAGGTGGATGACGCGGGCCGCGCCGTGCCCCCGCCGGGCGAGAGTGTCCGCGATCATCTGACAGACGCCGATGCGGCCCTGCTGGAACAGTTTTTGTGCCGTCGCCGCCTGCTGGCGGACGGCCCGCCGCCCTCTGCCGACGTGGTGCGCGAGCTTTTGGGCCGGACAAGACCCTGGTACGCCTTTTTTTCACTGTGGACGCTGTTTCTGGAACAGCGGGGCTGGAAACAGTCTGTTGACCTGGAAATATGGAACCTGGCCCGGGATATGGGCAAGACCGTGTTCGGCATGGAAAGCGTGGCCGAACAGCTCGCCTCACTGGAATCCGCGCCCATGGATCGCATCGTGCGCTTTGCGCGCAGGTGCCGTGAGTGGGATCGCTACCGGCGGCGCAACGCGGCGTCCTATCTGGCGGGCAATCTGGAAGGCATGCTGGGCACCAGCACGGAATTTCCCTCGCGCACGGAACGCATCATCGATCATCGCGACCAGCGGTTTCGCGAGCGCATGCGCCCCTGGCTGGAACGGGGCAACGTGGCCGTGTTTGTGGGTTCCGCCCATCTGCTTAATCTGCGGCGGATGCTGGCCGAAGACGGCTTCAGCGTGCGCAAGGTTCTGCCCTCCTGGCGCCACCGGCTGGCCGCCTTATGGAATAAGGAGCTTCTGCGATGACGATCTTGCCCCCGCAGGCCGCGACGCTTTCGCCACAGATGGCCGGGCTGGCGGCCTCGGCCGTGGTGCCGGAACAGTCGCCCGCCTATGTCCTGGCCGTGGCCGATGTTGTTCCCAGCCTGTCCCCCGCGGGCTTTCTGCAATACACGGCGGGCGACGAGCTCATTCTGGCGGCCTATGACAGCTATGGCGCGGAACGTTCCTCCCAGGACTGGGAAGAGGTCGTGGCCGCATCCGTAGACGCCGCGCATGCCAGGCGCGTCACCGTGCTGGGGCCCCGCCGGCCCGCATGCGCCCCCCCTCAGGCGGAAAGCGCCGAAGCGGACGCCTGGTGGGCCCTGGATCTGCCCTCCTCTCCACCCTTTGCGCCCGCCACCGGCAAGGTTCGCAACATGCTGCGCCGGGCGCGGCGCGAGGTCAGCGTGGCGGTGGAGGGCTGGGGCCCCGAAGCCAGGGATCTGGTGGACGACTATCTGCGCACCCGTCCCCTGGCCGAAGGCACGCGCGCCATATACAGCCGGATCGGTGACTACCTTGCCGCCGTGCCGGGGGCCCTGCTCTTCGCCGCGCGCGACCGGCAGGACGGAACCCTGCGGGCCTTTGCCGTGGGCGACTACAGCTCTTTGGCCGTAGCGTTCTATATGTTCGCCTTCCGGCGGCAGGACAGCCCTCCCGGCTGTGCCGACGCCGTGTTCCACGCCCTGCTGAATGAAGCCGTGGAACGGGGCCACAGCCTGCTCAATCTGGGTTTGGGCATCAACCCCGGCGTGGCCTTTTTCAAGCGTAAATGGCAGGCCAGACCCTGGCTGCCCTATGTGGAAACCTCCTGGCATCTGCCGCGCCGGGGCCGGCTGGCCCGGCTGGCCGCATTCTTCACCCCGGGCGCGTCGTGAGCGGCGATCCTCTGGCGAACCCGGCCTTCCGGCCCGGCCTGTGGCAGGAGATACGCGACGCCTTTCTCAGCCCGCCCCGGCCTCTGGACTGCATCCAGATAGAGGTCAGTTCCGCCTGTCCGGGGCGCTGCATATATTGTCCGCACAGCACGCTGGCCGACGTGTGGCGGTCGCGCGGCATGACGGCCGAAGTCATGGCGGCCCTGTGGCCGCTCTTGCGCCGCAGCCGCCGGGCCCATCTCCAGGGCTGGGGAGAGCCCCTGCTGCACCCCCGCTTTTTCGACTTCGCGGCCTTTGCCAGGCGGGCCGGGTGCGCGGTGTCCACCACCACCTGCGGTCTGCGCATGGACGACGGGATTGCCGCCCGGCTGGTGGACAGCGGCCTGGATGTGGCGGCCTTTTCGCTGGCGGGCACGGACGAGGCGTCCAACGCGGCCCGCGCGGGCGTCCCCTTCGCGCAGACCGTGGAGGCCGTGCGCACGCTCCAGCGGGTGCGCAAGGCCAGAGGCGGCGTGCATCTGGAAATTCATATCGCTTATCTGATGCTGGCCGACCGCATGGACGCCGTGGCCAGACTGCCCGATCTCATGGACGAGCTGGATGTGCACGCCGCCGTGGTCAGCACCCTGGACTACATCGCCGCGCCGGGGCAGGAAGCGCTGGCCTTCGCTCCCCCGGTCACGGCCGAGGCCAGGGCACGGCGAAACGCCGCCCAGGCCCTGCTGGACGAGGCCGCGCGCCGCGCGCGGGCTGCCGGACGCGGCTTCCACTACGCCCTGCCCGGGCCGCTTCCCCTGCCCGTGTGCCGTGAAAATGCCGGACGTACCGTCTATGTGGACGCCGAGGGCACCGTGTCGCCCTGCATATATCTCAACGTGCCCGCCGCCGTGCCGCCGGGCCACCCGGGCGATCGGCGGCAGCGCTTTGGTTCCGTTCTGGAGCGGAACGCCTGGGATCTGTGGAATGATCCGGCCTATGCGGAATACCGCGCCCGCCTGTGCGCCAACGAACCACCCCGTCCCTGCCGGGCCTGCCCCAAGCGCTATGAAGAAGACGGCCTGACTCCATGACAGGCAAAAGGCGGCCCCGCCCGCTCGCCGTTCAGGGCGCTCTGCGCTTTCAGCCCTTGCGCCGGCGGGTCTTGAACGAATGCTCGGCCAGCCAGCCCAAATCGTGCAAACGGTCATCCACCAGGCGGAACAGGGAGCCCCTGGGGAAGGAGCCATCCTTGCGGCGCCGCCCCGCGGGCAGTCCGGTCAAAAGCTCCAGCGCCTGGCTGATGTGCGTCACCGGGTACACGGCAAAACGCCCCTGGCGCACGGCCTCCACCACCTTCGCATCCAGCATGAGGTGCTCGATATTGTCGCGCGGGATGATCACGCCCTGCTCGCCCGTCAGGCCGCGGCGGGAGCACAGTTCGAAAAAACCCTCAATTTTGCGCGTGACGCCGCCCACGGCCATAATCTGGCCGGACTGGCTCACCGCTCCGGTAAAGGCCAGGGACAGGCGCAACGGCACCCGGGAAATGGCCGACAGCAAGGCCGCCAGTTCCGCGCCGGAGGCCGAGTCTCCCTCAATGCCGGTATAGCTCTGCTCGAAACACAGGCTGCCGGTCAGCACCAGAGGCTTGTTATGGGCGAACTGATCCACAAGATAGCTTTTGAGGATCATCATGGCCTTGGTGTGGATGGGGCCGCCCAGCTCGGCCTCGCGCTCCAGGTCAATAATGCCGCCGTGTCCCACGCCCACGGTGCAGGAAATCTGATGGGGCAGGCCGAATTCGAAATCGCCGTTCCAGGTCACGGACAAGCCGTTGACCAGGCCCACCTCGGCCCCGGAGGTCCGGATCTTGATCAGATCGCGGTCGTACTCCTCCATGAACAGTTCTTCCATCAGATTGGCCCGGTACAACTGCCCCTCCAGTGCCCGGTTCAGCGTGGCCCGATCCACCGCTGACGCGCCGCTGATGGCGGCCAGGGCCGAAGCTTCGATCATGACCTCGCGCACTAGGGGAAACTTGAGCGACAGCTTGCGGTGATCCTCACACAGCCATGATCCATAATCCACCAGACCGGCCAGGGCGTCGCGCCGGAAGGGCAATAGGGAAGCCTCGTCAATGACCCGTGCCAGACTTTGCAGCCAGCCGCGCACACCCGCGGCGCTGCGTTCGGTTTCACAGGACATCTGAGCCTTGATTTTGAACAGCTTGGAAAAGCGATCGTCATGCTCCAGCAGGGTTTCGTACAGTTCGTCCGAGCCCACCAGCACCACTTTCAGGTTCAGGGCCAGGGCCTGGGGTTCAATGCCCTTGGTCCGGACGCTGTCCTGACCGTCGGCCGCTTCCTCCACCCGGGCCAGGCCGGAGCGCAGGGAGCGCATGAGCCCTTCCCACGCGCCGTGATGCTGCAGCACCTCATCCATGTGCAGCACAAGATAGCCGCCATTGGCCCGGTGCAATGAGCCCGCCTTGATCAGCGTGAAGTCCGTCACCAGGGCCCCCATTTCCGCCTCGCGCTCCACACAGCCGAGGAGGTTGGTGAACGTGGGGTGATCATCCACCACAATGGGCGCGCCTTTGGTGAGGCTGTTGTCCACGAACAGATTGATGTCGTAGCGCCATGAATCCGGCTCCGGCGGAAGCGGCGGCGAGGGTTCAAAGGGCAGGGACAGGGCGGTCTGGGCCTCGCGGGGCAGAAAGGACTCCACATTGTCCAGAATATCGGCCCTCATGCGCTCGAAAAAAGCGTGGAGCGCCTCCACGCAGGCCGTATCCGCCGCGCTGCGGCAGGCGCGTTCCGCCACGGGCGTCAGATAGCGGTCAAGCACAGCGCCCGCCACCTCGCACTCCAGTTCCTTTTCTCCCAGGCGGAAAGCGCGCTCGGCCTGCGCCATTTTGCGCACCAGCCCGGCCATGGCCCGCAGCAGGGCATCGCCCTTGCGCTTGAGCGACTGGCGCAGCTGGGCGTCGAGTTTTTCAAACTCTTCCTCGCTCGGGCGCTTGCCCTCGATCAGGGGATACAGCGTCAGGCTGCCCTGATCATCCACATCCAGATGGAAGCCCTTGTCTTCCGCCCGGCTGTCCATCTCCTTGAGCAGTCTGGCGCGGGCGGACTGAAAACGATTGAGCAGCTCTCCCCGCTTTTTGACGTAGGAATCGGCCTCCAGCCGCACGGGCAGCTCGCGCCGCACCTGATGCAGGGCACCAGCCACCGAGGACTTGATCTGCCGCCCCTGTCCGGCCGGAACCTGCAAAAGCAGGGGCCGGTCGGGATCGTCAAAGTTGTTGACATAGAGCAAATCCGGGGGAGTGGCCTCCCTGCGCGCGCGGGGCGCGAGAAAATCGCGCAGCATATAGGTGCGCCCCAGATCGGATTCTCCGGCCAGGTACACGTTATACCCTTCGGCGCGGATGTGCAGGGCCAGCTCCAGGGCCTGGAGCGCGCGGGGCTGCGGAGGCCGGTGCCGCCCGCCGCGGGGGATGGCGTCACTGGTCTCCCAGGGGATGCGCCCGGGCGGCCAGTTGGCGTTCAGTCGTTCGGGGGGCAGGGAATGCACGGGACGGGAAACAGGGCTCATGAGCATCCTTCGGAATCTTCGGCGTAGAGTTTTTCCAAAATGCGGCGGGCGCCCGCCTCCAGCAGCTCCTCCGCCAGAGAACGCCCCAGGGCGTCCGCTCCGGCGTCGTCCGTCACGACTCCCCGCGCCAGGCGGCGCAGCACCACCGTGCCGTCGGGTTCGGCCACCATGCCGGCCAGGCTCAGCGTGTCTCCGTCCAGGCTGGCGTGGCCGCCGATGGGCACCTGACAGCCGCCGTCCAGTCCGGCCAGCAGGCCGCGCTCCGCCATGACGCACAGGCGGGTGGGCCGGTGCTCCAGGAAGGCGGTCAGTTCCCGCACGTCGTCGCGGTCGGCGCGCATTTCCACGCCCAGTGCCCCCTGCCCCACGGCGGACACGAAGCGGGGCGGCCCCAGCTCCTCCTGATATCCCGCGCCAAGGCCCAGGCGCCTGATCCCAGCCGACGCCAGGATAATGGCGTCGTATTGCCCCTCGCGCATCTTGCGCAGGCGGGTTTCCACATTGCCCCGCAGCATGGCGATCTTCAGATCAGGCCGCAGATGCAGCACCTGGGCCTGCCGGCGCAGACTGCTGGTACCCAGCCGCGCCCCATGGGGCAGCGCGTCCAGAGAGGGCCAGCGCTCGGACAAAAAAAGGTCGCCGTGAACCTCGCGCTCGGGCACGGCACCCAAAATCAGCCCGGCGGGCAGCTGCATGGGCACATCCTTCATGCTGTGCACGGCCAGATCGGCCCTGCCGTCCAGCAGGGCTTCCTCAATTTCCTTGACAAACAGACCCTTGCCGCCCACCCTGGCCAAAGGAACATCCAGAATCACGTCACCCCGGGTTTTGAGCACCAGGAGCTCCACGGTCAGTTCACGGCCCTCGCATGCCGCGCGAGCCTTCAGGCGTGCCCTGATATGGCCGGCCTGCCACAGAGCCAGCGCGCTGCCGCGCGTGGCGATGACAATTTTTTTCATCCCCGCTTCATCCTTAGAGCTCCGCATGGACGATGGCCCGTCTCGCGCAAGCCATATGCGCGGCGCCTTTAATGACCGCAGGACGCGCAGGAACCGCCGGAACAGCCGGAACAGCCGCCGCCGGAAGCGGAGGCGCCAAACTCGCCCGGCGTTCCGCCCTCCCGGCGGCAGGCGCAGGGACGGGACACGAGTTTTTCCGTATTGGCCGAATGGCAGTGGGGACAGACAGGCCGCTCGTCGCCGAACACCAGTTCTTCAAATTCCCGCATGCAGCTTTTGCACTGATATTCGTACATGGGCATGGTCAGACTCCTTCCGCCGCCGGGTTCCGAAGCGCGGCGGCGTTTTCAAACAAATACCAGTCCACCAGGCGGCAGAGCAGATGCACCAGCGCGCCGTGGACTTCCTGAATAAGCGGGGTGAGCGTATGCTCAACATGGAACAGATAGTCGCACAGGGGCGGCATAAGGCCGCCCCCCTTGCCGGTGAGGCCCACAGTGCCCAGCCCGACGGCGCGGGCGGCCTCCAGCGCCTTGATGATATTGGGGCTTTTGCCCGATGTGGATATGGCCACCAGCACATCGCCGGGGCGGCCCAGCCCCCGCACCTGCCGGGCGAACACCTCATCATAGCCGTAGTCGTTGCCCACGGCCGTCAGGACAGAAGTATCCACAGTCAGGGCCACGGCGGGCAGGGAGGGACGCTCCATGAGAAAGCGGCCCACCAGTTCGCCGCTCATGTGCTGGGCATCGGCCGCGCTGCCGCCGTTGCCGCAAATCAGAATCCGGCCGCCAGCGGCCAGGCCTTGCGCCATAAAGCGGGCGGCAGCGTCAATGCGCTCGGCTTCAGCGTTCAGATACGCGACGCGCAGGCGCGCGCCTTCCTCGGCGTGCTCACGGATAATTTGGTTGGGGCTCATCATGGTGATGGTTTCCTTTACGCGACGACCGTGCACAAAGGCCGTCTTCAGCAGCTCCCGCAGGTTCAGAGCAATATGTCTTACGCCAAAGAGCCCGCCCTGACAATGGCCGCCCGGGCTTCGGCGATCCGCGCTCCAGAGCCTGGCATTGCGGCCCGGCCCGCTTTGGCGTACACGAACACTCATGCGCCTATCCATTTCCCGCCTGCTTCTCATTATCAAGGAACATCACGCGAAGGCCAGAAAAATCGGCCAGGCCATGGATCTGTGGCTGCGATCGCGTGGTGTGGAGACCCTTTGCCTCTCCTCCCGCCAGAACGGTGAGGCCCTGGCCAAAGCCGGATCTCACGCCGACGCCGCCGTTGTGCTTGGCGGCGATGGGGCCATGCTGGGCGCGGCGCGGGCTCTGGCCGATTTGGGCATCCCGCTGCTCGGCGTCAATTTCGGACGGGTGGGCTTTCTGGCCGAAGTGCCCGCCGATGACTGGCAAGGCTGGCTGGAAGCGCTGTTCGCCGGGCACTTTCATACGGAATATCACACAGCCCTGGCCTGGCGGGTGCTGCGCCCCGGCGCCCACGGCGCACCACGCCTCCTGGCCTCAGGATGGGCCATTAACGACGTGGTGGCCGCCAGGGGACAGGTGGCCCGCGCCGTGTCCCTTGACCTTACGGCGGACGGCGTGCTTCTCAGCCGTCTGCGCTGCGACGGACTCATCCTGTCCACCCCCATGGGGGCCACGGCCTATTCCGCCTCTTCCGGCGGCCCTTTGGCCTTTCCCGCCCTGGACGCCCAGATTATAACCGCCATCAGCCCCTTTGCCGGAGCCTTTCCGCCTCTTGTTCTGCCGGGCGCCACGCCCATCACGCTGACCGCTTCAGGCGACAACGACGACGTGCATCTGACTGTGGACGGTCAGGAAAGCCTGCCCCTGCAATGCGGCGATGTTGTTGAAGTCCATGGCGTGCATGGCAAAACCCCGTTGCTGGTGCGCGATCCGCGCTGGTATCTGCGCCGTCTTGGGCAGCGGGGCTTCATTCTGCCCGGGCCGGGCAACTACGCCTTGCCCCGCTGACGGCCTTGCGCCGGCCCTGCACACGCGCCAGACAGCCTTGAGGCGCCGCGCAAATCATGGTAGACATCAAGCCGCTCCGCGCGCAGCCTGCGGTTCTCGCGCGGCGCAACCTTACGCCTGTCTGGAGTATCCCCATGCCGGAATACGAAGCCGTTATCGGTCTGGAAGTCCATGTGCACCTGGCCACGGCCAGCAAACTGTTCTGTTCCTGCCCCAATTCCTTCGGCGACGAGCCCAATACCAACGTGTGCGAAGTGTGCGCGGGTATGCCGGGCGTTTTGCCGGTGCTCAACGCCAAAGCCGTGGAATATGCGTGCCGCATGGCTCTGGCTGTCCATGCCGAAATCAACCAGCGCTCGCAGTTTGCCCGCAAAAATTATTTTTATCCCGACATGCCGAAGGACTATCAGATATCCCAGTATGACCGGCCCTTGTGCGAACACGGTCATGTGGACATCACGGTCAACGGAAAGACGCGGCGCATCGGCATCACCCGTATTCATCTTGAGGACGACGCGGGCAAGAATATCCACCCGCAGGGCGAAAATCTCAGCTATGTGGATCTCAACCGGGCGGGCACCCCGCTGATTGAAATTGTCAGCGAGCCCGACCTGCGCAGCGCCGAGGAGGCTGTCGCCTGCCTGAAGGCCCTGCACGGCATGGTGATCAGCCTGGGAATCAGCAACGGCAATATGGAGGAAGGCAGCTTCCGCTGCGACGCCAATGTTTCCGTGCGCCCCAGGGGCAGCGACAGGCTGGGCACACGCACCGAACTCAAAAATCTCAACTCGTTCCGCCATGTTCAAAAAGCCATCGAGTACGAAATTGCCCGGCAGTGCGATGCCCTGGACGACGGAGAGCAGGTGGTTCAGGAAACGCGGCTCTATGACAGCGTTCGCAACATCACGCACGCCATGCGCGGCAAGGAGGACGCCCAGGACTACCGCTACTTCCCCGACCCGGACTTGCCGCCCGTGGTGATCACGGATGAGGAGCTTACGCAGTGGAAGGCCACCCAGCCGGAACTGCCCGCCGCCCGTCTGGCCCGCTTCATGGATGAATGGAAACTGCCCGCCCCGGATGCCGAACTGCTGGCCGCCGACCCGCACCTGGCCCGCCTGTTTGAGGACGCGGCGCGCCTGTATCCCGAAGCGCGCAAAATTGCCAACCTCATGCTGGGCCCGCTTTTGCGCGAACTTAACCAACATGGCGCAGCCACGGCCGATATGGCGCTGCGCCCCGAGGCCCTGGCCGAACTGGCCCGCATTGTGGATCAGGGGCTCATCAGCGCCAAAATAGCGGCCGATATTTTCCCCGAGCTCATGGACGGCACGGCCATGCCCGAAGAACTGGTGCGCGGGCGGGGTCTTGTTCAGGTTTCGGACGGCAACGCCATTGAGGCGGCCGTGACCAGGGTGCTGGCCGCCAATCCGGCCGAGGTTGAGGCGTACCGCGGTGGAAAAACCAAGCTGATCAGCTTTTTTGTTGGTCAGGTCATGCGCGAAATGCACGGCAAGGCCAATCCGGCCCTGGTCAACGAAACCCTGGCCCATCATCTGGAGCGATAGCAGAGTGACGCTTTCCCTGCGAGAACGGTGGCTCGGTGAACTGACACGCCGCCCTGCCCTGTGGGCCTGGCTCATTATGGCTGCCAGCCTGGCGGTGCGCCTGTGGTTTGTGGCCTCCGGCCAGCTTGATCTGGTTCAGGACGAAGCCCAGTACTGGGATTGGTCGCGCCGCCTCCAGTGGTCCTATTATTCCAAGGGGCCGCTCATTGCCTGGTTCATCAGCCTGTGGACGCGGATCTTCGGCCCCACGGAACTGGGTGTACGCATAGGCGCGGTGATTAACGCCACACTGGCCCAGATTATCCTGTGGTACGGGGTGAGCCGGCTCATGGGCAAAGCGCGCCTGGCCGTGCTCTGCCTGGTGGTGGCCAATACCATGCCGCTCTTTCTGGCCACGGGCGTTCTGATGACCACGGACAACCTTCTGCTGCTGTGCTGGCTGGGCGGCCTGCTCTGCCTGTACGCTCTCAGCCGGCCGGCTTCCGAATCGAGCGGCTCCCGCGCCGCGCCCCTTGTCCTTCTGGGGCTGTGCATGGCGGCGGGCAACCTGGCCAAATATATGATGCTGGCCCAGTTTGCCGTGGCCATTGCCTATTTTCTGCTTCTGCGCAGGCATGACCTGATGCCCGCGGGCGTGGCCGCGCGGGCCCTGGCAGCCATGGCCGCCGGCACGCTCATCGGCTGCCTGCCCATTCTCGTCTGGAATATGCAGAACGGCTGGGTAGGGCTCCTGCACGTGAGCACACTGGCGGGAGTGACCGGATCGGCTGCTGAAACGCTCATCCGTCTGGATACCGTGCCTGAATTTCTCGGCGCTCAGTTCGGCGTGACCACCCCCTGGTGGATGCTGCTCATGCTGGTCACGGGCTGGCGCGCCGCCAGACTGGCCTGGCACGGCCCGAACGCGCCAGAGGCCTCTGACGGCGGAAAGGCGCGGGAGACAAGCGGCACGGACTCCGCCGCCCGCGTCAGACTGGCGGCCCTTCTGGCCAGCTCGTTCTGGCCCTTGTGGCTGGGCCTCTTTGCGTGGAGCTTCCACACCCGCATTTATGCAAACTGGCCGGGCATGTGCTATGTGGGCGGCATTATCCTGGCCGCCGCGGGCCTGGAGCGGCTGCTCACGGGCCAGGGCTCGCCGCGGGCCTGCCGCCTGGCTGTGCTGTGGCCCGCGCTGGGCCTTGCGCTTTGTATCGTCATTTTCGGCCAGAACGCTCTGCCCCTGCCACCGGAACTGAACCCCGCCTCAAGGCTTAAGGGCTGGGCTGATTTGGGCGATAAGCTGGACGAACTGACGCGGGCCCTTCCCAATCCCGACAAGGTGTTTTACTTTGGAGAGGGATACGATGTTACCGCCGAACTGGCCTTTTATGCGCCGGGACAGCCCGCGGCCTACAGCGCGGACTTCGGGCGGCGGCGTTCCCAGTACGATTTGTGGCCCGGGCCTGACGAGCAGGGTGACAAGCGCATCGGCTGGGATGCCATATTTGTCAGCACCGGAAGCGGCAGACCCTGGAAACTGTATACCATGTTCGATTCGGTCACATTTTTTTCCTATCAGTCCACTCACCGGGGCAAGCCGGGGCGCCTGTTCACCATAGCCCTGCTCCGCAACTTTAACGGCACATGGCCTCATTCCTCCCATGCACAATACTGATCTCCCCACCGGCTCCCATGCCTCCCGGCCCACCAGGGAAGCGCCCGCACGGCTGAACCTTGACGGGCAGCCCTCGACAGCCGCGCGCAATGGCAGCCCCGGCCAGGGCCATCCGCAACCCCGCAAAAGGCACAATCTTGTCTGGCGCCTGCTCAAAGCCCTGGTGCTTCTGGGTCTCGTCGGATGCGTGACCGGGGCTGTGGCCGGGGCGGGGCTGTACATGTGGGCCAGCAACGACCTGCCGAGCTTCAGCAGAATAGCGGACTATCGTCCGCCTCTGGTCACCACGGTTCTGGCCCGCGACGGCAGCCTCATAGGCGAGCTGTACCGCGAACGCCGCTACCTGCTTACCCTGGATGAGATGCCCGCCTTTGTACCCAAGGCGTTTCTGGCCATCGAGGATGATGATTTCTATTCGCACCCCGGCATAGACTTGAAAGCCATTGTCCGGGCGGCCCTGACCAACTTTCAGACCGGGGAAAAAAGCAGCGGGGGCAGCACCATCACCCAGCAGGTGGTCAAACGCCTGATGCTTACTCCGGAAAAAAGCTATGAGCGCAAGCTGAAGGAAATGATCCTGGCCTCCCGCCTGGAAGAGCAGTTCAGCAAGGATGAAATTCTCAACCTGTATCTGAACCAGATATTTTTCGGCAACAACGCCTACGGCGTGGAAGCCGCGGCCCGCACCTTCTTTGCCAAGCACGCCTCTGACCTCAGCCTGGCCGAGGCCGCTCTGCTGGCCGCCCTGCCCAACGCGCCGTCAAGGTACAATCCCTTCCGCCACCCGGAAGCCGCCCAGACAAGGCAGCGGCTGGTGCTGCGGCGTATGCGCGACCTTGGCTGGATCAGCGATGCGGAATATGACGAGGCCTATTACCAGCCTTTGGAATATGCGAGCATGCCCACCGGCATGGGGCGCGAAGGGGGCTGGTATCTGGAGGAGGTTCGCCGCCAGCTCATTGAGCTGTTCAATGAGCAGAATGCGCCGCTGTATGGTTTTGATTCGGGCCTGTTTGGCGAAGACGTGGTGTACGAGGCAGGGCTTACCGTCCGGACCAGTATGGACCCCTTGCAGCAACGGACGGCGGATGCCGCGCTGCGCAAGGGCCTGGAAGACGCCGCCAAGCGGCACGGCTGGCTGGGACCGGTGGAAGAGCTGGAGCCTTCGCAGTACGGAGCCTTTCTCGACAAGCACAGCTTCACGCCCGCCAGTCTGGAAAAAAATGACTGGGTTCTGGCTTTGGTGAACAGCGTGGACAAGCTGGGCGCGGATGTCAGCCTGGGCCACGCCTACAGGGGCCGCGTTCCGGTCAGCACCATGGGCTGGGCGCGCAAACCCAACAAGCGGGTGGCCGGCAGCCTGAGCGCAACGCTTGTCAGCGACGCCACCACGGTTCTCAAGCCCGGCGACGTGATCTGGGTATCACTGAATGATCAGCCCCCGGCCAAGGGGCAGGCGCCCTTCAATCTGGCGGACGCCTCACCGGATACGGTCATTCCCCTGCGATTGCAGGAATACCCCGATGTACAGGGAGCGATGGTCTCCATCGAGCCTCAAACGGGCGATGTGGTGGCCATGGTGGGCGGATACGCCTTCGGGTCTCAGGGCAGCCAGTTCAACCGGGCCACGCAGGCCCAGCGCCAGCCGGGCTCGTCCTTCAAGCCCATTGTGTATTCCGCGGCCCTGGACAACGGCTTTACAGCCGCTTCCATGGTGCTGGACGCCCCCATCCTCATCGTCAATGAATGGACCAAGCAGGCATGGCGGCCGCGCAACTTTGAGGGGGACTTTGAGGGCCCCATGCGCCTGGTGCGGGCGCTGGCGCGCTCGCGCAACCTGTGCACGGTGCGCGTGGTGCAGCAGATGGGCGTTCAGGCCGTCATCGATCGCGCCAAGGCCCTGGGCCTGACGCCGGACTTTCCGGCCGAGATGGCCATCAGCCTGGGGGCGGTGGCGGTTTCGCCCCTGAACATGACGCAGGCCTATACCGCCTTTGCCAACGGCGGCCAGGTGGCCACGCCGCGCTTTATCCAGAGCATTCAGGGCCCCTGGGGCAATACCATTTATGAAAAGCAGCCGGAGCTCAGGCAGGCCATTTCTCCGGAAAACGCCTATGTCATGGCCTGCATGCTGAAAGCCGTGGTCAATATGGGCACCGGCACAAAGGCCAAGGTGCTGGAACGGCCGGTGGGCGGAAAAACCGGCTCCACCAACGACGAAAACGACGCCTGGTTTCTGGGGGTCACGCCGTATCTGGTCACCGGCACCTACATAGGGTATGATCAGGTGCAGCCCATGGGCCGGGGTGAAACAGGCTCGGGCGCGGCCCTGCCCGTGTATGTGGAATACGCCAGAAACGCCCTGGAAGCGTACCCGCCCGACGACTTCACCGCGCCGGAGGATATTGTGTTCGCCACCGTGGATGGGCTGTCCCTGCCCTTCATACCGGGCACCCAGCCGGGCACGGGCTATGGCATGGACGCCATGGGCGGCGCGCCCGAAGCCGAGCACGGAGAAGATTTGCTGAAACAGCTCTTTTAACGTGGGGAAATCTTTCTCTCACAGCTTCACAGCGGGCTGTTTCAGCGGCGGCCCCGGCAATCGGGGCCCGCATCCCATGAAAAACAAAGGGGAAGGGGCTTCACTCCTTTCCTTTTAACCCGCCCGGTTCCCTGCCGTCGTGGCCGGGGCCATTCCCCCCGGCGGGTTTTTGTTTGCAGGCGGCCCCCCGCCCCCACGGAGATTCCCATGGACAAAATCGACAAAGAAGCCCTGCAGGTCAGCAAGGAAATCGCGGTCAAGTTCATCGAGACACAACGGCTGTCACCCAGCAACTTTGGCGAGCTGTTCCCGGCCATTCACCGCGTGGTTCTGGAAACCATTCTGGAAGGGCAAAACCGCCTGAAGCACAGCGGCGGCACTGACGCCGGAGGCCGGGGATGAGCCCCCGGAGCGACGAGCCGCCCGTCCGTGCGCCAGCCAGGCCAGATGACGTCCGGGCAACGGCAGAAGAATATTCAGCCGCCCCAGCGCTCTCCAAAGCCACCGGGCCTGACGATGAGCACACCCGCTCCGTGGCCGCCATGTTTGGCCGCATGACCCCGTGGTATGATTTCCAGAACCACGCTTTCAGCCTGGGGCTGGACTTCTGGTGGCGGCGGGCTTTAATCCGTGCCGTGGTTCCCGGCCCCACGGGCATGGTTCTTGATGCGGCGGCGGGCACCCTGGACGTGACCCTGGGCCTCATCCGGCGTTACCCCGGCCTGAGGGTCATCGCCGCTGACATTTGCGCCCCCATGCTCGACTATGGGATGAAACGAAAAATCCGGCCCGGTGAAAGGGAGCACGTCAGACCCCTGGTGGCCGACGTGCGCCGCCTGCCCTTGCCCGACGCTTCCGTGGACGCCGTGACCATGGCCTTTGGCATCCGCAACGTGCGCCCCCGCTCCGAAGCTCTCCGCGAGATATTCCGGGTTCTGGCGCCGGGCGGCCGGGCCTGCATCCTGGAGTTCGCCCCGGTGACAACGCCGCTGTTCGGCCCTGTCTATCATTGGTACCTGAAGCATGTCATGCCGAAACTGGCCAGCCTGGTGAGCAGATCCCCCCAAGCCTACGACTACTTCGCGGACAGCATAGCGAACTTTCCCGCCCCGCCGGCCTTCAGCGCCGAACTGCGCGAGGCGGGCTTTCCGCTTGTGCGGCACGTTCCCCTGACCCTGGGCGTGGCCAACCTGCACATGGCCGTCCGGGGCGCATGAAGGGCTCTCGGGAAAATGCGGACTTTGCCCTTCATCCCGGCCTGACCGGATCGTGGCCTTGCGCGGAAGCGCACGGATCACGCGGGCTCCGCCCCGCCTTGAGAGGATTGCCTGCTTGGGGTCATGACGCCCCGGCACGTTCCGCACCGCGTTCCGCCCGGCCGTAACGCATCCTGGCCGGATGACCATGATATTTCACGGCATACGGCACGGCAGATCCCCTTCCGGCCTTTCAGCCCGCTGAACCGCGCCGCGCAAGAAAAGTCCGGCGCTGCCCTGGTGTGGACAGCGCCGGATCAGGCAAGGGGGAAGGAGTTTGTCTGTCCCCTGAACCTAGCGCCCGCCCCGCCTGGACGCCATGATATTCTGGCGTGCGGCGTTACAATTTCAGATCGGGCAGGCCAGGCGTTCCGCCGGAACCGGCGGTATCGGCGGGGGCGGCGGCTCCGGAAGGAGCGGAGAGCGGCGGCACAGGTTTGGCGCGGGCGTCCGTATCCGGCCCCAGCAAAAGACGATCCAGGCCAGGAATGGCTTCCGCCGGCGCGGGCCCGGCTGCGTCCGGCTCATTGTCATCCAGCGGGCGGTCGGCCAAAAGCGCGTCCAGGGTCGAGGCCAGCCGCTCCAGTTCCATGCGCATGGCCCGCTGCTGGCGCAGGAGATCTTGAACCGCCCTGTCCTGCATTTTGGTATAATATAAGACCAGTATGAAAATACCGCAGAACATCAAAAAGAAAAACAGCAAAGCCCACGGAAGTATCCGAATCATGTGCACCAGCCTCCCCGAAAAGCCGCCTGGGCGGATTCCGGCGCTTTCCGGGGCGCTTGCGCTCCGGAAAGGCATATTCTACCATATCACCGCGCGCCCAAAAACGACCGCGGCCCGTTATCCGCGCCCCATGGCCCGGCTGCATTTTCTTTAAACGTTTTAGACTGATGGCGCAACAGGCGCCATGCGGAAAGCTCCATGACCGGCACTCCCCTTCGCCCCCGTCTGCTGCTGGCGGACGCCCGGGGCCGGATTTTCGACGACCCCGGCTTGCTCATGCTGTGCCGGCGTGGTCACGAATGGGCCCTGCCCCGTCCCGACGAACTTATGCCTCTGCCGCCCGAAAGCGAGCTTTTTCTGCTGCCGGGCCGCCACGCCGTGGGGCTTGATCCTGAAAGCGGCGAAACGGTGGCTCTCGACGAACTGGCCGTCGCGGCCTTTGTGGCTCCGGCCCACACCCTGACCGGGCACCCTGTCTACACGCGCGACGACAATGCTCCAACCCTGCCCTTGTTTGCCTACGGCGCCGTGGGCATGATTGGCGACCGCTTTTACGTCTGCGCCAAAAAGGTGGACGAGGATCCCCGACAGGTCTTCCGGGGCATTTCCTCCAAAAAGGTGGAAAAGGCGGCCCGCGCGCTCATGGCCCGCTTTCCGCGCAACCGGCTCATGCAGCATCTGATGGCCAACTGTGTGCTGCGCTATGCCTGTCCGGCGGCCCGCAACCTGTGTCTGGGCCGCTATGAGGCCCCGCTGCCGGTGTCGCATGTGTGCAATGCCCGCTGTGTGGGCTGCATTTCCCGCAAAAACGAGGATTCCACCATCTGCGCCACCCCGCAGGATCGCCTGACCTTCACGCCCTCGGTGGATGAGCTGGTCGAAGTGATGCTGTATCATCAGAGCAACGAGCCCGCGCCCATCTATTCCTTCGGCCAGGGCTGCGAGGGTGAACCCCTGACCGAGGCGCGCCTTCTGGCGGACACGGTGCGCAGCTTCAGGGCCAGGGGCGGCAGGGGCACCGTGAACCTCAATACCAACGCCTCCATGCCCGACGCCGTGGCCGAGCTGGCCGAAGCGGGACTGAGTTCGCTCCGGGTCAGCCTGAACAGCGCCCGGCCCGACGTGTACCTGCGCTATTACCGGCCCCGCGGTTTCAGCTTTGCCGAGGTTCGGCGCTCCATCCGCGAGGCCTCGGACAGGGGGGTGTTCGTGTCGCTCAATCTGCTCTACTTTCCCGGCGTCACTGACTGCGAGGAGGAAATCGCGGCGCTGACCGAGCTGATCACCACATGCGGGGTCAGCTTCATCCAGCTGCGCAACCTGAACATAGACCCCGAGCTGTACCTGACGCTGCTTACGGATCTGCCCTTTGGCCCGTCCACCGGTCTCGGCAATTTCCGCAAACGGCTGCGCAAGGCCTGCCCCGGCCTGCGCTTCGGCTATTTCAACCCCGCCGTGGACGAAGACGGCGGGACAAACGGAACGGGGCGCGCCGCGCGTCCCACGCGGGAACAGTGAAGGACGACGCCCGGCGGATTCTGTCCCCGCGGCGTCCGGACGTTTCCAGTGAGAGGGACCCAGACCACGCCGCCCCGCACCGCGGAAGCTCAACGCCCGGCGCGCGATCCAGACGAGGCCAGGGCCAGGGCGAACAGCGCCCCCAGCACAGACAGCGCGGCCATGGCATGGATGGCGGCGGCCAGGCCGTAAAGATCGGCTATTTTGCCAAGAACCGGCGCAAAAAGACCGCCCATGCTGGTGGACAGGCCCATGGTGACCCCGGACGCGAAGCCTATGTTGCGGGACAGCAGCGTCTGCCCCATGACCACCATGGAACTGAACGGCGCGTACAGGGCAAACGCCAGAAGCGGCACCAGAACGCAGGCCACAGAGAGATTGCGGGTGAGGCCGAACAGTGCCACCGACGGGATAAGCAGCGCATAGGCCACCCGGATAATAGTCCGGTAGCCGTATCGATCGGACAGCACGCCGCCCGCAAAATTGCTGATCACACCGCAGGCGGCAAATCCGGCCAGAGCCATGGCCCCCGCCGCGCCGGACTGTCCGAAGCCCTGAACCCAGTACAGGGGAATAAAGGTATTGAAGCCCACAAAGAGGATGGAGCGCACCACAATGGCTCCGGTCAGCTTGGAAAACTCGCGCCAGTTGTTGCTGCCCGTCCCGTCTTCGGGCCGCGCCCCGGCTGGCCTGCCGGCGCTGATCGCCGCCATGCGCCGCAAGGGAATCAGAAGGATAAAGGCCATCAGCACCGCGATGACGCCAAAAACGGCCGTGCCTTTCATGCCCCACGCGTGCACCGCCGCCACGGCGATGAGGGGGCCGAGCGCGAATCCGCTGTTGCCGCCCACGGAAAAAATGCTGAGGCCCACGCCCTGCGCCCGGCCTGACACCTTGTTGGCGTAGCGGGCTCCTTCGGGATGGAAGAGGGCCGCGCCCACTCCGCTCATGGCCACGGCGGCAAAAATAGCCCAATAGACGTTAAAAAAGCCGATGGCGGCAATGCCGCACCCGGCCAGCAGGACTCCCAGCGAGATAAACCAGGGTTTGGAAATTTTGTCCGCCAGATAGCCGAACACGGGCTGAATGACGGATGACAGGCAGGAATAGGCGAACATGAGTCCGCCAGCCGCCTGATAGCTCAGTCCATATTCCGTACGCAAAAAGGGCAGCAGTGCGGGCAATGCTCCGCCGTTCACGTCACAGGACAAATGCCCCAGCGACACCAGCAGAATTTTACGCAGCTCCATGGATATTCTCCCCGCAAGTCTGGCCGCAGCCCTGTCTCTGCCTCAGCACCCCGGCGCGGATATGTCGCCCCGCACACGGTTGACCACGGGCTGCCGGGCATAGGAGGCCGGCTGCGGTACGGCGGTGACGGCCCCGATGGGCGTCATCAGAGCGGGGTTCTTCTCCAGGCGCAGTCCCATGATGGCTCCAAACGGAACAGGAATCACCAGCCCGCGCAGCCAGTGCCCGACGCGGCCGGCCCGGGTCTTTCCGCCCGCCCCGATGCGGGGCGGGCAGACACGGGGCCACAGGAACAGGGGCCAGGGCAGCGTGGAATACAGGCTCAGGCGGGCATCCGGGCATGCCTTGCGGGCCATCCAGGTCAAAGTCCAGGGCCAGACGCCGCGCCGCCACGGGCCCCGGGACAGGGCCGGCACAGACAAAAAATTCCATTCCAGCGCAATGACTCCAAGGCTGGCCACGCGCAGCGCCTCGTCCAGAGGCAGCGCCGTGCGGGGTGTCAGCCTCAGATGCGCCAGTACCACATAGTCAAAACGGCCGTCATCAAAGGGGAGATGATCGGGCTTTCCCAGCGCGTAGTCCACGCGGGGGCCGGTGAGCTGCCGGGCCGCCTCCACCGCGCCGGGAGCGGCATCCAGCCCCGTGACATCAAAGCCCGCTTCCCAAAAAAAATCAGGCAGGAGGCCGGCGCCCAGCCCTACCTGAAGCAGGGTCGCGCCCCGGCGGCGCCAGGGGGCCAGCAGACGCTGCACAAGCCTGCGCCGCTGCTGATCGGCAAAAACGGCGTGTTCCTCTTCCACGAGCAAAGCCTCCGGAGCCGGAAAACCCACAGCCGCCCCATGATGACGCCAGGCTTCAGGCCAGCTCTTCGCTTTCGCCCAGCCAGCGTTCGAGGGCGGCCACGATGCGGCGGGCCTGATCCGCGCTGGAAATGGTAAACTTGGATTGCTGACGGTATTCGCCGCCGCTCTTTTTATAACGCCGTATGGTGTATTTATCCGGGCCGTAGCTGTCGCTGTCAGGAATCCATTCCTGATAGCGGAACAGCACCGTGGCCCAGGCGCCCTTGGAGAGCACTTCCTTATCCACTTCCCTGACCTTGAGGATGCCTTCTTCCTCGTAATTCACCGTCAACTCGTCCACTGTATTATACACGACATGTTCTCCTTGCCGTCAGAACGGCGCCAGGCTGGGGCGGCTCCACAGCCTTGCCCAGCGGCCGGACTTTGTCAACCGGGCAGGCTCATTTCCCGCGTCTGACCGCGAAAAACGCCCGCAAAAGGGCGGCGCAGCGCTCCGCCTCCACCCCGCCGTAATGCCAGGGAACCGGGCCGTCCAGACCGTACTGAAGACCGTCCAGGCACGACGTGACCGCCCCGGCCCGCGCGTCCGCCGCGCCGTAAACCACGCCGCTCACGCGGGCCTCGCGGATGGCTCCTGCGCACATCAGGCAGGGTTCAAGAGTCACCACCATTACACAGCCTTCCAGACGTTGATTGCGCACCGCCCCGGCGGCGCGGCGCAGAGCCAGCACCTCGGCGTGAGCCGTGGGATCGCGCAGGGCTTCCGTCTCGTTATGGGCCGCGCCGAGGATGCGTCCTTCATCGTCCACCACCAGCGCGCCAACCGGCACCTCACCCGCCCTGTCCGCCTTTTCCGCCCAAGCCAGCGCCTCGCCCATGAGGCCGGCCCATGAACTCCCCGGCGGCGCGGGCGGCACCGGCCCCCAGGGGCGGGGCGCGCGGATGGCATCCATGCTTCTACACAATGACATGTCCGCGGATAAAATGCACCACCTCATCAGGGCTGTCGCACATGGTAATGAGATCCAGCTCCTCCTTGTTCATAAAGCCCTGCGACACCATGGAACTCTTCATCCAGTCCAGCAGACCGGCCCAGAAATCGCTCCCATACAACACCAGAGGGAAAGGCTTGATGCGTTTGGTCTGTATGAGCACAAAGGCCTCGAACAGTTCGTCCATAGTCCCCACGCCGCCCGGCATCACCACATAGGCCATGGAGTATTTGACAAACATGAGCTTGCGCACGAAAAAGTAGCGAAAATCGCAGCGGGTTGTCGTGTAGATGTTGGGAGACTGCTCCAGCGGCAGATGAATGTGCAGACCCACAGACGGCCCGCCAGCCTCGGACGCGCCCTTGTTGCCGGCCTCCATGAGCCCCGGGCCGCCGCCGGTAATGACGCCGTAGCCGGCCTTCACCAGTTCACGGGCGATGCATTCGGTCTGCGCGTAAATGGGATCATCCGGCTTGCTGCGCGCCGAACCAAAAATCGAGACGCAGTGCGGCAGTTCGCTCAGGGTTTCGATACCGTCCACAACTTCCGACATGATGCGGAACAGACGCCACGACTCCTGCGCGGATAAGCTGTCTATGACATATTGACGGGTTGCCTCGACCATGCATCGTCCTCCTTCAAACAATATGCGCTTTCGCAGCACGGCCTGCGCGTCAGCATACCCCCCGCGCGGCCGGAGGGCAATGCGAAAAAATTTTCCGGCAGGCCACGGAGGGGCTCCGGGCCGGCGCAAAGGCTCAGGCCCGGATCAGCCTCGCCAGCCGGCGGGAGGGGCGCGGCAACCCTTGCCATGCGGGGAAGTTTGGGTATAGTCGGTACAACGCTTTCCGCTTTTCAGACAGGGACGAAAAGGACGAGCATGAATATCAGCTTTCTCGGCGCGGCCCGCACGGTGACGGGCTCGTGCTTTGCCATTGAGGCGGCGGGAGTTCGCTTTGCCGTGGATTGCGGTATGCATCAGGGCAACCCGGCCATAGAATCCCGCAACGTTGAAACCGGCATCTACCGCCCTTCGGAGCTGGCCTTCGTGCTGCTCACCCACGCCCACATCGATCATTCCGGCCTTCTGCCCCGCATGGCGGCCCAGGGTTTTCGCGGCCCGGTCTACTGCACGCCCCCCACGCAGGATCTGCTATCCCTAATGCTGGAAGACAGCGCCCGCATTCAGGAGATGGAAAGCGAATGGAAGGCCCGCCACAGCAAGCGGCGCGGCGATCGGCAGCAGGGCGCCCCCCTGTATACCCAGGAGGATGCCCGGCTGGCCGCCTCGCTGACCCGGCCCGTGGCCTTCAACGAAAGTTTCGAGCCCCATCCGGGGATTCGCGTCAGCTACCGCCGGGCCGGACACATCCTGGGCGCGGCCTTTCTGGAGCTGGCCGTCACCGAAGACGGCGTGACCACCCGGCTGGTTTTTTCCGGCGATCTGGGCCGCCCCGGCGCCCTGCTGATTCCCGATGCGGACAGGCCCGCGCCGCCGGACTGGCTCTTTGTGGAATCCACCTACGGCGACCGCAATCACAAGGGCGAAGCCGATACCCTGGACGAGCTGGCCGAAGCCGTCGCCTACAGCCATGGTCATCATGAAAAGGTGATCATCCCCACCTTTGCCGTGGAGCGCACGCAGGAAATTTTATACAGTCTGCTTCAGCTGCGCCGGCAGGGGCGGCTGCCGGCCGGCATGCCCATCTATGTGGACAGCCCCCTGGCCATTCGCGCCACCGATGTCTTTCTCAAGCATGAAGGGCAGCTGCAGACCCCTGACGGGAAGGGGCTGGCGGCCATCAAAGAGGCGGGCTCCAACATCCATTACACCCTGAGCACTCAGGAGTCGCAGGCTCTCAACACACTGAAGGGCCCGGCCGTCATCCTTTCGGCCAGCGGCATGTGCAACGCGGGCCGCATCAAGCACCACATCAAGCACAATATCTGGCGGCCCGGCGCAAGCATCGTGTTTGTGGGCTATCAGGCCGTGGGCACCCTGGGGCGCAAAATCGTGGACGGCGCGTCCACCGTGCGCCTCTTCAACGACGACGTGGCGGTCAAGGCAAAAGTGTTTACCATCAACGGCTTTTCCGCCCATGCCGGGCAAAGTCAGCTGCTGGACTGGATAGGCGGCATGGCCCGGCCCGGCATGCATGTGGTGCTGGTGCATGGCGAACCCCGCGCCCAGGAAGCCCTGGCCGGTCTTATCCGCGAAAAATGGGGTCTTCAGGTTGATGTGCCGGACTACCTGGAAGAAATGACCGTCACAGGCGGCGGCACGGCCATGCGCACGGCCGACGCGGGCCGCGCCAGACCCCGCGTGGACTGGGAATTTCTGGTGCGGGATCTGGACATGCGCATGGCGCAGGTGCACGAACGCATGAAGCGCATGGAAGAACTGCCCTGGGAAGAACAGACCGAACTGCAGGAACGCCTGGCCGAAATCAGCCGCGACTTGTCCCTGTTTGTGTCCCGGATATAGCTCACCCCGTGAACGCGGTTTTCAGCGGAAGGAGTCATGCCTATGCGCATCATTGCCGGCGCCTGCAAAGGCCGGGAGCTGCGCACCGTCACCGGGCCGGGTTACCGCCCGGCCATGGGAAAGGTGCGGGAGGCCCTCTTTTCCATGCTGGAGGCACGGGGTGTGGTATGGGGAGCCGCGCGCGTGCTTGATGTCTTCGCGGGCAGCGGCAGCCTGGCCTTTGAAGCCCTGAGCCGGGGCGCCCCAGAAGCCGTTTTTATGGAGCAGGACAGCGCCGCCGCCGCGTGCCTGCGCAAAAATGCCGAACGTCTGGGCTGCGCCGATCGTTGCCGCATCGTAACCGGCGACGCCGTGCGCGCGCTGACCCAACGGCCGTCAGCGCCCTTTGACGTGGTGTTTGTCGATCCCCCCTATGGGCAAAACCTCTTCGCCCCCGCCCTCAGGAACCTGCTTCGCCAGGAGTGGCTCGCCGAAAACGGCTGGCTCAGCGCGGAGCTGGAACCGGGGCTTACCCTGCGGCCAGAGGCGACAGAGGGACTGAGTCTGATCACCGAACGCCGTTACGGGCAGACAAGGATTCTGATATGGACACGGGACGCTTAGGCCACCGCCTGGCCGTCTACCCCGGCACCTTTGATCCCCTGACCAACGGCCATGTGGGCATTATCCGCCGGGGCACGCATCTGTTTGACACCGTGGTGGTGGCGGTGGCCCGTGACCACACAAAAAAAACGCTCTTCTCGCTGGAAGAGCGTGTGGATATGGCCCGCGAAAGCTTCCGGGGCAATCCCGCTGTGGTGGTGGAACCCTTTTGCGGCCTGCTGGTGGACTACGCCAAACAGCGGGGCGCCGTGGCCATTCTGCGCGGTCTGCGGGCCGTGTCGGATTTTGATTACGAATTTCAGATGGCGCTCATGAACCGGAAGCTGCGGGACAGTATCCAGACCGTCTTCCTGATGAGCGACTTCCGCTGGATGTATATCAGCTCCACCAGTATCAAAAACGTGGCCAGCCTGGGCGGCAACGTGGCCGATATGGTGCCCGCTCCGGTGCTGGCCCGCCTGCGCGAGGCATACGGGCACCCCGCCACATGGCCTCCCATGCCCGGCACGTCCGATGCGGACGAGACCTTCGACGACGAATGAGCGCCCCCGGTCTGCTATGTCTGGCCGGCCCCACCGGCTCCGGCAAAACGGCGGCCGCGCTGAACCTGGCGCGGCGGCTGGAAAGGGCGGGACAGCGCGCTGTGGTGATCAATGCCGACTCGCGCCAGGTGTATGCCGACTTTCCGCTGATTACGGCTCAGCCCTCAGCCGCCGAACACGCCGTATGCCCCCATCGGCTTTACGGATATCTGCCCGCCACGGTCACAAGCTCGGCCGGGCGCTGGGCGGAAAGGGCACGGGCAGCCCTGGCCGAAGCGGACGCCCAGGGCCTTGTTCCTGTCCTGGTGGGGGGTACCGGGCTTTACCTGCGCGCCCTGCTGGACGGCATGGCCGACATCCCCGCAGCACCCCAGGCCATCCGCGCCAGACTGCTGGAGAACTGCCGCACAGACGGCTCCGCCGCCCTGCACGCCCGCCTGGCGGCCATCGACCCGGAATACGCGTCCCGCATCCATCCTCATGACCGGCAGCGGGTGCTTCGCGCCCTGGAAGTCTGGGAAAGCACAGGCCATACATTCAGCTGGTGGCATAGCCACACGCCGCCCCCGCTGAACCGGCCCGTGCTGCGCCTGGGCGTGGGACTGCCCCTGGACGAATTGACCCCCCTGCTGCACGCCCGCATTCTGGCCATGCTGAAGGCCGGAGCGCTGGACGAAGCGCGGGCCGCTCTGGCCCAGTGCCCGGACACAACGGCTCCTGGCTGGAGCGGCATAGGATGCGCCGAACTGGCCGCCCACCTCGCGGGAACACTGAGCCTGGAGGAATGTGTGGAGCTGTGGACTCGCAACACCAGAGCCTACGCCAAGCGCCAATGGACCTGGTTTCGGGCCGACACGCGCATGGTGTGGCATCGGCCCGGCGACGACGAAGCGCTGGCACAGCGCGCGCTCAAATTTCTGCGGCTGTGACGGCCGGCGGCAGCACACAACAATGAGCAAGATGGCCGCAGGCGCTTGGCGTAGGATACGGCCATGCCGCCCAATTGTGCCCGCCATGCGCAAAACGTGGCGTCAGAGATACCGTTCTGACGGCGCAAATCCGCCACACGCACTCCGATCCGGGCCTGGCGCGGGCTTCCAATGATCCGCGCTTCGCTGAATCGGCTCCGTTTCATTCCGTGCTCCTTACGGCAGGAGCACGAACTTTTCAGCGGGTCACTTTGTGGGGGTGGGGTCAGGGTCATCAGAGGGTGAGGTCAAACATGAGGGTCAGTCAAAACCCCGGCTTCAACCACTCACCTCCAAAAACGGCAGAAGATCCAGCGGTTTGTCAAGCAAGTACTTTGCCCCGGTTTGTACAAGTTCGTCACGGGTGCGAAAGCCCCACAGCACACCGACAGGAACCATTTCCGCGTTCCGGGCTGTTTCCATATCCGTTTTGGTATCCCCCATGAACAAAATTTCCCGCGGGGCAAGGCCGAGCTTTTCGGCCATTGCCAGGGCAACGGCGGGTTCCGGTTTGGCCGGAACCTGGGGTGAGGGGCTTCCCTGGATCAGGGTGAAGGGTTTTGCGGGGAAAAAGCGCTCCACCACGCCGAGTGTGGCGTGATGGGGTTTATTGGAAAGGACGGCCAAAAGCAGCCCCCGTTGGCGCAATGCGTCCAGCAGGTCATTAATGCCCTCGTAGGGACGGGTTTTGTGATCCCAGATGAGGGCGTATTGCCGCTGCATCACCTCAAGAAGACGCTGTTTCAAGGCCGGGGAAGCATCCGCGGGAGCGCTTCGCTCCACAAGCATTCCCATGCCGTTTCCTGCAAAATATTTATATGCCTTGACATCGTGCACCGGCAGACCTTCACTTTGCAGGGCAAAATTCATGGCGTCGGCAATATCCTCGATGCTGTCCAGCAGCGTTCCATCCAAATCAAAAAATACGGCGCGAAAAGACATACTTAACTCCTGCCAAACATATCAGTTCTGCCCGTGTTGCGAGCAGGCACTGGTCATGACCCAGGAAAAATTATTCTCAAAATGTTGGGAGAGCAACCTCTCAGCGGCTCATGCCCTTACACAATTATCCGCAAAATGCCGAGGGGACAACCTTTCAGAGACATTCACTTTTTGAATGATTTCAAGAAAAATTTTCTTTGAATTTCAAAGGATTGCGCAGTCATCTTCCGTGATTTGGTGAATGTTTCGGAAAACAACCGCTCTTCCCAAAAGCTTTCAAAAAGTCTACTATGAAGCCCACACGGGGACTGCCATGCCAAACGCGCACCACCATGACGCAGCCAACCTGTCCACGGTTCCGGGCAGAGTGCCCTCCCCGCTCAGGCGCGCTGCTCCGGCCGGGGCGGGCATGGACTGTTCCTCCCTAGCTGGCGTGGCGGCGAGGTGTTCAGCCGAACCGGAGCAAGCGACGATATCCCACATTGCCCAACTCCCCCGGAAGGCAGGTTTCATGCTTGCAGATATTGCTTCTCATGAAAAACGAAGGATCACAAAAAAAATTTTTGTTGACCAAAGCGAAGGTGTTTCCAGTGAGAAAACTTTTGGCATCAAAAATATCTTGAGGAAAATCCCGGCACATTGCTTTGGGAATTTGCCCAGCAACATGACGACATCTATTGACACCCTATCCAGCACAGACAGACTGAAAACTTTCATATCTTGTTGCATATGAAAAAAACCCTTTTTGATGGATCAGTGGTGGATGATTTCAAAAGTTTTTGCAGCTCTCAAGGATAAAAAAATTCTTTCAGCGGAAGGACAAGGCATATGAGCAAAACAGCACTGGTGACCGGCGGAAGCAGGGGCATAGGCCGTGCCATTGCGCTGGGACTGGCAGATGATGGCTACGATATCTGGCTTAACTATCGCTCCGATCATGGTGCTGCCCGGCAGACAGCCCGGGATATAGAAGCCCTGGGACGTCACTGCGCTCTTTTGTGTTTTGACGTGGCCGATAAGGTTGCCGTTGATGAACAACTCAGCCCCATGCTTAAAGAAAGCGCCCCTTCCGTTCTGGTCAACAATGCCGGCCATACCCAGGACGCCATGTTTGGCCTGATGTCTGACACAAACTGGTCATCCGTGCTGGATGTTCATCTGAACGGCTTTTTTTATGTGACACGCAAGATTGTCCCCCACATGATCCACGCCCGGGCGGGACGCATTATTTCCATTGTGTCTGTTTCCGGGCAGGCGGGCAATCCCGGACAGGTCAATTATTCCGCCGCGAAAGCCGGGATTATTGGGGCGACCAAGGCCCTTGCCCGCGAGCTGGGACGCCGGGGCATCCTTGTTAATGCCGTGGCTCCGGGCTTTATCGAAACCGATATGACTAGGGATCTGCCGCTACGCGATATCATTAAAAATATTCCGTTGAACAGAGCAGGTACCGTGGCCGATGTGGCCGGATGTGTACGCTTTCTTTGCTCCGACTGGGCATCGTATATAACCGGACAGGTACTTGCCGTAAATGGTGGTCTTTACCTGTGAGATAACCATGAAAACATGCATTGTCGTGGGCGGTGGAATTGCCGGAATGTCGGCTGCCATACTGCTGGCTCAGCAACAGTATAAGGTCACGCTTATAGAAAAATCGTCTCGCCTTGGGCCTCTTCTGCGTGGATTTTCCCGAAAGGGCTTTCATTTTGAAACAGGCTTTCATTTCGCAGGTGGACTGGAAAAAGGCGGCATTCTGCGACATTGGATCAAGACACTTGGATTAGATCTGAATCTTGATGCGTGCGAAGAAAGAACGGAAATTGTCTGTACCAGGCATGGAGTATACACCATTCCTTGCGGTAAAGATGCGCTTACAGCATGGTGCTCAAAAAATTTTGCTCCATCACAGATGGGCCTAGAACAATTTTTGCGTGCATGTAATGAAATTCAAAATCAGTCTCCCTATATGTCTCCACACGCACAAAGATCATTTTCAATATTATCTCATAACAATGAAGGCTTAACCGAATATCTGGATAAACTTGATCTGGACGAAGAGCTAAAAAGAATTCTTACGGCGCGTTGCATGTTATATGGAGTTCACCCTTGTGATGCGCTGCGGGATGATTTCTTTTTGGTAACTGGAGCATATTTTCACTCTTGCAGTGGTATTCACGGCGGTGGCCCTGCCATTGTTGCAGCATATGAAAAAATGCTCGCCAGGCTTGGGGTAACCGTTATTTGCGACAAAGCGGTTACACGCTTTGATATAGATAACGCAAGATGTCAAATGAGGGCAATTCTTCTGGAAGATGGACAAACTCTTGAAGCGGATATTATAATTTTTACAGGGCACCCGCAACAGTTAAAAACACTTGTTCCAGCAGGAGTATTACGCCCGGCCTATTTTAAACACCTCTCTTCGGTTAAGGAAACAGGCAAGCCTGTTATTTTATATGGAATAGCTGATAATTCCTTGCCACCGTCATGCATATGGTACATAATCTCTGACGATGGACGCTTTGCCGGCGCGGAGGAACATGAACCAGCACTCTGCGTCATCACGGGAACAGAGCAGGAGAACGGGCAAAAAACCTGCATGGTTATGGCCGTGGCGGAACAACACACAGATATGGACACCCCAGACGGGCATCTTCACCATGCGCGCTGGAAAAATTTTATGCAAAGCAAACTTGAAAAGTATCTTATTGAAAAACTTCCTTCTTTTAAAGATCACTGGAAATGTTTGGAGCTTTCTACCTCACGGGCCATGCAACACTGGATATATGGATCAAGCGGCAGTTTTTATGGCTGCGCGCATACAAAGGATATGCTCCCGTTGTCACCGGTTACACGCATCGCCGGCCTTTTTTTGGCCGGGCAAAATATTCTGCTTCCCGGCATGCTTGGTTGCATTGTCAGCGCCGCCATCAGCGCAGGTTTCGCCATGGGCGATGACGCCATACTCAACAGGTTCAGGTCATGCGCAGAAGAGTTGTAGTCACGGGCATGGGGGCGGTCTCGCCATTTGGCTGCGGCGTGTTGCGCATGATGGCCGGCCTGAATGAGGGGCAATGCGCTCTGTCATTCATTCCTGAAACGCAAAAAATTCCAGGGATTGATTGCCATGTGGCAGGCATGGTGCCGGCTTTGGCCGAAGCGCGCGACATTCCGCGAGAGTATCGCAGAACCATGTCCCCCATGACGATATTCGCGTGCCTTGCCGCGCGGGAAGCCATTGCGCAGGCGAACTTTTCCCAGGGGCTTCCCGCCCGCAGCGGAGTAAGCATCGGCTCTACCATGGGCAGCGGGCAGGAGTTGCACTCCCTATTTTCTTCCTTTATCGTGTCCGGAACTTTGGATGCGGTACGAACCATGGCCTTTTTTAAAATCATGGCTCACACGGCATCTGCCGGGGTCGCGGCGCTTTTTGGCCTCAGCGGGCGCATACTCAATCCCGTTGCCGCCTGCGCCGCGGGACTGCAGGGCATAGGCGCGGCCTTCGAGGCCATTGCCTTCGGACGCGAAGACAGGATGCTCTGCGGCGGAACGGAGGAATATTCGCCCCTCACCTGCGCCACTTTTGACAAGATAGGCGCCGCGTCTCACGGGCATGATCCTGAACAGGCATCACGCCCCTTTGACAAGCGCCGCGACGGAATCGTGTGTTCTGAAGGAGCGGGTATCCTTATCCTGGAGGAACGCGGGCAGGCTCTGGCCCGGGGCGCTTCGATTCTGGCGGAAATCGCGGGGTACGCCACCGTGACCTCCCCCGCAAGCGTGGCAAGCCCTGACGAACAAAGCTCCGCGCGGTGCATGGAGGAAGCCCTGGCGGACGCCGGGGCCGATCCTGGAGCGGTGGCATACGTCAATGCCCACGCCACGGCGACACATGCCGGAGATGTCGCGGAGGGAAGGGCCATAGAAAGGATCTGGGGGAACCGGGTTCCCGTCAGCAGCCTGAAAGGCCATATGGGACATGCCATGGCGGCCAGCGGCGCGCTGGAAACCGTGGCATGCATCGAAATGATGCGTTCCGGACGCATTGTGGCAGGGAGAAACGGTCTTGTGCCGGATCCGGAATGCGGACAGCTCTGGCACGCGGAACAGGGACAGACGCTTGACCGGGGACTTGTGGTCAAAAACAGCTTTGCCCTGGGTGGCATTTACGCATCGCTGGTTCTGGCCCCCGCGGAATAATACAAGAATAAACAAAGGTGATGGAAATGACGCGAGAGACCATTGTACAGATAGTTAACAAAGCCTTTCAGGAAGAATTTGAAATAGATCCACAAAAACTTGTGCCCGAGGCTCATATTAAAGACGATCTGGGCCTGGATAGTCTTGATGTTGTAGATATGATTATTGTGCTGGAGCAGGCTTTCAACTTCAAGCTTCCCGACAGAAGCGCGATTGCTGATATTACAACGCTAGACGAATTATACACTTTTATTGAATCGCTCAAGGATCTGCATAATGCGTAGCAGCCGAGCTGGCAGCATAATTTTTTTTAGCATTTTATTGCTATGGTCTGCCCTGCTGGCTCCTGTTGGATGGATTTTGTACCTGTTGCATGCACTGACAAAAGCGCGCGCCATCCGGCGCTGGGCCAGGCTGGCTGGCTGGATTTACGGGCGCTCATCCTTGCTTGTGCTTCGCCCCTTTATTAAGGTGAATTGTCAAAATCCCCGGGAAGGGATGGGAAAACTTCCCTGTATTATTACAGCCAATCATCAATCCATACTGGATTTATATCTTCTGGGATTTCAAGGGGTAACGCAGGTATGCCCGGTTACCAAATCGTGGCCGTTCCGGCTGTTGCTGCCTTTTACCGCCGTGATGCGCACCGCCGGCTATATTGAAGCGGAGGGCCATCCGGTGGAACAGGTTGCGCGGGAATGCCGGCAGCGGCTGAAGGAAGGCGCGGCCCTTGTTTTCTATCCCGAAGGGCAACGCTCTCGTGACGGCAGGCTGGGCCGCTTTCATTCCGGGGCCTTTCAGCTGGCCCTTAAAGAAAATGTACCCATTGTGCCCATGGTCATCAAAAACAGCGGCACCGTCATAAAGCCGGGGAGTTTTAGCGTCTTCCCCGGCACGGTGGAAATGGAAATGCTTCCTGCCATCATGCCCTCCGCGTATGGAAAATTCAGGCAAAAAGCTCTGCCCCACCGGGCTTTGCTTAAGCATGTACACCAGTTGTACCAGGAAAAACTTCAACCGTGTTATCCAGAAGGAGAAGGAGTATGAACGTCAGGTATTCCTGTATTTGTATAGCATTAATATCCTTCCTGTGTAGCGGATGTGCCGCTATTGATACTACCGCACAGAGGGATACCTATATTCCAGAAATTAGTGTAAATGCCATCAACAACAAAATATCAAATGATGAAATAAGAAAAATTATTATCAATGCATGCATTAGACGAAAATGGAATATCAATATCGCTAATGATAATATTATACAAGCGACATTATTACATCATGGTAAAACAGTTATTGAAATTTTGTACTCGAAAGAAGAAATTGTAATTCGCCACAAAGAAAGCTCTGACATATGGGATAAAGCAGGAGAATCAGATAAAAAAACACTTAGTTCATATAATAGATGGGTAAGAAACCTTGAAATGGATATTAGAAGAGCAATTTTAAATAATTAATTAGATTTATATTATAATATTTATAACAATATGGCAAATGAAAATCTGTATGAAAATAAAAAAATAATAATAAAAAAAATATTAGATGGGAGCATTCAAACATTGCGTAATGATATACACCATATTGACTGCTCGCAGCCCCTCAACCTCCCGCACTGTCCGCCCATCCGCATGATTGACGCGCTGGACAGTGCGGATGAGCGATTTTTTGCATCCCATGTGGTGGTTCCCGCTGAGTCGCCCTATGTCCTTGACGGACAGCTTTGTCCTGAAATGCTGCTGGAGGTCATGGCCCAGTGCTTCGCGGCCGGGCTGGCATGCCTGCACCAGCATGGCGCGAAAAAAGAAGGTTCGGCACCCTCCTGGGGATATCTTGCGGCCATACGTGATTTTAAGGTTGAGGCAAAAATCCATTCCGGTGATATTCTGTCCGCGCGCTGTGAAATTGCCATGAAAGTCAATTCGCTATGGGTTGTCAACGGCCATGTCGAGCGCGACAACAAAGAGATGGCAAGCGCCCAGTTTAAAATTTATGTTCCTGAGGAATGACAATGCGCTTTTTGCTCAGTCTTGTTTTTTGGGGCATATGCGCTTCGGCCTCTGCCGCCGAAAGCGTTGAGGCCTTGCTGGCTCAGGCAGCCCAGGGGCTGGGCAAAACCACGACGCTTGAGGCTCAGTTTCTCCAGCGCACCACGTTCGCCTTTATGGATATCGCCCTGGAATCCTCCGGCAAGCTTTGCTTTTCTCTCCAAAACCGGCGTCAGCCCATGATATTCTGGGAATACCGCGCGCCTGACGTTTCGGGCTTTCGGTATGCGGGGGGCGAGGCGGAGCTTTGGCTCGGCACATCGGCGCACCAGGCGTCTTCCGCTGAAAAGCAGATGCTGACCGGCATGACCGAGCAAATACTGCAATGGGTAAGCTTTGACACGGCTCAGCTGAAAAGCCGCTATCAGATCCTGCCGGGCAGTTCGGATCACAGCCTGAAGTTTGTGCCCGCGCAGGAAAGCCAGCTTTTTGCGTCTATAGAACTGACGTTTTCCGATGACTATGAACGTATTGCCGAACTTTGTTTTACCGGCAAAAACGATGATGTTACACGCATTATTTTTAATGTACAAAGCATAAATACCGCGCTATCTGACGACTGCAAACAATGAATATGAAGCTACGACTTTATCTATGGCTTGAGCAGCATCGCTTTTTTGTCGTCATTCTGGTGTGTTTTCTTCTTTTTTTCGCGGGGATACAGCTTTTTAATATACGCATAACTGGCAGCAGTACAGTTTTTTTACCAGATTCTGATGCGGAAATGCGTCTGACCGCCGAACTTTTGGAAAGCGCGCCTGCCTCAAATATGCTCTGCATTGATTTGGAAGGCGACGCTATTCAGGAACTCCTTGATGCCGCGGCCGCCATTGAGCGGGCCGTTTCTCCGGAATTGGCAAAACCTGTGCGATTCAGCCCGGCGTCTCTGACGCCGGAAAGGATACTGGAAATTTTTCCCTCTTTTTTTTCGTCAGACATGGAAAAGCAGCTTGACGGCAGGCTTGAGGACAAGGCCGCCGAGGAGCTTTTCCGGCAAAACCGCCAGCAACTTTCGGGCATGGGAGGCATGCTGGCCGCTCCATGGGTGCGCGGCGACCCTCTCCAACTGCGCGTGCTGCTGCGGGAGCAGCTTCCCGCACCAGACATTCCGGCACTGTATGCCCCGGGTGCGGCACACTACCCGGTCAGTCCTGATAATCGTCATGTCCTGCTGATGCTGCGGCCCCACGGCTCCGCTTTGGATACCACACTCGCGCAAAAGCTTATGCGGGCCATTGACGGCGCGGTGCAGCCCTTCAGGGGAATCACCGTGCATATGTCAGGCGGGCCGCGCTATACCGCCGCCAATGCGCGCGCGGTGGAAAACGATATCCGGCGCATCGCCCTTTTTTCCCTCGCGGGCTTTTCCCTCGCCTATTTTTTGCTGGCCCGCTCCTGGGGAGCTCTATGGATACTGCTTACCCCCGCGGCGGCGACGCTTGCGGCGGCGGCCCTCACAAGCCGCGTGTGGCCGGTGACCTCCGGCCTGGTGCTGGGCTTTGGCGCATCGCTTATGGGGCTGGCCGAAGACTACGCTGTCCACATGCATTTCGCCCTGCGCTCCGGAACCGACACAAAAAATATCTATGCATCGCTTCTGACTCCTTTATTGTATGGTTTTTTACTGAATATTTCCGGATTTTTCGTACTTTTGTTCTCATCAATACCGGCTATTCGTCAAATGGCGTTCTTTTCCTGCTGCTCTTTGAGCGCAGGATTTTTTTTAGCTGTTTTTGTTTTGCCATTTCTTCCGTATTTTTCCTATCCACGCAATATCCATTATGAAAATACTATCATAATGAGTAAGCATTCAACTTCCCGCAACAAAGCTATCCTTTTGTATATAATGCTGCTTGGGTTATGTAGTTTTTTTTGGGTACGGACAGATATTAATTTTTCACCCTACGCTCTTGGGGCAGACGCACGGGCTATAAGTTCCGATGCCGCTATGATACGCGACACATGGCAAATTGATACGGGAATAACCATTGCCCTGGTGGCAAATTCGCGTGAAGCCGCATTGGCCATGAGCCGCCTCTGCGCGGAAAAGCTGCGAGACGCCGGACTGAAAGGCGTAAGAGCCCTTTCGGATTTTCTGCCACTGGCATTGGAAGCGCGCGCCAATTGCGCGCGCTGGGAACAGTGGCTGCAAAAAAACAGGGACAGGCTGCGCGGCACGCTTGAACGGGCCGCCCGGCATGAAGGATTTTTGCCCACCGCCTTTCTGCCCTTTTGGCAAAGCCTTGACCATCCTGTCCGGGCGCTGTCCGCCGAATCTTCTCGTATCACTGAACTGCGCCTGAACGATATGGTTGAGCTGCTGCTGTTTGACAGGGCAAGCGGGGGAAGCTGCGCGCTTGTTTCGTGCCAGGCCCCGGCCAGCGCCGAAACCATTGCCGCGCTTAAAGCTCTTTTACCCGCAGAATGGCAGGGGCAGGTCTTTTTTATCTCACCCGGACTGATGGAAAATTCTTTTACACTGCTTTTCACAAAGGAAAAGCAATTGGTGTACCGGGCGGGGCTTCTTGCCCTGATTCTGCTCGCTGTGCTGCTTCGCCGTCCATCCCGCATCTGGATGGCTTCCATGCCGCCCCTGCTGAGCCTCACCACAGCGCTTGCCATCTTCTGGCTGACAGGGGTGCCGCTGACCATGGCCTCGCTGGCCGCGCTTCCCATTGTGCTTGGATTGGCCCTGGATCACGGCATCATGGTCACGCATGCCCTGGAACACAGGCAGGAGATGGGGATCCGCAGGGCTGTGCTGCTCTCTTCCCTGACTGCCTTCCTCAGCATGGGACTGCTGGCCTTTTCAGAACATCCAGCCCTTCGCGGCATGGGACTTGTCATTTTCTCTGGCCTTGCGGCCGAACTTGCCGCGGCCCTCTGGATTCTCCCGCTCATGTACGCAACTACGGGAAAAGAGCGATGAAATTTTTCTCTGTGACGCTGGCGCTTATGATCGTGCTTTCCTCTGCCTGCATGCGGCATGAACAGCTTGCATCGCCCCAAGAATTAAACTTTTCCTCGTTGCATTTTAATGGAAATATCATGTTAAATTCTATTAACATGCCTGTACAGGGAGCATTAACACACAAGGAAGGTAATTTAAAATTTGTGATTATGACTCAAACAGGGATTTTATTAGGGCATGGATGGCTGGAGCAAAGTACAGGAGATGCACATATTACATTTTCACGATCCATCACGGCAAAAAAAATGCTACAAAAAATAGGCTATACTCTTGCCATGTTCTTGAACAGTGTGCCGAAATTGAGCGAAAAGGATACGGAGCCTTATGATGTCCAGCTGCCCCAGGCATGGACGTTCCAGCCCCAGAGAGATACTTTTTTTTACCATGATGCGCAGTTATCCATTTCCATTCCCCGGGAGAGTATCCAATGAGTATATCCCTGATGAGTGCCTTGCGCGGAGCCGCCGGCCCCATACATCACAGAGAGGAAAATATCTGGGAACAGAGCTTTTGCTTTGAGTCTGACTTTGTGGGATTTGCGGGGCATTTTCCACAGAAGCCCGTGCTGCCTGCCGCGGTTCAGATAGCCATGATACGCTTATTATGGCAGGAAAGTGTCGGGACAATTGATGCCCTGGAAGTTCTTTCGGCAAAATACATGTCGCCCATCCTGCCGCACGAGCGCATTCTTGTGCGTCTTTCCCTCGTCTCCTCCCATAAGGGGAAGGCGGAATTTTTTATCAGGGATGAGGAGCGGCTGCGCCTTGTTTCCGCCGTGCAGGTGAAGCCTTTACAGCTGGAGGTCTGAGTTATGCCCAGGTCAGGCACACTGTTGAATGCTTATGGCATAGAGCCGCTTAGTGCCGTCTGCGCGCGCACGGTGCGCTTTGAGGAAATTGACCCCATGGGCATCATGTGGCACGGGCGCTATGCCAGCTGGCTGGAAGACGGCCGGGAAACTCTGGGAAACAGGTATGGCATATCCTACCGTGATTTTTATCAGCATGGATTTGTGACCCCCATCAAAAAATTCTCGCTGGATTATGTTCATCCTCTGATCCACGATCAGACTTATGAAATCCACACTTTTTTGTTATGGAGCGACTCCGCGCGCATGGATTTTCAGTATTCCATCATGGACAAAGAAGGCACCATAATGACTCAAGGAAAAACAACACAGCTTTTTATGACAACAAATGGCAAACTTCTTCTGGATTTTCCAACATTTTACCAAGATTTTATGGCGCGCTGGAAAAATGGAGATCTTGCCTGATGTCTGAATATCAATATTGTATTATTATTCCGGTATATAATCACTGTGCAACGCTAAAAAATGTAGTATTATCTGTACTGAATATAACAAAACATATTATAGTGGTTGATGACGGTTCAACAGATGGCGGAGCGCAAACACTGGAAGGCTTACCCGTAACCGTTCTGACCCAGCCGCGCAACCTGGGAAAAGGGGCCGCTCTTCTGAAAGGCGCGCAAGAGGCCGAACGCCGGGGATACACGCATATTATCACCATGGATGCCGACGGTCAGCACAAGGCCGCCGACCTGCCCGCGTTTTTTGCGGCTGTGGAACAATACCCTCATGCCATCATCATCGGCGCCAGGGATTTTGATGTCCCCAACGTCCCTGGCAGCTCGCGCTTTGGCCGCAGCTTTTCGCGCTTTTGGATGTTTATTCAGACAGGAGTATCGGTTTCCGATATGCAGAGCGGCTTCCGCGCCTATCCGCTGTCTGTGCTGCGCACGGTGCATTGCACGGAAACCCGGTATTCCTTTGAAATTGAAATCGCCGTGCGAGCCGCATGGGCGGGTTTTGCCATACACGAGATACCTGTCCAGGTGTATTATCCGCCCAAGGCCGAACGCATATCCCACTTTAAAAGCCTGGCGGACAATGCGCGCATTTCTGTCCTGAACACCAGACTGACCGTGCGCGCGCTTGTCCCTTTGCCGTTTCGCCGCCATGCCCTGCATGTGGAAGGGCGCTTGAGCCTGCTCCACCCTCTTCATTCATTGCGCGCGCTGAGTGCATACGCCTCGCCGCGCCAGCTGGCCGTATCCGCCGCATGGTCACTGTTCATCTGCACTCTTCCCCTCCTGGGGCTGCAAACCCTGCTCCTGCTGTTTGTGATAGGCTGGCGCCGCCTGAACCGGCTTTGCGCCCTGCTCATGGTGCCTCTCACATGGCCGCCTTGTGTTCCCGGACTTGCCATATTGATAGGGTATCGTGTAATACACGGGAACTGGCTTACGCAGTTTACTGTACAAACTTTGGGATATGAGGCCCACTATCGCTTTTTGGACTGGATAGTCGGAAGTTTGGTGCTGGCCCCCATTCTTGGCGCTGCCGGGGGCATGACTGTCTTTGCTTTGGCGTTTGTCTATTCACTTATTTGGAAGCAGACAGACAAAAATATGTGAAGTTCTATGTGGTCCAGCAAAAGCCTTGGCTCTTCCTTTCAGCATACAATATTTCGTATACTTGTTCGTCTACGACTTCTTTCTTTGGCTCGGGTGCTTTTATATCCTGTATCTTTCTATTATGTTCTTCGACCATCCATACGTCGTCGATATCAGGCCTATCTGCACCATCGATTTGGTCAATTTTCATTTTGGCTTGAGATATATCGTACTGCTGTGGCTTACAAAAATTTTGCTGACGTGCTTCTTGATAGAATAATCGCAGGATGTGGCGGGCATTTAATTGTTTGCCAAAATCAAAAAACATTAACATTGATAAAGGATATTTTGTCAGAAGGACATGGATGCATACTCATAAGCGCTCATTTTGGCAGTTGGCAGACAGGACTTATGGGACTGGAAATTTTGGAACGTCCCATAGCGCTGCTGCAATGGATTGACGAGGGTGATGTTGACAGGCATTACTTCCAGTCTGATGGAAAAAAACGCGCCATCAGCGTTATTGATGCACGGGACGGAATACCGGCAGTTGTCAATGCGTGTAATATCTTGCGAAATAACGGCATTGTCTGTATTATGGGCGATCGCATGACAAGCGCGGACGAAGATTATGTTGAAGTTGAATTTTTGGGAGGGCGCATCCATGTGCCTGCCGCCCCATGGATATTGGCCTCTCTGACCAGAGCGCCTGTTGTCCATGCCTTCAGCGTCCGCCAGAGAGGACAAATACAAGGTCTTGAAGCCTGTTGCATTAAGATGCCTCCAAATATCCGGAGGCATAAGGATACCATCAGGGAGGCAGCACAAGCATTCATATCCCATGTAGAAAAGTTAACTCAATTGTATCCTTTTCATTTTTTCAACTTTTATGACATGTGGGAGACGTGTAATGACAAAAATTGAAATAATGGAAGATTTAAAAAAACATATTTTTGCGGAACTGCCCCTTGAAGGAGTAGATGAAAACACGCTTAAACCTGATACCCTGCTGTTTGACGCCGACGGCCTTGGGCTGGATTCACTGGATGCGGTAGAACTTGTTGTGTTGCTTGAAAAGCACTATGGTATCATCATTAAAGATGCGGAAGCATCACGCGAAATTTTTACATCACTTTCCACTCTGGCCGATTTCATCCTCGCCGGGAACAGCGCCCATGGATAAATGCGAACCTGTTGCCATTACCGGCATAGGCTCCGTGTGCGCCCTGGGACTTTCTCTCCCGGAGATACGCGAAGGGCTTTACCGGGGCACCCGGTTTTTATCTTCAGCCAAGAAGCTGTCACCCGACGCCCTGGATTTCCCCATTTATGCCGTGCCTGATTCCGCATGGCAGGACGGGCGCTCCGGGCTTGCCTCGGATACGTTGCACCTTGGACTGGAAGCGGCCCGGCAGGCCATGGCTCAGGCCCGCTGGCCCGCCGGGGTGACGGCCGCCGTGGTGGCAGGAACAACATCCGGCACAGCGCTGCATTTTCTGGAAGGGTACAGGGCCAGCCGAGAGGGCACGGCGCATGACGAGGATCGCAGGGCGTATCTGCACTCCAATCCGGCATTGGTCATGGCGGAGCGGCTGAACATACACGGCCCGCGCCTGACTATCTCCAATGCGTGCACCTCCGGGGCCGATGCTCTGGGCCTGGGCGTTGATATGATACGTAGCGGGCAGATTTCCCGGGCGCTTTGCGGAGGAGCGGATGCCCTGAGCATGGTTCCGCATACCGGGTTTGCACGACTTCTGGTTACTGACGCCGAGCCGTGCCGACCCTTCGACGTCAGCAGGGCGGGGCTCAATCTTGGCGAGGGCGCGGCGTTCATGTGCCTGGAATCACTGAAAAGCGCCTGTGGCCGCAACGCTGCCATACAAGGCTATATACTTGGTTACGGGGCGCATTGTGACGCCCATCATTTTACGGCTCCCCACCCGGAAGCTGAAGGCTTGATGAAAGCTCTGCATGACGCGCTGGCGCAGGCAGGCAAAAGCGCTGCGGACATGGCGTTTGTCAATGTCCACGGCACGGGCACCAGGGAAAATGACAGGGCGGAGGGAAAACTTCTTGCCCGGGAACTCCCCGGTGTGCCGATTTGGGCAACCAAGGCGCTCACCGGGCATACGCTGGGCGCGGCGGGCGCGCTGGAAGCCGTGTTCACGCTGGTGGCCCTGCAGAACAGGCAGATACCCGCCAGCGTGGGTTTTGCGGAACTGGACCCGGAAATCGGCGCTGAACCCGCGCGTGCCGGACTTGCGCTCACCAGGAACGCGGCGCTTTCCACGTCGCTGGGCTTTGGCGGAACCAATGCCGTGCTGATTCTGGCGACAGGGAGGGAGCATGAATAAGCGCTGCCCGCAACCCGTCATTCTGGGAACGGGCTTTCTGCACCCGGCAGGCACGGCGGCCGAAATCCGGGATCATATGGCCCGGAACACAGCTCTTGCCATGCGGGACAACTGGGATCCGACCCCGCAGCTTGGCACGCTGTTCCCCATAGGACAACTGCGCCGTATTCCCATGTACGCCCGGATGGGACTTCAGGCGGCAGTCATGGCGCTGAACGATGCGAAACTTTTCCCGTGCCCGGAAGATACAGGCCTGGTCATTGGCTCTTCGTGGGGCTGCCAGAAAACATCGTGCGACTTTATGGATTCCATTCTTGACAACGGCCCGCGCTTGTCTTCTCCGATGGCCTTTTCTCACGCGGTCAACAATATGGCGGCGGGGCTCATCAGCCTTATGCTCAAAATCAAGGGGCCGTGCTTTACCATTAACAATCAGGAACTTTCCTTTGCAGGCGCACTGCAGACGGGGATAACCCTGCTCAAAAACAGACGCTGCGCGTATGCGCTTGTGGGAGCACTGGATGAAGCGGATGCCCGCCTGCGCAGAGTATTCCCGTCCATGCCCATGCTGCCCGGAGCATTTTTTGTATGCCTGGCTTTGCGCGGGCGGGGAGTGTCCGCGGATGTTCGCTGGCCCGCTGAAAGGCGGAATGACAACAGTGTCATTCATACAAGAGATACCCAGGATGAACTCAATCTCAGTTCCTTGCCCGGCGATGCCCTGAAACAGGCACTGGGCTGCGCCCTGGCCCTGGAATATTTAAAACAGGGGGCGGACGCCGCCCGTATTGTCCAAGCCGCCGCCATAACCGGAACACAGGCATGCATAAGCCTGAAAATCATTTAATGATCTGTATGGATTTGACCTCGCCGCCTTCTCTTAATGAACACTGCTTTCTTGTCCTGATGCAGTCTTTCTTTTTGCATCACCGAAGGAAACATGGATTTTTTTCATCCGTGCCCATGCGGGAAGATCGCTTTGGCGCCATGCGGGGCGCGGATATCTGCACAGCGGCGGAATGGCGGGCCATCGTTCATGACATGACAGCCATGCTTTCACTGGAAGATTCACGGGAAATTTTCCCTGTTTTGGAATATGGAAATGGGGCAACGCTGGCGGAATGCGCTCACGTTTTATGGCGCGCATGGTTCAACGGAGCACGGCATGTGACATTTTTTACGTCCGGAACAACAGGGACGCCACGGGCCTGCACTCACACCGAAATGGAACTGAAGCAGGAAGTTAGTTTTCTTCGCACTTTGTTTTCTCATAATACGGCTTTTTTATCGTCGGTATCGCCACATCATTTATATGGTTTTACTTTTGGGCTTTATCTGCCTTTGAGCTGTGGCGCGCCTGTCCGGAGAACCTTGCCGCTTTCTACATTACTTGTTTCACAAATGCGTTGTGGTGACGCCGTTATAGGCGTCCCCGTATTATGGAATGCAGTCGCACGGGGAAACTTAAAAACCGTTGAACACGATATAGTACTTGTCAGCGCTTCCGCACCCATCAGCCCGGAAACCTTAAATATTTTGGAAGAATACGGCTATCGGCTCCTTGATGTGTTCGGCTCCTCGGAAACAGGGGTGATAGGCATACGCGGCAGCTCTCGTGAGCCATATCAGCTGCTGCCGTATTTTGAACGGAGCAAGGGTCTTCAGGATGAGCTGCTGCGCATGCTCCCGGATGGCACTGTGCGAAAATATCCTTTAATGGATACGTTAAACTGGCAGGGGGCAGAAAAATTTTATCCCGCCGGACGCAGGGACAAAGCCGTTCAAGTAGGCGGAGTCAACGTATACCCTTCACATGTGGCGCATCAATTGGAAAAGATTCCTGAAGTTGCGATGTGCGCTGTGCGCTTGATGGATAAGGGGGAAGGGAGCCGCCTTAAAGCTTTTATTGTGCTGAAAAATGGAATAGATGAACATGATTTCAGGCGAAAACTGAAAACTTTTTTAAAAAATTTTTCGCCGGAAGAGCGGCCTGTACACTTTGAATTTGGTCAGACTCTTCCGCGCAATGATATGGGAAAACTGCAAGATTGGTAAATATATCCACGAAACAACACGCGAGGCCTGGCCTGTTTCAGGCGTATATCGTCCGTGTCCGCGCAATCCGCGGAATACCGGCTGCTGCCGCCATGGAACACTAATGCCGCCGGCGCGCCTTTTCCGGAGCTTGCTCCCGGGCCTTTCGGGCTGTATGGTGCGGGCCATGGCCGCGCGCGAGGGACGATTCCCGGGCGGACGGCCGTGCAGCGTCCGCTTTTCACCGCCCACTCCTCTAACCGAAGGATATGCCTGTGAGTTCCCTTGTCCGTAACGAATCTCTGCGCAACATCGCCATCATCGCCCATGTTGACCACGGCAAAACCACGCTGGTGGACGGGCTGTTCCGCCAAAGCGGCATGTTCCGCGCCGATCAGCGCGTGGATGACCGCATTATGGACAGCATGGAACTGGAGCGCGAGCGCGGCATCACCATCGCCGCCAAAAACTGCTCCGTGGCCTGGAATGGCGTGCGCATCAACATCATTGACACTCCGGGCCATGCGGACTTCGGCGGCGAGGTGGAACGCGCCCTGTCCATGGTGGACGGGGTCATTCTGCTGGTGGACGCCTCGGAAGGGCCGCTGCCCCAGACCCGCTTTGTGCTGCGCAAGGCTCTGGAGCAAAAGCTGCCAGTTATCGCGCTCATCAACAAGATTGACCGCAAAGACGCGCGCCCTGGCGAAGTGCTGGGCGAATTGTACGATTTGTTCATTGATCTGGATGCCACGGACGAGCAGCTGGAATTTCCCGTGCTGTACGCCATTGGCCGTGACGCCGTGGCCATGAGGGAACTGGACGACGAGCGCAGGGATCTCTCGCCCCTGTTTGAGACCATTGTCGAATATATTCCCGGCCCGGCCTATGATCCGGACGAGCCCTTCCACATGCTGGTAGCCGACCTTGACTATTCCGACTACCTGGGCCGCCTGGCTGTGGGACGCATCCGCAACGGAACGGCCCGAACCAAAGACGCCCTGGTCTGCATCGGCGAAAACGGCACGCCCCACCCGCTCAAGGCCACCCGCATCCAGACCTATCAGGGCAAAAACATGGTGGATGTGGAAGAGGCTCAGCCCGGCGATATTGTCGTCATGGCGGGCATAGATGAAGTGACCATCGGCGATACCATCTGCACCCGTGACGCGCCCACCGCGCTGCCCCGCATTCATGTGGACGAACCCACCGTGGCCATGCGCTTTGGCATCAACAGCTCGCCGCTGGCGGGGCGTGAGGGGAAAATTGTCCAGGCCCGCAAGATACGCGAACGCCTGGAGAAGGAAGCCCTGCGCAACGTGTCCATCAGGGTGGAAGACACTGAGGACAAGGACGCCTTTCTGGTCAAGGGAAGGGGCGAATTTCAGATGGCCATTCTTGTGGAGACCATGCGGCGCGAAGGTTTTGAACTTACTGTGGGCCGCCCTGAGGTGATCATCAGGGAAGAAAACGGCACGAAAACCGAACCCATTGAAGAGCTGCATGTGGACTGCGACGAAGCGTTCATGGGCGTGGTGACGGAAAAAATGGCGTTTCGCAAGGGAAGAATGCTCAACTGCATCAACCACGGCACCGGACGGGTGCGCCTGACCTTTTCCGTGCCTTCGCGCGGCCTTATCGGCTATCGGGACGAATTTCTGACCGATACCAAGGGCACGGGCATCATGAACTCATCCTTGACCGGGTATGAGCCCTGGCGCGGTGATTTTGTCACCCGGCTTACCGGCTCCCTGGTGGCGGATCGCGCGGGCAACGCGGTGGCATACGCGCTCTATAACCTGGAGCCCCGCGGCAGTCTTTTTGTGGTGCCCGGCGACCCGGTCTACGAAGGCATGATCGTGGGCGAGCACAACCGTGACAACGATATTGACGTGAACGCCACCAAGGAAAAAAAGCTGACCAACCTGCGCGCCTCGGGCCACGATGAAAACATCATTCTGACCCCGGTGCGCCCCATGACCCTGGAGCACGCCCTGCACTTTTTGCGTGAAGACGAAGTTCTGGAAGTGACGCCCCTGTCCCTTCGCCTGCGCAAGGCCGAACTGTCGGCCCAGAAACGCTACCAGATGGGCGGCGGCAGGAAAAGAATCTGAACGGCAGCGCACGGACGCGCAGGCCTGTGGGCGGCCCGAAGCCTGGACAGGCGCGGGCCTCCCCCGCATGGCGCGGCCCGCGCCCGGGGCGTCAGCTCACCGGAGGGCGCTGTGCCCGCGCCGTTGGGGCCAACGCTGGAACGCAAGGATGCAGGCGCAGATCGCGGGGAGCAAGCCGGCAGAAGGTGAAGATCTGCATGCAAAAAATGCAACAGGGTGCGCTCCGGCTGAAGCGCGCGAAAAAAGAGTGAAACAGCGCGCCGGCCAGGAGGGCGATGATGAGCGCCCAATCCCTGAAAAATTTCATGACGCGCTTTCCGCTTCCCTGACCGCCCCGTTACGCGGAAACAGAATGTCGTATACCGCCTTGGTCACGGGCCCGGCGGCGGAGGAGCCGCCCCCTCCGTGTTCCAGCATGGTCACCACCACGACGCGGCGGCCGTTTTTTTCACCCCACGACCCTATCCAGGCGTGGTCGCGCTGGAGAAATTCCATCTCCGCCGCCTTGAGACGGCGATCTCCCTTCATCTGTATCTTCACCACCTGGGCGGTGCCGGTTTTGCCGCCAATACGCATGTCGGGCCGACGGAGTATTCTGGCGGTGGCGCCCTCAAGCTCCACCGTGCGCACCATATAATCCAGAATCTGCTCCCGATGGGCGGGTGAAATGGGTGAGCGCCCTTTGACCTCGCGTTCGGCGTTGTTCAGCAGCTGGGGCTTGAGCAAATCACCCCCATTGATCAGAGAGGACAAAAAGACCGCGATCTGAAGCGGGGTAACCAGCGTATGCCCCTGACCGATGGACGCATTGACGGTTTCACCGCGAAGCCATGGCTCGTTGAAGCGCTTGGACTTCCATTCGCGCGAGGGTACCAGCCCCGAATTTTCATGGGGCAGGTCAATGCCGGTGGCGCTGCCATAACCGCAGGCCTTGGCAAAGGCTTCGATATTGTCGATGCCCAGTCTGTCACCCATGGTGTAGTAATACACGTCACAGGACCAGATGAGGGAATGGGCCATATCCACCTGGCCGTGCCCCCCGCGCCGCCAGCATCGAAAGGTATGGTTGCCCAGAGTATAGCTGCCGGGACAGAAGACTTTTTCTGACGGGGAAATACCATGCTCCAGCAGCATGCCCGCCATCATGAGCTTCCACACCGAACCGGGCGGATAAATGCTTTGGATGGCGCGATTCTGAAGAGGAAAACGCGGATCATTGCGCAGGGCATCCCAGTCCTTCTGGGACAGCCCGCCGATAAAGATATTGTTGTCGTAGGAAGGCTTGGTGACCAGAGCCAGCAGTCTGCCCGTGTCGGGCTCCATAACCACCACACAGCCGGAATAATCGCCCATGGCCTCCATGATGGCGAGCTGAAGCCGCGCGTTCAGGGACAGGGCAACGCTCTGCCCGCTGTGGGGAGCCTCCATGAGGGTACGGCTGAGGGGACGGCCCAGCACGTCCACTTCCAGCCGCTGCAAGCCCTTTTGCCCGCGCAGGGTGGGTTCGAGCACCCGTTCCAGCCCCTGGCGGCCCACGGTGTCCCCCAGGGCCAGATCAGGATCCGCGGCCAGTTCCTTTTCACTGGCTTCGGCCACATACCCCAGAATATGGGCGAAAGCCTCGCCATGCGTATAATGGCGCTTGGAGTGCGTAACCACTTGCAGGCCCGGCCAGCGGAACAGTTTGGCCTCGATGGCGGCCACCTGCGCGAAGGGAATATCGGTGTGCAGCAGGATGGGATCAAAAATCCGGCCCTTGCTGCGGGCCTGCTCGTAACGGGCGGTGATACGCTCCAGGGGAACCCCTGTCCAGACGCTGACCTGAGCCAGAGCCGCCGGAATATCGGGACAATCCTCACGGGTGAGGGACAACCCGAAAGCCGTCCGGTTTTCGGCCAGCAAGGCGCCGGCCGAGTCGTAAATTTCTCCGCGCGAGGCGAATATGCGTTCATAGCGCAGGCGGTTTTCCTGAGCCATGCGGGCGTAGTCCTCGCCCCGGTGTATCTGCAAAAACCAGAAACGCGCGCAAAAGACCACAAACAGCAGGGCCACGGCGCATTGCAGGAGGATGAGGCCGTTGCGCGGGGGTTGATACCCTTCGGAATCAAGCTGGATCTTCACGGCGAATGAACCTGCGCGAATAATGAACCAGCCGCCAGATAAACGGCGTCAGCAGGGCCTGAAACACACTTTCATCCAGCAGCGTCTGGGCATGGACGGGAATGTCCTGAAGTCCGGCCATGATGGAAAACACCACATAATGCATGGCGCCCAGGCAGCCGCTGAGCAGAAAAATAAAGAGAAAATTTTCCGCCTCAAACAGGCTGTGCCCCACATAAAACAGAAGCACGGTCAGCGCATACCACAGCAACACGCCGCCAAAGGCCATACTGCCCATGCCCTCCTGCAGGAGCAGAAAAAACACGGTCACCCACGCAAACTGGACGCCGCTGCGTTCCTGAATGGCGAGGATAAAGCCGGGCAACAGAAAATCCATACCGGAAAGCAGGGATTGCAGCACAATGGCAATGCAGGCATACGCCACCCACCAGCCGATGTTGACCCAGTTCATGGCGTCCCCGCAGCCTGCGCGGCTTCACCACTTTCGCGCGCCCCGGCAGCCGCATCCGGCCCGCGCGTGTCCGGCGGGGCAGAGCGCCCGTCCGAAGAGCCCGGCAGGGGCTCGTCCCTGAGGCCGGACACTCCGCTGATATCCGGCGGCCGCCGCGTATACACCGGGCCTGTTTCCGGAGCGAACCAGCCGACCGGGTGCTCAAGCAGCAGCACTTCCTCCAGAGAGGCGAAATCCACCAGCGGCACGGCCCTGATCTCCTGCATGGGCGAAGCCCCGGTCGACACCGATGTCACCCTGGCTACGGGTATGCCTTTGGGGTAGGCGGAATCCATACCCGATGTGAGAAGGATTTCCCCGACATCGACCCGCGCGTTGAGGCGCACAAAACGCATTTCCAGCAAGGCGCCGGGGCCGCCGCCGGACAGAATGCCCTGAACCCGGCCCCGGGAACTGATTACCGCTACGCGGCTGCCCGCATCGCTGACCAGCAGCGCCACCGAGGTGCTGGGCCCGGCCTTGAGAACCCGCCCCACCAGGCCCGCCCAGGATGTGATGGGCGTGCCTGGCGTGGCCCCCATCAAATAGCCGCGCGACAGGGTCAGAGTTTCCAGCCCCGCGCTGGAGCCCATGCGCCCGCCCACAACCCGCGCCCCCACAGCGGGCCACTCCAGCGGATAGCCCAGGTGCAGCAGCTTGCGCAGCCGGAACAGCTCAGCCCGCTCTTCCTCCGCGCGGGCGCGGTCGGCCTCCAGTTCCCGGACACGGCGCTCCAGTTCGTCATTGTGCGCGCGCACATCCACCAGGGCGAGGTAGTGATCCCACACCGAGACCACCGTGCCTCGGGCTGACTGAAACGCGCGCAAGACCGCCCCGGAAAACTCCAGCCCGGTGTTGGAACCCAGGGCGTCCCACTGGCCGGTGCGCTGATTCCAGGTATACAGCCCCAGAAAAAACAGCAAGGCCACGACAATCAGGACGAGGATACGGCGTGAACTCACGGCTGTCCCTGCTCAAATGACAAAACCCGCATTGCGGAACACAAACCCCGCGCGCCGCGGAAACGGCGGCCTTTCCAACGGAGTATCCGGCGCATGGAGACTTTTCCCATACATTCAGGCACCCAGAGCCACGCCCCGCGGCCTGAGCTTCCGGACGCCCGGGGCTGCCGGGAATGCGGCCCGGAACGGACAGCTTACCCGATGCACACTTCGCGCAAGGTATGCAGATTGTCGAGAGCAATCCCGGTGCCTGTCACCACGGTGGAAAGCGGATCGTCCACCACAAAAATGGGCAGCGATGTTTCCTCGCGCAGCAACTGATCCAGTCCCTTGAGCAGGGCGCCCCCGCCGGTGAGCACAATGCCGCGATCCACAATATCGGCGGCCAGTTCGGGCGGGGTCTGCTCCAGAGCCAGGCGCACAGCCTGAACAATGGCGTCCACCTGTTCGGAAATGGCCTTGCGCACCTCTTCCGAGGTGATGATAATGGTCTGGGGAATGCCGGTCACCAGATCGCGGCCCTTGACCTCGATTTGCTGTTCGGGATCGAGCGGAAAGGCCGAGGCAATCTTGATTTTGATTTCCTCGGACGATGACTCGCCAATGAGCATGTTATACTTGCGCTTGACATGGTGCAGAATGGCCTCGTCCATCTTGTCGCCGCCCACGCGCACGGACTTGGAATACACGATGCCCGAAAGCGAAATAACCGCCACTTCCGTCGTGCCGCCGCCGATATCCACCACCATGTTGGATGTGGGCTCCTGAATGGGCAGGTTGGCCCCGATGGCGGCGGCCATGGGCTCCTCAATCAGGTACACTTCGCGCGCGCCCGCGCTCTGCGCCGACTCCTTGACAGCGCGCTTTTCCACCTGCGTAATGCCGGTGGGCACGCAGATCATGATGCGGGGCCGCACCAGCCGGCGCTGATTGTGAACCTTGGCAATGAAATAGCGAAGCATGGCTTCCGTGACCTCAAAGTCGGCAATGACGCCGTCCTTCATGGGGCGGATGGCCTGAATGTTGCCGGGAGCGCGGCCCAGCATGCGCTTGGCTTCGGAGCCCACGGCCAGCACCTGGTTATTGCCGCGCGAGTCCTTTTTGACGGCCACCACGGAAGGTTCACGGAGCACAATGCCGTGCCCCTTGACATACACGCAGGTATTGGCAGTCCCCAGGTCGATGGCAAGATCGTTGGAGAAAATTCCCAAAATGAAATCAACAAGCTTGGCCATGAGATAATCTCTCTGCCTTGATGTTAAAAGGATTCTAAGCCCTTGTTTCTAGGCACAAGAAAGCCGGCCTGTCAACAAGTTTCCGGCCCTGCGGGCGAAAGGCGGGCAGAGAATGATCCCCGTGCCTTTTTTCACCGGGCGCAGGCGGGGGGCGCCCGCGCGTTCACGCACGCGACAGAACTTGACGGAAGGGGCGCGGCCTCTTTAAAAAGGCAAAGGCGCCCGCTTTCGCCCGCCGCTCAAACGACACTATGAAACAGACCGTGCGGTATCACACCCTGGATGCCTGGCTGCGCGCCCGGCATGGTGAAAAGGTACAGAAAATTCCCCTCGACGCGGGGGCCAGCTGTCCCAACCGTGACGGCACGCTGGGCGTCAGCGGCTGCAGCTTCTGCAACGCCACAGGTTCCGGTTCCGGCCTGGGCGGCCGTTCCCTGGCCGAACAATGGGCGTACTGGCGCAACCGCTTTGGCGTGTCAGACAGGCTCAAGCACACCCGCCTTTTTCTCGGCTATCTCCAGGCCTTCACCAACACCTACGGGCCCGCCGAGCGCCTGACCCGGATTTTGGATGACCTGGCGGCTCTGCCGGGTTTGATCGGAGTGTGCGTGGGCACCCGGCCGGACTGCGTGGACGAGGAAAAAATGGCCCTGCTGGCCGCCCGCCCCTGGCCTGAGCTGTGGCTGGAACTGGGCGTGCAGTCCAGGCATGACGCCACTCTGGCCCGCATCCGGCGCGGCCACGATGCCGAAGCGTCCGAGCGGGCCATACGCCTGGCCGCGGCCCGCGGCATCAAGGTGTGCGCCCACCTCATGGCCGGGCTGCCGGGTGAAACGGATGAAGATTTTCTGGAGACTGTGCGCTGGATAGCGGCTCTCCCCGTGGACGGCGTGAAGCTGCACGGACTTTATGTGTGCCGCGGCACCCCCCTGGAGGAGGAATGGAAAGCGGGCCTGTATCAACCCGGCACCCAGGACGCCTATGTGGAGCTAGCGGCCCGCGCCCTGACCCTGCTGCCTTCGCGCGTGATTATTCATCGCCTGACCGGAGACCCCGCCCCCGGTGAACTGGCCGCCCCGGACTGGGCTCCGCAAAAGGGGCAGACCATCCGCAAGCTGGACGCCCTGCTGGAGGGCCGCGACTGGTGGCAGGGCATGAAGGCGGACGCCCCGTGCGGGAACCCCTGGGCCGATCCGCGCAGCCCAGCCCAGGACGCCCGGCGGAACGGACGGCGCTGACAAAAGCGCCTGCCCGCAAACAGAACAGTGCCTTCACAACGCGCCATGCGCATCATGAAGGCACTGTTTTTTTCGTGAGTGACGCTGAACCTAAATAGCCTTGGATGTGGCCATCATATAGATTTCGTGCGGGTCAAGAATGAGCACCACGCTGCCGTCGCCCAGAATGCTGGCGCCGGACAGGCCGCGCACATCGCTCAGATAGGTGCCCAGCGACTTGATGACGATTTCCTGCCGATCCAGCAGGTGATCCACCACCACGCCCAGACGGCGGTCGTTGTCCTGAATGATGACCACGGACAGGACTTCGGGCAGTTCCTCCACCTTGCGCAGATTGAGCAGTTCAGCCAGATTGACGATACCCAGCACCTCGCCGCGCATGGTAACGGCCTTGCGGCCCTTGACGTCGGTGAGCCGCACCGATTCCAGCTTGGTGGTGGTGGACACGGCGTCCAGGGGGATGGCGTACATCTGATCGCCCATCTTGATCATGAGCGCTTCAATGATGGCCAGGGTCAACGGCAGGGACAGGGTGAAGCGCGTGCCCTTGCCCACCACGGACGAGGTGCTGACGCTGCCCTTGAGATTCTTGACGTTGGTGCGCACCACGTCCATGCCCACGCCGCGGCCGGATATGTCCGTGATCTTTTCCGCCGAGGAAAAGCCCGGCGCGAAGATGAGCTCCACGGCTTCGCGGTCGTCAAGGTTTCTGGCCTCTTCGGGAGTGATGATCCCCTTGCGGATGGCCACCTCGCGCATCTTTTCAGGGTCTATGCCCTTGCCGTCATCCTCGATTTCAATGGCGACGGAATTGCCCTTGTGATAGGCGCGCAGATACACCTTGCCCACCGGATCCTTGCCGGCGGCGGCCCGCTGCTCGGCGGATTCGATACCATGATCCACCGAATTTCGGATGAGGTGCATGAGCGGGTCATTGATGACTTCCACCACACTCTTATCCAGTTCGGTTTCTTCGCCTTCCGTAATCAGTTCCACTTCCTTGCCGCTTTTACGGGACAGGTCGCGCACCAGCCGGGGGAAGCGGGAGAAAACCGAAGAGACGGGCACCATGCGCACCTTCATGATGGTATCCTGCAATTCGTCGGACACCCGGGCCATGGCGTAGGTGGTTTCGGACAGATCCTGAGCTACGGAGGCCACATCGATATCGGGGCCGCTGGTTCCCAGGGTTTTGGCGATCATGGCGTAGCGGTTGCGGTTGATGAGCAGCTCGCCGATGAGGTTCATGAGATGATCGAGCTTTTCGTGATCCACGCGGATGCTGGATGACACCTTGGCAGGCTCGGCGGGTTTGCCCGCGGGAGCGGCCGCCTTGGCCGCCGGAGCGGCGGACGCGGCAGCCGGAGCGGCAGCCGGGGCGGGAGCCGGCGTGGGAGCCGGCGCGGCGGGGGCCGCGGGAGCGGCC
>JAFLSV010000001.1 GCA_022510785.1 Desulfovibrionaceae bacterium | reverse complement strand
TAGGAGTACTTGTTTTTGCTTGTCATGACTTGAGTTTAGCCCTTTTGGCTTCTCTCAGCTAGTCATGACCCAGATTTTTTATTTGCAGATGCGATCCAGTAGCTCACGAAAAGCCTGAAATGAACTGACCTGATAGGCTTCATGAGTGAGGTTTTTCAGGTCGTTCGCATTGGAAATGCCGTCAATAGATGCCATTACATCGTTTGGCAGTGCCCCGAAGCGATGCGTCAGGATTTCCTGCAAGATTTTTTTGATACCAAGAGTTTCACCAATGGAAATCCCTTCGCTCCGGCCGATGGAAATTCCTTCATTCCTACCCTTTTCCATAAACGTCTGTTCCCAATGAGGGGCGATATCGGCAAGCATGGATCGTGCCTCCTGAATGGTTGAGCAGTGCAGGATGTCTTCGCTTATTTGGGTTCGGTTGAACACAGTCTTGCCAAGCCAGCTGATGAACGCACGGTGCAGGTGCAGGCGTTCCGATGGGGGAAGGAGTGTACACAGTTCCGTGAGGAGTTGAATGAATTCCCCTATGGCCTGTGTGCGCTCAAAACGGATAAGCAGGGTGGCAATTTCGTTGGTTCTGGCCAGGTCTTCCTCTGGCACGCGACCGGCATCCAGAAGAAAATACTGTTGTTGCGGTTGATAAGGTTCCAAGGCTTTCCCATGCGGACTCAAGAGTTCGCGCAGGTCTGTCGGCGCCTTCCATGCCGTGCCGCCGTTGTAGAGGACAAGCGGGAACACCGGCGGCAGTTTGTCACCGTCCTTGAGTTTTTCGGCTTTGATGACTTTTTGCCAGAGCAGGGCGGTGTAGGCCAGAATGCGAACAGCCATCCACCAGTCTTCCGTGGACTGAAATTCCAGCAGAAACAGAAAATAGCAATAGGAATCCTTCATGCGGATGCGCCAGACAATATCACTGTGCCGTTCGCGCAGATCTTCCGTGATATGTTCGGACGGGAAGGGTTCCAGGGAGGAAAAATCCATGTCCGCCACCACATCGGCCGGGGCAAAGCTCCGCAACAAAGAGGCCACCATGTCCGGATTTGTGAACAGGTTTTTGTAATTTATGTCATGCTGGTGGTGTTGTTTCGGCATGGTGAGCCTCGTATGTGCTTTCATAATAGGCTTTTTTGAGCCGGTTGGGAAGAGCGGCAGCGTTCCTTGTCGGATTGGCCGCCGCCTTCGGTGAGCTATGAGGTTTGGCCGAATTGAGTCCGGCCTTTCATGCCATCACTCATTGCAGGAGGCGCATCCGACTTGGAAGTCAAGTGAAGGCTTCACGATGATTGATTTACCAGTTACCGTGAGTTTGAATCCAATTTTTGACGTAAATCTAAATCGATAACAGGGATTTTAATTGATCCTTGGATATCGCGGCTGGACACACGGAAATCCCCGTGGATTCACATGGACACAAAAAATTTTTGAAAAATTTTCGCTGGGTAACTTTTTGGGTATATATTAATTCCAATCTTTAAAAATAAAATTATATTAGTATATTATCTATTAAACATCAAACTCTCCCTCGTCCGCCAGATTTTTTTCACCGAATGCCAGAGAAGTCCGGAAGCCGTTGATAATAAATGGTTTCCGGACTTCTTTGTGTCCTGTGACGGGTAATGAAAACCTCTTATTTTTCTAGGGGATAGAAAGAGGGGAGACTTCTGTCCTCACAGCAGCATCAGCGTGGCCAGGCCCAGGAAGATGAAAAAACCGGCCCCATCGGTCAGGGCGGTGAGAAAAATGCTGGAGGCCTGAGCCGGGTCGCGTCCGAGGGCGCGCAGAATAAGCGGAATGGATCCCCCGGCCACCGCGCCCAGCACCATATCCAGAAGCAGTGCGCCGCCCATGACGCCGGCCAGCTGAAAGTTCCGGGTGAGCAGGCCTACTCCGCACATGGCGCCGAGCGCCACAATAAGCCCTGTCAGCAAACCGATTTTTCCTTCGCGCAGCACGGCCGTCCATGCTTTGCGGCTGTCAAAGCGTTCCGTGGCCAGTTGCCGGATCATGACGGCCAGGGCCTGCTGCCCTGTATTGCCCGCCTGATTGGCCACCATGGGCATAAGGACGGCCAGCAGGGCCATCTGGGCGATGGTGCCCTCAAATATATACACGATAAGCGCCGACACGGTGGAATTGAGCATATTGATGACCAGCCAAGGCAGGCGCAGTTTCACGGATTGGAGCCAGGGAGTGTCCACATCCTCGTCCTGGCCGGCGCCCACCATGCCCAGCATGTCAGCGCTGGCTTCGTCCTGGAGGATGTCGATAACGTCGTCATGGGTGACCACACCCATCAGGTGTCCCTCGCGATCCACCACCGGCAGGCAAAGGAAGTTATAGTGCCCAAGCAGGCGGGCCACTTCGGCCTTGTCCGCATCATAGACGACCGTGATCAGATCCTGCTTGCCCAGCACATCCTGAATATGGGTGCCGGGCCGGGTGAGCATAAGGTCGCGCAGGGACAGCACGCCCACCAGTATGTCCATGGCATCCACCACATAGACGTAGTAGGGCATTTCCATATCTTCCATGTCGGAACGGATTTGCCGGATAGCCTCGTCCACGGTCATATCGGCCTGGATGAGGATTATTTCGGTATTCATCACCCCGGCGGCGGTGTCGGGGTCAAAGGTCAGCAGCGCCCGCAGTTCCAAGGCTTCTTCAGGGGCCAGATTGCTGAGCAGCGCATCGCGGTGACCTTCATCCACGCCGTCCAGCACGTCCACAGCGTCGTCGGGCGACATTTCGGCCAGGATCCGGGCGGCGTCATTGGCATCCAGGTTTTCCAGCACATCGCTGGCCACCGGGCTGTCGAGCTCAGCCAGGGCCTCGGCCGCCTCGTCGGCGGGCAGGTGCTTGAGGACATACACCTGTTCCTTGAGGCTCAGCTGCCCTAAATGCTCGGCCCTGTCCGCCGGGTGCGAAAAATCCGTGCCTGCCAGTTCTTCACCGCCGACGGCAAGGTGTGCCGCGCTGTCCGCCTGCTCCCCGGGTTTGGAAGAAGGCGTCCCCGCGCTGCTGGAAGAATGGACGACCGGTGCTGTTTTGGGACTCACGAAAGACGCTCCCGGTGATACTTGACGAAGCCACAAGGGACACCTAACCTGTGCGGCATGTGCCGGAGTTCCGGCCATAGCGCAGTCGAAAAGAAAAGGCGTTCCATGACAGAAGGAAAAGTATTATACCATTCCCCTTGTTGCGGAGCAAGCGGAGCGGCCGCGGCCGCGGCGCCGGAGCATGGCGTGCCGGAAGCGGCGCTTCCGGCTGATGTGGCGGCCATGCTGCCCGGCGAAGGGGCAGGGTATGCCAGACGGCTGGTGCGCCTGGCGCTGGAGGAGGATGGCCCGGATTTGACAGCTCTGGGGATTTTTTTGCCAGGTGACAGCGCCCGGGCCCGCATTGTGGCCAAGCAGTCCGCTGTGGTGGCTGGCCTGCCGCTTATCAGCCTGGTGCTTGCCGAACTGGGAGCGGATAGTCCGATGGAGCATTGGGAAGCTCTGAAATCCGAAGGCAGCCATGCCGAACCAGGTGAAAGCATAGCCCGTCTGTGGGGCCCCGCAACGCTGCTTTTGAAGGCGGAGCGGGTCATTCTGAACCTGATTAGCCATCTTTCAGGCGTGGCCAGCCTCACTCTGCGCTATGTCGATGAGCTGAAAGGCACGGGCGTACGACTGCTGGACACACGCAAAACCTCGCCCGGCCAAAGATATCTGGAAAAATACGCCGTGCGCATGGGGGGGGGCTGGAATCATCGCATGAATCTGGCCGAAATGCTCATGGTCAAGGATAACCACATTGATGCCGCCGGCTCCATCACGGCGGCGGTGGCCGCTTTGCGCGACCGCTATTCCCCCTGTCCCCCCATTGAGGTGGAATGCCGCGACGAGGCTGAGGTGCGGGAGGCCGTAAGCTGCCGCCCGGAGCGGATTTTGCTGGACAATATGACGCCTGGGCAACTGGCCGTTGTTCTTCCTCTCATACCTTCCGACATTGAGGCCGAAATCAGCGGCGGTGTGGAGCTGTCCACCATACGCGCCCTGGCTTTGTCCTCTTCTGTCCGCCCGCCGGACTTTATTTCGGTGGGGCGCATCACGCATTCCGCGCCGGTGGCGGATTTCAGCATACGCATGGAGCGTGCCGCCGCGCCTGTTGCAAGGAGTTGATACCATGTCTGATCTTAACGAAGCCTCAAGCCAGGATTTCGGTCGGGCCATTGATGCCCTGCGTACCGAACTGGGGCGGGATTTGGTCATTGTGGGGCATCATTATCAGGCCGACGATATTGTGGCGCATGTGGATCATACGGGGGATTCCCTTGAGCTGGCCCGCATGATTGAAGGCATTAAAGCCCGTCATATTGTGTTTTGCGGCGTGCATTTCATGGCCGAATCCGCCAGGCTGCTGGCCGCCGCGGATCAGGCCGTGTATCTGCCCGTGCTGGAAGCCCGCTGCACCATGTCGGACACCACCCCGGCTCCGCTTCTGGAGGCCATGATGACGCGCCTGAAAAGCACCGGGCGGCGCATTGTTCCCTTAGCTTATGTCAACACCTCCCTGGCGGTCAAAGCTGTGGTCGGTCGGCACGGAGGGGCGGTGTGCACATCCGCCAATGCCCCCACCATGCTGAAATGGGCGCTGGATCAGGGGGATGCCGTGCTTTTTCTGCCCGATCACAATCTGGGCAACAATACGGCGGATCAGCTTGGTCTGCCGCCCGAGCGGCGCCATATCCTGAACATCCGGCAAGGCGGCAATCAGGTGGACATGGAGGCCGTGGGCAAGGCCGCCCTGCTGCTGTGGCCGGGCTGCTGTCCCATACATGCCGTGTTCAAGCCCGACATGGCTGACAAGGCGCGTCGTCTTCATCCCGGGGCGCGTGTTATCGTTCATCCTGAATGCACGCCGGAAATGGTGGGCGCGGCGGATGCAGCCGGCTCAACCTCGTTCATCATCCGGCAGGCGCAGGCCGCCCCGGAGGGCTCAACCCTGGTGGTGGGCACGGAAATTAATCTGGTTCGCCGTCTGACCGCGCGCCATGCCGGGCGGGTTGAAGTCCTGCCCCTGGCCGTCAGCGCCTGCTGTTCCAATATGACAAAGATACGGCCGGCCGCGCTGTGGCGCACCTTGCGGGCTATCCGCGAAGGCGCGGCGCAGCCGCTTCAGATAGACCAGGCCCAGGCGGGGCCGGCCCGCGAAGCCCTGACCCGCATGCTCCAGCAGTGCGCGTAAACTGATGCCGCGCCGGGCGCCGCTCTCCCCGTGGGAGGCAGTGTCCGGCCGGGGAGCGGAAAGCATGGAATCCATCCGGTACAGTTCTCGGGTATTGATTATAGGTTCCGGCCTGGCTGGCTGCACGGCAGCCCTGATGCTGGCCAATCAGGGATATGACGTGAATTTGCTGACTCCGTCGGATCAGCTGGACGGCGGCAATTCCTCCATGGCCCAGGGCGGTATTGTGTTCGTCAGGGACAAGGAAGACGAAAAGGCCCTTGAACGCGATATGTATGTGGCCGGGCACCGGTACAATTTTGATAAGGCGGTGCGTTTCCTGGCCGCTCAGGGTGGTGACGCCGTGCAGCGCATCCTTGTGGATCAGGTGCATGTGCCCTTTAATCACCGCTCGGCGGACAGCAGCGACTGGGATTTGACCTTGGAGGGCGGGCACTCCGCGCCCCGTATTCTGCACTGCGCGGACTATACGGGCCGGGCCATCATGGAGGCGATGCACGCGGCTATTGCCGCCCATCCCCGGGTGACAGTGCTCAGCCACCGTTCGGCTGTGGATCTGATTACCACCGAGCATCACGCCACAACGCCCGCCTACCGCTATCAGCTCCGCAATCAGTGCGTGGGCGCCTATGTGTTCAACGATTTGACCTCGCAGGTGGAACCGCATCTGGCCGACTATACGGTTTTGGCCACGGGCGGGGTAGGGCAGGTCTATCTGCATTCCACCAACAGCCCCTGGGCCATCGGGTCTGGCATTTCCATGGCCCAGCGGGCCGGGGTGCGCATCGCCAACATGGAATTTGTGCAGTTTCACCCCACGGCCCTGTATCGGGGCGATCAGCAGGGTTCTCTCATTACCGAGGCCATGCGCGGGGAGGGCGCGCACCTCGTTAACGCGCGGGGCGAAGCCTTCATGAAACGCTACGACGGGCGTGGCGATCTGGCTCCGCGTGATATCGTGTCCCAGGCCATCGTCAGCGAAATGCTGTCATCCGGCGATACCAATGTTTTTCTGGACGCCACCCATCTGGATTGCGATGTCACCAAGCGTTTCCCAACGATTTTTGAAGGCTGTCTGAAAATCGGCATTGATATCCGGACTGACCCCATCCCCGTGGTGCCCGCCGCGCACTATTTTTGCGGGGGCATTCTGGTGGATCTGCGCGGACGCACCACGCTTGATCGCCTGTATGCGGTGGGCGAGTGCAGCTGCACGGGTATCCACGGTGCCAACCGGCTGGCCAGCACATCGCTGCTGGAGGCTCTTTTGTGGGGCTCTTCGGCCGGGGAAGATATCGCCGCGCAGCTGAAGGGCAAGGATCGGCTCAGTCCGCGCGTGCTGGAGTCCATTCCCAATTGGGAGAGCCCCGGGGACGAGCACAATGACGACCCGGCGCTGGTTGCGCAGGACTGGGCCACCATCCGTAATATCATGTGGAATTATGTGGGCATCATACGGACGGAGAGCCGCCTGCGCCGGGCCTTTGCCGATTTGCGCGACTTATCCAGCCATCTGCATGATTTCTACCGGCATACGCCTTTGTCACAGCCGCTGGTGCGCCTGTTCCATGGGTGTCAGACAGCCTATCTCATCACCCAGGCGGCCCTGCGCAACAAGCGCAGCCTGGGCTGCCATCATCGCGAGGATTGAGCGTGCGTGCGCTTTCAGTCAGGCTGTTGCGGCATCAGACCCGGCAGTCCCGGGCCGTGACAGGGTGAATGCCCCGGACGAAATGCGAGCTTTACAAAGCGGCATGAACTTTTTAAGACTGTCCAGCCGCAAATACACGGTGCGTGCGGCGGGCAGCGGTTTTTCGGGCGGCATCCCGGCGAGAGTATTCTATGGAACAGCATTTTTTACACCTGCGCAGTCGCGGTTGCCGTGGAGCCGTGGAACTGTGCGCGCGTGCGCGTGACATGCGGGCCATGTCTGCCACTTATGGAAAGGATGCCGTCTGTCCCGTCCCCACGGTGGCGCGTCCAGGCCTGCGCATGGCCATGTGCTTTGCCGGTGCCTCCCATGAAACAGAGGACACGGCGGCCCAGGCCTGGCAGGACGCCGCCCGCTGCCTGGGGGCGGCAGTCCTGCCCCTGGAGTGGAAGGCGGAAGGGAAAACGGAGCCCGCGGCCCTGATCGCCGGGGCCCGGGGCTGTGACGTGCTGGTTGTGGGCGGACTTGAGCCCGGCATTCTGACCGAACTCGCTCAGCTTGCCCCCATGCCGCTTGTCAATGCGGGCAATGAAACGGCACGGCCCTGCCAGGTGCTGGCCGATCTGCTGGCCGTCAGTCTGCGCCGCAACCCGGCCGCGGCGCCGCTGAAGGCCTTGCGCGCGGGCTGGCTGGGCGATGCGGATGGCCCCAGCGCCGGACTCTTCCGCTCCTGGCTGGATGCGGCTTTGTGTTTTCATCTGGAATTTTTTGCGGGCTTTCCGCGGGGGCATGAGCCTGATGCTGAGCATCTGGAATGTGCCATGAGCGCCGGAGCCAGAATATTTCTCAGTCACGATCCGCTGCCCGTGGTGGATGGCTGTCACGTTCTGGTCGCCGCTCCCTGGAATGCATCCGCATCCGGACTGGGAGCGCGTCACCCGCTGCTGTCGGATCCAGAGCTGGCACAGGCGGCGGCGGGCATACCTGTCTGCCCGTTTGATGCCCATATTTCTTCAGAGGCGGATGGCCCCTGGGAAGCCGAGCGCAAGGCCTGCCTTCGGGCCTGTCAGGCAGCCCTTATAGACATGCTGTGTCCGCCGGCAGAATATTCCGTCAACGTTCAGCAAGGCGGCGCGGACAGCGCCGCGGCGAGGCAGCCATGAAGAAGATCAGCAAAGTGGTACTGGCGTATTCCGGGGGGCTGGACACCTCGGTTATTCTCAAGTGGCTTATGGTTCACTACGGTTGCGAAGTGGTCACGGTAACCGCCGATCTGGGGCAGGAAGACGATCTGGACGGCGTGGAGCCCAAGGCACTGAAAACCGGAGCCAGCAAGGTCTATATTGAAGACCTGCGCGAGGAATTCGCGCGCGACTATATTTACCCCATGATGCGCGCCGGGGCCATGTACGAAGGCCGCTATCTGCTCGGCACCTCCATCGCCCGTCCCCTCATCGCCAAGCGCCTGGTGGAGATCGCCAGGGCCGAGGGCGCTCAGGCCATCGCTCACGGGGCCACGGGCAAGGGTAACGATCAGGTGCGCTTTGAACTGTCCATCAACGCCCTTGCTCCCGATATCCGGGTCATTGCGCCCTGGCGGGAATGGGATCTCATGTCCCGCTCGGCGCTGAACGAGTTTGCCGAACAGCATGGTATTCCCGTCAACGCCTCCAACAAGCGCTACAGCATGGATCGCAACATGCTCCATTGCAGTTTTGAGGGCAGTGAGCTGGAAGACCCCTGGGAGGAGCCCGGTTCTGAAAGTTACATCATGGCGGTGCCTGTGGAGCAGGCTCCCAACGAGCCTGAATATATCACCCTGGATTATGAAAAGGGCGACGCCGTGGCACTTAATGGCGAGCGCCTCAGCCCGGCCCGCATGGTCATGGCCTTGAACGCACTTGCGGGCAAGCATGGCATAGGCCGTCTGGACATGGTGGAAAACCGCTTTGTCGGCATGAAGTCGCGCGGGGTGTACGAGACCCCCGGCGGCACCGTGCTGCACATCGCACATCAGGATTTGGAGGGTATCTGCCTGGATCGCGAGGCCCTGGCCGTGCGCGATACCATAATGCCCCGCTATGCCGCCGCCGTGTATAACGGCTTCTGGTTCGCGCCCGAACGCGAGGCCATGCAGGCCCTCATTGATAAAACCCAGGAGGGCGTGACCGGCAGCGTGCGCCTCAAGCTGTACAAGGGCAACGCCTGGCCCGTGGGCCGCTATTCCCCGCACAGCCTGTATTGCCATGACCTCGCCACCTTTGAGGAATGCGCCACCTACGATCACAAGGATGCCGCAGGCTTTATCCGGCTTCAGGGGCTGCGTATCCGCGGCTATGCCGATCGCGTCAAACGTTACGGCAAATAATACCAGAAGATAGGGAGTGAAAAGCTCCCCAGCTCTTACCGTTTGGGAGGCATGATGTCCGACAAGCCATGGGGTGGCCGCTTCAGGGAGCGAACCAGCGGGGCCGTGGAGGCCTATACGGAATCCATTTCGTTTGACCGCGAGCTCTACGCTCAGGACATTGCCGGTTCCCAGGCTCATGCGGCCATGCTGGGCAGGCAGGGGGTGATCAGCCCCACTGAGGCGGATGCCCTGATCCGCGGCCTGGACGAGGTGCGCGCGGAAATTGAGGCAGGCCGTTTCCCCTGGCGGCAGGATTTGGAAGATGTCCACATGAATGTGGAAACGCGGCTCACCGAATTGGTGGGTGAGGTGGGGAAAAAACTGCACACCGGCCGCAGCCGCAACGATCAGGTTTGTCTGGATTTCAGGCTTTATGTGTCGGACAGCCTGCGCGAATGGATGCGGCTGACCCGCGGGCTTATAGCCGTCTTCGTGCGGCGGGCTTCCGAGCACCGGGCGACGCTGCTGCCGGGCTGTACCCACATGCAGCCCGCCCAGCCGGTGAGTCTGGCCCATCATATGCTGGCCTATGCCTGGATGTTCCGGCGCGATGTGGAGCGTATGCGGGACTGTGAGCGCCGGGCGAGGATCAGCCCCTTGGGGGCGGCCGCCCTGGCGGGTACGACCTATCCCCTGGATACGGCCGGCGTGGCCGAAAGCCTCGGCATGTACGGCGCGTTCAAGAACAGCATGGACGCCGTGGCGGATCGCGATTTCGCTCTGGAAGCCCTGTTCTGCGGTTCCGTGGTCATGGCTCATCTGTCCCGCGTGTGCGAGGAAATTATCTGGTGGGCCAACCCGCAGTTCGGCTTTGTCTCCCTGTCCGATGCCCATTCCACGGGTTCCTCCATCATGCCCCAGAAAAAAAATCCCGATGTGGCGGAGCTGATGCGCGGAAAGACCGGCCGGACTTACGGCAACCTCATGAATCTGCTGACCACGCTCAAAGGGCTGCCTCTCACCTACAACCGCGATTTGCAGGAAGACAAGGTTCCCTTCCTGGATACCGACAAGACCGTACGCGCCTCTCTGGCCCTTATGGCGGACATGCTGGGCGGCATTCATTTTCATGCGGAGCGTATGCGCAAGGCCTTGAAGGCCGGCTTTCTTAACGCCACGGAGCTGGCCGACTACCTGACCACTCGCGGCATGCCCTTCCGCGAGGCCCATCACGTCACGGGCCGGGCCGTGGCTCTGGCGGAGGAAAAGGGCGTGGGGCTGGAGGATTTGACGCTGGAGGAATTGCGCGGCCTCTGCCCGGATATCGGGCCCGATGTGTACACGGTGCTTGACTATGACACGGCGGTGGCACGGCGCACGATTCCAGGCGGCACTGGGCCGGAGCCGGTGAATTCGCAGCTGAAGGAACTGGAAGCATGGCTGACGAACCCCTGAAGGTCTATATTGCGGCGTCTTTCCGGCATCTTCACGCGGTGCGCCTGCTCGGCCGGGTCATGCGGAGCATGGGCTACAGCTTGCTTGACTGGACAGAGCTGGCCAAACCCCCGGACGGTTTGACTCCGGCCCAGCGCCGGGCCTGGATGGACACGGATCATGGGGGTGAGGTGTTCGCCTTTTGTGAAAAAGCCTGCCGTCAGGCCGATTTTGTCGTGTACGTCGGCGCGTCAGGGCAGGATGCCGGGGTGGAAGTCGGTCTGGCCAGGGCCTCAGGCGTGCCGGTGCTGGGCATACGCGGCCCTCTGGAGGCTCCTGGCCTTATGTTGTACGGCGCCGGCAGCGTGTGGGTGGAAAGCGTGGAGGCTGCTTTGGAGCTGCTGGAACACACGGCGCGCTGGGCATGCCGGCAGGACGGGGCGCGGCCCGGGGAACCGGATGCTCCCGACCAGGTGCGGCGCTTGCTGGCAAAGTGGGAGAAAAGACATGGCGCGTAAAAAACGGGTTGTTCCGGCCACGCTGGAAGAAACCCGCGGCTGTCTGTACAGGAGCGTGGGCAATGCTCCCCGCCCGCTGCCGCCAGGCCGTTTTCCCCTGCTTATGCGTCAGGCGGAAGCCGAGGGCTGTCCGCATGAGTATGTGATGGATGTGCTGGATGAATGGCTGAATTACGGCTATTGCCGACTTCGGGATCCCATCGCGCAGGACATTGAAATTACAGACGCTGGCCGGCTTTTCTTTTACTGAGTCTGCTCACCCCGCGAGGAACACGCATGGCTGAACCCATTATTGAGATCAAGGGCCTTGGCAAGAGCTTCCGCAGCAAGAATACCGAGGTCACCGCCCTGCGCGATATCAATTTAACGGTGGAGCGGGGCGATATATTCGGCATTATCGGCATGAGCGGAGCGGGCAAGAGTACGCTGGTGCGCTGCATCAACATGCTGGAGCGTCCCACGGAAGGCACGGTTTTTTTCGACGGGCGCGACCTGGGGCGGCTGAGCCCGCGTGAGCTGCGCCAGATACGCCGTTCCATGGGCATGATCTTTCAGCAGTTTAACCTGCTCATGCAGCGTTCGGCCGAGGCCAACGTGTGCTTTCCGCTGGAAATAGCGGGAGTGGATCGCGCCACGGCCCGCAAGCGCGCCCGGGATTTGCTGGAACTGGTGGGGCTGGCTGACCGCGCCGCGTATTACCCTGCCCAGCTTTCCGGCGGGCAGAAGCAGCGGGTGGCCATCGCCCGCGCTCTGGCCAGCGATCCCAAGGTGCTCTTGTGCGACGAGGCCACCTCGGCCCTCGATCCGTCCACCACGGCCTCCATTCTTGCCCTCCTGAAGGATATCAACCGCCGCCTGGGTATCACGGTGGTCATCATCACCCACGAGATGCATGTTATTGAGCAGATATGCACCAAGGTGGCCATCATCAGCGACAGCCGCATCGCCGAATCGGGCACGGTGGAGCAGGTGTTTTTCCATCCCCGCACCGACGCGGCCCGCAAACTGGTTCTGCCCGAAAGCCGGGCGCCGGTGCTCAATCTGGGCTCCCACCGGCTGTACCGCATTGTGTTTGACGGTGGTTCCTCTTTTGAACCGGTCATTGCCAATATGGTTCTGGAGTGTCGCACGCCTGTCAATATCATGTTTGCCGACACACGGGACATAGACGGCAAGGCGTTCGGGCAGATGGTGGTGCAGGTGCCCGACAATGACGAGACCGTGCGCCGCATGGTAAATTATGTCACCGGACAGGGTCTGGTGATGGAAGAAGTGCGCGAGGTTTGAGACTGCGCTGCCCGGCTGCCGAATCTGTCTGAGTCTGCCCCGAGCAGGGAGGCAAAACACCGGCCAGGCTGAATGCGCTCGGTTGTGCGGAAACTGAGCTTTACAGGATTGAGGTTTGTCATGTTTGATACGGAAACGCTGACAATGCTGGCTGAGGGCGTGCTGGACACCCTGTACATGACCCTGGTCTCCACGCTGTTTGCGTATGTGTTTGGCATGGTTATGGGCGTGATTCTCGTGGTGTGCCGCCCCGATGGCATACGCCCGTGCGTATCCTTGTACAAGGTACTGGATATTGTGGTGAATCTCACCCGCTCCTTTCCCTTTCTCATCCTCATGATTGCGGTCATTCCCTTTACCCGCGCCCTGGTGGGGACGACCATCGGCAATACCGCCACGGTGGTGCCCCTGGTTATTTCCGCCGCTCCCTTTGTGGCCCGCCTCATTGAGTCGTCGCTGCTGGAAGTGGATCGGGGCATTGTGGAAGCGGCCCAGTCCATGGGGGCGTCCACCTGGCAGATTATCACCAAGGTGCTGCTGCCCGAAGCCACACCCTCACTCATCAACGGCAGCGCCATAGCGGCCACCACCATTCTGGGCTATTCCGCCATGTCCGGCGCGGTGGGCGGCGGGGGCCTCGGCAAGCTGGCCATTATGTATGGGTACAACCGCTACCAGACAGACATCATGTTTGCCACCGTGGTTTTGCTTATTATCATCGTCCAGATTTTTCAGGAAATCGGCAACCGCGCCGCCAGGCACAGTGACAAACGCCAGTCCTGAATATTCCCGGAAGCGGCGTCTTTATGCGCCTGCGTCCTCAACCTTTTTTACGGAGTATCTGTCATGAAAAAGTCCCTTTTGCTTCTGGCGGCCCTCTGCCTGGCTCTGGCCCCGGCATGGGCCCGTGCCGATTCCAAAACGGTGACGGTGGGCGCGTCGCCTACGCCTCACGCCGAAATCCTGAAAGTGGCTGCCGAAGAGCTCAAGGATCAGGGCTATGATCTGAACGTTGTGGAATATTCGGACTATGTGCAGCCAAACCTGGCTCTGGACAGCAAGGATCTGGACGCCAACTTTTTCCAGCACAAGCCCTATCTTGACGATTTTAATACCGAAAAGGGCACCAAACTTGTTTCTCTGGGCACGGTGCATTACGAGCCCTTCGGCATTTACGCGGGTAAGTGCTCCAATCTGGCCGAGCTCAAGGATGGCGCCATGGTTGCCGTGCCCAACGACACCACCAACGAGGCCCGCGCGCTGCTGCTTCTGCAGGATCAGGGCCTGCTGAAGCTGAAGGATGGGGCAGGTCTGACCGCGACCCGGCGCGACATTGTGGACAATCCCAAAAATCTGAAGATTGAGGAACTGGAAGCCGCACAGCTGGTGCGGGCGCTGCCCGATGTGGAAATCGCGGTTATCAATGGCAACTACGCCATTTTGGGCGGCCTGAAGGTGAAAGACGCCCTGGCGGCGGAATCCGCCGACTCGGTGGCCGCCGCGACCTATGCCAATATCCTGGCCATTCGCGCCGGCGATGAAAACCGTCCCGAGCTCCAGGCTCTGGTGAAGGCACTCAAGGGCGAAAAGGTCAAAAAGTTCATTGTGGATACCTATGAAGGCGCGGTGGTGCCCGCCGAGTAGACTCCGGTCAGTAGAAATGGAAAAAGCCTGGTAATCGAGCGATTGCCGGACTTTTTGTGATCCGAAAACCTCCCGCCTAGCGGGAGGTTTTCGGATCACAATATAAAGACCCCCCGGCTTTGCCGGGGGGATCCTTTTCACTGGTGGGTCATCGGTGACTTGAACACCGAACCAACTGATTAAGAGTCAGCTGCTCTACCAATTGAGCTAATGACCCAGCGCGTCACCGCTTGTCATAAGTAGCCTGTCCATGAGCCTTCGTCAAGATTTTTTTTGCCTTTACGGGAAAAAGTGCCTAAAATTTTTGCATGCCATACCGCATTCGCTGGAATATTCTTTGTATTTTAGGCAGCTGGCTCATCTTGACCTTCGTGCCTTTTCAACCTGCCCCCGCGGCGGACGTGCCGCTTGCATTCCGGGTGGAGTGGGGCGGCTTGGCTGAGCAGGAATGCGCGGCTCTTCAGATTCCTGGCTCTGGCTGCGTTGTGGCCGTGCTGTGGCTGATCCCGGAAGAGGGATACCACACCTACGCGCACAAGCCCGGCGGGGGAGCCATGCCCACCACAATAGAGGCGCACGGAGCGGAGATTCGCTATCTGCCGGGTGTTCCTCAACCTGACATGTTTGATCCGGATACGACAGTCCGGGTTTACGAAGGGCCAACGCCGGTTTTTCTGTTGTTCACGCGGCAGTCGCTTCCGGCACATCCCGAAGCCTCGGTGTCCCTGCTGGCCTGTTCCTCCCGAAACTGCTTTCCGGTGCGGACGACGCTTGCGCTGGGCGTACCACCCTCACCCGGTCTCATGTCGCTGTCTGAGCGGCCTGCATGGCTGGCCGATCTGTTCCGTGCCCGTTCTGATGAGCAGGCGGCTGCTGGCGCGCACGAACCCATGCACAGCGCTGGCGCGTATTTCCCGGTATCCGGAATGGAAGTCCAGGGGCAGCTCAAGGGGCCGTCTGACAGCGCTTTGAATACTCAGAGTTCCTTTCCGGACGAGATGGATGCCGCCTGGAATCTGGAACCGCGTGCGCTTCAGGCCGGCCTGGAAGTTCGAGGGCTGGGCAAGGCCCTCCTGTTCGGGCTGCTGGCCGGGCTTATCCTCAACATCATGCCCTGTGTGCTGCCGGTGCTGATGCTCAAGGTTTCTCCCCTGCTTGCGGCAGAGGCTGACGCGGATCAGCGCATAAGGGCGTTCCGGGAACATGCGCTTCTGTTTTCCGCGGGGATTCTGACCTGGTTTGCGGCCCTGGCCCTGCTGTTCGGTGTGGCGGGCATGGTCTGGGGACAGCTTTTTCAGAGCAGCGCCGTGGTATTCGCCATGCTGCTTCTGGTCTTTGTCCTGGGACTGTCCATGTTTGATGTGTTTCATCTGCCCGTCTTGGATATATGTGGAAAAAACTCTGCCGCCAACCCACGTCTTAACGCCTATTGTGCGGGACTTTTGGCCACATTGCTGTCCACGCCATGCAGCGGCCCTTTGCTTGGCGGCGTTTTGGGCTGGAGCCTCGGGCAAACCCTGCCGATTCTGATGACCGTTTTTCTGGCCACAGGCCTGGGCATGGCTTTGCCCTATCTGCTCATGGCTGTGAAGCCCGGCATGGCCGCCGTGCTGCCCCGTCCGGGCAACTGGATGCTGAGTTTCCAGCGCGTTCTGGGTTTTTTTCTGATGGGAACGGGGCTGTATCTGCTCTCCATTCTGCCCGTATCCATGCATATGCCCAGCCTGGCCGTGCTGCTGGCAGCCGCCGTTGCGGCCTGGGTATGGGGGCGCTGGGGCGCTGCGCGCGATACCGTGCCGCAGCGCCTGGCCATTGGTGCAGGAGGATTGGCAGTGGTGGGGCTCAGCATCTGGATGAGCTTTGCCCCGGCCGCACCGGGCATGGAATGGCAGGCGTTCAGAGCGGAATCCTTCCGCGGTATGCTCGGGACAAGGCCGATTCTGGTGGAATTTACGGCGGACTGGTGCCCTACCTGCAAGGTGCTGGAGCACAGCGTCCTGACGGATGACATGCTGAAATCTCTTGTGGAGCGCTATGGCCTGACCCTGGTGCGCGCTGACCTGACCCGCGGCGACGCCCAGGCTCACGCCCTGCTGCGAGCCCTGAACAGCGCCAGCATTCCCGTGCTGGCGATATTTCCGGAGGGTGAAGGATGGAAAAGTCCTGTGGTGCTGCGAGACCTGTACACGGCGGGCCAGCTGGAAGAAGCCGCGCGGCAGGCGCTGCACCCCTGAACGAGACGAAGCCCGGGAGGCTCCCCGGCGCCCCTGGGACGGCAAGTCATCTCTTCATTGACAGCATCAGAGTGCCCGGATAGGCTTTATTCATGAAAAGCGTGAAAAGCGGCCCCGAGTTTGCGGCTCTGTCCGAAAAGGAAATTGGCAGGGCGCTGGATGCGTATGAGGCTCAATGCGAAGCTGCTGAGGGCGATGGTGCGGAACCGCCCTCTTCCGATCCCGTGGTGGCGGAAGTGGCTCGTTTGATCGGTGAATATACCAGGCGTTTTGACGAATACTGCGCCCAATACGAAGAATTGCCTGAAAAAATCCTGGACTACGAGCCGGATACGCCCATTGAGCATGTGGCGTTTGAGATTTTTACCGACGCCGTGCATGACGCCCTTCAGGCCGAAGACGACGAATAAGTGCCCGGGGCATGAGCCCTTGGCCGCGTTCCGGCTGAAAAGAGCGGCTACTCAGGGTCGCAGGTCTTCATCATCCAGCTGGAAGACGCGCCGAATGGTGTCAATGGCCCGCATCGCGTCATGACCATGCTCTTCACCGTCATGGAAGGCGGCACGCAAGAAGGACAACGGCGCGTGATTGAAGCGGCGCACCAGCGAATCCGCCATGACCTCCAGCGCCTCGCGGGTGGAATTATCCACAGTACCCAGGCGCTTGAAGGTGCGTGCCAGTTCTTCCCGCATGATGCCTTCCCCCCGGCGCACCAGATCGACGATGGTGGGTTGCAGCACCAGGGAATGCATCCAGGCGCAGAACGCATCCACTTCCGCATCCACAATGCCTTTGGCTTTTTCCGCTTCTTCCCGGCGTTGTGAACGATTTTCTTCAATTACTTCTTTAAGATCGTCAATATCATACAGGTAGATATTGTCGAGATTGTTGACATCGGGGTCGATATCGCGGGGCATGGCGATATCAATGAGGAACATGGGCCGGTGCTTGCGGCGCCGCAGCACATCGCGCATGTCAGCCGCGTGGATGATGGCTTCCGGCGCGCCGGTGGAGCTGATGACAATATCGGTATCCACGAGGTCATCAAGCAGGCGATCAAAGGGGACAGCCTCGCCCTCTATGCGCGCGGCCAGTTCCTGCGCCCGGCTCATGGTACGATTGGCCACACGGATACGCCGAATGCCCGCCTGTCTGAGGTGCATGGCGGCCAGTTCCGCCATTTCGCCCGCGCCGATGAGCAACGCCTCGCGGTTGCCCATATCTTCAAAGATGCGTTTCGCCAGTTCCACGGCGGCATAACTGATGGAAACCGCGCTGGAAGCCACAGCCGTTTCCGTGCGCACCCGTTTGGCCACAGAAAAAGACTTGTGCAGCAGCTTGTTGATAACAAACCTGGCCATGCCGGCATCCATCGCTTTGCGGTAGGCGGCCTTGAGCTGACCCAGAATTTGTGGTTCTCCCAGCACCAGGGAGTCAAGGCTGGACGCCACCAGAAAGAGGTGACGCACGGCCTCCTTGTCGCGGTACTGGTAGGTATAGGGAGTGAGTTCATCCAGACCCGTGCCGCATGCCTGACACCAGCAGGCCAGAGCCTGCTGCCGGGGGGCGTCGTCCTGGCCCACCACCAGGATTTCCACCCGGTTGCAGGTCGAGAGGATAAGCGCCTCGTCAATAGCGCCGCCACGCGGCACGGCCCAGGCTGTGGGCGAACAGAAATCCGTCAGGGAGAAACGCTCGCGGATTTCCACGGCGGCGCTGTGGTGGTTGAGGCCAATCAGGTGGATGGTGTGAGCCATGTCAGATATAGGTGGCAAAACTGTGATGGGTCGGCAGAAAGAGGTTGACGGCAAACAGGGAAAAAAGGGAGGCAAGAAAAATGCACAGCGCCATGATGGCTGGTTTGCGGCCACGCCAGCCCAGAGCCTGGCGCTGATGGAAGAGCAGGGCGTAGACAGCCCAGATGGCGAGAGACATCAGCTCCTTGGGATCACCTGAAATCAGGGTTTTCCACACAATGCGCCCCCAGACGAAGCCGCACAGCACACCCATGGTATAGCACGGAAAGCCGATGGCCGTGGCCAGGGCATTAATCCGATCCAGCGCCCCCAGCGCGGGAAGCTCCCTGCGGAATCCGGACAGCGGGCTTTTTGACTTGATGGCCCGCTCCTGCCACAGGAAGATGGCCGCCGCTCCGGCGGCCACGGCCATCAGCCCCACGCCGATGAAGACCCCTCCCAGATGCAGGAAGAATATGGGGCCGCGCAGGGTTTCAGGCAGCGCGGTATTGGCGCTGTGCAGAACCTGGGCAATGAAAAGGAGCACAAAGGCCAGGGGAGCCACGAACACCAGAATGATATCCAGGCGCAATTTCCACCGCAGCAGCAGACCTGCCGCCACTATGCACCAGGCAAAGGGGATGAGATACGCAAGGCGGGAACTTTCGGCCTGGGCTGTCAGCGCCCCGAGGAGAAGCAGGCTGTGCATGGCGAAGCTGACACCTGTCAATCCGAACGCCACAGCCCTGACGCGCGCGGATCGTCCCAGAAGCCCGGCCACAGCGGCCACAGAAGCTGTGACATAGCCCAGCAGGGCGATCAGGGAACAAGACTCAATCCAGTTCATGCAGCAGCTCCGCAAGGAAAGGATGCGTGGCCGAAGGCAGGATTCTGGACAGCTCGGCCCGGGCCTGACTGAAATCGGCCCGGTTCAGCATCTCGGCCAGCGTTTCCCGCAAAGGCATGGCGCACAAGGCGCGAAAAATTTCGGCGTCCGCATCGCTACCAAGGTGCAGGGCCATTATGACGGGCCGCAGTTTGTCCAGCAGACAAGCCAGGCGACAATAGCGCCGCCCCAGCCATTTTTCAAGGTCTTCGCGCAATGCCCGCGCCAGGGCCGGACTGGCTCCGCCCGTCGATACGGCCAGGGTCAGGGAACCGCTGTCCACGCGCGCGGGCACCAGAAAATCGCTGTCCTGCGCGGCGTCGGCCACATTGCACGGCACGCCCTGTTCATGGCAGCAGGCGGCCACCAGCGCGTTGACGCTTCGCACGGGAGTGGCGGCGAACACCAGGTGTCGCCCGGCGACATCAGGCGCCGTGAACGCGCGGCGTTCATGGCGAAGAGCCGGGTGCCCAGGCAGGGCGCTGACTTCGGCGGAAGGAAGATTGGGGTCAAGAACCAGCACTTCCGCCGGGTCGCACTCCAGCAGGCCGGCAATTTTGCGGCGGCCTACGCGACCCGCGCCCACCACCAGGCAGCGTTTGCCGCGCAGGTTAAGGAATATGGGATAATACCGCATGGCCTTCTGTATCTCAGCCCCGGCTCCACGTCCACCGTCTTAAAGTCCGGGGGGGCGGACGGATATGATGCCTGCCCGGATCCGTATCCTGCCCGTTGCGGGAAGGGACAATTCGCGCTATGAAACATCATGTCCAAGCACCTTGTAATCCAGCTTGCCCGCTTCGGGGATATTGTCCAGACCAAGCGTCTCATTCTGTCGCTACAGGCGCAGGGCGAGGTTCATTTGTGTGTGGATCGCTCGCTGCAGGAGCTGGCCTGTCTTGTGTATCCCGGCCTTGTGGTGCATGGCCTGCCCGCGCATGGCTGCACCGGGGACGAGGTTTTCAGTTCGGGGCACACCGTGCTGGAAGCGTTGCGGGCCGAGCGCTTTGATACTGTCTATGCCCTCAATCACGCCGGCCTGTGCCGGGCGGTGGCCGCACTGTTTGATCCGGCGGTGGTGAGGGGCTATCGCGTGGATTCCGGTCAGGTTCTGCGCTCCAACTGGGTGCGGCTGGCTTTTCGCTGGATGGCCGATCGGGGAGCGGCGCCCCTCAATCTGGTGGATTTTTGGGCCGCCCTTGCTCCGGCCATGATTCCCGGCGACCAGGTCAATCCTCCTGCCCGGCCGGGTGGGGCCGGTCTGGGGGTGGTTCTCTCCGGGCGCAACCCCCGTCGTTCTCTGCCGCCGGACTATCTGGCCCCTGTGGTGCATGCCGTGTTTGAACGCCTGGGGGCTTCACGCATGGTTTTGCTGGGCGCTTCGGCCGATCGTCCGGCAGCCCGGCGTTTGCTGACCGCGTTGCCGTCGTCGCTGGCATCCGCCGCCGTCGATCTGACAGGCCGCACCGACTGGGCGGGCCTGGCCGACGCCCTGACCGGCCTTGATGCGCTGCTTTCCCCAGACACGGGCACAGCTCATCTGGCCGCGCATCTCGGGGTACCGGTGGAAGGGCTGTTTTGCTCCTCGGCCTGGGCCTGGGAAACCGGCCCCTATGGAACCGGGCATCGGATATGGCAGACTGTGGCGCATTGCGCCCCCTGTGTGGAATCCTCCCCCTGTTCCCGTGGCGCCGCATGCCGCAAAGCCTTTACCAGCCCGGCCTTTCTGGCCCGGTTCCAGGGACGGGGCAGCGGCGCCGCCAGCCGGCCGCTGGACGGACTGATACCTCTGGCCTCCGGTTTTGACCTGCTGGGACAAATCTGGACACCCCGTGAAGGAACGGATCCTTTTGCCCGTCGCCGCGCCGTGCTAAGAGGGCAACTGGCCGAATATCTGGGATTGGGAATCGCTGGCGCCGATTCGGATGCGGTCAATCTTCTCTATCGCGAGGCGGACTGGATGCTGCCTCAAGCCCTTCCATGATGCCATGAATACTCCCCTTCGCATACTCGTCGTTCTGCCGCTCTATGGCGGTTCTTTGCCCATAGGCCGTTACTGTGCCCAGGCCCTGCGTGAAATGGGGCACCTGGTGGAGGAGTTCGATGCTCCGGCCTTTCAGCAGGCTCATGTGGCCCTGCGCGGACTGCGCGTGAGCGTGGAACGCCTGTCTCAGCTGGAGACGGCTTTTCTGAACACGCTGTCGCAAGCCGTGTACGCCAAGGCGGAAACTTTTGCGCCGGATCTGGTGCTTGCCCTGGCTCAGGCCCCGCTCGGCCGCCAGACTCTGCGGCGTTTGCGGGCGGATGGCGTGCCCACGGCCATGTGGTTTGTGGAAGATTACGCCCTGTTTACCTATTGGCGCAGCTTTGCGCCCCTGTATGATTTTTTCTTTGTCATTCAGAAGGATCCCTTTTTGGGCCTGCTGCGGGATATCGGCGTGGAAAACGCGTGCTATCTGCCCCTGGCGGCACTGCCCTCCTTCCATCAGCCGCTGGATTTGACGGCGGCCGAACGCGCCCGCTACGGCGCCGATCTGGCATTTCTGGGAGCGGGCTACCCCAATCGCAGAGCGGCCTTCCGCACTCTGGCCGGGCGCAATTTCAAAATATGGGGCTCGGACTGGGACGGCGACGCCATACTGGCTCCGCTCGTGCAGCAGGGCGGCGCCCGCATATCACCGGAAGACTCGGTGCGGGTCTATAATGCCACCCGCATCAATCTTAATTTGCACTCCAGCGTGCGCGCGGACACGGCGGTCTCAGGCGGGGATTTTGTCAATCCGCGAACCTTTGAGATTGCCTGCATGGGAGCCTTTCAACTGATAGACAAACGATCCTTGCTGGATGAGCTGTTCCGTGTGGATGAAAGCGTCTGCGCGGGCACGGGCGCGCCTGCCCCTGATGCCGAGCTGGCTGTTTTTTCCGACTGGGATGGTCTGGAGCGCGGCCTGAGCTATTATCTTGTCCATCCCGAAGAGCGGGAAGCCATGGCCCGCCGGGCAAGGGCCCGTGTGCTGGCCGAGCACAGCTATGAACGGCGCATGAGCAGCATGCTGGACTTCATTCAGTTACGGCGGGCGGGATGGCCCGCTCCACGCGCGACGGCCGACTGGCCCCAGGATATTCCCGCCGGCCTGCGCGCCGAACTGGCCGCATTGCTGCAACGCCTGGGTCTGCCGCCCCAGGCGGCCTTTGTCGATGTGGTGACCCGCCTGCGTCAGGAAAGCGGCGTGCTCGGCAGTCTGGAGACCAGCCTGCTGTTTCTGGATGAATGGCGCAAGCAATATGGGTCATCGGGCTCATGATCGCTTCCGAAGGCTCCTGGCCGAGGGCTCTCAGCGCTCTGGCTCCCGCCGACGCCAGGCTGGCCTTGTCCATTCATCGCTTTGTCACCCGGGAATTGCGCGTGGACTGGCGAGGAGCCGGCCTGGTCGTGGCCCTGTCGGGCGGCCTGGACTCCACCGCACTGCTCGTCGTGCTGAGCGCGCTGCGCGAACGCCTGGATTTTTCTCTGACCGCCGCCCATCTGGATCATGGCCTGCGGCCTGAAAGTGGTCAGGATGCCGAGGCCGCCCGCGAGCTGTGCCGCCGCCTGGATGTTCCGTTTCAGCTTCGGCGCCTCGATATGGCGAACCACGGGACGGGAAGGGGGCTGGAAGATGCCGGCCGCCGCGCCCGGTATGCGTTTTTGGACGAGGTGCGGCAAGACGTGGGCGCCCGCTGGATTGTCACCGCGCACCATGTGGGAGATCTGGCTGAAGATATCCTCCTGCGCCTGATCCGAGGCGCATCATGGCCAGGGCTGGGCGGCATGTCCGGGATGGCCGCTCCCTGCGGCTTGCGGGGCGCGGATGGAGAAGGGCGGGTGCTGCGCCCGCTGCTGCTGGTGGAAAAGGCGCGGCTGCGCGCGTTGCTGGAGCGGCAGGGCATCCCCTGGAGAGAAGATGCCTCCAACGGACAGCGAAATTTCCGCCGCAACCGCGTGCGCCTGGATGTGCTGCCCCTGCTTCTGGCGGAAAATTCCGATCTGTACGATGTGGCGCGCTCGCTGTGGCGCGTGGCCCGTGCGGACGAGACATACTGGCGTGCCCTGGTTTTTCCCGTTCTTGAATTCGTGCCGGAAGGGATCCTGCTGGGACGGAACGCACTGGCCGGCTTGCCGCGCTCCGCACGTCTGAGGGCCTATGTGGAGGCTCTCACCCGCCTGGGCAGGGGACAGGCCCGTTCGTCCACCATATTTGCCCTGGATGAGGCCTGGGAACAGCATCGATACGGCCGCCGCTTCCAGTTTTCAGGCGGGGCATGCGCCGCATTGGATTCGCGGGGGATTCTGTTTTGTTTTTCAACGGACGAAGCCGCCCTTTGCGCGAAGGAAGGAGGGGCGGCCGGGAAGCGCAAGGGGAACGGAAGGGATTAACCGTGTTCCGGCACGGGAAATTCCATGCGGATAACCGTGCCCCCGCCGGGCGCTCCAAAAGCGCATACCGTGGCCCCGTGATCCTGGATGATGGAACGGACGATAGCCAGACCCAGCCCGGTGCCACCACGCTTGAGGGAGTAATACGGCTCAAACAGACGCGACGTGTCTTCGTCCGGGAGGCCGGGGCCGTTGTCCTCGACTTCCACCACCAGATCCCCGCCTGGAGCGGTCAATGCGGCCCGCACGGTAACGCGGCCCCCCTCACCCCGGGGAGGACAGGCTTCTTCCAGCGCTTCGGCCGCGTTGCCCAGCACGTTCAGAAGCGCCCGGTGCAGAGCTTCAGGGTCAAGCCGGATGTCGGGCAGGGCGGCCGGTATCTGCGTGTGCCACTGAATGCCGGAATGACTGGCCCGGAATATGGCGGCCACTTCTTCCAGCAGCGGAGCCACATTGCCTGGCTTCAGCGATACCTCGGGCAGTGAGGCGAAGGAGGAAAATTCCGTCACCATATTCTGCATGCGCTCCACTTCGCGCACGATAAGCCCTGTGCATTGTGAAAAGGCAGGGTCGCTGACCGCCTCGGAAAATTTGCGTTCCAGCCGCTGGGCGGAAAGCTTGATGGGGGTCAGCGGATTTTTGATTTCATGAGCGATGCGCCTTGCTACTTCCCGCCAGGCCGCAAAGCGCTGCATCCGGGCCAGTTCGGTGATGTCCTCAATAACGGCGACCACGCTGCCCAGGCCGCGTGGCGACGCCTCGTCGGATCCGGCGGGCAGGGCGACGGCGTGAACCAGCAATTTCCAGTGGCGGCCGCGCCTCACAAATTCCAGGCCCTGCTGCCAGGGCTGTTCGGGATGCCGGCGCAGGTGTTCATACATGACGGTCAGAAGTTCCGCATACTCGGGCTGAAGAAAAACGGCGGGGCGGCGGCCTTCCCACTGATGAGCCGTCGTGGAGAAAATGCTGCACACCGCCTTGTTCATGGTCAGGATACGGCCTTCGGCATCCAGGGTCACAACCCCGGTGGCTATGTTTTCAAGCACGGTCTCGATATAGCGGGTGCGCTCTTCCAGAAGAGCGTTCAGTCGTTCCTGGTGTTCACGGCTTTCGTACAGATCGGCGGCCATACGATTAAACGAATCCACCAGCTGCCCCAGCTCGTCCTTGCCGGCATCCTGAAGCTGAAAGTCCAGTTCTCCCCGTGCGACCTGCGCCGTGCCGTGAGACAGCGCCAGAATTGGCTCGACGAGTTCGCGCGACAGGCGAAAGGCCATCCAGACAGCCCCAAAGACCATGATCAGGCTGAGCAGGCCCAGAATAAGCGTGAAAGAAATCTTTAATGGCTTTTTCAGGTTCTTGAGCTGGGTATATTCCTCAAAGCCCTGACTGATGCGATCCAGCTGAACAAGAAGGCCATGTCCTATGGATTCGGCAATGACCAGATACACAGCGTCCGAGTCGGGCACGGGCAGAGCGCAAATGACATAATCACCGCTGCGATCCGCCCAGAGTATGGACTCAAAACCGGTGCGCGTGACTGTATCCCAATTGATACCCCGCCGCACCTCGTTCCAGATGGGAGCAAAAGCCGCCTGGGTATGCCACAGTTTTTCCGCGTAGACAGGCGGGTCGGTGGGCAGGCGCTGGATGAAGCCCGCCAGCATCAGGCCATTTTCGCGATGATGGCGTTCCAGCAGTTCATCCAGGGCGGGGTTATCCAGAGAAAGCTGCCGAACTTCATTCAGCAGGGGGATTGCGCTGGTGCGCAGCCTGCCGGCTGCCGAGCTGTAGAAGCTTTGCCCCACTTCCAGAGCCGCCTGCATGGAATTTTCCACCTGGCTGGTAAACCAGTAGTCCACGCTGGAGTTCAACACGCGGTTGGCCGCCAGGAACATGATGAGTACCGGCACCAGGGAGATGGAGACAAAGGCCAGCACCAGGCGCGTTCGCAGACGCGCGCCGAATATTTTTCGCCGTCGTTCCAGGAGCAGTTTCACCACGTTGCGAGCCACCAGGAACAGCACGATCAGCATCAGGACGGCGTTGACATTGAGCAGCCCGAGGAACATCCAGGAATCTGTGCCGAAATAGGCCAGTTGCCCCCAGGTGCCGAGTACGACCATCAGAATAAGCACGATGGCCGCTGTCATTTCTCTGCGACGGCGCGTGCGTTCGAGGCGTCCGGCCGCGGCGGGATCGGGCGCGGGACTGACGGGATGGATGGGCGATTCAGGCATAGGGGCGCCCCTGTTCCGCATCGGAAAGCGGAAGCGCTTCATACTGAAAATCCAGAGTGAAGGCAGCCGGAGCAAGAACATCCCAGGACCAGAAAAACAGGGCCTTTTTCAGCCAGGGCGGGACATGAGCGTGCCGCAGGGACAGGGTCAGAGTCGCCCGATAGGTGTCATCCGGCGTGAAAGGCGTTGAGGGAACGAGTGGGATGACCGTATCGCCCAGCACATCGTTCAGCAGAGATTCCAGGCTGCTGTGGCGCAGGGGCGGTGCCGCCTCACGCAGCAGCAGATATTCCCGTGCCAGAGGATCAAAACGGATCTGGTACAGGATATGGCTTTCCGCCAGAATCTGCGAAGGCAGTACCAGGCGGGGCAGTTCGAGAATCACGTCCAGGGAAAGATTGAGGGCCGCGCCATCGCGCAGATTGGCGCGTATGGGGGCCACATCGCTCACCGTGACGGCCGCTTCCAGGCGGGGGATGTCAGTGCGTGTCGTCACACTGAGAGAGTTAAGCACAAAAACCGCATCGCCTTCGGCGCGCACCGGAATGGGCAGGAGCAGGACGAGGAGCCCGATCCAGAAAAAGACATGACGCAGTATGTTCATAACCGTCTTTGTGGCACAAGCGGCCTGCCTTGACAAGCTGTGAAGCCGAGGCCCGCCGCATGGCGGCCGTATGAAAAGTCCGGCTGTGTCCATGAAAAAGACAGGGGGCGTTCCCTCACCTGTCGCCCTTGCCATTTAAAATTTGGTGATTAATGTAGCCTTATGCCGCACTGTTCTCTTCCATCAGTCCCGATACGGAATCCGTGCGGTTTGGAGATGTCCCTATGCCCATGTACGATTTCTTTTGTTCGGCCTGTCGCACACAGTTCGAGGATCTGGTATCTGGTGACGAAGCAGCGCCCTGTCCTCATTGCGGATCCCTTGATACAAGGCGCCAGGTCAGCGCGCCAAGCCCCCTCAAAACGGGCGCGTTTCCCTTTAAGCCCGGATCTGTCCGGCCTGTGCCCTCACGTTCAACCGCCTGTTCCGGCTCCTGTCCGGGAGCGGCATGCGGCGCTAAGGACGGCGCGGGGCGATAAGGAGACACAAGCTCTGGGGTGGTATGCGGGCACGCCGCCGGTTTTTACAATGGCGTTTCCCGGTCGCATGGTTAAATATGGACACAGCGCAGGGCGTCGGCCAGACCGGCGTTCCGGTTCACAGCACCTCTTATTTTCAGGAGCTCATTCATGAAACGAACTCTTCGCCAAACGGCGTTTTTAATGGCGGCACTGGCTCTGACTGTTTCCGTGGCCGTGGCGGCCCCGGCCCTTCCCGATTTTGTGCCCCTGGCCAAAAGCGCCGGGCCTGCCGTGGTGAACATCAGCACCGAGCGCGAAGTCGCGCCCCGTATGCGGAACGGCTTTCCCGGCATGCCTCCTGGCATGATGGAACGCTTTTTTGAGGAATTCGCCCCGTTCTGGGGGCAGCCGCAAGGGCCGCGCAAACAGACGTCGCTGGGGTCTGGCTTCATCATTTCCAGCGATGGCTATATTGTTACCAACAACCATGTGGTGGAAGGCGCGGACAAGGTGTTCGTCAACCTTGAGGGGAATTCCGATCGCGCCCATTCCCTTGAGGCCAGCGTGGTTGGCACCGATTCCGAAACCGATCTCGCGCTGCTCAAGGTGGATGCCAAACGCGCCCTGCCCGTGCTCAGATTCGGCGACTCCGATGCCGCCGAAGTGGGTGAATGGGTAGTGGCCATCGGCAATCCTTTCGGCCTCAGCAATTCGGTGACGGCGGGCATTCTTAGTGCCAAGGAGCGTGACATTCACTCCGGCCCCTTTGACAACTTCCTGCAGACCGACGCATCGATTAATCCCGGTAACAGCGGCGGCCCGCTGATCAACATGGCCGGGGAGGTCATCGGCATCAATACGGCCATTGTGGCCAGCGGCCAGGGGATCGGGTTCGCCATTCCCAGCAACCTGGCTTCCCGCATTGTGGATGAATTGAAAAGCGGCAAGCGGATCAGCCGCGGCTGGCTGGGCGTCACCATCCAGGATGTGGATGAAAACACGGCCAGGGCTCTGGGTCTGAAAGACAGCCAGGGCGCGCTCATTGGCTCTGTGATGCCTGATGAGCCCGCGGCCAGGGCCGGTTTGAAGGCCGGGGATATCATTGTGCGTGTTGGCCGCACCGATATCCGCAATTCGGCCGAGCTTCTGCGCAGCGTGGCCGACCTGAAGCCTGGCACGGATGTCAAAGTGACCGCGCTCCGCAACGGCAAGGAATTCAGCACCACCGTCAGGCTTGGAGAACGCGCGAGCCAGCATATCAGCCAGAGCGGCGTTCAGGAAGAGGGCAACGCTTCGCTCGGTTTGACTATACGTCCGCTTACCAGGGATGACATGCGCTCCCTCCAGTTGCCGGCCAATACCGAAGGGCTGGTTATTTTGTCCGTTGAGCCCGGCAGTCCGGCGCAGGAAGCTGGCCTGCGTTCCGGCGACGTTATCCAGTCTGCCAACCTGAACCCGGTGACCAGTGTGGATGAACTGGCCTCCATTGTGCGCAAGGAGGGACGTGAACGCGGGGCTGTCATGCTTCAGGTGAACCGCCGGGGCGAAAGCTTTTTTGTCACCGTGCCGGTGGATAAGGATTAAAGAAAAAGAAGCAGGCTCGGCCTGTATTCCCGCATAGGGCAAAATTTTTTGCCCGGCATTCAAAACCGCCCCGATAAGGGGCGGTTTTGAATGCGGATTACGGTACTAATTCTCCATCCGCAACACGTGCATCCGGGAGAGCTGTGGAATTCAGACCCAGACAAGGTGCGCGGGCTTGCGATCCGGTATGCGCTGATAGCGCAGGGCAGGGTAGCCCACCATAAGCCCGGCATACGCTTCACGCCCTTCCGGCAGACCAAGAAGGGTTCGCACCTCGGCACTGTGCCGGGCCACGCCCAGCACATAGCCCGCCCAGCAGCTTCCCAGTCCCATACTGTGCAGCGCCAGCTCACAATAGGTCATGGCTATGGCGCAGTCCGCCGCGCTGAGGCCATAGCCGGTGGAGCCGTGAGCAAACACGACGCAGGGCGCCTTGCGCAGAATGGGGTCGCGTCCACGCTCAAAGGCCTCCACCAGACGCTCGGTACCCGGCATGGTTCGCATGGAATCAATAACCAGCTTTCCCAGAGCGGCCAGCTTCTCTTCACCTTCCACGGCAATCCAGGCCACATCCTGGCTGTTTTTTCCTGTGGGAGCATAGCGCGCCGTGTCCAGTGCCGCCGCCAGTATCTCGTGAGGAACCGGATCAGGGCGAAAGGCGCGCATGGAGCGGCGTGTCCGGGCCAGCATGGAAAATGCCTCGGGCGTGACGCTGTTCCGGGCCGGCGCTAATTCGTCGGGAGAACGCCCATCTATGCTCACTGCGGCCTTGGGGCATACGGCGACGCAGTGACCACAGTCCAGACAGAGTTTGCCGCTGAGCGGCACGGGAGCCGCCTTGTCCGCGTGCATACGCAAACAGCCCGTCGGGCACACCCGCACACACAGGGCATCGCCGCAGCAACGGCTTGCATCAATTTCAAGAACATGCATGGTCAACCCCGCTTTTTTTTGTGTGGCGTTTTCGATTCATACCCCCGGTCAGACAGGCCCCATGAATCCGGAACGCTTGTCGACGCGCTGAGCCGTCCATGGCCGGAATACGGACGACGGGGGTGAAACCGGGACGACAGCCCTAATATGCCAAAATCTCATTGTCTTCCGGCACCAGCACATTGCGGAGATTGAGGCGTCGGATATCATCGCGTGTCACGCTCAGGTGGCTCACGGTGTCCATGTGGCTGGCAATGATGGTTGTTTTCGGTGTGTATGCGGCCAGTGCTTGAATATCCGCGGTGTCCATGATGAGTTTTTCACCGTTCAGGAGCATGGCGCCGCACGCATTGGCGATAATCATATCGGGTTTGTGCGCATCCACGGCGGCCCTGACTTCCTCGCACCATATTGTGTCACCGGCAAGGTAAAGCGTTTTTTCATTATCTGCCGTAAAGACAACACCCATGGCATCGTATGTCAGGCCAATCTGCTCGCAAACAGCTTTGACAATTTCCCGTCTGCCGTGCTGACCGCCTGTTTTGAAGAGGATTATTCCATCAAAATGCGTTCCTGTCTCCGATATAACCCGCACATTATGAAAGCCCAAAGACCGAATACTTTGCGCTTCCACTTCGTTCTGCACAAAAAACGGGATATGTTTATCAAGTGCCCTGGCGGCGAAGTCATCCCAATGGTCAGGATGTATATGGGTGAGAATAACGGCATCGACGCTGACAACAGCCTCAATGGGCAATGGAAGTTCGACGCGCGGCTGACGCACATCGGCATGGATAGCCCCGGAGAACCCCGCCATGAATTCTTTGGGCATCAGCCACGGATCAATCAAAAAACGTTTTCCATTGTAGGTAATAACCAGTGTTGCATTGCGTATTTGATGTATGTTCATTGCTGCTTCCTCCGGCATGCTGTTTTTGTTTTTTTCTGACTGAGCCGTCTCCTGTGCCGTTGGCCTGTTCTTTTCTGATATCCTCTGACCTGGCAGCACAGAATCCAACGCTGTGTAAGACCGTAATCACAATTTTATACTTTGTTTCTATACATAATTTTCTTAGTAGGTCAAGAGTACCGCGATGAAGCATGCAGCTTCAGACAACCCTGTGTCAGTTCTTATCCTTGACAACGCTTCAAGGGAAGAAAATAGGGATAACACATGAAGATTGTTCAAATTTTTTTGCCTCAACGGCGCTATGAGCCATGACCTCACTCTGTATCGCCCTTGCGCTTCCGGGTGTCCTTCTGGCTTTGGGAGCGGCCTGCCACGCCCTGCTGCACAAACGTGATCCGCAGGCGGCGCTGGCGTGGGTGGCCTTTATCATGCTGCTGCCCTATGCGGGAGCGGTGGCCTATCTGCTGGCGGGAGTGAGCCGGGTGGACAGCCATGCCGCCCATTTGCTGGCTTCAGCAGCCAAAGCGCAGGAACAGGCCGATGCGGCTCTGGATCGCCGTCTGCCTCAGCCCGTTCCTCCTGTCCCGCCGGGAGAAGCGGTTCCACCGGAACAGACGGTGGCCCGTGTGGGACGTGCCCTCACCGGGCGTGAACCCCTGGCGGGGAACAGCATTCGCCTGCTGCGCAATGGCGAAGAGGCCTATCCGGCCATGCTGGCCGCCATCCATGAGGCATCCAGTTATGTTTATCTCTCTACCTATATATTTAAAGGCGGCCTGACGGGTAACGCCTTTGCCGATGCGCTGGCGCAAGCCGCCAGGCGCGGGGTGGATGTGCGGCTGCTGGTGGATGGCCTGGGTGCTTCCTTGTATTCACGGGCAAAACCCTGGCAGCGTCTGGGCGAAGCTGGCGTCCAGGTGCGTCGCTTTTTGCCTCCCCGCTTGTTTCCGCCAGCTTTTTCCATCAATCTGCGCACACATCGCAAGGTGCTGGTCTGCGACGGCCTGGTGGGCTTTACCGGCGGCATGAATATAGGGGATCATCATCTCGTGGAACGGCCCGGCAAAAACCAGGCGCAAGACATCCATTTTCGCTGCGCCGGCCCCATTGCCCTGCTTTTGCAGGAGGCTTTCCTCATGGACTGGGCCTTTGTCACCCGCAAACAGACCGCGCCATCCTTAAAAATGGGTGAACCGCACGGTTCATCATGGTGCCGGCTGGTCTTTGACGGTCTGGGACGCGGCCGCGATGACATCCACGATCTTTTGTGCGGCGTTATCAGCGGGGCACGGGAACGTGTGGCCATCATGACGCCGTACTTCCTGCCTCCGCGCGAACTTTCCAATGCCCTGACAAGCGCCGCACTGCGGGGAGTGGATGTGCGCATCATGCTGCCAGAGGTCAATAATCTGCCCTATGTCCATCGCGCCTCACGGCACATGCAGCCCGATTTGATCCGCAAGGGCGTGCGTATTTTTTTTCAGCCGCCGCCCTTTGCCCACACCAAGCTTTTGCTGGTGGATGATTATTATACTCTTGTTGGTTCAGCAAATCTGGATCCGCGCAGTCTTTTTCTGAATTTTGAGTTGAATATGGAGGTGTTTGACACAACATTCTGCGCCTCCATGTCTGAGTATTTTTTGGATCTGCTTTCCCGTTCAACGGAATTTACGGTCAAGGATTACGACCGCAGGCATGCGCCATGCCGTCTTCTTGACGCCGCGCTCTGGATATTTTCTCCGTATCTTTGATTATTAGATCAATAAAAATAAGATCATGACTAGCTGATGGAACAGCTATCAGCTAGTCATGGCCCAAAAATTTTTGCTGATCTTGTTGAGCAAAATAAATTTACTTCTCTTTGATGAGTTTTGAGTCTGGACACGTTGACAGTTTTCGGGTAAGGTCAGAAACTGAACATCACATCTATCCTGAGGAAATAGGCTGGCAGCTGCCGCATCCATCGAAAGGAGAGTCCGCATCATGATCCGCACGATCATCGCTATTGATACAGAAAAATGCAACGGATGCGGCCAGTGTGCCAACGCCTGTCATGAAGGGGCCATTGGCATTGTGGATGGCAAGGCAAGGCTGTTGCGGGAGGACTACTGCGACGGTCTGGGCAATTGCCTTCCGGCCTGCCCCACAGGCGCCATCCGCTTTGAGGAGCGGGAAGCTCCGGCCTATGACGAAGCTGCTGTGCGCGCCGCTCAAAAGGAAGCGGCCTTGCCCTGTGGCTGCCCGGGCTCGGCCTGCCAGACGCTCAAGCCGTCTTCCGCCGCCCCTGATGTTCCCAGTCAGCTTCGGAATTTCCCCATTCAGATCAAGCTGGTTCCGGTAAACGCCCCGTATTTTAACGGCGCGGATCTCTTGATCGCCGCCGATTGCGCCGCATACGCCTGTGGCAATTTCCACAGCGCGTTCATGCGGGGCCGGGTGACGCTGATTGGCTGCCCCAAGCTGGACGCTGTGGATTATTCGGAAAAACTGGCGCAGATCCTTACTGGCAATGAGATCCGAAGCGTTCTCCTGACCCGGATGACCGTACCCTGCTGTGGAGGATTGCTCCATGCGGTGAAGACCGCGCTGGAACGGAGCGGAAAGATTATTCCTCTGCGCGCGGTGATCATGGCGCCCGATGGGCACATGAGCGAGTAGCGGCCATCAGGACATCACAAAAAATTCGGCGGATCACTGAAACAGGGAACAGGCCGCCATTGTTTGATCATCAGCCGCCGGCGCAATCCTGCTCCAGCGCCGTATCCTCGACTGTTCCCGCCCGCGGCAGAACACGGTAGCAGGTCGCCGGTTCCAGAACCTGCCCTGACGTTTCCAGACGCCTCACAGCGGCCAGCATGGCCCTGCCCGTGGTGGCATGGGTCATGAACACCAGGGGCACGCCGTCAGGCCGCTCGGCCTTTTGAATAACCTGAGCCATGCTGACATTTTCAGCGGCCATGGCTCCGGCGATATCCCGCAGCACACCAGAGCTGTCACGCACCATAGCCCGCACATACCAGGGGCTTACGGCATCCGAGGCAGGCAGTGCGGCCGCATGGGGCAGATCCGCATCCACAAAACCTGTATTGGCCGACGCCTTGAAGCGCGCGCCCTCCTGCGCCAGAGACAGAAGATCGCCCAGGACGGCGCTGGCCGTGGGACGGCTGCCCGCCCCCAGTCCGTGCAGGAAAAGTGACCCCACGGCGTTGCCTTCCACCCGGATGGCGTTGTACGCGCCGCCTACCCGTGCCAGCAGCAGGGTATGGTGCACCAGGGCAGGATACACTCCGGCCTCGATACGCCCGTCCGCTTCGCGCGCCTGTCCGATCAGTTTGATGCGGTAGCCAAATTCGCGGGCGAAATCAATATCCATGCGCCGTAATCCCCGTATGCCCTGTACCGAAAGAGCGGAGTAGGGGTAATGGCAGCCCCAGGCCAGGCGAATAAGCAACGTCAGCTTGTGCGCGGCGTCAAAGCCGTCGATATCCAGCGTGGGATCGGCTTCCGCCAGGCCCTGTTCCTGTGCCTGGGCAAGCGCGGTGGGAAAATCCCGGCCGCAGCTGGTCATCGTGGACAGGATATAGTTGCTTGTGCCGTTCAGAATACCCATGATGGAGCTGATGTGATTGCCCGCCAGACTTTCCTTCAGCGTCTGGACAATGGGGATGGCTCCGGCCACGCTGGCCTCGTAACGCAAAGCCGCGCCCCGTTCATGGGCAAGCCGGAACAATTCCTCGCCATCTTCCGCCAGCAGGGCCTTGTTGGCCGTCACCACAGACTTGCCCCGCTTCAGCGCGGCGCGGATCAGATCCCTGGCAGCATCTTTGCCCCCCATGAGCTCCACAATCACCTGAATGGCCGGGTCATCGGCGAGCGCCAGAGGGTTATCCAGGAGCGCGACTCCCGGCGGCAGGGCGCGGGGTTTGGAAGTATCGCGCACGGCCACGCTTTTGAGCACGATTTCCCGGCCAGTCCGGCGCCATATGTCGTCCCTGTTTGCGAGCAGCATGTCCACCAGGCCGCTGCCCACCGTGCCCAAGCCGGCCAGGCCGATGACAAAGGGTTGAAGCATGCTCGTCTCCGGTAGAGGTTGAAGAAAAATTTGCGTCCGGCAATCCGGGAACTGCCGGAGTGTCTGTCAAACGTGGCCGGATCAGCCTGAGATGACCTTTTTGATACCTCTGAGCGCCTGCCGGGTTCGGTGCTGGTTTTCGATCAAGGCAAAGCGCACATATTCGTCACCGCAGGCTCCAAAGCCGATGCCCGGTTGCACGGCCACATGTCCCTCGGTGAGCAGCAGCTTGGAAAACTCCATGGAGCCCATGGCCCGGTAAGGCTCAGGAATATGCCCCCAGCAGAACATGGTGGCCTTGGGCGGCTCAATGTCCCAGCCGATGCGCTTAAGCCCCTCGCACAGGACGTCGCGGCGCTTGCGGTAAATGTCGCAGATTTCGCGCACCGGTTCTTCCGGGCCGTTGAGCCCCACCGTGGCGGCAATCTGGATGGGCTGGAAAATGCCGTAATCCAGGTAGCTCTTGATCCGGGTCAGAGCGTGAACCATTTCCTCATTGCCCGCGCAGAACCCCACCCGCCAGCCGGCCATGGAATAGCCCTTGGTCATGGAATAGAATTCCACGCCCACATCAAGGGCTCCCCTGGCCTGAAGGAAGCTTGGAGCCTGGTAGCCGTCAAAAACCAGATCGGCATAGGCCATATCATGAATGACCCATATCTTGTGCTCTTTGGCAAAGTCCACCACTTTCTGGAAAAAGTCCAGCGTGGTCACCTGGGTGGTGGGGTTGTGCGGAAAGCTCAGAATAAGCAGTTTGGGTTTGGGCCAGGTCTGTTTGGTGGCGGTCAGCAGATCGTCGAAAAAATCCCTGCCTTCACCGATGGGCACACGGCGCACATCGGCTCCGCAAATGACAGGAGCGTACACATGGATGGGATAGGTCGGATCAGGGGCAAACACCACATCGCCCGGTTCCAGCATGGCCAGGCACAGATGGGAAAAACCTTCCTTGGCGCCCATGGTGGCGATGGCCTGGCTGTCAGGGTTCAGTTCCACGCCGAAACGCCGCCTGTACCAGTCGCAGATGGCCCTGCGCAGACTGGGAATACCGCGCGATACCGAATAGCGGTGATTGACCGGCTTGCGGGCCGCTTCCACCATTTTGTCCACAATATGCCGGGGCGTGGGCGGATCCGGATTACCCATGGAAAGGTCAACGATGTCGATGTTCTGACGGCGCAATTCCTTCTTGATGTCGCCAACCACGCTGAACGCGTAGGGCGGCAAGCGAAGCATACGGGGAAATTCGTTCATGATGTCCTTAGATGAGGCGCGGCGTGGCCGGAAGGCGTGCCGGATAGGGAAAACAAAGAACTGCCGTGGTCATGGGTGGCCGCCCGGCTTGCTGATCCGCCTTCTCTATAGTAGGACTAACGGGAGCTTGTAAAGCGTTCGCCTGTCCCGGGGCGATCGCCCGGGCGGCACACGCGGCCTGACACTCCGGCTTGCCTGACGGCGTTTGTGCCGGATCGCGCGGCGCCTCCCCCGGTGTCTCTTAAGGATTGTTCCCATGGCTCCGCCCCATACCAACCGCATGTTTTGTCCCTCCACCCTGTTTCTGCTTGGGATGCGCGCTTCCGGAAAAAGCACTCTGGCCCGGGCTCTGGCGGAACGGCTGGGATATGCCTGGATGGATACCGATGATCGTGTGCGCGAAGGCGCTGGCGGGCTTGAGGTGGCTGATATTGTGCGCATTGAGGGATGGAACGGGTTTCGTGCCCGTGAGGCGCTGGCATTGCGCGCCGCCGCCGCGCCGTATACGGTAGTGGCCACCGGCGGTGGCGTCGTGCTGAGCCCGTCCAACCGGCTTTTCCTGCGGCAGTCAGGACTGTGCGTGTACCTGGAGGCATCGCCATCCCTCCTGTGTGAACGCTTGCGCCGTGAGCCCGCTCCGGGACAGCGGCCGCCCCTGTCCGATCCGCATGGCGCGGGCGTGTCCCACGCGCACCCGGCCGACGATGTGGAAAATGTGCTGCGCGAGCGTGACGCTCTGTATCGGAAAACAGCGCATTACACGGTTCCGGCGGATCAGCGTGTGGAGGATCTTGCGGATATGGTGTCCTGTCTGGCGGACTTTCCTGTTCGCGGTGGAGAACGGCAGTTATGAGCAGTACTTTCGGTCGGGTGTTTACCCTGACCACCTACGGTGAATCACATGGGCCAGGCATTGGCGGAGTGGTGGACGGCTGCCCGGCGGGGCTGCCTCTGGATGAGGCACTGATCCAACGCGAGCTGGACAGACGGAGGCCGGGCGCGCGCCCTGAAACAGGGAACATGGGCAGCGCCCGCAGAGAATCCGATACGGTTCATCTTTTGTCCGGCGTGTTCGGGGGGATCACCACGGGTACGCCCATTGCCTTTTCCATCGCCAACGAAGACAAGCGATCGGCAGACTACGGGCCCCTGGCCGATTTGTGGCGGCCGGGGCATGCGGACATGACCTACGACGCGAAATACGGTGTGCGCGATTATCGGGGCGGCGGCCGTTCCTCGGGGCGTGAAACCGCCGCCAGAGTGGCGGGCGGAGCCATAGCCCAGGCTTTGCTGGCGCTTCATGGTATCCGGATACGGGCCTTTGCCACGGAAGTTGGCGGTCTTGCCGCCGAGTGGACGGAAAGCGAGCTGGACGATGCGGAAACACGTCCCTACAGCGCGGCGTCTGCTTCCGTGATTCCCTCCTGGGACGAACTGGCGGCCGTCACCCGTGCCCGCGGCGATACTCTGGGCGGTGTGGTGACTGTGGAGGCTCTTGGCGTGCCCGCCGGCCTGGGTGAACCTGTATTCCACAAGCTGGATGCGGTTCTGGCCCAGGCGCTTATGAGCGTGGGCGCGGTCAAGGGCGTGGAAGTGGGCGAAGGCTTTGGCGCCGCGCGCCTGCTCGGTTCCCAGAATAACGATCGGATGCGGCCCGCTTCCGCGGACAACGGTTTTAAGCCGCAGTGGGAATCCAATCACGCGGGAGGCATTTTGGGAGGTATTTCCACCGGCGCTCCCATTGTGCTGCGCGCCGCCGTGAAGCCCATTCCTTCCGTGGCGCTGCCGCAGCGCATGGTGACCCGGCGGGGAGAAAGCCTGGACATGAGTATTGGCGGTCGCCATGATATCTGCGCCATTCCGCGTGTGGTTCCCGTGCTGAAAGCCATGACCGCTCTTGTGCTGGCGGATATGCTGCTGTGGCAATGCCGCATGGACGCGGTGAACCTGCACGCATGGGAAGGCCGCCGCCCCTCCTGTGAAGGACATTGAGCATGGAACACCAGGTCGCACTGCCGGGGCTTGCGCCGCGCGGCGAAAAACCGGACGAGCTGGAAGGCACGCTGGAGCGCGTCGTCTTCCACAATCCGGAAAACGGCTATACCGTCTTCCGGATGCGGGTCGAGGGCAAGGAGGATTTGTCCACCGTGGTGGGCGCCATGTCCTCACCCCAGCCAGGCGTCAATCTGCGTGTGCGGGGGCACTGGATCAGCCACCCAAAATTTGGCCGGCAGATGCAGATGATTTCCTGGGAAGAGCATCGGCCCGCCACCACCGAAGGCATACGCCTTTTTCTGGCTTCGGGCTGCATCAAGGGTGTTGGGCCGCGCTGGGCGGATCGCATTGTGGCCCGTTTTGGCACGGAAACCCTGCGCGTCCTCGACGAAGATCCCGATCGTCTGCTGGAACTGCCGCGCTTCGGGCGTAAGCGCCTGGCCGAGGTCAAGGCCTCATGGGCCGAACATCAGGGCGTGCGGGAACTTATGATGTTCCTGCAGCCTCATGGCATTGGCCCGTCATACGCGGTGCGTATCTACCGTTTTTATGGTCAGCAGGCTCTGGCCATTGTTCAGGAAAATCCTTACCGCCTGGCCATGGATATTCACGGCATTGGTTTTGCCACAGCCGACGCTCTGGCCGCCAAACTCGGTTTTGCGCCGGACAGTCCGCTCAGGGCTCAGGCCGGAGTTCTGTATACCCTGCTCAAAATCACGGACGACGGGCACATTTACTACCCCCGCGCCAAGCTGGTGGAAGAGGCTTCCCGGCAGCTGGAGATCGCGCCCGAAGGCATTGACGAGGCCCTGACTCAGCTGGAGCTGGAAGAGCGCATCATTATTGAAGATCTGGGCGATCATGCGGGGGTGTATCTGTCGCGCCATTATCTGTATGAATCCAAAATCGCCTTTTATCTTCAGCGCCTGCTGCGTTCGCCAAAGTCGGTACACTTTGCCGATGCCAGGAAAACGGTGCGCGAAGTGCTGGAACGCCTGCCCATGCAATTGGCCGATGAGCAGCGCGAAGCGGTGTATACGGCCGCCACGGCCAAGCTTATGGTTCTGACCGGAGGCCCCGGCACGGGCAAAACCACCATCCTGAACGCCATCATTCAGGTCTTTGCCGAGGCCGGGGCCAAAATTCTGCTGGCCGCCCCCACCGGCCGCGCTGCCAAACGCATGGCCGAAACCAGCGGGAGAGACGCCAAAACCATTCACAGACTGCTGGAATACAGTCCCAAAGAAGACGGCTTTGGCCGCAATGAGAACAATCCTCTGGCCTGCGGTCTGCTGGTGGTGGACGAGGCGTCCATGATGGATACCATGCTCATGTACCATTTGGTCAAAGCGGCGCCCCTGGGGGCGACCTTCATTCTGGTGGGCGACGTCAACCAGCTTCCCTCGGTGGGCCCGGGCAATGTGCTGCGCGACGTTATCGCGTCCGGCGTGGTGCCCGTGGTGGAACTTTTTGAGGTGTTCCGGCAGGCGGCGGAAAGCGATATCATCTGCAATGCCCACCAGATTAACAGGGGGGACATGCCCACCTTGCGTCAGAGCGGCACGACCGATTTTTACTTCTTTCGCCAGGATGATCCCGAACTGGCCGCCGATCTGGTTGTGGATCTGGTACGCGAGCGCATTCCCCAGCGCTTTGGGTTTCGGCCGGAGGACATTCAGGTTCTTTCGCCCATGCTCAAGGGCGCGGTTGGGGTCAACAATCTCAATCGGCGGCTTCAGGACGCCCTCAACCCTCAGGAGAGCTTCATCCAGCGGGGTGATCGCCAGTTCCGGCCGGGCGACAAGGTGATGCAGATTCGGAACAATTACGACAAGGACGTGTTCAACGGCGACATCGGCACCATCATTGTGCTTGACAGAGAAGAACGCGAACTGACCGTGCGGTACGATGAACGCAATGTTCCCTACCAGTGGGACGAAATGGACGAAATTGTGCCCGCCTATGCCATTTCCATCCACAAATCCCAGGGTGGGGAATACCCGGCGGTGGTCATTCCTCTGCTCATGCAGCATTATGTGCTGCTGCAGCGCAATCTGGTCTATACGGCCGTTACCAGGGGACGCAAGCTGGTGGTGCTTGTGGGTGAATATAAGGCCCTGGCCATGGCCGTGAAAAACAACCGTATCCGTCACCGCTATACATGGCTGGCCCGCCGGCTGACGGGCGGGCAGGCAGCCCGGCGGCCGGATATGCTGCCCGAATTTGGCGCTCCGGAGGCATTATGAAGGCAATCTGGCGGCATGGCGCCTGGCTGGTCTTGACGGCCGCGCTCCTGACTGGCGGGTGCGGGCCCAAGCTTCCCGCACCGACGGTATCTGGCGAATATCGCCCGGCGCTTGTCCGCGATATGGAGCTTTTTCCTCAAAATCTGGACTGGTTTGCCGAACGGGCGGGGAATGATGTCCTGCTGCGCAGTGAAGCCCACGCCGCTGAAGACGCCGCCCGATTTCACACGCTGCTGTATGCCGCATGGGATATTACCCGTCCCGGGCGGGGCAATGCGGATTTTTTCCGGGCCGAGCTGGCCCGGAGCGGCTCCAGGCGCGGTTACGCCGAAAATTTTCAACCCTGGGATGAGAGCCGTTGGCGGACTATGGCAACCAATGCCGACTGGCCGCGTTTTCCCTCTGTGCGTATGGCGGCCATTACCGTGCGGGCCACGTCACTGCGCCTTGCCCCCACCGCGCTGCCCCGTTTCGAGCGTCCGGACGCGCCAGGCCAGGGCTATCCTTTCGACTTGTTTCAGCAGACGGGGCTTCCCCCCGGCTTTCCTCTCATGCTTCTGCACCGCAGCCGGGACGGCGCGTGGTATTACGCGGAAAACTCGCTGGCGTGCGGCTGGGTGGCGGCTGACGATGTGGCGCTTGTGGATCAGGCATTCCAGCGTATCTGGCGCGTCTTGCCCCTGGCTGCCTTTATCCGCGACGGCGTGTCCCTGTGGGATCAAAGCGGCACGTGGCTGGCCAGGGCCAATCTGGGCACGGTTCTGCCCCTGAGCCGGGATGATGGATCAGGCCTGCATGTGCTGGTTCCTGTCCGTGACCCGGAAGGGCGGGCGCTCATCGCCACAGCGCGGGTGAACAGGGAGCAGGCCGCCGCCATGCCGCTTCCGCTGACTCCCCGCCGTATGGCTGCCGTGGGGGCGACACTCATGGGACAGGCTTACGGATGGGGCGGTCTGAACGGTGACCGCGACTGCTCGGCCACGTTGCGCGATCTGTTCACTCCCTTCGGACTGTGGCTCCCCCGCAATTCCGCCTCTCAGGCCAAAAGCGGCCGCTTTGTGGATTTGACGGCCGACGCGCCCGATGTCCGCGAACGCCATATTCTTGCGGAAGGACGCCCCTTTCTGACCCTGCTGTGGATGCCCGGGCATATCGGGTTGTATCTGGGCGAGTGCCAGGGGCAGGCCGCCTTCTTTCACAATCTTTGGGGGGTGCGCACACGTGACGCAAACGGCAGGGAAGGGCGCCATGTGCTGGGCCGCGCCGTCATCACCTCCACCAGACCGGGGCGCGAGCTGCCTTGTGTGCCGGATGACGCCCTGCTGCTCAATCGCATGAAGGGCATGACCCTGCTAGGCCATGACTGACGCCTCTTCGTTCCGGTTTTTTATCGCCACCTTCGGATGCAAGGTCAGCCAGTACGAAAGCCAGGCCCTGCGCGAACACTGGATGCGCCTGGGAGGCCGGGAAACGGACAAGCCATGCCAGGCCGATGTCATTCTTGTCGCCTCGTGCGCGGTCACAGCCGAAGCCGTGGCCGACGCCCGGCAAGCGACGCGCAAATGGGGGCGCGAAGCGCCCTTTGCCCGCATTGTGGTCACGGGATGCGCGGCTTCGGCGGAGCCTGACGATTTCCGCCTGCCCGGTGTGACGGCTGTGGTGCCCCAAAGCCGCAAGGCGGAGCTGCTGTCCGCGCATCCAATGACACTGGAGGGAAAAAGGGACAGTGACGTCATGCTGTGCGTGCGGCAGGAGAAGGCGCGTGACACGCGCGACCCTGTGAAGCGGGAAAGGCCCGCTTTTCCGCCATTCCACATCGAAAGCTTCCGCCGCGCGCGGCCGGTTCTCAAGGTACAGGATGGCTGTTCCCACCGCTGCACCTATTGCATTGTCCCCCTGACGCGCGGCCCGTCGTGCAGCCGCCCGCCCGCTGAAGCGGTGGACGAAGCCCGGCGCCTGCTTTCGGCCGGCCACCGCGAAATTATGATATCGGGCATCAATCTGCGCCAGTATCATGCCGGGGGCCAGAACTTCTGGGGCCTGCTCCGCCGCCTGAACCAGGAACTTGCGCCGGAATGGCAGGGCAGGGCGCGTCTGCGTCTCAGTTCGCTCGAACCGGCCCAGCTTGACACGGAAGGACTGGAAAGCCTGGAAGCGTGCTCTCTGGTATGCCCTCATCTGCATCTCTCCCTGCAAAGCGGCAGCCCGGCGGTTTTGCGGCGCATGGGACGCCGGTACAGCCTGGAGCGCATACTCGACGCCGTGACGCGTGTTCGCGATTTCTGGCCCGTGTTCGGCCTGGGGGCCGATATTCTGATGGGCTTTCCCGGTGAAAATGAAGAGGAAACCCAGGAAACGCTGGATATGGTTCAGTCTCTTCCCCTGACCTACGCCCATGTTTTTCCATGGTCCTCCAGGCCGGGCACCAGGGCTGCCGCCATGCCGGGCATCCTGCCCAAAGCCGAGCGGCAGGAACACGCGGCCCGGGTGCGCGCGCTGATAGCCGAAAAGCATGCGGCGTTCCTTGATGAGCAGAGCGCTCTGCCGGGCTTTGTGTTTGCCGGTGATGGCGACGGCGGAAACGGAGGGGTTAATGAATATTACGCTCCCTGCCGGCTGGAAGATGGCGCGAGCATGGCCACGGGCCATGAACTGCGGCATGTGCGGCCTGTGGGTGTGTCCGGCCGGCATGTGCTGTGCCGTCCCGGCGTCTTGCCAAGGCACGGGACTTGACGTAGCGTGACGCGGTATACACTGTCCCCCGCATGGGGCAGAAGCGGGCGCGCGCTCCGGAAGGCGGTACTATGGCCCTTTGCAGCATGACAGGATTTGGACGTTTTCAGCGTGACGATGGCCTCCGGGTGCAAACCTGGGAAGTGCGGAGCGTCAACAGCCGCTATCTTGATCCCAAGTGGCGGCTTCCCTCCCAGGCGCGGGCTCTGGAAGGCCGCCTGGAAAAAGTCCTGCGCCGCCATGCGGGGCGGGGCAGGGTGGAAATATCGCTGATTCTTCGGGGCAGTGCAGATTCAGCGGCGCTTCACTTTGATGCCGGGCAGGCCGCCGCGTTGCTCGACACGCTCCAGGCTTTTGCCCGGGAGCGGGGCGATTCCTTTTGCCCGGATTATGCGGCTCTGCTCAGCATCCCTTCTTTGTGGAGCTCATCCGACGACGACACGGACGCCGGCCTGGCCGCCGCGCTGGAAGAAGGCCTCACCCAGGCTCTGGAGGACTGGAATGCGGCGCGACGGGCCGAAGGCGCTCAATTGGCTGCCGATCTCGACATCCGCATTCAGCATATGGAAGAATGGGTAAGGCAGGTGGAAAAGAGAGCCCCGGCCATTAAAGAGGAACGCTTTCGCCTTGTGCGTGAACGCTTGGCGGATATCCTCGGCTCGCTGGGCTGCGAGCTGGAAGAAGCCCGCTTTCTTCAGGAGATGGTCATCATGGCCGATCGCCTTGACGTCAGCGAAGAGCTGACGCGCTTGCGTTCACATTTAGTCCGTCTGCGCGAGTTGCTGCGCTCCGGCCAGGATGCCGGCCGGAAGCTGGATTTCACGCTGCAGGAATGCTTTCGTGAAATCAACACATGCGGAAACAAGATCCAGGACGCCGACCTGTCGCGCCTGGTGGTGGATTTCAAGAACGAACTTGAAAAATGCCGCGAACAGGTTCAGAATCTGGAGTAGGACATGCCGGGGCACATGCTTGTCAATGTGGGCTTTGGGAACTATGTGCTGGCGGAAAGGGTGATCGCCATCGTCAACCCTGTGTCGTCGCCCATGCGCAGACTGCGGGAAGACGCCAAGGCTGAAGGCCGGCTTGTGGATGCCTCTCATGGGCGCAAAACCCGTTCCATTGTGGTGACAGATTCCAACCACGTCATTTTGTCAGCCATTTCCGCGGATACCCTGGGTCAGCGCTTTACCTTGCAACAGCACGCCGGCTCTGACATAAGCGACGAAACGGAGAGCGACCATGACGAATGAGCCAATTCGCCGCCGGGGATTGCCACTGGTGGTCTGCGCGCCTTCCGGCACGGGCAAGACCACGCTGATCCGAAAACTGCGCCAGGAATTTCCGCTGAATTTTTCCGTGTCGTGCACCACCAGGCCGCCCCGACAGGGTGAAACCGCGGGGCAGGATTACATATTTCTGGATCGGGCCGAGTTTCTGAAAAAAAAGCGCACGGGCTATTTTGCCGAATGGGCCGAGGTTCACGGCAATTTTTACGGTACCCCGCTTCAGCCCGTGCAGGAACGCCTGAACCGGGGCGAAGACATGCTTTTCGATATTGATGTGCAGGGGGCGGCACAATTGGCACTGTCTTTGCCCGAAGCCCGTTTTGTCTTCATTCTGCCCCCTTCTTTGGAAGTTCTTGCCCAGCGTCTGCACAGCCGCGGCACGGACAGTGAAGAGGCCATTAAAGTCCGGCTGGTCAACGCGAAGGTGGAAATTGGCACATGCCACTGGTTCGACGCCTGGATCGTCAACAACGACCTGGAACAGGCGTATGCTGAATTACGGGCTTTTTATCTGGCGGCCGCGCTGCGGCCCTCGCTTCGTCCCGGCCTGCCCCGGGCTGTTCTGGAAGGAGAATACCATGGCCGAGCTTGTTGTCGCTCTTGATTTCGACGACGCGCTTGACGCGCTGAACATGGCTACCGTGCTGCGTGGCCAGATTTCGTGGGTTAAAGTAGGACTTGAACTTTTCACCATGGAAGGGCCCCGCATGCTGCACTCGCTCAAGGGGCTGGGCTACAGGGTATTTCTCGATCTCAAGCTGCATGACATTCCCAATACGGTAAGCCGGGCCACCCTGGCCTGCGCCAAGGGCGGCGCGGATCTCATCACCGTGCATCTGATGGGCGGCGAACATATGTGCCGGGCTGCGCTTGACGCCCTGCGAACCGCGCCGAGCCGTCCCCTTGTTTTTGGGGTTACCGTGCTGACCAGCCTGGCTGAAGGAGAGCTGCCTGGCTGCCAGCAATCCCTGCCTGACCTGACCCGGACTCTGGCCGATCATGCGGAACACTGGGGCCTGGACGGCGTGGTGTGTTCCGGGCGTGAATGCGCCGCCATCAAGGCTCAGCATCCCGATTTGCGCTGCCTGACTCCCGGCATTCGCATGGATTACGACGGAGCGGACGATCAGAAAAGGGTCATGACTCCCGCCCAGGCCGTGGCCTCCGGCTCGGACTTTCTGGTAGTGGGGCGCCCCATCACGCGCGCGGCTGATCCCGTGGCGGCGGCGGCCGCTATCCTTGCGGATATGAACGCACCGTTTTGATAGGGGTGTATACCGCTGGAGCGTTTCATACGGGGATGCTCCAGACTTTTCCAGGATTTCCGGTCAGATTGACCGTGTTGACAGCGGAGGTTGAATTCTCATGCAAGCCGCCAATGATAAAATAAGGGGCGTTTTTTCCTCTCAGGAAGTGCGCAAGGTAGGTACCGGCACCACAACCCGCAAAACCGTGGCCAAAACCTTCTGGTTTGCGGAAGAGGACGCGGATGGCCGTCTTTATGTCCAGCCAATTAACAGTAACTATGTGCCCACTGGCAACAAGCGCTATATCACTAAAGATGAACTTATCGAAAAATTTTCCCCGGAGCCGGAGTTTTACGTTCAGACTGTCTATCCCAAAATGCGCGAACTCTCCGAAACCATAGATCGGGCAGACGCCGCCCGGGAAAAAGGTGAAACCTTCAGCGCGGAGTTTGAGTACGATAACGCCTTGCAGGTGGATGTGGACAATGTGCGCGCCAATTTCGGCATAGGGTTGACCTATCTCACCCGAGGGGAAACCGACAAGGCCGAAAATATTTTTTCCCGCCTGATTAAGCTGGACGGCGCCTATGAAGAAGAACACAAACACCTTTTTAACGAATTCGGCATCAATCTGCGGAAAAACAAAATGTTTTCGCAGTCTCTGGAATATTATCTCCGCGCCCTGGATCTGACCCAGCAAGACGAAAATCTGTATATCAACATTGCCAGGGTTTATCTGGAGCTAAAAGACATCCCCCACTGCGCCGAATTTTTGGGCAAAGCCCTGGAAATTTCACCAGACAACGAAACGGCCCATAAGTTTCTGCATTGGATGGAGACGAAAGGCCTGCTGAGCGCCGAACAGGCTCAGGCACTGCTCGTGCCCAAATCTGCGCCTGCCGGGGAAAATTCCGCCGAGCCCGCCGATTCCGCCGCGGCGGAGCAGGAAAACGCTTCCGCTGACGCCGCCTCCTGATGGCAAGGCCCGCGGCGCAGTCATGAAAACCTGGACTTTCCGGCAGCGTCGGGACGGCGCGCCCGAACCGCCCAACCTCGCGGATGCATCAGGTGTTTCGCCCCGTCTTGCGTCACTTCTGTGGCGGCGAAATGTGCGTGACACCGATGAAATGCGCCTGTTTCTCAGCCCCATGCTGCGGCATCTGGCCATGCCGACAGCCTGGCCCGGAGTGGGCGAGGCCGCTGATCTGCTGATGCACGGCCTCACCACGGGCAAACGCCTCGCCGTGTGGGGTGACTATGATGTGGACGGGGTCACGGCCACGGCTCTGGTCATGCAGGTGTTGCGCCATCACGGCTTTCTGGTGGAATGGCATCTGCCGGATCGGCTGGCCGAAGGGTACGGGCTCAACGTGGAGCATGTGGAGCGACTGGCCGCGTCAGGCGTAGGCATGCTGCTCACTGTGGATTGCGGCATCTCTGACACGGCGGCCATAGCCCGCGCGCGGGAATTGGGCATGGAGGTGGTGGTCAGCGATCACCATCTGCCCCCCGCAACGCTGCCGCCTGCCGATGTGCTGTGCAATCCCCGGCTTGGAGATTGCCCCTGCGCCTCTCTTGCCGGGGTTGGCGTGGCCTTTTTTCTTATGGCTGAAATCAACAGCCGGCTGGCCGCCCTGGGGCGTCCCAGGTTTGATATGCGCCAGACCCTTGATCTTGTGGCGTTGGGCACTTTGGCTGACATGGTCAGCCTGGAGGGTCAGAACCGCATTCTGGTCAAAAATGGGCTGCTCAAAATTGCGGAGGCCCGTCGTCCAGGCGTGGCAGAGCTGAAAGTTGTCAGCGGCTATCAACCATTGGCGTTCCTCGGCGCGGGGCAGGTTGTCTTCAGCCTGGCTCCGCGCCTCAATGCGGCGGGACGCATGGCCCATGCGACACTGGCCCTGGACTTGCTCTGCTGCGATGACCATAACCGGGCCGCCGAACTCGCCCGCCAGCTCAACGATCACAATACGGAGCGCCGCCGCCAGGAAGAACAGATTGTGGAAGAAGCCCGGGTGCAGGCCGAAGCCTGCCTGGCTGATCCAGCCCTGGTGCTGGCCGGAGCGGACTGGAACCAGGGAGTTATCGGCATTGTGGCATCCCGCATGGTGGAGCGCTATAACAAGCCCGCGGTGATTCTCTGTGCCGATGGCGAAACCCTGAAGGGTTCCGGACGATCTGTCCCGTCTTTTGATCTGCACCAGGGCCTGAGCCGTTGCGCTGACCTGCTGGTTGGATACGGCGGTCACCGCATGGCGGCCGGAGTCCGGATGGAACCCAGCCGTCTGAAGGAATTTCGTGAACGCTTCCTGAGTGTCGCTCGGGCTGAACTGGGCGACACGCCCGCGCCGTCCAGCCTGACGCTGGACGGCGAACTCAATTTCGCGGCAGCCTCGGATTTCACGTTCTTAAAAGAACTGGAAATGCTTCAGCCCTTTGGCGTGGGCAACCCTGAACCGGTGTTTGCCTCGCCGCCCCTGACCGTGCTCGGCCGCAAACTGTTCGGCTCTCAGCGCGACCATGTCGATTTGGAATTGCAGGATGAAAGCTGCGGCACCATTCTTCATGCCAAAGCCTGGAGGCAGGCCGGCGTTCTGCCCTCCTCCATGACGGGAAAGCGTCTGCGCCTGGCATACAGTCCCAGCATTGACATGTATAACGGTATCGCCAATGTCGATATAAAAATTCGCGATATCGAACTGCTGTAGATTAATCAGAAAACGGAGTTTTTCTCATGCATGAGAAAAACTCCGTTCCGGTAAAAGATTAACGCCCTGCCGGCAAATGCTCAGACTTCAAAATTGGCTTCCAGCAGCGCCAGGATTTGGTCACGGCTGGCCGTGCGAGGGTTGTTGTTGAGCAGACGCTTGGCGGCAAACGCCCGGTCGGCGCATGCGGGCAGGTCTTCGCGTTTCACCCGGTACCTGCTGAGCCCGGTCTCGATATTGAGGTCAGCAAGCAGGGCACGGAAGGCGGCTTCCACATCAGCGGCGCGCTCAAGCACGCTCATGGAAGCGGCGCGGTCGGCGCCGCGAAGCAGGTCGGCGACCAGGGCGTACTTGTCGGGATTGGCGATGTAGTTGAAGCCCACCGAGAAGGGCCCGCAGATGGCCATGGCCAGGCCGTGCGGAATATGACATTCCACGGGAAGTGTGGTGCCGATGGCGTGGATGATGCCATTCTGCGTATTGCCGAAGCCCATGCCGGCAAGGGCGGAACCGTAGAGCATGGCCTGACGGGCTTCAAGGTTTTGCCCGTTGGCATAGGCCTGACGGATATTGGCGCAGATAAGCCTCATGGCGGCGAGGTCGAGCGCGTCCGTGAAGGGTGTCGCCGCGATGCCGCAATAGGATTCCATGGCGTGAACGAAGGCGTCCACACCGGTGATGGCGGTCACGCGGGGGGGAAGGCCCACAGTGAGCGAAGGATCAAGCAGCACGGTGTCGGCGTACATATAGTCGGAGCACACCCCCTGCTTGCCGCCGTTCTTCGTGTCGGCAAGAACGGCGATATTGGTCATTTCACTGCCCGTGCCCGCCGTGGTGGGGATGAGGATTTTGGGAAGTGTGGGGCAGGGAACCTTCTGCATACCAAAATATTTTTCAATGGGGCCTTCATTGGAAAGAAGAACGGAAGCGGCCTTGGCGGAATCAAGGGCGCTTCCGCCGCCGAAGCCGATAAGCACATCGGCGCCGAAGTTCTTCGCCGCGTCAGCGCAGGCCTGAATGGAGTCCATGGACGGTTCGAGTTCCGCCTTGGCAAAAAGTTCCCATGCGATGCCGCCTTCGGTGAGGGCGTCTTCAAGAACTTTCTGAACGCCGAGCTGGGCAAGGCCGGGATCGGTTACAATGAGGACGCGGGAACCTCCGAGAGCCTTTACTTCCTTTGGCGCGTCTTTGACAGAGCCAATGCCATGTACGATCTTTTTAACAGTCAGATGGGAGAAAGGCATAGTTTTTCCTCCATAACGATGTGGTTACTTTTCCCAGGAATCCTTGACACTCTTCCACGCGATGGACGAATCAAGGCTGCCATAGCCGGGGTGAGCCGCCGCAATGCGGTGCAGGTAGTCCACAGCCGTTGCGACGATGAGCGGGGCGTTATTGGCCCGCGCCATATCAAGACAGAGTTTGTTGTCTTTGATCAGCATGGCCAGAGAGAAAATGGGATCTTCATACTCATCGCGAACTGTCCGATCGGCAAACTGCTCGTAGGCCAGGCTGAGCACACGGCCCTTGCAGGCCTTGGCGGCGCGGAACAGCGTCTGGGGAGAAAGCCCCATGTGTTCCGCCAGCGCAAAAATTTCCGAAATGCCAGCATTAATCGTGCCGAGTAACATATTGTTGAGAAGCTTCAGCTTGTTGGCGCTTCCTATGCCTCCGGTGCGGAATATCCTGTCTTCACTGCCGCACAGCGGAAGAAGCACATGCCTGATCCGCGCATACGCCTCTTCCTCGCCGCCAATGGCAAAGGCCCAATGCCCGATGCCTTCGGGAGAGCCGAGGACGGGACTGTCCAGAACGTATGCCTTTTTTTCGGCAAAGGCGGCGGCAAGCCTTTCATTGGTGGCGGGATCAACCGTGCTCATGTTGAGGACGATCTTGGCTTCGGAAATGCCTTCGATGAGGCCGTCGCGTCCAAGGCCGACGGAGATGCTTTCCTCGGGGCCGGGGACGAACATGATAACGACATCGGAAGCAGAGGCAACGGCGGCCGGCGTGGGCAGCAGCGCGATACCCTCTTCGGCGGCTTTGCGCGAGGCCGCGGGAAACGCATCATAGCCGGCAATTTGAAAACCGTGTTCTTTCAGTTTCAGGGCGCATCGGCGGCCCATGATTCCAAGTCCGATAACACCTATGGACAGCATGCCAGCCTCCTTCACAAAGCCTTGCGGGAAAGGGCTTTTTTTGCGGCGCAGGCGATATCGGCCGCGGTGATGCCCAAAACCTTTTTGAGGTCAGCGGCCTTGCCGACTTCGCCAAAGCGGTCGCGCGCCCCGATCCGTTCCATGGGAACCGGATGATTTTCCGCGAGAACCTCGGCAACAGCACTGCCCAGCCCGTTGATAATGTTGTGGTTTTCCGCGGTCACGACTGCTCCGGTGAGCTGTGCCGATTTCACGATGCTTTCCGTATCAATGGGTTTGATGGTGTGCACGGCCAGCACCCGCGCGGAAACGCCATCGGCCTCAAGCAGACTCGCCGCTTCAAGGGATTCCGCGACGCAGACCCCGGAGGCGATGAGCGTGACGTCCGTTCCTTCCTGGAGCACATCGGCCTTGCCCCACTGGAAGGTATAGCCCTCGCCAAAAATTTTTTCAGGCTTCTTGCGGAAAAGCCTGATATAGACCGGGCCGTCGTAATCGACAATTTGCGGAAGGGCCTGCCTCAGCTGGGTATTATCGACGGGTTCAAAAATGGTCATTCCGGGCAGCGTGCGCATGATCCCGGTGTCTTCCAGCGCCATGTGCGTGCCGCCGTTCAGCTCCGCGCCCACACCGGGATCGGAACCCACGATTTTGACGTTCAGCCCGGCATAGCAGACGGAAATGGCGATCTGGTCGAAGCAGCGCCTGGTGGAAAAAGTGGCGAAGGAATGAACGAACGGAACCTTGCCGCATGCTGCCATCCCGGCTGCCACGCCCACCATGTTGGCTTCGGCAACGCCAATATTGAAGTGGCGGTCAGGATAGGCCTGCTGAAAACCTTTCATCCCGTGACCGCCGGTCAGATCGGCCTGGAGGGACACAATGCGGGGATCCCTGGCAGCAAGTTCCACCATCATCTCGCCATAGACGTTACGCATTTCAAGTTCTTCGAGCATGGTTCGCTCCTTAGGCAAGTTCGTTCAGTGCGCCGGCAAGATCTTCAGAACTGACGGCCATGTTATGAGAGCCGATCTTTCCTTCACAGAAAGTAAAGCCTTTGCCTTTGACCGTGGACATGATGATGGCTGTTGGATGTTTTTTTATTGTTTTTGCCTTATAAAAGGCAAATTCCATCTGATTAAAATCATGCCCATCAATGGATATTGTCTCAAATCCAAATGATTCAAGGCGTTTATCAATTGGACGCACACTATTGATTGCGTCAGTATAGTTGTCAATCTGCATGCCGTTATCGTCAACAATAACCACAAGGTTGTCCAACTGTTGAGAACCTGCATACATGGCGGCTTCCCATATCTGACCTTCCTGCATTTCACCATCTCCGACGATGCAGTAGACGCGATAGCTTTTTTTATCCATGCGCGCGGCCAACGCCATGCCGACAGCGGCGGAAAGGCCCTGTCCCAGCGAGCCGGCGGTCATATCGACGCCTGTGGTGCGCTTCATGTCGCAGTGGCTGGGAAGATTCGTGCCCAGGCTGTTGAGCGTTTCCAGCCTGTCAAGGCCAAAAAAGCCGCGCATGGCAAGCACGGTGTACAGAGCGGGGCCCGCATGTCCCTTGGACATGACAAAGCGGTCACGCTCGGACCAGCGCGCATCGTCCGGGCGAAGATTCAGTTCCCGAAAATAAAGATACACCATGACATCAAGGACAGACAGAGCCCCCCCCACATGCCCAACGCCGACCTTGCCGATCATCCTGATGAGATGCCTGCGTCCCTCATTGCTCAGGTTTTTGAGTTCTGCCAAAGCACGTTCGTTCATAGCACGCTCCATTGTTATACAGTACCGGGACAGGATTCCCGATCATTCAGATCTCCTTGTCCCGTCATTTCCATGACTGCCCGCCACAAATCAGAGTGGGGGTTGATGACCCTGCGCCTGGCGGTGACAAGCTCAAGCGGAACATGGACGATTTTGTCCATGATCCGTGCGACCACCATTCCCGTTCGCCCGCTGAAGGCGGCATGAACGGCGTTCTGGCCCAGATTTCCGCAATACTGCCTGTCGTAGGTATTGGCCGGTGTTGCGCGAATAAGATAGCCCGGGTCGAAGTATTTCGGATAATAGGGAATGCCGCGCTCCGCGAAGTAGGTTTTGAACCGTGCCAGCATGAAGGCGGCAATATCTTCCAGCTTCCTGTTGCCGGAGGCATCGCACTTGTTTGTCGTCTGGAAAAGATCCTGGCCGGCCCCTTCGGCGACGACGATAACCGCATGCCTGTTTTGAATAAGCCTGTTTTCAAGGGCCTGAAGAAGGCCGTGTTTGCCCTCCATGGTGAAAGGGACTTCGGGAACAAGAACGAAATCGGCCTCGCGAATGGCAAGTGACGCATTCGCCGCGATGAAGCCGGATTCCCTGCCCATGAGCTTGACCAGGCCCACGCCGTTCAAGACGCTCGTCGCTTCGATATACGCGCAGCGTATCGCTTCAGAAGCCTTTTCCACCGCTGTTTCAAAGCCAAAGGATTTGGGAATGAAATTGATGTCATTGTCAACAGTTTTGGGAATTCCTGTCACGGAGATGGCGCGGCCCCTGCGGGTTATTTCATGATAGATGTCCTGCGCGGCGTGCATGGTTCCATCGCCGCCTATGATGAACAGCATGTTTATATTAAGCCGCTCAAGCCTGTCGACGATGACATCCGTTGGTTGAGGCCCGCGCGAGGTGCCAAGGATGGAGCCGCCAAGTTCATGGATCTGGAAGACTTTGCCGGGATCCAGTTCCATGGGCTCCAGCCCGTTATCGGGGATGAAACCCTGCAATCCATGCCTGATGCCGATAACGGAACGAACACCGTAATTGTGGCACGCCGTCCAGACAAGCGACTGGATGATGTCATTCAGGCCGGGGCACAGGCCGCCGCAGGTCACGATGGCGCATCTGCTCGCGTCCGGATCAAAATAAATTTTTTCCCTCGCCCCGCCAAGTTCGAAAGAATAGCTGTGGTAGTCGGTCAAATCCGAGAATATATTGGGCCCCAGAGAAAGCTCGATGCGCGCATCGTCAGCGATTTTTCCGCTGCAGATGGGAGAGTCTATGGTTTTTGCCCCGAGGGATGCAACAGCAACGCGTGTTATAGTCATGCCTGTTCCTCCCGCGGGGCTCTGGCGCAGGTTCCCCGAACCACAAGCTGAGTATCGAGAAGATACTGGACGTTCAGGTCACTGTCGTTTTCAATGGCTTCAATGAGCAGACTTGCCGCAATCTCGCCCATTTCAAGGATGGGGGTTCGTATGCTTGTTAAGGGGATATCGAGGTACGCGGAGATGGAAATGTCATCAAAACCGCAGATGGAAATATCTTCGGGAACCCGGAGCCCGGCCTCGCGAACGGCGCGGACGGCTCCGATAGCCAGATTATCATTGACGCAGAACGCCGCGGTCGGAGGATTGCCCAGTTTCAGAAAACGGCGCATAGCCTCCTTGCCCATGAAAAACGTGGGCGGCTGAGACGTGATGAGGTCGGCGTCCAGTTCCAAATCGTGTTCACGGATGAACTTTACATAGGCGTTTTGTTTTTCACGGTTGCGGAGCGTGCACGAATAGGGCCCAAGCATATAGGCGATCCGCCTGTGCCCCAGATTGTAGAGATATTCCAGTCCCTGCAGGGTGGCGCGCTCGTTGTCGATGGCGATGTAGTTGGAAATATTTTCGCTTTTTTCCCAAAGCAGAATGTTCCTGATGCCGTTGTGATCGAGCTGTTTTAACAGGGGAATGTGCTCCGCATCAATGCCCACCAGGATGGCGCCTTCAACGCGGTGTTCCTCAAAATGCTTGAGCGCCATCAGTTCTTTTTCAGGAGAAAAATCCGTAAACTCCAGCTTGAAGGAATAATTCCGTTCGCTGCATACCCGCTGGATGGCAAGCAGGTTGCCCGCAAAAGCGGAATATTCCGGGGAAGGCATAATGATGCCTATGGTGTTGGAGCGCCGCCGGGAAAGTGTGCTGGCTGCGGCATTGGGCACATACGAGAGTTTTGCCGCGGCGCTGCAGACCCTGTCCACCGTCTCCTGGGTGAAAAGCTCGGGCATGCGGAGAGCGCGGGAGACGGTGGACAGGGAGACACCGGCCAGATCAGCGACATCTTTGAGGGTTGCGCGCCGTTTCATGAAAACGTTTGCCTTGAGTTTTTTCAATATGTTAGGGTAACTTTTTCTTTGAATTGTAAATGATTGAACAAATAAGTCAAGACAAAGGCGGAAAGGAAAAGCGGACACAGGGTAAAAATTTTTGAGAAATACATAAAAAATAAAGTATTTCAGTGTGATAGTTATCCAGACACGTCATTTTTTCTTTTGATATTGACACTGCAAACGTTTTCCTTTATCGTAAAAAAAATTTCTTGATGGAATTTTTAGGCCTGCCTTGGGATGATCGGTTTCCTTCCTTTTTCAACCAACCCTATAAACCCAGGAGAACAGCATGAGCCGCAATTTTCTGATCAAATGTTCCCTCATCACGCTCTGCGCCGGCATTTTCTGTCTGCCCGCCGGCGCCTCCGCCGCTGACAAAATCATCATGCGCTACAGCCACAGCTCCGCCGCCATGGTTAAAGAACCGCACCACGCGGCGGCCACCGATTTTAAGGAATATGTCGAAAAGGCCACCAACGGGCAGGTCGAAGTCCAGATTTATCCCGGCAGCCAGCTCGGCGGCGAGGAACGCACCTTCCAGGATATTCAGAATCAGGTCGTCCAGATCGGCTCGCTCGCCGTCAATAACGCCTCTGTCTTCTCGCCTTCCATGGGCGTGTTCGACCTTCCCTATATCTTTGCCAGCGCGGAAGACGCCTACAAGTGCATTGACCAGAACTGGGACGAAATTAACAAGCGCATGATCGCCGAATCCGGCAACATGGCGGTGGCCTGGCTCGTTCAGGGCTTCCGTGTGTTGAGCAATAATGTTCGTCCCGTGAAAAATCTCAACGATATCAAGGGTCTGAAGATCAGGGTTCCCAGCAATCCCATTATGGTCGCCACCTTCCGCGCCTGGGGATGCGAACCGACTCCGCTGGCCTGGGACGAACTGTTCAACGCGCTCCAGCAAAAGGTCATCGACGGTCAGGAAAATCCGTATACCGTGTTCGCTTCCAACAAGTTTGAAGAAGTGCAGAAGTATATTACCGACGTGCATTACAAGATGTGGGTCGGGCCTGTGGTTGTGAACGCGGAATGGTTTGACAGGCAGCCTGCCGATGTTCAGAAGGCCATTCTCGAAGGCGGCAAGCTCGCCACTGCCAATAACCGCCAGATGATCGCCGAAATGGAGGCAGATCTTGTCAAGGAACTGACCGCCAAGGGCGTTGAGATTACCAGGGAGCTTCCCGATGAAGCTGAATGGCAAAAGCTCGCCATGTCCGTCTGGCCGGAGTTCTATGACAAGATCGGTGATATTACTCTTCTTGATGCCTTCCTGAAAACGCTCAATATCACCCGTCCGTAACTCATATGGGGCTCGGAGAACCTGGTTCTCCGAGCCTTGTTCTTTCTTGGGGCTGTCCACGCAGCACATGGATGCCCGCGCGCGTTTTTTCAGCCTGACGCAAGCCGCTTGAGCATATCACGGATATACGAAATTTTGGAAACAGTCCGAACGGCATTTTGCGGTTTTTTTATAGCGGAAAAACGGGGCATTCGTCCTGGTTCTAAAAAAATAAGGATGGCGTTTCACTGAAGGCACTCAAGCTCTATTGAGCTCATCTCGTGGGTAAACCGGGTAAAACATTCTTTGAGGACGGCTTTTGCACAGGAGACACCCATGTCGGCTAAGCTTTATAAATTTTGGGATAACCTGGAAGAGTACCTTTGCTGTGTGCTGCTTGCTGTCATAGTCACACTGCTCATGATTCAGGTTCTCTTTCGTTATGTTGGCGGGCACTCCATTGCCTGGAGTGAAGAAGTATGCCGTTTTACCTTTCTCTATCTGGTGTATTTCGCAGCCAGCCTTGCCACGCATAAAAACGCCCATATCAGAGTGACCGCTCAGTTGAAGCTGCTTCCCCGTTTCATGCAAATCCTTCTGCTTTTCATCACCGACGTGATATGGCTCACCTTTGCCCTCATCGTGCTGTATGTAGGCACGGAGTTCATCATCGGCATGAGCCGCCGCCCCATGATTTCCGGCGCGCTTATGCTTGATATGCGCTATATTAACGCCGCTGTTCCCCTTGCGTTCGCGCTTCAGGCCATCCGGGTCATCGAGCGGTGGGCACGTATCCTGCTTGGCAGGGATAAAATCGTGATCCCCAGCGAGGAGGTGAGCTGATGGAACTCGAAGTCCTGATCTGGGTCGCCCTGGCTTCTCTGCTCGCCATTGGCACGCCAATATTTGTCGCGCTGGGCATGTCGTCCATCATCGTCCTGCTTTTCAGCGATATTCCTCTTTCCCTTATCATGATCGACCTTCTGAAGGTTGCCGATATGTTCCCGCTGCTCGCGGTCGTGGGCTTCGTCTTTGCCGGAGCGCTCATGGACAAGGGCGGCATGGCGGCACAGATTGTGGACGTCGCGTCCATGATTGTGGGGCGGGTGCGCGGCGGCCTTGGCATGGTCACTATTCTGGGCTGCATGTTCTTTGCGTCCATGATCGGTTCCGGCCCTGGAACCGTGGCGGCCATGGGCAGCATCATGATTCCATCCATGATAAAAAAGGGCTATTCGCCTGAATATGCCGCAGGCGTCTCCGCTACGGGCGGCACGCTCGGCATTCTTATTCCGCCAAGCAACCCCATGCTCGTTTATGGCATCATTGCCAACGTTTCGATCTCCGCACTGTTCACCGCCGGATTTGTGCCGGGTTTTCTCGTTGGCGCCTGCCTCATGACAACCGCGTATGTCATCGCCAGACGATCCGGCTACCGTGGCAATATGCAGTCCTATACCATGGCCGAATTTTTGCGGGCGCTGAGGCATAATATCTGGTCGCTTCTGGCCCCTGTCGTTATTCTCGGCGGCATTTACAGCGGTATGTGCACCCCTGTGGAAGCGTCCGTTGTGGCTGTCTGGTATGCGCTTTTTGTCGGTATTTTTATTACGAAGCAGCTGAATTTCAGTCAGATATTCTCTGCCATGAAGCTTGCCAACATTTCGACGGGGACTATCCTCATCGTTGTTGGGGTTTCGACAATTTTCGGCCGCTTCCTGACCATGTACCAGATCCCCCAGCATCTGGCGCAGCTTATGGTGCAGCTGACGACCAATCCCTATGTCATCCTCCTGCTCATCGGCTGCCTGCTGCTCTTTCTTGGCATGTTCATGGAAACGCTTGCCACTATTGTCGTTCTGGCGCCTGTGTTTCTGCCCATCATCAAGAGCGTTGGCATTGATCCGGTGTTCTTCGGCGTATTCTGGGTACTGACCAACGAAGTGGCGCTTCTTACGCCTCCATTGGGCGTAAATCTGTTTATTTCCATGAATCTTTCCAATTTACCGCTGGAACGGGTGGCCCGGGGAGCCATGCCCTATATCTGTGTGCTGATTTGCCTTGTTATTTTCGTGATCCTTGTTCCTGATGTGATTACGTTCCTGCCCAAGCTGCTGCGTATGTACTAGGCGGAAGATCAAAAGGCGCGCATGCGAGCGCGGCAGGACAGCCCATGACCATGAAAAACCGGGGGCTGGAAAAGCGGCCCCCGGTGCCATGCAGGCAGGCGCGGCGCGCCAATCAGTCGCGCACGCCGTGGAATTCAATGTTGGTAATTTCGTAGGTGACCCGGCCCTTGGGAATATCAATGCTCACTTCGTCACCCACTTCATGGCCCAAAAGAGCCCTGCCTACCGGTGAATTAATGGAAATGGAGCCCTTGGCATAATCGGCCTCATCCGGGCCCAGCAGGGTGAACTGCTTTTCCTCGCCGGAGTCTATGTCCTCCACATGGACAGTCGCGCCAAAAATGACCTTGTCACCGCGCAAGATGTCAAGATCAATGACATTGTACTGGGGCAGCTGGCTTTCAATATAGGCGATGCGCGCTTCCAGAAACCCCTGGCGTTCACGGGCCGCGTCATATCCGGCGTTTTCCTTGAGATCGCCTTCCTCGCGGGCTTCCTTGATGGCCTGAATGACGGCGGGCCGTTCTTTTTTCAGCTGCTCAAGTTCCTGCTCAAGTTTCCGATAGCCCTGGACGGAAATAGGAGTGCTCATGGCCTGTTCCTCAAAAAAATAAAATGCAAAAAAAAGATGCCCAACCTCTGGAAAGCCTCCGGGGATGGTGCCTGGGCTGCGAGAAGCGGGCGTCGATATTTCCTCTGGAAAAAAACTTACCCGCGAGATCTGTCCATGTCAAGTGTATGACCAGACTTGCACCCGTTTTCAACCGATTTCTTTTTCCCCGGCAGCCGGAAGCATTCTTTCAGTGATAATTTCAGGAAAATTGGGGGAAAGTTCACGGGAACTGGGCATGGATACCACCAAAAGAGTGAACATTTCGACAGGATTATGACTGGACAAGGCAAAGGCATGTGCCATACTATAATGTCCTTGCCCGCACCGGGTGCCAGTGGACACGCCGGATACACCTCAAACCCCGAAGAACATGTATGAGCAGCGAACCGGATAAAGTCATTTATTCCATGAACCGTGTAACCAAACGGCACGGTCAGAAAGAAGTTCTCAAGGATATATCCCTCGGCTATTTCTACGGAGCCAAAATTGGTGTTTTGGGCCTTAATGGCGCGGGCAAATCGTCACTGCTCAAGATTATGGCGGGTGTGGACAAAGCCTTTGACGGCGAGGTTGTCGTGGCGCCGGGCTACACCATAGGGTATCTGGAGCAGGAACCTCTGGTGGATGAAACGCGCACCGTGCGCGAGGTGGTGGAGGAGGGCGTGCGGGAAGTCGTGACCCTGGTTCGCGAATTCAATGACATCAACGCCCGCTTTGCCGAACCCATGGACGCGGACGAGATGGATGCCCTCATTGAACGGCAGGGCAAGGTGCAGGAGCGCATGGACGCCCTTAATGCCTGGGATTTGGACGCGCGCCTGGAAATGGCCATGGACGCTCTGCGCTGCCCGCCCGCCGAGACGCCGGTATCTGTCATTTCCGGGGGGGAACGCCGCCGTGTGGCCCTGTGCCGTCTGCTGCTCCAGAATCCCGATATCCTGCTGCTTGACGAACCCACTAACCATCTGGATGCGGAGTCCGTGGCCTGGCTTGAGCGCTACCTTCAGAATTTTGCGGGTACCGTCATAGCCGTCACCCATGACCGGTATTTTCTGGATAACGTGGCAGGCTGGATACTGGAACTGGATCGGGGGCGCGGCATTCCCTGGAAGGGGAACTATTCGTCGTGGCTGGAGCAGAAGGAAAAACGCCTGGCCCAGGAAGAAAAAAGCGATGCGGAACGCCGCAAAACGCTGCTTCGCGAGCTGGAATGGATCAGAATGTCGCCCAAGGGCCGGCACGCCAAGGGCAAGGCCCGCATTCATGCCTATGAGGCCATGCTCAGCCACGAAAGCGAGCGGCTGGCCCCGGATTTGGAAATTTATATTCCGCCCGGGCCTCGCCTGGGGAAGACCGTCATTGAAGCCCATGGACTGTCCAAGGCCATGGGTGACAAAATTCTTATGGACAAGGCGGAGTTTATCGTACAGCCCGGTGCCATTGTGGGTATTATCGGCCCCAACGGGGCGGGCAAGACCACGCTGTTCAAAATGCTGACCGGACAGGAACAGCCTGATGAGGGTCAGCTCATGGTAGGCGAGACCGTCCGTTTTGCCTATGTGGATCAGGGCCGCGACTCCCTGACTCCCGGCAAGACGGTATACGAAATTCTGAGCGAGGGGCGCGACGTCATCAGGCTGGGCGGACAGGAGATCAATGCCCGCGCCTACTGCTCCCGCTTCAATTTCACGGGGGCCGATCAGCAGAAAAAGGTGGATGTGCTGTCCGGGGGCGAGCGCAACCGCGTCCACCTGGCCCGGATGCTCAAATCCGGCGCCAACGTGCTTCTGCTGGACGAACCCACCAACGATATCGACGTCAACACCATGCGCGCGCTTGAAGACGCCCTGGAAAACTTTGCGGGCTGCGTGCTGGTGGTCAGCCATGATCGCTGGTTTCTGGATCGCATCGCCACCCACATTCTTGCCTTTGAGGATGAAGGCCGGGTGAGTTTTTGCGAGGGCAACTACAGCGAGTATGAGGAAGATCGGCGCAAACGTCTTGGCAAAGATGCGGACACGCCGCATCGCCTGAAGTTCCGCAAGCTGACCCGCTGATCCAGATGGCGCCAAAACCGGACGCCTGATGGTGAAACGCTGCGCGCTGGCCTTTTCAGACTACTTGCGATCGCCACCGGCAGGGCGGGGACAGGTCAGGGTCAGAATGCTGATCTCGGAAGGGGAGCCCACGCGCATGGGCACATAGCCCCACAGGCCAGTGCCGGGACTGACGTATAATTTCATGCCCTGCACCTCATACAGGCCGGAACGGTATCCCCGGTTCAGCCATGAGACCAAGGGAAACATGAAAACATACTGACCGCCGTGGGTGTGACCGGACACTTGCAGCGTATAGCCAAGGGCAGCATGACGGGCCGCGTCTTTGGGCTGATGGGCCATAAGAATGCTGAAGGCGTGTGGCGAGCCCGCCTTGGCCTGTTCGGGATCAGGCAGGCTCAGGCCAGAAAAGCGCGCGGCGCTAGGGTCGGTCACCCCGGCGATCAGCAGGGGAACACCGTTGATCATGAACACGCGATGTTCATTGAGCAGGACTGTAAGCCCCTGCTGCCGCCAGGTTTGCACCCAGGGCATGAGGCCGGAATAATATTCATGATTGCCCACGGTTATCAGCACGCCATATCGGGCCTTCAACGTGCCAAGCGCTTTCATGTCCTCACCAAGCACGGCGGGCCTGCCGTCCACCAGATCGCCGGTAAGCAGCACAAAATCCGGCTGCATGGCGTTGGTGCGTTCCACAACCTCGCGCAGCCACTGGCCGTTGAAGGTTGACCCCATATGCAAATCACTGAGCTGGGCAAGCCGCAGTCCGTCAAGTTCATGCGGCAGAGCGTCCATGGAAATTTCCACTTCGCGGATGCGTGGTACCCTCAGGGTACGCCACATGAAAAAAGCGGCTGCAAGCACACTGCCGCCCAGCAGACAGGCATCCGCACGCGGCGTGTTCAGCCAGGCTGCCAGTGCGGCCGTCGCGGCCGCTCCGGGCATGCGCTGCCCAATCCACAACAGGATGAGAACAAGGTCGCGGACAACGAGCAGACTGACCGCGGTTGTGAACAGGCAGGCCATGAATCCCCCCACCCGCAGCCAGGCAAAGGGTATCTTTGCCGCGGAAATAATGAGGAGCCGCATCAGGGAAATGGTCTGGGAAATCAGCAGAATGAAACAGGTCAGCGCGATGATCAGCCACAGAGGAAGCTGACGCCCCGCAAGCAGGCGGCATGAGACATAGGCGCCAGCTGCCAGCATGACGAGGATGCTTACGGAAAAAAACATGCGGCTGCGGACATATACCGCCATACAGTACCCCGAAAAACAAAGGGGCCGCGGGTTTATGCCCGCCGCCCCTCTGGCGCGCGCATAAAAAATCTCTCAATAGGCCTTGATGTATTCATCCAGATTTTCCGCCGAGCAGTTGCGGCTGACCCAGAACGCCGAGGCCCACACCATAAGAGCCGTTGCCTGAGTGTCATCCAGCCGCTTCAGCTTGGCTTCCAGGCTGGAACGGCTGGCGCCGTTCCGGATATGCAGGCTGTTGGTATCGCATGCATCCAGAACCCGCAGCATGAGATAGGAAAGACGCGTGTGATCGGGCATGAGGCGCATATCCTTGTGGGCTTCGACGATGGTTTTCAGTTCCGGCCCGGTAAACATGGCTTTCAGCGAATTGATGGCCCGGAAAAAGGTATCCACAGCCCACGGCAGAATGAACTCCGCACCGGCGCTTTTGGTGCGAAAATAGTCCTTGAGCCATTTTTCCTGTTCATCGCTTATGCGCGCGGCGACTTGTGGCATGCGGCATTCCTCGTTGGGGTCTGAAAATTCCGACCCTGCTGTCCGTCCCGGTCATGTATGCTTTTTGCTGTACATGGAATTTGTCAAAAACTCAAGATATTCTCAAGAAAGATTCCGAAAAGGCCTGAAAGGTGCCGGCTGGCCTGGATTTCCGCTTTTCCCGGGCAGTGTGGAACATGCGGACGGCGTGAAAAAATTTTCCCGAATCAGGCAGGCGAAGGGACAGGCTCACAGCAGGGCAGAAGAGGCCGCTGCCCGGCCAGATATTGGCGAAAATGCTCCACGGCCCTCGCATGATCAAAACACAAAGGCTCAGGCAGGGCGTCCAGGGGGTAAAAAGAGGCGTCGGCCGCATCGTCGCCGGCGCACAATGCATCGGGATCAGCCACCTTTCCCACAAAGGTGACGGTCATGGTGTGAAATCGCGGATCGCGCCCGGGGGCGGAATAGACGCCAAGAATACCCGCAAGTTCCACATCAAGGCCTGTTTCTTCGCGCATTTCCCGGACGGCGGCCTGTTCCACGCTTTCTCCCTCTTCCACAAAGCCTCCGGGCAACGCCATGCCCAGGGGTTCATGCCCCCGCCTTACCAGGACGATACCCCGATCGGGGTCATGGATGACAACATCCGCCGTGGGAAAGGGATTGCGGTATTTGCCGATTTCCGCCCCGCAGTGAGGACATCTGGCACTCTTTTTCATGAATTATGCTCCCTGTTTTTCCGCCAGGCGGCAACAAGCTCCGCCGCCGCTTTTTCCGGATCCGGCGCGCCCGCCACGGCGCTGACGACAAAAAAACCGGCCACGCCTGTTTTTGCCAGGTTGGGGATGTCCGAAACTTTAACGCCGCCCCCGACGACGACCGGTATGGGGCTTGACGCGGCCAGTTCTTCAAGCTCTGCAAAGCTGCGCGTGATAATATTTCCCTGAGCGTCGCGCCCGCAGTCCGGCTTCGTCGCTGTCTCGTGAAGCGGCCCCGCGCCGAAATAATCGATGGCGCCGGTATCGGTGTCCCGCACATAGCTGATGAGTTCATCCGTCCGCGCGGAAAGGCCGACCACGGCGGCCTGTCCCAGATACGCGCGGCAAATCTCCGGCGGAATATCCGATTGTCCGACATGCACGCCGTCCACCTTGACACCAAGGTTTCGCGCCGCCAGAACGACATCCAGCCGATCATCCGCCAGAAGAGCCACACGCTCCGACGCGCCTGCCGCCGCAATTTCCTCCGCCGCGCCGCGGAGCAGGTCGATCATCTCCCGGGCGCTTGCTTCCTTCGAGCGGATCTGCACGCAGGTGAATTCCGCCCTCAGCGCCGCGCGGACAATGTCACGGACGGGACGCCCCTGTGTGTTCTCCGGGCCTACAACCAGATAGGCAGAAATATCCAACGCCTCCCGCATGGTCTTCATTGCCCGCCTTCCAATATTTTTTCGACACGCGCCGTCTTTGTGGTCATCATATCGGTATAGCCGGGCCGCAGATCCGCCTTTAAAACGACTTCCGTGCGTATGCCCTTGCCCGCCAGAACGAACGTCGCATCCTTCACCACACGCATGACATCATCCCACTCGCCCTCAATTTCGGTAAACATGGAATTTGTCCTGTTTTTGAGCCCCGAGGCGCGAATCACGCGGATGACCTCCGCCACCTCCGCCGAAAGTTCCTCGCCTGTTCCATAGGGCGCTATCGCCAACGCAACCAGAACATTCATCTGTGTCCTTCCTCTTTTTCGACAGATTCCAGCGTGAAGGGCTGGGCGCTTACATCCTCCGGCGTCGCCCGGTAGAGCGTGTCAAGAAACGCCGTCTGAAAGCTTGCCGGCCCCTCGGCGCGTTTTTCCGCCTTGACCCCAGCGAAATTATAAATTGCCGTGGCCGTCAGCGCCGCGACAAAAGGCGCCGCCACGCACGCATACACCGCCGTCACGCCGCCCAGGGAGCAGCCGCCTCCCGTAATCATGGATAAAAATTTCGATCCGCCCTCTGCCCGCGCCATGACTTTCCCATCCGTGACGAGATCCACGACCCCCGACACGGCCACCGCCCCACCCGTATGACGCGCAAGGGCTATCGCCGCGGGGCGCGCCTCCTCCACCGTATCCGTGGCGTCAACGCCGCGAACGCCCGCATTGCCGCCACACAGCTCCCACAGCCTTGCCAGCGCGATGATCTCCGACGCGTTGCCCCGGATAATCGTCGGCTTCTCCGCGCGAAACCCCAGCAAAAGGCTCGTGCGCAGACCGCCGGTTCCGATGCCCACGGGATCCACAACCCACGGCTTTCCCTGCCGTGAAAGCGCCTTTGCCGTGCGCGGCAGGGTTTCCGCGTAAACGGGAAACAGCGTGCCCATATTGATATACATGGCGTCGCCCACTTCAGCCATGGTTTCCCCTTCATCCGGCAGATAAATCATGGCCGCCGATCCGCCTACGGCAAGCTGCGCATTGGCCACCACATTGACAGTCACCGTATTGGTAATGGACGGCGCCAGGGGATTTTTTTCCCGCGCAAGGCGCACAGCGTCCTCTATTTCATGCCGCAGCGTCTCGTGTGTCGCTTTTTCCACGTTTCTTCTCCTTGTAGATTCAGTCGCCGGGATTTCAAAGACGGCGACACCAAAACCCTGGATGCTTCAGGGCCTTTCGGGCAGAAAAGCGGCGGCCTGAAGGTGATCCTCAGTGACAGCGCCAGAACGGTGTATATGCAGCCGGCCCTTGCCCAGCGGCTCCACCAGAGTGGAAGGCGCGCCGCCCAAAGGCGCCGGGCCCTGATCCAGCACGGCCCCGACCGCTTCAACAAGTTCAGCATTCAGGGCTTCGGCCCGGGTCACAGCCGGCTGTCCGCTGATATTGGCGCTGCTGGCCACAATGGGTTCGCCGACCAGCGCGGCCAGCTCGCCCGGCACCGGATGGGGACTGACACGCACCGCAATATGGCCGGTTCCCCCTGTCAGCAGGGGAGAAATATGCATACGCGCGGGCAGAATGACTGACAAGGGGCCAGGCCAGAACAGGCTCGTCAGCCGCCTCACATCGTCAGTGAGGCTCGGCTCCACCTGCGCGACCAGAGGCAGCTGCTCCGCATCCGCCAGAATAACGGGCAGGGGCATGGCGAGCAGTCGGCGCTTCACCTGAAAAACACGGGCAATGGCATCCTCATCACTCACGCGGCATCCTATGCCGAAAAATGTTTCGGTGGGGTACAGCACAAGCCCCCCGTTTTTCAAACGGGTTGCCGCCTCATGCATGGAAATCCGCCGCATGTATGCCTTGCCTCCGTGGCTTGCGCGGGGTAGCCTGCCCGCATGAGCCTTAAACCTTTACGCCTTATCACTGTGGGGCGTCCGCGCGCAGGGTTCTGGCGCGATGCCGCGAACCACTATCTGGAACGGCTTGCCCGCTGGCGCACCGTGACAGAAAGCGTCGTCCGCGATGCCGACCCGGCCCTGCCCCCGGAGCGTAAAGTTCAGGAAGAGGGCAGGAATATCCTGCGCATTCTTGCGCCAGGCGACATTGTCATCTGCCTGGACGAGCGCGGCAGCTCCCGCACGTCGCGCGATTTTGCGCGCTGGCTGGACGAAATATCCGCTGACGCTACGCGCCGCCCCTGCTTTGTGGTGGGCGGCCCCTTCGGCCTGGACGAGGCCGTGCGGACGCGGGCCCGCCACCTGGTGGCCTTCGGCCCGCAAACACTGCCCCACGAGCTGGCCCGGGTGCTGCTGCTTGAGCAACTATACAGGGCAGAGTCCCTGTTGCGCAACACCCCTTATCATCACGAATAGACAGGTTCACGGCTTTCTGACCGCACAACGCCGCTGGCCTGGCACAACATCATGGATGAGCGAGGCGCCGCGAAGAACCGTTCACGAAGCCCGTGAAAGCGGAAATACCGCCATACGCCGTACCGGTCTCAGTCTTCCTGTCCGGCCATACGGGCAAGTTCCGCATCGCGCTGGTCGTCACGCAGGCGCTGACATCGGGTAAAGGTTTCGTCGTCCAGAACTTCCTTGGTGACGCGAAAATGTCGCCCAGCCCGTGCCGCCAGCTGCGGCCAGTGGGTGATGAGCAGCATTTGCCGCCGCCCTGCCAGCCGCTCAAGGCGTTCCGCCACCCGGTTGAGGGTAAGACCGCCCACGCCTGCGTCCACTTCGTCAAAAATGAGCGTGGCTCCCTCGCTTTGGGCCTGCAGGCCGACCACGGCCAGCAGAAAACGCGAAAGTTCCCCGCCTGAGGCAATACGATCCAGGGGTTGCGGAGGCTGGCCGGGGTTGGGCGCCCACAAGAGGCGCACACGTTCCTCCTGGCAGGCCGGGACGGCGCCGACAGCGGGCCATAGCTCATAAAGCGTCATGTCCGGCTCCACATGCACGCGGTCGGAAAAGCCCAGCCCGGCCAATTCCCCTTCCAGAGCGCGGCAAAAACGTGCGGCCGCCGTTCTGCGTTCGCTGTTGATCCTGTCCAGCAAGCCGGACAAAGTCTGGGCCAGTTCACTTTCCTGTTTTTCCAGGCGGTGGATATCCAGGCCGCAGGAATCAAGAAAGGAAAGATTTTGTTCAACTTCTTCTTTAAGGGATAAGATTTCCGGAAGGGTTCTGTGCAGCTTGCGTTTGAGCTGGGCAAGCGCGTACAGGCGGGCTTCCAGCTGATCCGGATCCCCCGTGCCGGCGGGCAGGGGAGGGTGGCGAAACAGCCGATCCAGTTCCTGCATTTCTTCCCGGAAGCTGAGAAGCGAGTCCAGAAACGGGGTCAGTGTGTCGTCATCATGGCCCAACGTTTCCAGAACACGTTCCAGACCACCCAAAAATTCCAGCAGTCCGTGCCCGTCTTCACCGCGCAAAAGTCCGAGCCCCCGGTCATATTGCTCGCGTAAGCGTTCCACGCTCCGCAATTCGGCCCGCTGCGCTTCCAGGCGTTCTTCCTCGCCCGCTTCAGGCGCCACGCGGTCAATTTCTTTTTGCTGCATTTCGAGCAGGTCGCGCCGTTCGCGCAAGACTGTCACTTTTGCCTCAAGGTCGCGCCGCTGGTCGGCGCATGCGCGCAGGCTCTTTAAAACCATATCCTTTTGTTCCAGCAATTCCGGTGCGGCCATGAAGGAATCCACCAGAAAGGCCTGATACGCGGGTTGCAGCAGGCGCTGCTGGCCGTGCTGACCGGCATGGAGCACCAGCGATGGGCGCAGATCGCGCACGACATCCTGCGAACTCAGATTGCCGTTTAGGAAAAAGCGGCTGCGCCCTGTTTCGGCCATCAGCTCGCGGCGCAACACAAGAGCGCCGTCATTTCCGGCAAACAGGGCTTCCACCTGGGCGCGTTCACGGCCCGGCCGCACCATATCCACACTGAGCTTGTCGCCCAGCAGAAAGTTGATGGCTTTGAGAATGAAACTTTTACCCGCGCCGGTTTCACCTGTCAGAACATTCATGCCCGGCCCGAATTCCAGTTCCATGTCCTCAATCAGGGCCAGATCGCGGATTCGCAGATATTCCAACATATCAGTCGTTTCCCTGTTGGGGTGTCGAAGCTGCCGTTCGGCGTCTGCAGAAGGTCATACTCTGTGCGGCTTACGCGCGCAAGCGGATACGACCGCGAAAAGGCCTGGGGCGGCCGGCGTCGATGCGTTGCCGCAGCCGGGGATCGAGCAGATCGCGCAGGCTTTCACCCAAAAGGTTGTAGCCCAGCACGGTGATGAGAATGGCCAGTCCCGGGTACAGGGACATCCATGGGGCAATTTCCAGGGTGGCTTTCCCCTCCATGAGCATGTTTCCCCAGCTGGGATACGGGGGCTGGACGCCCAGTCCCAAAAAACTGAGAGAGGATTCCACCAGAATGGCCCCCGCCACACCCAGCGTGGCCGATACCAGCACAGGCGTGAGCGCATTGGGTAAAATGTGGATGACCAGCACACGGGCAGGGCTTGCCCCGGCCAGCCTGGAAGCCGCGATAAAATCGCGTTCGCGCAGGGACAGGGTTTCGGCCCGTACCAGACGGGCCACGCCCATCCATGAGGTCAGCCCTATGACGGCCATGATATTGACCAGGCTGGAATCCAGAAAGGCAATCACGGACAGGATGAGAAAAAAGGACGGAAAACACAGCATGACATCCACGCCGCGCATGATAATTTCGTCGATCCATCCTCCAAAATACCCGGCCAGCAAACCGAGAAACATGCCTATGATCACGGAAATGCCCACGGCCACAAAGCCAACCCACAGGGAAACCCGCGCGCCATAGAGCAGACGGGAAAGCACGTCGCGCCCCAGGGCATCGGTGCCAAGCCAGTGAGCGGAGCAGGGTGCCATGAGCACAGCATCCAGATCAAAGGCCGTGGGATCGTAGGGAACTATCCATGGCGCAAGCAAAGCCAGCAGACTCATGCCGAGGACAATGACAAGCCCGGCAAGCAGCATGCCGTGACGCCTGAGATTCACAGGCCGCCTCCCGGGCCCCCGAACCGGGCTCCGGCCCTGATGCGCGGGTCGGCCAGGGCATACCCGACATCGGCCAGCAGATTGCCGAGCAGGGTCAGGGCGGCCCCCAGCACCAGATTGCCCATTATCAGCGGATAATCGCGGGCCATGACGGCCATGTAGAACAGCTGCCCCAGGCCTGGCAGGGCGAAAATGCTTTCAATGATGACACTGCCGCCAATAAGGCCGGGCACGGACAACCCGAGGAGGGTAATAACCGGCAGAAGCGCGTTGCGCAGCGCATGCCGGAAAATAACCTTCCGTTCCGGCAAGCCTTTGGCGCGCGCGGTCAGAATATAGTCCTGGCGCAGGACTTCCAGCATGGATGAGCGCAAATAGCGGGAGGTTCCGGCCACACCGCCCACCACCCCTACCAGAATGGGCAGAACCAGGTGGCGGGCGACATCCATAATTTTTTCCAGAGCGCCGAGATGGGTGAAATTGAGTGACGTCAGACCGGACAGGGGCAGCCAGCCAAGGTTGATGCTGAAATGCAGCATAAGCAGCAAGGCCAGCCAGAAACTGGGCATGGCAAAGCCCAGAAAGACAAGAACCGTCAGCGTCTTATCCAGAAGCGAACCCTGCCTGGCGGCCGACACCACGCCGATGGGCACGGCGATGAGCAGCGTCAGGAGCAGGACAGCCACATTCATGCCCACCGTCAGGGGCAGGCGCTCCACAATCTTGTCCATGACGGGACGCCCGTCGCTGGACAGGGAGTGCCCGAAATCCAGATGAACCAGCCTGTTCAGCCAGTCCATATACTGAACCGGCAGAGGGCGATCCAGTCCATACAGGGCGTTGAGACGCTCGCGAACCGTATCTCCGGCCAGGGGATTCAGGCTGACCTGCATGTCGGTGGGTGTGCCGGGCGCCAGGTGGATGACAAAGAAACTCACCACCGTGATACCCCACAGGACGATGAGCATCCACGCCAGCTTGCGCACAAAGCGCAAAGCCAGCGCGCCCGCCCGCGAGCGCCGGGCACTATCCACAGGTGCGCTCTGCATTGCCCCGGTTCCCTTGTGTCCTACATGGCGCCCTGGCTGATGTCGTGCCGCATCCAGTCGGCCACGGCTGCGGCCTCGGCTTCCCAGGCGGGAGCGAGCCGCAGTTCCAGAAACTGGCGGTACAGGTCATCCAGCATGTCCAGGCTGCTTTCGATGAGGTACATCTTTTCCAGAAACAGCGCGTCAGGGTCATCGCCCTCGTCATTTCTGGCTATGGCCGGTGTACGCAGGGAGCCAAGGCCCAAGTCCTCGGCCTTCAGCGTAACCTGCCAGGCCAGGCCGTCCTTTTCCAGCCGAACCAGGGCGCGCACCACCAGCTTGCCGGTCTGAAGGCCAAGCCGGGCCTCGCGCAGTGGAGACAAAGAGCCGGATACCGAGGCCATTTCCAGATTTTGGCCCTCGCCACCGCGAACCACAACCCTTTGCTCTATGTTGACGCTGAAGGGTTCGCCCTCGTGGCCCGACTGCGTGCCCATACGGAAGAGCCCGTTGGAAGTCTCGCTGCGGAACCACAGCCAGGTGAGAAATTCCCGCCCCAGCACCACATCCGTATTTTCGCCTATGTATGCGGCATCTGCCATGAATATATCCTTGGCTTGTTAAGCAGGTCAGCAAAAAAAGAGAGGCAGCCGTCTTCCCGCGCTTCCGGCTTTGCCGGAAGACATTATAGAAACCTGGTGGCTTCCACGGCATCCAGGCGGGCAGAGGCATCGTCTCCCAGCAAGGACAGGGCCAGGCCATACGGCAGGAGCTGTTCCAGATGCACATCAAAAGTGCGCACAAAATACTCAAGGAAAAGTTCAATAATCTTGGTCTGGGTGGAAGCCAGATACACGCGACCGCGCTGGGTGGCCCAAAGCACCTGGAACTCGGCCGGAATAGGCAAAAAGCGGCCCATAAGGCGCAATTTGACCTGTTCGGCCAATTCCTTTTTGCGTTCCCGGGCCACAAACTTTTTGCCCAGTTCCCGGATACGGGCTTCCTCCTCCTGAACGGCGATGCGGGTATGTTTTTTCAGCACAGCCGGGGGAAGGCGCCTGGTATCCAGGCGGAGCGTAAAGGCGATATAGTCGGCTTTTTCCGGCGGGCTGATCCGCCAGGATGTGTCGAGCATATCGTCAAAATTCGTCCAGCCGAAGCTGCGCTCCTGTGGAATATCGTCAATATCCTGAAACGCGAATTGCCTGAGTTTGTCCGGGATGCGCGCCCACAAACCGGCAGGCACCTCGTCAATCACGCGAAAGCGTGTAAAGGTCGTGCTGGATTTCAGAAAACTCATAGGGGAATCCTTTCCATCAGGGCCGAGAGGCCAAGCCTTGTGAAACAATGCTGACATTACGCCATGAAGGGCTGAGGCGCAAGCCTCGGGCCTTTTTCCGCGCGGCAAAACCGAAATCCGGCGACCGGCTGGCACCGGCATGGTGATCGCGCTGTGGCGCGGGATGAGGGCGCTCCGGAAAAATCAGGATGCCTGCGCCGGCGCAGCGGACGCTGTGAGGGAATTGACGGGGAATTCCGGAACCCTGTGAAAGGACGGCAAGTACCATAAAGGCATGCGGGGGAGCACGCCATCAGGCGTGGAGAAAGAGGGAATATTTTTGTCCCATAATGTAAATTATGTAAACTTTTATCTCGCTGCGCAGGGAGCCCAGGGTACAGCCTGATCAGCGGAAACCCCGAAATCGTGCGAAATGAAGACAACAGGCCCTTGCTCCTCGTTCAGTTTTCCGGTAAAACAATCACAGGGGTTGAACCAGCCGGGAAACATTCATGAACAATACTCTCCGTTGTGCTTGCTCCTCTGACTGGTTTATATCATCGTTGATAGGAAAAGAACTGTATGCCTAGAATTCCTGACGGGTTGCCGGGTTGTTTTTTGGTTCTTCTCTTCATGGCGCACCCTCCCCTTTTGTTTTTTTGGAGGCTGCTGAAAAAACGGTGTCAGATTCATCTTTAGGTTATGGCAGGTGGCATTAATGCTTAGGTTTTTGTCTTTTATTGCAGTTGGTTTTGTTTGTTTGGCGTGCCCGTCTCTTGCTATCTTTTTGATTTTGTTTGGTTTTTTTCGGGAGCTCTCCCAAGATAATTTCAGGGAGAAAATGTCCGGCGTGTCATGAAACCATACTGCCTTTGACCAAATTTCGGATATGCTCGCATGAAAAAGTCCCGCTTCAGCCGTTTTGCGCTTGCCGCGCTGATTGTCCTCGCTTCTGTCATGGCTCCGCAGTTCGCAGATGCCATGCCTCATACTCTCAAGGAATTACGCGCCATGACCGACCAACTGATTAAAACAGGTCTGGTGCACGGCGATATTCCTTCGCTGAACAGCCCCGCTTTTGTGGAGGTTCGGGAAGCCAGTATGGGCCTTGAGGCCAATGATCCTGTTTTTGTCGTGCCACTGCCTGATGGAGTGCGTATTTATCCGCAAAAAATTCTGGTCTGGCATGAAGTGGTCAATGAAGTGATAAAAGGTGAGCCGTTCTGCATTTCCTATTGCCCTCTCAGTGGTTGCCTGGCTGTGTATGCCGCACGGGCGAATAATCAGAACCTGATTCTGGATGCTGAGGGCCGCCTCTTTAACAGCAATGCTGTTCTTATTGACAGAAATACCGGAAGCTTATGGTCGCAAATGCTTGGAGTGGCCATTGATGGCCCGTTGACGGGCACAGGCCTGCGCATTCTTCCCTGCTATTGGTCCAATTGGGGACATGCTCGGGAATTTTATTCTGATGCCAAAGTTCTTCAAACACCCCGCGGGGGCTGGCGCAATTATAATCGCGATCCGTATGGTTCATATCTTACGCCAGATAATTACTATGATGATGAACGCATCCTCTACCCACTCACCCGCCTTGACAGCCGTCTTCCTGCCAAAACGCAAATATTGGGTCTGGAAATAGACAATAATTTCATGGCGGTGGACGTCAACTACATACGCAAAGTCAAAGTGGCAAATTTTTATTCTGGCCTGACGCCACTGGTAGCCATATACGACAGCCGCCTGGATGTGGCCCGCGTTTTTGAACGTTCGGTATGGGAAGGTCACAGTCCTGCCCTTTTCGTATGGCAGGACGGCGTTCTGCGCGACATCCAAACCCGTAGCGAATGGGATATGGACGGCCGCTGTGTCAGGGGCAACCTGGAGGGCGCCTCCATGGAACAGAAATTTGGCATTTATGCTTTCTGGTTCGCCTGGGCGGCCTTTAATCCGGAAACCGAACTTGTCCCTGGCCCCACTGTGGTGCCTGACAGCGCCCTGGTCATGGGTGACGGAGTCGCGCCGCGTTAGGCAGCCAAACCGCTCCGCTCTCCCTTTGTCTCTGCGAGGCCTTGCTCCCAGGCGACAAGCGCCAGGCCGACACAGCCGGCCAGGCACGCTTGCTGCGCCACCACCCTGCCCCGCCGCCGCCAGGCATAGAGCACGGCATTCAGTCCGCCGGCCTTGTCATAGCCCGCCATGGCGCAGCGCCAGGCACGGGGTTGAGTCACAAAGAAAAAAAAGCGCCGCACGACATCAGCGGGCACCTCCAAATTGCGCTCCGCCCTCTTCCAATCCACAAGCAGGGCCAGAGGAGCCAATCCCCGGGCCGCTTCCGCCATGGCGTTGCGATTCGCCCCCTCAGTGCCTGAAAGGGCCATGAACAGGATAAGCATATCCCATGGAGCATCAGGCGACTGACTGGCACCGGCATGGTGAGCGCGCCACGGCAGGGAGGTCATGCCCGTAACATCCAGTCCGCGCTTTTTCAGAGCTGTGATTAGGGCATGACAAGAATCCGGGCCTATGACAAGAACCCGCGCCCCCGTGCGCAGACAGGTTGCCGCGAGCCGGGCAACGCGAGAGCTGACCCGAAACCACACCGGCATTACTCCGATATTTCGCAATATGTGGCGGATTGGGCGCCTGTTTCGCTGACGGTGATTCCGATCAGGCGCACGGGCCGATCTCGCAGTTGCGGTTCCAGCCGCTGCCACAGATGGCGGGCCAGATTTTCGGAGGATGGGTTGATACGGTCAAAAGGGGGCGTCACGTTGAGATTCTTGTGATCGAGCCTGGCAAGTTCCGCCCGGAGCAAGTTTTTCAGTTCACTGAAATCCACAATAAACTCGGTATCCGGGGTCAGGGTTTCGCCTTCCACGCTCATTTCCGCCGTGTAGTTGTGGCCGTGCATATTTTCGCACTTGCCCTGATAATGCCGCAAAGCGTGGGCCGCGGAAAACTCGCCGCGCACCGTCAGACGCCAGATTGCGCGACTCATGCCGCTCCACCCCCGGCAACGTCACCGGCCCGTGCCGGAATGCGATGAAGCCCGATCCAGTCTTCGATATCTTTATGGAATTGCGGGCTCGACTGGACGAGCCAGCGGGGCCCGAGTTCCATGACGCAGTGTTTTCCCTCCAGCTCAAACTGAAGATGGACGGGCGACGTGCCGGGATGCTTTTCCAAAATGGCCTTGAATTCCGCCGCGTCAGCTTCGGAAAGACAGTCCACCGGATAGGGCACAGGCACCGGATGATTGCTGTCCTGACAGGCCTCCAGCAGAGGGCGTGCCGAAATCCCCACCAGTTTGACCTCCCGCGACGCCTCCTGCTCTTCGTTTTCATCGTCGTACACGGCGGCGTCGTCCGTGGTGTCCACCGTGGCCTCCAGTTCCAGCAAGGCGCGCTCGCCCTGCAGTATTTCCCTCAGCGGGCCGTATGTTTTTGGGAAAAACACCACCTCGCCGTGACCGGTAAGGTCTTCAATCTGCACAAAGGCCATCCGTTCACCCTTTTTGGTCAGGGTTTCGCGCACCCCGGTCACGAGCACACCTGCCCGTACCTGGCCTTCGCGCACATCTTCCAGAGACATGAGGCCCAGGCGCTGCATGTCGTGCCGGAACGGCTGCAAGGGATGGCTGGTCAGATAAAAGCCCAGCGATTCCTTTTCAAAGGCAAGCTTCTGATCATCATCCCATTCCGGCGTGGCCTGCTCCGGGCACTCAAAGCCGATGCCGCCCAGAGGCTTTTCCTCCACCGCCGTGGCGAACATCAGCAAAGACGCCTGATTGGACTGCTTATCTTTTTGCTTTTTCAGAGCCCGTGCCACGACTGTGTCCAGGGCGGCCAGCAGGGCGGCCCGGCTGACTCCGAACGAATCACAGGCTCCGCCCTTGATCAGGCTTTCGAGCACGCGCTTGGTGACCTTGCGCAGGCTGACCCGCTGGCACAAATCATACAGGGATTGATACGGGCCGCCCTCCCCGCGGGCCTGGACGATTTCGTTGATGGCTTCCTTTCCCACATTTTTGATACCGCCCAGCCCGAACATCACGGCTTCGCCATGCGCGGAAAAATCCTCGGAACTTTCCTGCACGCTGGGGGGCAGCACCTCGATGCCCATATCCCGGCACACGGACACATACTTGAGAATTTTATCCTGGTCGCCGATTTCCGAACTCAGCAGCGCGGCCATAAACTCAACCTTATAGTAAAGCTTGAGATATGCCGTGTGGTAAGAAATGAGGGCATAGGCCGCGCTGTGGGCCTTGTTGAAGCCATATTCGGCGAATTTTTCCATCAGGTCGAAAATTTCGTTGGCCGTGGCTTCGGGAACATCCCGTTCCAGGGCGCCTTTCAGGAAGATGGAGCGCTGTTTGGCCATTTCCTCGGGTTTTTTCTTGCCCATGGCCCGGCGCAGCAGATCGGCCCCGCCCAGGGTGTAGCGGGCCGCAATCTGCGCAATCTGCATCACCTGTTCCTGGTAGACGATAACCCCATAGGTATCGCGCAGGCATTTCTCCAGGTCGGGCAAGGGATAGCTTACCTTGATTTCACCATGCTTGCGCTTGATAAATTCGTCCACCATGCCCGAATTGAGGGGGCCGGGCCGGTACAGGGCGAGCATGGCTATCAGGTCTTCAAAGCAGTTGGGCTTGAGCATGCGCAGGTATTTCCGCATGCCCGAACTTTCCACCTGAAAGACGCCGTCCGTGTCGCCCCTGGTAAACACATCGTACACATTGGGGTCGGTCAGGGGCAACGTGTCAAGGTCGGGCGCCTCTTTGCCCTGGCTGCGGATGTTTTCAAGAGTGTTGTGGATAAGGGTCATGGTGCGCAGACCCAGAAAGTCAAATTTCACCAGACCGACCTTTTCCACAATTTTCATGTCAAACTGACTGACAAGTTCGCCCTTTTTTCCTTTAAACAAGGGCAGATACTCGTCCATGGGCTGGTCAGACACCACCACTCCGGCCGCATGAGTCGATGCGTGGCGCACCAGCCCTTCCAGCCGCATGGAAATATCTATGAGCTTGTGAATGACGGCATCGTTTCTGTACAGTTCCGCCAGTTCGGGCACGGTATCCAGTGCCTTGCGCAGGGTCATCTTGAGGTCGAAGGGAATGAGCTTGGCGATGCGCGATGTTTCGTTGAAGGAGAGGCCCATGGCCCTCCCCACGTCGCGTACCACGGCCTTGGCCTTCATGGTTCCAAACGTGGCAATTTGTGAAACCTTGTCCTTGCCATATTTCTGTGTCACATACTCAAGCACTTCCAGGCGCCGGTTTTCACAGAAGTCCACGTCAATATCAGGCATGCTGATACGTTCGCTGTTCAGGAAACGTTCAAAGAACAAATGGTACGGCAGCGGGTCAAGGTTGGTAATGCGCAATGACCAGGCCACCACCGAACCCGCCGCCGAGCCGCGCCCCGGCCCCACGGGAATGCCTTTGTTTTTGGCCCAGTTGATGAAGTCCTGCACGATGAGGAAATATCCCGGAAAGCCCATGTCGCAGATGACCTGGAGTTCCATTTCCAGGCGTTCCCGGTATTCGTCATGGTTGATGGAGTCCCGGTCGGGATGTCTGGCCAGGCGCTGCTCAAGACCTTCGCGCGCCAGACGGCGGAATTCCGTCTCCAGGGTCATGCCCTCGGGCAGATCATAGACGGGAAAATGATAGGGCGGCGCGTGCAGCTGGATTTCAAGCCCCGAGCACATCTCCGCGATTTTCATGGTATTTTCCAGCGCTTCCGGCACATGGGAAAACGCGGCTTCCATTTCATCAGCGGACTTATAATACAAATCCTTGGCCTCAAAGCGCATACGATCTGCGTCATCCACCCGTCTCTGGGTCTGAATGCACAGCAAAATGTCGTGCGCCTCCACATCGGCCGCTTCCAGGTAATGACAGTCGTTGGTGGCCACTAGGGGCAGCTTGGTGGCCTCGGCCAGTTCCAGCAGCCTGGTATTGAGCAGCCCCTGCTGAGGCAGGGTGTTGGACTGGATTTCCAGATAAAAACGTCCGGGGAAAAACGAAGAGTACTCTTCAGCCAGGCGGATGGCATCGTCAAAGGTGCCGCCGCCGGTGATAAAATTGTTGGCTCCAAGCAAGGTACGGGGAATTTCCCCAGCCAGGCACGCCGACAGCGCGATGATGCCTTCGCTGTGCTCACGAAGCATGGCCTTATCCACGCGCGGCTTGGAATAGAAGCCTTCCAGCCAGCTTCTGCTGACCAGCTTAAGGAGATTTTTATAGCCGGTCAGATTTTGCGCCAGCAAAATAAGATGGTGCCGCACCCTCGCCACATCGGACGTGGTATCGGTATGATCGCGGGTGACATAGGCCTCGCACCCGATAATGGGCTCAATCCCCGCATCTTTGCACGCCATATAGAAATAGGCCGCTCCGTACATATTGCCATGATCGGTGATGGCCGCGGCCGGCATGCCAAAATCTTTCGCGCGCGCGGCCAGGTCGTTGATGCGTATGGCTCCGTCAAGCAGGCTGTATTCCGTGTGGCAGTGAAGATGGACAAAGTTGGACATAACGGTGTTTTTCCCAGTTAGAAAGCCGGAGGAAGGAAGGCAGACTTAATCAGAATACCTGCGCAAAGCCCGGGAGGCAACCATTTAAATAGGTATCCCCGATGACGTGCGAAGCCGTGCGGCCCGTCTGAAGAAAGGCGAGTCTTGCTTTCAGTGCCTGGATGGGGCAGGATTCACGCCGTGACCCTGGCCATCCTGAAGTTATTTTTAATAAAATCAGTATATTATGCTGGAAAGTCTGTTCTTGAGCCGCTGGGGCGGCTATGTCGTCATGCTGGCGATATGCGGGGCTGTGGTTCTCCTGCTGCGCGCTCTGTTCGGCCCGCGGGGCCTGTTCCGCGATCCCGCCTGGGATCGGCGCAACCAGGAAATACGCGCCGGGGAAGCCGCCGCCCGTGAGGCCCGGCTGCATGCGTGGCGCAGCAAATACGCTTTGACTGAGGAAAAACGCGCGGACAGTGCCGAAAACGGCCTGAAGAGCGCCGGGGATACGCATGAACATTGATATTACAGGACATCGTGAGCAGTTCCTGGCCTTTGTGGAGCCCTATACCGTGGGCGTGGAAAACGGCCCCTTGCGCCTTAAGGTGGAACACTCGTTTCAGGTGCTTGAACATGTGGAGCTTCTGGTCACGCTGGAGCGTCCTTCCTCTGAGCTTGCCAAGGACAAGGATCTGGCCCGGGCGGCTGTGCTCGCGGCCTTGTACCACGACTGCGGACGTTTTCCCCAGTTCCGCGATTACCACACCTTTGTGGACGCCCACTCTGTCAACCACGCCCAACTTGGGCTAGAGCTTATTCACGAACAGGGCTTTTTCCGGCACGAGGCGGATCGGGTGCGGACACTTGCGGAAACAGCCATCGGGTTGCACAACCAGCATACCCTGCCCCCGGACTTGACGCCTGGAGCCCGCCTGATCACCGACATGGTGCGCGAGGCGGATAAGCTTGATATCCTGCGGATTATAGCGGGACATCTGGACAACGCACTGCCGGAAAAGGATTCGGTGCTTCTGCATGTGCGCGACGAGCCGCAGGCCTGGACAGCTTCCGTTGTGGCGGATGTGCTGGCGGGCCGGGTCATCCGTTACAGCGATCTGCGCTACGTCAATGACTTCCGGCTGTTGCTTGGCACCTGGCTGCACGAGCTGAATTTTCCCGCCACCCGTTCAGCCCTGGCGCACAGCGGGGTGATGGACACGATACTGGACGGCCTGCCCCGGCTTCCGGAAATAGAAAAGGCCGTTCTCTATCTGCGGACTTTGCTGCATCCCGCACTTAGTCCTCAAACCAACCGGGAACAGGCATGAACATACTGGCATTGGGCGATGTGGTGGGCAAGCCCGGGCGGCTGGCTCTCAAGGAACGACTGCCCGCGCTCAGGCGGGAGCTTCGCCTGGATTGTGTGCTGATCAACGGTGAAAATATGGCCGGCGGCACGGGCATGACACCGGACACACTGGACGAAGTCTTCGCCGCCGGGGTGGATGTGGTGACCTCGGGCAACCATGTGTGGAAACACCGCGAAGTCTATGCCCGTCTGGAGTCGGATCGGCGTATTGTGCGTCCCGCCAATTATCCGGATATCCCTTTTCCCGCGCCGGGGCGGGGACACACGGATCTGACGCTGCCGGACGGACGCCGGCTGCTCATCCTGAACCTTCAGGGAACCACCTTCATGGAGCCCCTTCCCAATCCCTTTGCTGTCGCCCTGGAGCATGTCAGGCAGTGGGACGAGATGCAGGCCCCCCCTGTGCGCCTGGTGGACTTCCATGCCGAAGCCACCAGCGAAAAGAAAGCTCTTGGCTGGGCCCTGGATGGCCGGGTGAGCGCCGTACTGGGCACGCATACCCATGTGCAGACGGCCGACGCGCAAATTCTGCCCAAGGGCACAGCCTTTTTGAGCGATCTGGGCATGTGCGGCGTGGAGCCGTCGGCCCTGGGCATGGATGCCGACGCCGTGCTGTCCCGCTTTCTCAGCCAGCGGCCCGCAGCCTTTAAACCAGCCAGGGGCCGTGCCTGCCTTAACGGCGCGCTGCTTGACATTGATGAGGAAAGCGGTCTGGCCAGATCCATCCGCCTGTTCCAGGACGCCTGCCCCTCTGCGGTGCGACTCTGAAAGCTCCCGGCAGACAGAGGCGCAGGTATCCGCCTGGCGGAGTTCCTGGAGGCAAAATGTCTTGTCTTTTGGAGCCAGCAAGGATAAAAACAGACAATTTCCGCTTGTCAGGAGCATGGTATGCAAACATTGATTGCCGCTAACTGGAAAATGTTCAAAACTGGCCCTGAAGCTGCCGCCACAGTGACGAGCCTTGCCGAAAAACTGGGCGGCGCCTGTCCCGCCGGGCGCGACGTGCTGGTTTTTGCGCCCTTCACCGCACTGGAAGCCGTTGCCAGAGCCATGAACGCCTTATCCGGCGCCATGGTGGGCGCGCAGAATCTGTACCCCGCCGAGGAGGGCGCGTTTACCGGCGAAATTTCAGCGCGCATGATCAGCGCCTGCGGCGCGACATGGGTCTTGACCGGCCACTCGGAACGCCGGCACATTTTGGGTGAAAGCAATGCCTTTGTGGGACAAAAAACCGGCTTTGCCCTCAGGCACGGCCTGCGTGTAACCCTGTGCGTCGGGGAAACCCTGGACGAACGCGAAGCGGGTAAACTGAAAGACGTGCTGACGGAACAGCTGCGCGAAGGCCTGGCTGATCTGCCTGAGGGCTTCAGCCCCGATGCCCTGGCCGTGGCCTACGAGCCCGTATGGGCCATAGGCACGGGAAAAACCGCCCTGTCTGAGGATATTGCGGACGCCCATGGCCTGGTTCGCGGCCTGCTGAAGGACTTTCTCGGTTCACAGGCGCAGAACATCAGGGTGCTGTATGGCGGAAGTGTCAAACCTGACAACGCGGCGGCCATTCTGGCTCTTGACAATGTTGACGGAGTGCTGGTAGGTGGTGCTTCTTTGCAGGCTGAAAATTTTATCAGGATTGTCACGGCCTGAAAGCAAGGAGCGAAACGTGCAGACAGCCATTCTGACCCTTCATGTTATTGTCTGTGTCGTGCTGGTCATACTGGTGCTGTTGCAGGCCGGGCGTGAAGGCATGGGCGTCATTTTCGGCGGCGGTGGCAACAGCTCTGTCTTTGGCAGTGCCGGGGCGGGCGGTATTCTGGTCAAGCTCACCACCGTTCTGGCCGTTTTGTTCATCGCCACCTCACTGTTTTACAACATCATGACCAGTACAGGTCATGATAAGGGCTCAAGCATCCTGGATGTGCGCTTCGGAGACGAAGTGATGCCGCCCCCCGCGCCGGTGACCACAGCGCCCGCCGGAACTGAGGCCGCGCCACAGGCAGGGGCTCCCCAGGCTGATGTCACCCAGGCCTCGGAACCATCAACCCCGGAAAGCCCGGCCGGCGCAGCAGTCACGCCAGGTTCCGAAGCGGCGGCCCCAGTCCCAGACGAAGCCGAGACGGCGCCAGTATCCGAAGCGCCAAAGAACGAAAGCGGTTCCACATCCTGACCCTCTGACGCCCCAGGCATACATCGCATGAATCAAGGCGCCGCCCCGTATTTCAGAGGCGGCGCTTTTTGCCATGGAACGCGCACCGTGCCCTCCCCCAAGTCGGGATGTCCGTCACCCGGCATCACAGTGTGGCGTCATTTTCCGCCGCGGCAGGTACGGCGCTCAGATCGACACGGAGAATCAGCGCATCTTCGCCTGTATCGCGGTAATAGCCTTTGCGCGCTCCCACACGGGCAAAGCCCAGCGATCGGTACAAGCCCAGAGCCGGGACATTGCCAACCCTGACTTCCAGAAAGGCGCGCACGCCGTATCCCCGCTCCACAACGGGCGCCGCAGCCTTCAGGGCGCAGCGCAGCAGGGCCCGCGCCAGACCGCGCCGCCTGTATTCCGGATGGGTGGCAATATTCAGCACCTCGATTTCACCGGGAACCAGATTCAAAGAAATATAGGCGAACAGCCGGTCTTGACCTTTCATGCCATACGCGCTGAAATGAGGCGAAAGAAGAGCCGCCCGCAGCTGATCCTCCCGCCATGGGGATGAAAAGCAACGTGCTTCCAGTTCAGCCACAGCGGCCATATCGTCTGGCCCCAGCCTCGTAAAGACTGCCGTTTTCATCTTTCCTCCGCCGGGCAAGTCCGCCTGACGCCATACCGGTATCCGCATGCGCTTTGTCCGTTCTCTGTCCGACTGCCCGTATATCAATCCCCCTCCTGACCTGGGGTCTCTGGTGGAGATTGCCGACGGGTATGACCGTCCCCTGATGCTTACTCCGTTGAGTGCCGCCCTGCGCCGCAAACTGCCCCGGCGTATTGTGCTTGTGGGTGTGCGGGACAGTCGCGGCCAGCTTTTTTTGACCCGGCGCGCCCCGCGCCTGGCTCGTCATCCGGGCTTATGGGATATTTCCGTCACCGGTGACGTGCTGGCCGGGGAATCGCTGGAGGGAGCGGCCCTGCGCGAGTTGCGCCAACGGCTCGGCATTGAGGTCGCCACTATTCGTTCCGTGGCCTCCCTCCCGTATACAGACAGCGGCGGAGCCAGCCTGTCCGCCACCTTTTTTCTGACCGGGGCAGGCTCGTCACCCCCGTCCCCTGCCCCTGAAATTGTGTGCGACGGCATGTTCGTTGACGCCGATGAATTGCAGGGTCTGGTTCGCCATCAGCCGGACTTGCTGACGCCTGAACTGATATGGGCCGTCCGGTCGGGCTGGGTATTCGGCAAGACGCGCCGCCTGTTTGCCAGCGGGGTGTGAACGGGTACTCCGCCGTTCCATGCGCGGAGACACCCCTTGATGGCGGCAATATTTCCGCTATTAATCGGCGTCGGTTCCGGGCACGGGCGGCGCGTCCGGATCAAAAGGCACCGCCCCGCTCCGCTGCAGCGAGGCCCGGGGCAGAAGATTGTGGATTCGGTAGCGCAGTGCGATACAATCCAGCTGCCGCGCCATCTCATCCGCCGTCATATGCAGGAAGGAACGCAGTTCAGGACTTACGGGATGCGGCTTTAACGCGGCAAGACACAATACGCCGCATGTGCAGCCCTCCACGGTCACCGGCAGGCAGATGGCGGCCGCAAAGTCCGGCACCAATGGATTTTTGCCGAATATGGGAGTGGCGCCCTGCCCGCCGACGCCATCATTATGCACTCCTTCCTCATTGCGGAACACCCAGCCCACGATGCCGCTGTTAACCGGCAATTCCGCGCGATTGCCGTCTTTGGTGAGCAGGGGCGGACATTCACCTTCCACAATATACTCCGCGCTGCCCTCCACCCGTGACGTGAAGGCCGCGTAGTCAAAATCTGTGACCTCTTTGAGCAGCGCCAGCAGCCTGTCGAGATATTCACCCCAGCCCGCATACGAGGTGCGCAGCTCGGCCATGCGTTCCAGGGCATGGAAGTATACGCTGACTTCCCGGTTATGATCGCTGTGCAGGGCCAGATTTTGCAACTGCGGAATCATGTGCGCAAACAGGGGCAGAAGCTTCTGGCGGCTGCCCGCAAAAGCGCCCGCCCGGGTGCTGTCCACGCACAAGGCGCCCCCGCCGGGCACGGGGCAGCCCATAAAGGAACGGATGTCCGGCTCGTCTCCTTCCTGATAATACCCCAAAAAAGCCTGGTTCTGGTCAATGGAATCCACCAGAAGCGGAGCCTTGTTGCGAAGTATCCAGCCAACCAGACCCTTTCCGGGGGGCACAGACGCGCCGTGGGCAATCTGCCCGCCCTGGCTGAAACACGCACTCAGGCGGGCCTCACTTTGCCCGCTTTCGTCATCGGTTTGAAACAGCACGACGGAATACGCATCAAAAACACTGGCCACCAGGGCAAGCAGGGATTGTGCAGGAGTTTGGGCAATCATGGGAACAGCCTGGCTAAGGGGTTTGGGTGTTTTCTTGTACCAAGCAGGCGGGTTTGGGGCAAGCCGTTTCCCAAGGGTTCGATCAGAAAATTAAGTCGCTGATAATGCGCTTTCGTATATTTTTACCCTTCCCGCTGGGGAAAGATGCGATTCAGGTACTGGAATATCGTCCTTTTTTGTGCTAGAAAAAAAACCGAAATATGAGTGAGGCAGGAACACGAGGCACAAAACCAAAAAATAAAAAAAGTTGCTGCGAAGGGGAATATACGTCGTGATTGACTGGAAAAAAGCCTTTTCTTCGGGAAAATGGCCGTTTTTTGCGGACGAAGCCATCTTTTGTGACGGGCTTTCTATCACAAGCATGATGGAACTTAAACTTTTTCTTGACTTTGTTCATATAAGAGAATGTCTTATCAGACCGTTTTCTGAATGGAAAGAATACCCACTTGTAGAGCCTCGCTCCTTATTACCTTCTTTTGAGCCTGATGTATACGAATATCACAACCTCCCAGGTTTTTCTCTTTTAGTGTTTGATCGTCCTCTTTTGTCATTTAATGAAATTTTTCAGTATGATATTATTCACCCTGTCACTGATTTACTGGATATAGCGCGTGGGCCATGTTGTCCTCTTGAAAGCACTATACTTGGTTCTAATATGCAAACACTGCTGACACGTTTGCCACGTACTCTCCATGATCAGTTCAGGAAAGAATTTCAGCGCCTTGATACAACAGCTTTGGAATTATACCCTTCACTATTGCCCTATATATTATGCATGGATCGCGCTCATGTCCTGGCCAAAAATGCCTATGATCACTTCCAGATGGCCGGGGTCTTCGCATCACTGCCCTCTGATATTGATGGTGAACTCAAACGATTTGGCATGCGTATCGGAAAATTCCAGATGGGCAACAACGACCTGTACGAACGCAACCGTTCTTTTGTCATGCAGTTTCTTATGGAACTGTATGGCTTCCCCGTGGCGTCTGAGCGGCGTTCGTCTGCCGCGCTTTTCGCAAGACGGCTTCATAAGATGGGCGAGCGTTTTCTTATCCGGGTGCTGGGCCAGTCGGACAGAGTGATCACGTCCATCTGGAACGACGGCACGGCCACCCGCTACCCCCATGTGGAAAAAATCGCTCTTATCCGTATCGATGAAGATCAGAAAGAGGTGCTGGATACCCTGCATGAAAGCAGCGCCTTTGTGGATGAAAAAAACAGGGTGGCCCTGCTGCGGGTATGCTATCGCCAGCACTCCTATGATCCGGACAACGTGCGCCAGGATCGCGCCCTGTCTGTCCTGTCTCAGCAGATCATCCACCCGTTGACCGGTGAAAATATCGACGGGCTGAATATCATCCGTGATTCCACCAACCTCATTTTGCGCCTCAACGATATTGTTCGCGGCGAATACACGGGCCGTGTCGTGTTCAAACGCACGGAGATTGTAGAAAATACCGATACCGATGAAAAACGCCTCAAATTCCTGTACGTCTGGTTGACCAAGCATCAGCGGCGCATTATAGGCTATAGTGAGGAGTTTTTTACCAATACGGGCAAAGTTCTTGACAATTATTTTGCCAATCTTGATCATTCTGACAGTCTGGATGAACTGGCTGACCTCAAACAGGAAGTGCGCAAACGCTATCGTTATATTCAGCAAGCCCGTAAAATTCGCTGCCTGGAAGAAATACGAACCCGTGTGTATCGGAATGAGCACCTCAATTATGATCGTATGCTGTCTGAAGCATTGACCCTTCTGCAGGAATTAAAATTTGAGGTTTCCGTTTACTTCGACGATTTGGTAGCGGCCACTATTCACCATATTGAAGCCATGCTGAACGATCGCTATCTGCGACGCCATTATGTGGAAAAGGCGGAACAGTCTCTGACCAGGGCCGGGCAGGAGGTACGGCGCAAATATGGCCGCCTGGTGGTGCTGCTCGATGATTTCAACGCCATACGCAAAACTCATCAGGCCAGCGATGAGGCGGCTGCCTGACTGGCCCGCTCCATACGCAAAGCCCGGACAGGGAGACTTCCCATGCACAGCTTTTTTCTGCCCCCGAACGCCTGGGCACAGCATCTTTTTCTCGAAGGAAGCGAGGCCCATCATCTGCTGCGCGTGCTGCGGCTGAAGCCCGGTGAGGACGTGACACTGCTGGACGGACGGGGCCGGGAAGCCGTGTGCCGCATAGTTAAAACATCTAGGCAGAGCGTGGAGCTTGCGATTCTCCGCGAACGCACGCACCCTGAACCCGGGTCGCGGGTCATTCTGGCGGCGGGCTGGGGCAAAGCCGCCCGGCGGGGATGGATTCTGGAAAAGGCTGTGGAACTGGAAGCCTCCGCCCTGTGGTTCTGGCAGGCTGATCGCAGCCAGTTCCCCGTGCCCGGTGATATCCACGCCAAATGGGAAGGACAGTTGATCGCCGGAGCCAAGCAATGCCGAAATCCCTGGCTGCCAGAGCTGCGCACCCTGCCCGGAGGGGTGGATGAATTAATCGCCGCTGCCAAAGATTGCGCCCATAAACAGGCGCTTGTGGAAAGCGATTATGCGCATCAGGCGTTTCTTGATGACGAAGCCCTTGGCTTGCCCGGTGATACGGTTTGCGTGGTGGGCCCGGAAGGAGGCTTCAGCCCTCGTGAGGTTCACACTTTGGAGAACGCGGGGTTTAAGACGCTGAGCATGGGCACGCGCATTCTGCGCTGGGAAACAGCTGCCGTCATGGCTCTGGGCCTGCACTGGTGGAAACGCCAGGAACACGCCGCTGACAAACGCTGACAGAGATACCGCGTATGCGGCAGGGAGATATGCGAACAATGCCGGATGTGCGGACGCATGAGAAAAGCGCCATGCCCCTTTCCCAGCCCCTGGCTGAAAGTCTGCGCCCCTCGGAGACGGCGGACTTTGTGGGGCAGCCCCACCTTAAAGATCGTATTCAGGCCCTGCTGGATTCGCCGCGTCTTCCCAGTCTTTTGCTGTTTGGGCCGCCGGGCTGCGGCAAATCCACCCTGGCGCTGCTTCTGGCCAAAGCGCGGGGCCGCAATGTTCTGCGCCTGAGCGCCCCGGAGGTGGGTCTGCAGCAGCTCAGGCGCCAGCTCTCCGGTGTGGATGTGCTGGTATTGGACGAATTGCACCGATTTTCCAAAGCGCAGCAGGATTTTTTCCTTCCCCTTTTGGAAAATGGCGATATCACCATGCTGGCCACGACGACGGAAAATCCCTCTTTCAGTGTTACCCGCCAGCTGCTCTCCCGCCTGCATGTGCTGCGCCTGCGTCCTTTGAGCAAAACCGACCTGATCACGCTCGGGCAACGCGGAACGGCCAGGGCGGGCATAGACCTGAGCCCTGATGTCCTGGATTTTTTGAGCAGCATGGCTCACGGCGACGGGCGAACCCTGCTCAATCTGGTGGAACACGCAGCAGCCCTGCCGGAGGATAAGCGCCATCTTGACGGCGTGCGGCAGTCCATGCCCGAAGCGCTCACCCGTCACGACAAAGACGGTGACAGCCATTATGAACTGGCCTCGGCGCTTATAAAATCCATCCGGGGCAGCGACCCTGACGCCGCGCTCTATTACCTGGCCTGCCTGTTGGAAGGAGGAGAAGACCCACGCTTTGTCTGCCGCCGTCTCATTCTTTCCGCTTCGGAGGATATCGGCCTGGCGGATCCTCATGCGCTGCCGCTGGCCGTGGCCTGTCAGCAGGCCGTAGAATTTGTGGGAATGCCCGAAGGCTATATTCCGCTGGCTGAAACCGTGGTCTATCTCGCTCTGTCCAAAAAGAGCAATGCCGCGTACGCGGCCTATCACAACGCGCTGCGCGAAGTGAAGACCAACGGGCCCCAAGCGGTTCCCCTCCATCTTCGCAATGCCACCACCAGACTGCACAAGGAATGGGGGTACGGCGAAACGTACAAGTACCCGCACAATTTTCCCGGAGCCTGGGTGGAGCAGGATTACCTGCCGCCTGAAGTGGCAAGCAAACGTTACTATCAACCCAAAGACCAGGGCGAGGAACCCCGCCTGGCGGCCTGGTGGCGAAGCCTGCATCAGGATGAGCCGGACAGCCCAAACAAAAACTCTTAACGGAGCACATTGCTGCAGGCAAGAGCCTATGAATACACACCCCTACGCCGGCAATTACCGGACGCCATCCCCCGCTTCCCGCTTATTCCCCAGCCTGCGCTTCTATGCACGCCTGCTCGCGCTCTTATACCAGGCCGGCAAGCAGGCCGCGGCCGGCGTGTACTCAGCCGACGACTGGATTTTGAGCAGTGAAGCGGTGGGGCATGCCCTGGAAGCGGTGGGGGCGGATATCCGCATTGACGGATTCGACCATGTGCGCAGTCTGAACACCCCCTGTGTTTTTGTGGCCAATCACATGAGCACGCTGGAAACCTTTGTTCTGCCAGGAATCATTCAGCCCGTGCGGGACGTGACCTTTGTGGTCAAAAATTCGCTGCTCAAATATCCCTTTCTCGGCCCCGTGCTGCGCTCACGCGAACCGATTGTGGTAGGGCGTGCCAATCCCCGCGAGGACTTGGCCTCGGTGCTGGACGGCGGACAACGCCATCTGGATGCCGGCCGTTCGGTCATTATTTTTCCTCAGGGCACGCGCTCCCATACGGTGGACGAGCGCCAGTTCAGCAGTCTGGGTATTAAGCTGGCCCGCAAGGCAGGGGTGCCCGTAATGCCGCTGGCCCTCAAAAGTGACGCCTGGGGCACGGGTTTTCTTGTCAAGGATATCGGCTTCATCCGGCCTCGGCTGCCCATCCGCTTTCGTTTCGGATCTCCCGTGCCCGTAACGGGCAACGGCAGGGAAGAACATGCCGCAGTGGTAAGCTTTATCAGAAAAACCTTTGACGCATGGCGCAGTGAAGACGATCAATTCTAAGGAAACGCCCTGCACAGCCACCGCGCTTGCCGAACGCTGCCGCGGGGCCGGCTGGGAACTGAAAACGGATCAGGCAAATGCCTTGGCTGCGTACCTCGGCCTGCTCATGCGATGGAATGGGGCCATGAATCTGGTGGGCACGCATTCCTGGGCGGAAACGCTCGATCGACTGGTGTTCGACAGCTTTGAGCTGGCCCGTTTTCTCAGCGCTGACATCCTGCCTGAGGCCGGCGCCAGCGCGCAGGGCACGCATACGGCATCTCCCTGCCTCTGGGATCTGGGCGCCGGGGCGGGACTGCCCGGCATACCTCTGCGCATCGTATGGCCGCGCGGTGAATACTGGCTGGTGGAGGCAAGGGAAAAGCGGGCGATTTTTCTGTCCACGGTGCTGACGCGCATAGCTCTGCCCGGTACTCATGTTTTCCGGGGGCGGGCCGAAGCCTTTATGCCGGGCAGACAGGCTGATTGTGTCATCAGCCGGGCCTTTATGCCCTGGCCGAAACTTCTGCGGCTGGTGCGTCCGTACCTGGCGCCGGGGGGATATGTCATCCTCCTAACAAAAGAGGATATAGAGCCAGGTACACGGAACGCCCCCGGCCCGGCAACCGGCTGGCGCATACGAGCATCCGCCCGCTACCGGGTGGGCGCGGACATGCGCCGCTTCTATGCCCTGACAACGGAGCGGGATTGAGCGGCCTGGCTATGTGTTACCCGGCCTCAGGCGGGGAACCTTTCTGGGATTTGGGCGTGCCCATCAGCGCCCCCAGGGCCGAGCCTTTAAAAATAATGGCCGTGGCCGTTTGATCGGCCAGTTCCCCAAGATCCATGAGTTTATCCAAAAAATCCAGCATTTCGTGGCGGCGTTCTTCCACCGACCATGTGAAGTCCTTTTCCATCTCACCGGATTTCATGTAGGTTTCAATTTCTTTCAAATACTTAAAGTTTAACATGAAATCCCCCCCTTCTCACAAAAATCTTCTGAAAGACAGAAAGAAATGCCTGGCGGAAAACGTTTCACACGCCCAGGAAATGGAAGCGGCCCGCCACATTGGCTAGAATTGTGGTAAAAGCGCCCAACCCGATGCAAGAAGCCACCACCTTGAACAGATATCAGGGATTCCGGCAAAAAGAAAGCTTCACTTTTGACCTGATTGATCAGTCCCCCGATTTCCAGCCGCTCCATTTCCAGGGAGAAGACGTGAGCCGCCCGTGCCGGATGGCAACCTTTCTTCCCGTTTAAGCCATGTTGTTTCCCGAAACACCGCTTTGGCCCGTGAATATTGCGCCAGGGGTTCCGGCAACGGAAAGATTGAGACGCGCGCTGAAGCTTGCCCGAATTGTTTCCCAAAAGCGCAATGACCTTGCCCAAGGCGCTGCCGTCGCCCTACCCTGAGCGCCCGGCCCGGCGCCCGGGAAATGGCGTCGCACTGACGGGTGGCCGGCCATGACCTGGTCGTTGCAGTATCAGATGGCACGGTTGCGCACGTTGACGGGCATGGCCGTGTTCAGGACATCTGGGGACGCGCGTGCCGACAAAGGGAGCGGCGCTCATGGAAAAGGCCGGGAATATCCCGGCCTTTTCGCATCACAAAGAATGCAGATGCCCATTTTGGCTTATGTCACATAAGCTCAGGTCCCATGATGGAATAGGGCAGCCATGTGGCGATGCCGGGGAAGACGGTCACCAGAATGACGCCCACAATCATGATGGCCACAAAGGGGACAATCCCCCTGAATATGGTTTCCATGGGGATGCCCTTGGCCACGCCGGACAGGGCAAACACCACCACGCCAACAGGCGGGGTAATTTGCCCCATTTCCATAATCATGACGGAAACCACGCCGAACCACACAGGGTCAAAGCCCATGGCCAGCACGGTGGGGAAGATGGACGGCAGGGTCAGCATCAGCATGGGAATGACGTTCATCATGCAGCCAAGAATGACGTATATAACCACGATAATGCCAAAAATGACGAACTTGTTGAACTCAAGCCCTGCGATAAAATCCGCCAGCAGGAAGGGAAGGCGCGACTGGGCGAAGAAAAAGCTCAGCATCCCCACCCCCACCATGATAAGCATGATGCGCCCTGTCAGGATAGCGGTTTCATCCAGGGATGCCAGCAAATTTTCTTTTGTGAGCTTGCGGCGTGCCAGAGCATAGAAGAATGCTCCGGCCACGCCCACGGCGCCGCCTTCCGTGGGGCTGCATATCCCCTTCACAATGCAGCCCAGCACCAGCACAAACAAAGCCAGAATAGGCAGCAGCCCCAACGAGGAGCGCACCTTTTCACTCAGGCTGTACCGGGGGCCGCGCGGAGCCATTTCCGGATGGCGGACGGCCGTGATATAGATATAGGTCATGAACATGCCCGCCAGCAGCAAGCCAGGCATGAGACCAGCCAGGAACAAACGACCGATGGAAACTTCAGTGACAATGCCGTAGATAATAAAACCGGCGCTCGGCGGGATGAGGATACCCAGCGTGCCGCCCGCCGCCAGAGACCCCGTGGCCAGGGCCGGATCATACTTGAGGTTCTGCATTTCAGGTAACGACACGGACCCCATGGTCACGGCGGTGGCCAAAGAATCGCCGCATACGGCCGCAAAGCCGGTGCAGCCCGCCACGCCCGCCATGCCCATGCCGCCGGGCAGGTGACCAATCCACTTGTTGGCGGAATTAAACAAATCCACGGAAATGCCTGAATATAAGATGAGACAGCCCATGAGCACAAACAATGGCAGCGCCACCAGGCTATAGGAAGCCGTGGCGCTGTAGGGGGTGGAGCCCACCACGGCCAGGGCGGCGTTGACCGTGCGGTAGATGGCAATGGAGCCCATGGCGCCGATGGTGCACATGGTCCATCCGATGGGCATTTTCATGAACAGGAAGAAAAAGAGCAGCAAAAAGGCAATGCCGCCCAGCACCAGATTGGACACTTCGTAGTCCGATTCCCGGTACCAGAACGGAAGGTATACCAAAGCCGCGGTCAGCATCAGGGCAAGCACCACGCTCAGGGCGTGTCCGTCCCTCAATGCCCCCGTGATGTGGCGAACCGTCTGGAGGGCGACCACAATCAAGGTAAGGGCCAGACCGAATATGGGCATCCAGTAATAGAGTTCCAGGGGCAGATACAGTTCCAGGGAAAGTGTGCCTATCTTGGTCATAAAGATATGCACGGATTCCCAGGACAGCACACACAGAATCACCAGGGTCATACTGATCACAAACACATCAGCCCAGGCTTTGCCGCCGCCTTTCATGTGCTTATAGACAAAGTCAATGCTCATGTGCTGATCGCGCGACTGCAGCCAGCCCATGATGCCATATGTGGCCAGAACCAGAAGATTTTGCTGCAGCTCCAGCGCCCCGGGCACTCCGGTTCCCACAATCCGCCCTACCACGTCCGCGCAAATGAGCACAGGCATAATAGCCACGGCAATGTATGCCAGCCAGTTGGCTTTGGAGCACAGCCGATCAAGCAGGAAGGCAAGCCGTGCCAAAGATCCGTCCTGCTTTGGGAGATCCCCCTGCCCGAGAGTGGTGGAGTCTGTCATACAAACCTCAGTGACGCGATTCAGCGCAAAAATGCGCGGTTATCCGGGAAAGCCGACAGAAGTGAGCGCTATGGACGCAAACGCCGCCCGCACAGATGCGGGCGGCGTGAAATCGGACTGAGGCCTTAGTCCTTGTAAGCTCCGGCGTTCCACTGATCCGTATGGTAGCGGCTGCGTTCCTGGACAAAGGCCAGCACCTTGTCCACCAGAGCGGGATCCATGCCCTTGCATTCCTCGGTTTTCCACTGGTCGATGAACACGGCCAGGGGTTCCAGTGCCTTGGCGCGTTCTTCATCGGAAAGATAGAAGAACTCATGCCCCTGATCTTCCATCCACTTTGTGTCCGCGGCCGCGCCGTCATCAAGGCTCTTGCCGCAGGCCCGGGCCATCTTGATTCCGCCCTCGGCACTCAGCCAGTCGCGCATATCCTGCGGCATTTCATCCCACAGGGGCTTATGCACATCGATGATGAAAGTGTTGACCGCGACGTTCAGAATCAGGTGATACTTCGTCGCTTCGGTAATTTTGTAAGAACGCAGCGGCGCCAGAGGGCACAGCACGCCGTCGCCCATACCCTTGGACAGGGCCAGGTAGGTATCGGGAGAGGCCATGCGTATGGGGGTCGCGCCCAGAGCCTTGGCAATTTCAAGGGTGGTGGCGTCCCACACGATGATTTTTTTGCCCTTCAGTTCTTCCATATTCCTGACGGGAGTGATCGTATGGATCTGATAGGGAGCGGAGGCCCAGCCCACAAAGGGCAAAGAATTCTGCGGCAGTTCGGCCCGCACTTCGGGAAATTCATCCAGCAGTTCCTGCGTGACCAGCGAACCCACGGTGGCGTTCGGGCACATGCCGGGAATGGCCACAGAGGCCAGCAGGTTCATATTACCGGGGAAAATTGCGGGACGCACGCATCCGAAGTCCACGCGGCCGTCCGTGAGGGCGGTCATGCCTTCCGCCTCAGGATACAAATCGCCACTGGCAAAATAGTGGAAGCTCAAGCCATTCTTGCCCGGAAATTTTTCTTCAGCGGCTTTAAAGAAGGGCTCGAACACATGCACCACGGTTGGATGGCGGGGCAGATAGCTTCCGTTGAAGGAAAGATCTTTAAAACCCTTGGCTTCAGCCACGCCCCCAAACGCCAGAACTCCGCCCACCAAAGCGGCAAGAGCCATGCCTGCAAACTTTTTGCACATACCATACTCCTTTGGTTCCCAAATTGGCCGAATGTTTTCCATGATGCGCCAAGTGGATGTTTCACACTTTTTTCGGCTCTCACGGCGAACAGGCCCACAAGTTCCCTTTTATTTATTAGAACATACTCTATTTATAATTTTTGTCAATGGCAGGATTGCTCACCGTGCCCTCAGGCGCCGAGGCCGCCGGTTTGCTCGTTTCGGACGGATCAACGTATGTCCGTTCGCCCCGGAATTCACGCGCGGGGCATTGTCCGCCGCGATCAGAGGTTCGCGTTCATCGATAAATATTTGCCAAACGGTGACAAACAGCACCGCCAGGGTGGGGCCGGATACAAAGCCGTCCATGCCAAACATGATAAAGCCACCCAGGGTGGACAGTAAAATCAAAAAATCCGGGAGCTTGGTGTCTCGCCCCACAAGCAGGGGACGCAGCAGGTTGTCTGCCAGCCCAATAACGCAGGAGCCATAGGCAATCAAAATGAGTCCCTGCCACAAATGCCCGGCTGCCAGCAGGAGCAGCGCGGCAGGCGCCCATACCAGAGCCGCGCCCACGACAGGAATAAGCGACAGCAGCGTCATCACAACGCCCCACATCACCGGAGCGTGAATATCCAGCGCCCAGAAAATCAGTCCTCCCAATGTTCCCTGAACCATAGCCACCAGCAGGCTTCCCTTCACCGTGGCCCGCATGACTTCCGCAAACTTGCGAAGCAGCAGTTTTTCCCGCTCATCGCCAAAAGGCAGGGCAAGAATCAGCAGCGCCTTGAAGCGTTCGCCGTCACGCACCAGAAAAAATGCGATATAAAGCACCAGTGCCAGGCTGGTCAGAAAATGCGCCGCGCCACCCCCGAAGGCCACAGTATTGGCCGCAATGAACTTTCCGGCGCCGAGGGTCATCTGCCTGAGCTGCGCCTTGATGTATGCGGCATCGTATCCATACCGGGCAAGCCACTTCAGCACAGAGGGAAAGGTTTCCCGCAGCTTATCCACCGTATCGGCCAGACTGGCTGTACCGGCCGTCAGGCGCGCGTACAGGGCAGCCGCTTCCTGCGCGCAGGACGAGAATATCCACGCCAGGGGAACAATCATGACCAGCAGACAGAAAAGAATCGTCAGCAGTGATGCCATATTGGGATGCAGCCCGCGCCGGTCGCGCAAAAAGACGTTGAACGGTTCAAAAAGCACGGCAATGACAACAGCCCAGAATACAACGTCAAAAAAAGGAAACAGCAAACACCCAAACAGACCAGTGGCAACGGCCAACAGCACTAAGAAGGCTCGGGATTCAAAACGCTGCTTATCGTCGGTCATAGGCTAGAGCTCCTTATGCCATACCAGAATCATGATACAATGCTTTATTTTAAATATAGTGTATGGCGGTGGATTTGACTTTTCATAGTATAGGCACTATTTTTTGCCAAGCAGGCAAATCACCTGATTCAGGCAGGGGTGACGCCGCGCTTGACGGAGTATGTGCATGGCTCAATCGACCTCTTCAGGCAAGCTTGCGCCCAAAAATCATCCCCTGCTGAATTTGTGTTCCGTGGGGCCGGCCACACTCCGGGATTTGCTGCTGCTGGGAGTCGATACCCCGGCCAAGCTTGCCGCCTCCGATCCCCGGCTTTTGTATGACGAGCTGTGCCGCCGCACGGGGCAAAGCGTGGATATCTGCCAATACGACGTTTTTTGCTGTGCGGTGGCCCAGGCACGCGATCCGAATCTGCCTGAGGAATGCAGGGACTGGGCGTGGTGGGCGCGCCGCCGCAAGGCTGCTGAAGCTTAGCCCTGCCCGCTTTCCCGCATCGGAGCAACGCTGCCGCTGTGTCCTGTCAGGCGTCCTCACTGCAAAAAAGAATGAATACCGGTAAAAATAACCTGGGCTGCTATGGCGGCCAGAAGCAGCCCGGTCAGCTTGGACAGCACGGCAATGCCCGTCCGGCGCAAGACCTTTTCCACACTTTCGGCCATGAGCAGCAGAAGAAGAATTCCCCCTGAAGCCACCAGCAGGGCGGAAGCCCCGATAAGCCTTTCCCGCAGGGAAACGGCAGAAGCCCCCATAACCATGACGGTACCGATGGAGGCTGGTCCCATGCACAGGGGAATGGCCAGCGGCACCACGCTGATATCCTCGTCACCGGACATGGCTTGGTGATCCATGGTTTCATTCATCAGGGAAACGGCCGTAAGAAACAGAAGCACGCCTGAACCTATGCGGAAAGCATCCAGGGTGAAGCCAAATATGCCGAAAATACTTTCTCCGAAAAAATAGAGAACCACGCCGATCACAAATACCGCTACGCCCGTATGTATGGCGGTGGATCGCTTGCGCTCGGCCGAATATGATTTGGTTTCACTCAAAAACGCGCTCAGCACGGCGGGTGGCGTCATCAGAGCGAACAGTTTAAGAGCGGTACTGAAAAATTCGCTGAATATGGTGTCCATAACGGCTGTTCCTTGAGCACGCGGGAAAAAGTTTGTCACTTCGCCCTGGAAGCGTCCGTGTGATGCCCGCCCTTCGCTCAATCAAGTGTGAGCGCCGACGCCGCTGTCATAAAAAACAAAGGCGGATTGCGCAAGGCTGGAAGAGACGGCCTGCGAGCGCCGCGCTTTCGTCATGCATGGCAGGGTAAACGTATGGATGCGGTGACAACGCGCGCTGGCCGCCCCTGCGGCGGCAGAAAATCAGAGGGTTGAAGCCATGCCGCCCATTTCGGCAATTTGCCGGAACAACGCGAGAGATTCGCGCGCTTCTTCCGGATCAAGCACGCGCAGCGCAAATCCGGCATGCACAATGACATAATCGCCCGGCTTGACAGGCTCAGACAAAAGCAATGTTGAGATGTCCATAAAGGTTTCGCCGCTGCCCACGCGGACACGGGCCCTGCCCTCCTCCGGGCATTCAGTCACACACACAGGAATGGCAAGGCACATAATACTCTCCTCAGGACATGCTTTTCGCCCATATATGTCAGAAAAGCCCCGCGCGCAAGGGGAAACCCGGAAAAGCCCGCACAGGCGCGCGCTCCCGCGGTATCGCGCAAAAGGCCCGTTCTTTCCGCCGCGCTTAGCGCTGCCAGGCGTATTTTCATGGCGTGGATCCCATATGGACGCATTCCGGAGATTGCCAAGGCTTCGCTGATACGCTATGCTAGTACCGGTTAATGGTATGAGCACAAACACACGTTCCACCACACTGGCAGCGCCTGTCCTCGCCGTTCTGAACCGTCTGGGCGATATGGCCCTGTTTTTGCTTGACGCGCTGTGGCAAACCTTCCGCGCCCGGCGCCTGTTTTCCAAAGTTTTCCAACAGGTTTACACTGTGGGCGCCCAGTCCATGCTGGTTATTTTGCTGTTCAGTCTCTTCACCGGTCTGGTGCTCGGGCTGCAGGCGTTTTACGCCATGTCCATGTTTGGCGCGCAAGGCATGCTGGGCTCGCTTATTTCCCTGACCCTCATTCGTGAACTGGGCCCTGTGCTTACGGCCATCATGGTTACAGCCCGTGCCGGCTCGGCCATGACGGCCGAGATCGGAGTCATGCGCATCACGGATCAGATCGACGCGCTGGACGTGATGGACATTGCCCCCGTGGGCTATCTGGTTACTCCCAGGCTGCTCGCCTCACTGCTTGCGTTCCCCCTGCTCACAGCCCTGTTTGACGTCATTGGCATTTTCGGCGGATATCTGTCGGCCTGTGTTCTCCTTGGCCTGAACGACGGACGCTATTTTTCCGGCATTGAATCAAGCGTCACCATGACCGACGTGTCGGGTGGCTTTCTCAAGGCCTTTGTGTTTGCGGTTCTCGTGGTGACCGTATGTTGCTATCAGGGCTACACCGCTCATCTGCGCAAGGACGGCAAGGGCGCGGAAGCCGTGGGCAACGCCACCACATCCGCCGTGGTTATGAGCTGCGTGCTGACCCTCATGGGCGACTATGTGCTGACTTCTTTCCTGCTTTGAGGCCCGGAATGACTGCCCACACCGACCACGCCTGGGATATACGCATTGAGCATCTGGATGGAGGCTACGGCGACCATCTTGTCCTCAGCGATCTGTCAACCTGCCTGCCCGGCGGGGCGATCAGCGTTATTCTTGGTGAATCGGGTTGCGGCAAAACCACCCTTTTGCGCATTATTCTGGGCCTGACCGCTCCACGTTCTGGACGTATTCTGCTGGGAGGCCGCGACATCTTTTCCCTGTCGAGCCGTCAGTTTCATAAAGTGCGCCGTCGTTTCGGCGTTCTGTTCCAGGATGGCGCGCTGCTGGGCGCGCTCACCCTGGCCGAAAATGTGGCACTTCCCCTCAGGGAGCACACGACTCTGCCCCAAAACATGCTGCGCGAGGCCGCCATGCGCACTCTGCAATTAGTAGGGCTGGAAGCGTTTGCCGACTTTTACCCCAGCGAACTTTCCGGCGGCATGCGCAAGCGTGCCGGGCTGGCGCGGGCCATTGTCACCGAGCCTCCGGTTCTGTTCTGTGACGAGCCAACTTCAGGACTTGATCCCATTACCGCCGCACAGATGGATCAACTGCTGCTGGACATGAAGCGCCATTATCCCCACATGACCACAGTGGTGATTACCCACGATCTCGGCAGTGTGGCGCATATCGCGGATCATGTGCTGGTAATCCGAAAGGGGCAGGCCGTGTTTTCCGGCTCCCGGCAAGCGCTGGAATCCAGTGATGACCCGTACATTCGCCAGTTTCTGGATCGCAAACCTGAAGAAGCCCGCCGCATGGTCGCTCCGCCGCTGGACGCGGTTGTCCGTTCGGCGCTTGCCGAGTGGCTGGATGATTGATAAGGAAGGTCGTCATGAGATTCGCCAAGGAATCCATAGTAGGCGTTTTTGTCGTTTTGGGACTTGTCTGCGTCGCATATCTCACGATCAAGCTGGGGCGCATGGAAGTGTTCGACTCCAGCGGCTATACCGTGACCGCCCGCTTTTCATCCGTGACAGGGTTGCGCATGGGCGCCAGCGTGGAAATCGCGGGCGTGGCCGTGGGCAGGGTAAGCTCCATACGGCTTGATCCCGACACGTTCATGGCCGAGGTCGATCTGCGCATTAACGACGGCGTCAACCTGAGCGACGACGTGATGGCGTCAGTCAAGACAAGCGGCCTTATCGGCGACAAATATATTTCGCTTGCGCCGGGCGGCTCGGATACCCTGCTGAAAAACGGCGATACCATTACCGATACCGAGCCCACTCTTGATCTTGAATCCCTGATCGGCAAAGTCGTGTTTGGAGGCGTCTGATGGTACGATGGCATACATGGATAGTTTCGGCACTGTGCCTCTGTCTGCTGGCGACGGCTCCCGCCCGGGCGGATCCCGGCACAGCCAGGGCCGCCGCGGAACAGGGGGCGCAAAATATCCTGGGCCTGCTCAACGATCCGGCTTTCAAAAATCCGGATACCCGCGCCGCACAGCGCCAGAAAATTGAAAACGCCATTCTTGACCTGTTTGATTTCGAGGAATTTTCCACACGCACCGTAGGGCCGCAATGGCGCCAATTCACCCCTGAGCAGAAAAAGGATTTTCAGACGGCCTTTACCGAGCTCTTGCGCAATACCTATATTGATACGCTGGATGCTTATGATGGACAGCAAATTCAGTTCACCGGCGAATTAAGCTCCAATAACGGAACTCGTGTCGAAATTCAGATGGACTTTCTGGGGCGTGATAAAACCTATCCCGCAGCCTTCCGCATGCTGGTTAAAAATGATCGATGGGTCGTGTACGACATTATCATTGAAGGTATCAGCATGATCAAGAACTATCGTGATCAGTTCCGCGACATTCTGGGCAAGGGCAGTCCGGATGATCTTATCAGGCGGGTGCAGGCAAAAGCTCAGGAACAGCTGAACAAAAGCAAAGAGCGTTGAAATGGGTAACACATTGAGGCGGCACGTCATGATGCCGTTACGCATCCTGGTTGTAAGCGCTCTCTTACCGCTCTGCGCCTGTGCCGGGCACGATGCCGGCGCCGGAAAGGAGCGGGCGCTTCAGCACATGGAACAAGCAGCGGCGGCTGACGTTTCTGCTCCACCGGCAAGCCATGCGGACTCCGGCCCAGGCCCCGCCAAGGGAGGGGCCAGCCTGGATATCCCCGGGGATGACTTCAGCCTGGACGATTATGACGACGACAGCCCCGCGGTGGCCGTCTCTGATCCCTTTGAATCCTGGAACCGCTTCTGGTTCGACTTTAATGACGTGTTGCTGCTGAAGGTGATTAAGCCGGTTCATGAGGGGTACAGCAAGGTGCTTCCCGCCTCTATGCGGAGCGGCATATCCAATTTTGCCCACAATCTGGGAGCCCCGGTTCGTTTTTTTAACAGCGTATTGCAGGGCAAGTTTACCCAGGCGGGGGTAGAATTCGGCCGTTTCTGCATTAATACCATGACCAGCTTGGGACTGGCGGATGTGGCCAGTCAGAGCAAACCGCTCTATCCCTACCACCCGGAAACGGAAAATTTTGGGCATACGCTGGCTGTGTGGGGCATGGGCGAAGGCCCCTATCTGGTCTGGCCCTTCGTGGGGCCCAGCACCGCGAGGGAGAGCGTGGGCATGGTCGGCGACCTGTTCGCCGCTCCCCACAATTACTTTCTGAACTGGCAGACCAATCTGGCCAGTTCAGTGGGGTTCCGGTTCAATGATATGGACAAGCTCTACAAACCCTATGAACAGGTGGTCTCCGCCTCGCTGGAACCCTACATCGCCGTGCGTAACGGCTATCTGCTCCTGCTGCGGCGTATTCCTCATTAAAAAACATAACGACTACTGACATCTAGTGAATCTGACAGGAGAAATAACATGTTGCCTGCAACCGAAATCCATCCAGTTTCTGACAACGCAGTTTCTATTGTTTTTTGTGCGGATGAAAATTATATCATACCACTCGTTGCTTCGATTCAATCCATAGTTGATAATATTTCAGAGAGAGAGAGAGAGAGAGAATTATGATATTGTTGTTATTGCCAATAATTTTTGCAAAAAATATATTTCTATGCTTCAATCAGTTGCTATAAACAAAAATAATATATCAATTCGCGTATATGATATTGAACCGTTTATCAAACAATATGATATAAATAATATAAAAATCACAAAAAGTCTATCGCATGCTGTATATTACAAAATTTTTATACCAGAATTACTGAAAGAATATCATAAAGTGTTATATTTGGATTGCGATACCATTATTCTTGATGACATAACAAATTTATATCATACAGATATAACAAATTATTACGTTGCAGCCGTCAAAAATTATTTTACAATGAAGGACATAAATGAAGATTTTATACGCCATATACAGCAGAACCTGCAAATGAAAGATGTAAGTGAATATTTCAATGCTGGAGTATTACTTCTTAACCTTGACCTCATCCGCCATAACTTCTCTTTTCCGTTTCTTCTGGAGCAGGCAAAACAGAAAGGAGGAATTATGTATGATGCTCAAGATGTTCTTAATAGCATTTTTTATCAAAAAGTATCATTCTTGCCGCCAAAATATAATTTCTCATGGAAGCTCAAGGATTTTTATTTCCTTGTAAAGGATGGCTCTGATGCTTTAGACAATCCAGCTATTATTCACTATACTGGACAAAGCAAACCCTGGGAAAAAGATGGACTTAATACTGACAATAACTATGATAGTTATTTTTGGAGATTCGCTGCAAAATGTCCCTACACAGAAGAATTAAGGCAAATATGTCACGCATATACTGAAATTTATCCCGCTTTTGATAACGGTATCTCTATTGTTTTTTGTGGTGATGAAAATATCATTATACCCATTTTCGCTTCAATTCAATCAATAATAGATAACACTTCAAATTCAGAAAAATATGATATTATTATTGTAGCAAATAAATTTATTGAAAATTATAATTATATGTTTCAATCAATGATTATAAATAAAAAGAACATATCTATTCGTGTATATAATATTGAGCCATTTCTTAAAATGTGGGATATGAGTAAAATAAAAAATGTAAATTGGCTATCATTTGCGGCATACTACAGACTTTTCTTGCCAGAATTGTTAAAAAAATACCATAAAGTCTTATACCTTGATTGCGATACTATTATTTTAGAAGATATAGCAAATTTATATCATACAGATGTAACAAATTACTATGCTGCAGCTGTCATAGTTCATTTTTTTATTCGCTCTGTGACTGAAAATTTTAAGAAATTTATTCAAGATACTTTGCTAATGAAGGATGCAAGTGAATATTTTAATTCTGGAGTATTACTCCTTAATCTTGATCTCATTCGTCATGACTTCTCTTTTCCATTTTTATTAGAACAGATTGAACAGAAAGGAGGTATCATGTATGATGATCAAGACGTTCTTAATAGCATTTTTTATAAAAAAGTACGATTTTTACCAATTAAATATAATTTTATGAGAGCTAGCAAAAAATTTTACTTTCTTGTAGATGGCGGCTTAGAGGCTTTAAAGCATCCTGCCATCATTCATTATGGTGGATCTAATATGAAACCATGGAAAAAAAATGGTATCCTTAAAGGCAGAGAGTATGATATCTATTTTTGGAAATATGCAGCAAAATCTCCTTATGCAGATAAATTAAAGCAGATATGCCAGCAATATTTTGATGTTTCTGGATATAAAAAACGAAAAATTAATTATTTAAGATGTTTAATATTGTCTTATATCCTTCTTGGAAAAAAACGAAGGCATTATAAAGAAAAATCTCACGCTATATCCTGTTCACTTAAAGAAACAGAACTGTTTATGGTGCGCCGTGACAAAATTTTATTTTGGGACTAGGTGACAAACGAACCCAACCCGATAGGAGGAGCCACGTCATGGAAGCTAGCAGGGATTCCGGGAAAAAGGAAGCTACGGAATCTGCCCTTTGAAATCGCGCGGAAGGAACTCGCGGCACGATTCTATTAAATTGATCCATTAACGCGCGGCGGCTTTCTTTTTCTGTTTTGCGGCGGGCCAGGCTTTTCTGGCCTCAGGCGTGGACTGCCTGTGCGCGGCCTTTGCCTTGTCGGTCAGAACCAGGGGCAGCAGTTCATCAATACTGTCTACAGACCTGATGTCAATCCGGCGGCGCAAATCGGCGGGGATCTCTTCCAGATCCTTGACATTCTGGCTGGGAATAACGGCATGTTGCAGACCACGCGCCACAGCGCCCAGAATTTTTTCCTTGATGCCTCCCACGGGCAAAACCCGGCCGCGCAGCGTGATTTCTCCGGTCATGCAGGTATCGGTGCGAGCAGGCCGGCCGGTCAGCGCAGAAACCAGGGCCGTCACCATGGTTACTCCGGCGGATGGGCCGTCTTTGGGCGTGGCTCCGGCGGGAACATGGACATGGATATCCAGTTTATCCGCAAAGTCCGGTTCAATACCCAGATGCTCGGCGTGGGAACGGGCATAGCTTAACGCAGCCTGAGCGCTTTCCTTCATGACATCACCCAACTGGCCTGTGAGCGTCAGGTGCCCTGTACCTTTCATGGTGCTCACTTCCACATGCAGCACTTCACCGCCGGCCTGGGTCCAGGCCAGTCCCAGAGCCACACCCGGCATAAGCGTATTTTCACGTTCTTCGTCCAGATAGCGCGGCGCACCCAGCAGTTTGGGCACCTGAGCGGCCGCCACCACAAAGGGGCCTTTCTGGCCCTCTGCCTTGCGGCGGGCCAATTTACGGCACACCGTACCCAACTGGCGTTCCAGGTTGCGCAAGCCCGCTTCCCGTGTGTATTCGCGTATGATGCGGGCAATGGCCGCATCCCGCACCGTGATATCGGCCTCCTTGAGTCCGTTGTCTCCCCGCTGCCTTGGCACGAGATATTTTTTGGCAATGGTCAGCTTTTCCTGTTCCGTGTAGCCGGGCAGTGAGATGACCTCCAGGCGATCCAGCAGGGCTGAGGGGATGGTATCCAGCTGATTGGCCGTGCACAGAAAGAGAACTCTGGACAGATCAAATTCCAGATTCAGGTAGTGGTCGCTGAAATGGGAATTTTGTTCGGGATCCAGCACCTCCAGCAGGGCCGAAGACGGATCGCCCCGAAAGTCGCTGCCCAGTTTGTCTATTTCGTCCAGAACAAGAACCGGGTTGCGCGTTCCCGCCTGTTTGACGGCCTGGATGACACGACCGGGCATTGACCCGATATAGGTGCGCCGATGGCCGCGTATTTCCGCTTCATCTCTCATGCCGCCCAGCGATATACGCTGAAATTTGCGCCCCATGGCCCGCGCGATGGAGCGCCCCAGCGAAGTTTTGCCCACGCCCGGAGGGCCGACAAAACACAGGATGGGGCCCTTGGAGTCGGGATTGAGCTTGCGCACGCTGAGGTATTCAAGAATGCGGTCTTTGATCCGGGCAAGACCAAAGTGATCCTCATCCAGAATTTCTTTGGCCTTCACAATATCCAGACGATCGCGCGACACTTTTTTCCAGGGCAGATCCGCCAGCCAGTCCAGATAGGTGCGGATAACCGAGGCTTCGGCTGAATCGCCGTGCATGGCGGCCAGACGGCGCAGCTGCTTGTCCGCCTCTTTGCGGGCTTCGGGCGGCAAACCGGCCTTGTCAAGGGCCTTGCCCAGTTCTTCCAGTTCCTCTTCCTGATCGGCGTTGTCACCCAGTTCCCGGCGGATAGCCTTCATCTGCTCACGCAGGAAATAATCCTTCTGTGCCTTGTCCATGCCCTCGCGAGCCATATTCTGGATACGGGCCTGCATGTCGGCCACTTCCACCTCGCGTGAAAGATGGTCGTTGACCATGCGCAGGCGTTCCATGGGATCCAGGCATTCCAGCAGGGCCTGGGCCTCGCTCACGCGCAGGCGCATGTTGGCCGCGATAAGATCCGCCAGACGGCCCGGGTCGTCCACCGCCATCAAAACGCCCATGATATCGCCGGTAGGAATACCCCGGAGATTTAAAATTTTTTCGCTCTGCTCGCGGGCGGAACGAATCAGAGCCTCCTGTCGCACATCGTGCGGCCCGGCCTCTTTTTCCCGCAAAATCTCCGCACGCGCCACCATGAACGGTTCGGTGGCCACAAAACTCCTGATCTGTGCCCGCGCCAGTCCCTGAACCAGAATTTTCACCTGGCCGTCTGGCAATTTGAGCATCCGCAGAATCATCACCACCGACCCTACGGCAAACAGATCATCGGGGCTAGGCTCATCCACCGAAGCATCCTTCTGGGTGCACAAAAGCAGAAAGCGATTGCTGCCCAGCGCCGTGTCCACCGCCAGAATGGATCTTTCACGGCTTTCGTACAGCGGCACGATCATGGAATTAAACACCACATTGTCCCGGAGGGGCACAACGGGCAGCGTGGACGGAATTTCAGCAAGAATCTGCTGGGTGCTGTCCATGCCGCTGGGCCGCTCCAGACTGACCGTGACCGCGGACGGACGGCGGACACGCCGCCGGGGCCGCTTCGGAGTATCCTGATCGTCAGGTCTATCGTTGGCGTCGGAGTCATCAGCGGGCTCTTCCGTCTCCTCAGAGTCTTTTTCCTCATCCTGGCTGTCCGGATACTCAGGCGAGGGAACAGGCGGCAGGGGAATAGCATCATCAAACAAGGCGCCGCCTTCGGCCTGATTTTCAGGAAAGGAAGAATCCGGCAGCGCCACAGGGCTGTCCCCAGGATCCTTGTCCGGTATGGAAATGACCCCGCCTGTTCCTTGTGCCTTGCGGGTTCGCCGGGAAGAAGAGAAGGAAACCTTGTGTTCATCATTCATGGTCTAACTCTTTGAAACTGCCCCAGCCCATAAGGGCTATGCGAGCAGATTATCTGTCATCAGGCTGTAACACTGCCCATCCGCAAGGATGAGATGATCCAAAAGACGCAAGCCTACCATCTTCATGGCCTGACGAAGACGGTTTGTCGTTTCCGTGTCCAGCGTGGAAGGACGTGAACTGCCGCCCGGATGATTATGCAGCAGCACCAGGGCGCTGGCCTTATATTTCAGCGTCAGTTCCACGGCCTCACGCGGCGATATCAGCACCTGGTCAACGGAACCTGTGTGTATCCGTTCAAAGGTAAGCAGTCTGTTGCCATTGTCCAGCACCGCGGCCCACACTTCCTCATGCGGACATCCCGCCAGCCGGCAGCGCCCCAGCTGAGCGATGTCGTTCAGGGTAACGGCCGTTTTTTTCTTTACGGTTTCTTCAAAGTAGCGGGCAATGATTTCCCGCAGGAGAACCAAAAACACTTCCGTCGAAGGCCCCAGGCCGGGTATGGTTCTCCGCTCGGTGGGATGAGCGTCCAGCAAACCGGCGATACCGCCAAAGCGTTCCACCAGTTCCTTGGCCAGAGGCTTGGTGTCGGCCCGCCGGATGACGTAGCCAAGAAGCAGCTCCATCATTTCATAGCCATAGACGCTCTGTGGATCGTTTAAAAAGCGCTTTCTCAGGCGGGCGCGGTGGCCGGTACAGTATTTTTTATCCACAGTGCTCATGCGGGTCGTCCCTCTGCGTGACCGCACGTCACGCATCCGCTACGCGGAGGCGAACACCCGGGTCAGGCTGCCCACCAGCTCTTCCAGCGCCTGAACCGGTTGGCGCCGTCCCGATTTAACGGCCCATTCGGCATCCAGCAACACGGCAAACAGATGCGCCAGACCGGAAGTACCCAGCCGGGATGCCAGACTCCGCTTGAGATGGGCCGTCTGCTGCGGCAGCCAGATGCTTTCCCCCGCCTGAATCTGCCACAGCTGTCTGGCTTCGCGAATCAGCAACGCCAGCAGGGGAAAGAGCAGGGATTCCCCGCCGTCCCCTTCGCGCAGCACAGTTCGCCACACTTCCGCCGTATTGCCAGCCTGAAGATGGCGGATAAATTCAAAAATCAGAACTTCCGGAGTGCTTCCGCCCATAGCCCGGATGAGCTCAGTTCCTATCCTGCCTTCCGCGGAAGCCGGGGAAGCCAGCGCAAGCTGCTCCAGAACGCCGCGCACGGCTGTGGCGTCGGGCGTCACCACCGCGCACAGCGCATCCAGCGCGCCGGCTTCCAGGCGTAAGCCCCGAGAGGCCGCGTGCTGCTGAATATAGGGGCGCAGGGCGCGGGCGTCCAATCCTGGCGAACGCCACACCCAGCCCTGTTCCTCTGCGAACTTGAGGCAGCGCAATTTGGCAATATGGGCCGGCAGCCTGGGCTGCCCCTTTTCCCAGGGACTTTCCAGAAAAAATATGGGGAGTATATCCGGCCTGGGTGTCCCCAGGACGGCCGACAGCTTTTTCCATACCTCGGCCGGCAGATTTTGCGCCCCCCGCACCAGCAAAGCGCGTGGACAATCCGTCAGGCCCCGCATGGTCAGCGCTTCCCAAAAGCGTCCGTCCAGACCGTCATCCGCCCAGAAGATGCGGACTTCCCTTTTCCGGCCCGTTTCATGATGCCCGGAAGCGTCCACCCGTTCCAGAAGACCGTCCGCATGTTCGCGGGCCAGGGCGCTGTCCGGGCACAGACAGAAATAAAAACCGGGAATCTTCATGCGTCCTCGCGCGTATCTCCGTTCTCTCCACAGGTCAGGCCCACATGGCCGTCTGGCACAGGAGCGGGTGTGCTCAAAAGCCCTTTTGCTGCATACGCTCCAGGCCCCGATTCACAGCCTGGATCAAAACTTCGCGTATGGCTACGCTTTCCTGCATGTTTTCATAGTTTTCAGAGTATGAAATCACTCCGGAACGCCAGACCACCTCGCCTGTGGTGCCCTTGGCGATCACTATCTCCAGCTGTACCGTGGCGGCATTAAGCAGCGTGACATCTTCCGCGTCACTCACATAGGATCGAATCAGAAATGACGGCATACGCACGCTCATGGTATAGTCGGCATAGCCCGAATCCACCCAGCGGGCCAGCTTGCGCAGGTTGACCTCATCCCGGATGACGGAACGCAGATAATACGGTACCCATGGGTACATGGATACCTGCTCCACGCTGTCTATTTTCAGCGTGCTGGAGCCGTCACCCAGCACGCTGTCCACCGTTGGATTGTCAAAGCCCTGCCACTGATAGCCGCAGGCCACCATCAGCAGGCAGAGAACCAGGACGCCGCAGACCCGTGCCATCATCCGGCCACCACATTGATCAGTTTGCCGGGCACCACGACGATCTTGCGCACTGTCAATCCCTCCAGATGCCGGGCAATGTTGGGTTCCGCCAAAGCCATCCTCTCCAGCTCCTCGCGGGAAGTATCGGCGGCCGCTTCGAGCTTGCCGCGCAACTTGCCGTTAATTTGCACCACCACCGTCATCACATCGCGCCGCAGGGCATCTTCCATCCACTGCGGCCATCCTTCCCTGGCCAGAGAATCCTCATGCCCCAAATCTTCCCACAATTCCTCGCACAGATGAGGGGTGAAGGGGAAAAGAAGGGTCAGCACCGTGGCCATGGCCGAAGAAAGAACACTGCGGCCAGCGTCAGTCTGAGCCAGCTCGTCCCTGGTCAGATACAGGGCATTGACCAGTTCCATAATCGCGGCAATAGCCGTGTTGAACTGATAGCGGTTGCCGATGTCTTCGCCTACCTTTTTGACCGTGGCGTGTTCCCGCAGACGCAGTTCACGGGCCGCGGGCACCACTGCGGCTTTTGCCGCCGAGGAGCAGGCGGAAACCGGAGACAGGGCCGGACGCAGCTCCGCAAACAGACGCCACACGCGGCCCAGAAAACGATGCGCCCCTTCAATGCCTGTTTCGCTCCAGTCGAAATCCCGTTCCGGCGGCGCGGCGAACAGGCAGAACAGACGCACGGTATCAGCGCCGTACCTGGCGATCATCTCCGACGGCTCCACCGTATTGCCCTTGGACTTGGACATCTTGCTGCCGTTTTTCAGAACCATGCCCTGGGTCAGCAGATTGGTGAAGGGTTCGTTCAGCTGGGCCGGATAATAGCCAAGATCGCGCAGAACTTTGGTAAAAAAGCGCGAATACAGCAAATGCAGGATGGCGTGCTCCACTCCGCCAATATACTGATCCACCGGCAGCCAGTAGCTGAGGGCGTCCTTGTCAACAGCCTGCGTGTCATCACGGGCATGGGTGAACCGAGCGAAATACCAGGACGACTCCACAAAGGTATCCATGGTATCCGTCTCCCTCCGCGCGGGTTTGCCGCAGCGCGGGCAGACAGTTTCCACAAAGGACGTGAAATCGGGCAGAGGCGAACGGCCATCGTCGCAGGTTTTAACATCAAGCGGCAGCAGGACGGGCAGCTCGCTTTCCGGAACGGGCACCATGCCGCACTGCTCGCAGTATACCACAGGGATAGGAGCGCCCCAGTAACGCTGGCGCGAAATATTCCAGTCCCGCAAGCGCCAGTTGACTGTGCGCCGGCCCTTGCCCATTTTCTCCAAAGCCGCAATCACGGCGGCCTTGCCCTCTTCATTGGGCAAAGCGTCAAACTCTCCAGAATGAACCATGGTGCCCGGTTCAGTCCAGGCGGCTTCCATGCTGTCAGGATTCAGGATCTGCCCTTCAGGCTGGATGACGACCCGGATATCAAGCCCGTATTTCCGGGCGAAATCGAAGTCCCGCTGATCGTGAGCGGGCACGGCCATGACCGCGCCGGTGCCGTATTCGGCCAGCACAAAATTACCCAGCCAGATGGGAATACGCTCGCCTGTAAAGGGGTTGAGGCAATAGGCTCCGGTGAAGACACCCTCTTTTTCCAGCAGATCGGATTGCCGATCCAGGCGATCCATATTGCGGGTCTTCTCGATAAAGCTTCGGAGCTCATGTTCGTCAGGCCGTCCGGCAATCAGCGATTCCACCAGAGGATGCTCCGGGGCCAGGGTCATAAAGCTCACTCCGAACACCGTGTCCGGGCGGGTGGTGAACACCCGAACCTCGCCCTCGCGCCCCTCCAGGGGGAAGAGAATTTCCGCCCCAACGGACTTGCCTATCCAGTTGCGCTGCATGGACAGCACACGATCTGGCCAGCCGCCGTCCAGCTGCTTCAAATCTTCCAGCAATTCATCAGCATAGGCGGTGATCTTTAAAAACCACTGCGTGAGATCCTTTTGCTCCACAGGGCTGTCACAGCGCCAGCACCGGCCTTCTTCCACCTGTTCGTTGGCAAGCACCGTGTGGCATTGGGGGCACCAGTTCTGGGCGGCCTTTTTGCGATACACCAGGCCCTTTTCCAGCCAGCGCAGGAAAAAAGCCTGCTCCCAGCGGTAGTATTCAGGATGACAGGTTGCCACTTCACGCCGCCAGTCATAGGAATAGCCCAGGCGCTTGAGCTGGGTGCGCATATTGGCAATATTGGAGTATGTCCATTCGGCCGGATGCACGCCATGCTTGATGGCCGCGTTTTCCGCCGGCAGGCCGAATGCATCCCATCCAATGGGATGCAGAACATTATAGCCCTGCATGCGGCGAAAGCGGGCAACAACATCACCGATGGAATAGTTGCGGACATGGCCCATGTGAATGTTGCCGGAAGGATAGGGAAACATTTCCAGCACATAATACTTGGGCTTGACAGCATCCGGATCCGCATTGAATTCGCCGCGCTCCGCCCAGCGCTTCTGCCATTTTTCTTCCAGGGGTTGGGGGTCATAACGGGAAGAGAGAGTCATGCCACATCCTCAAGCATTGCTAGAAATCGAAAAAAGAGGAGATGCCCCGCGTTTCAGCATGTCACAGGACGCAACTCGCCCTTATCCAGAGCCTTGACCACGGCATCCAGAACGCCATTGACAAAGATACGCGACTTTTCTTCGCCATACTGGCGCTCCAGTTCCAAAGCTTCGTTCAGAGCGGCTTTCGCGGGCACATCGGGCCGATAGAGCATCTCGTAGACGGCCAGCCGCAACACGGCCAGCTCTACGCGGCCCACACGTTCCAGCCGCCAGTTATGGGCAAACCGGGCGATGATATCGTCCAGTTCGGCACGTCTTTGCCATACACCTTCCACCAGCTCCCAGGCAAAAGCGTCAGCTTCCCCCGTCGGAGCTCCTTCATCCTGAACGTCCGTCTGCCGGGGCACAGCCATGAACGCCCGGCGTAAATCAGCGCTGTCAGGGCTGGACACAAATTCCTGCCCGTACAGGGTTTGAAAGGCCAGGCCGCGCGACACACGGCGCGGCGGTGTTTTTTGCGGCATGATATCTCCCGGGGCGAAGGCCATGAGTGATCCTGGAACTTCAGCGAAACCAGAATCTATATCTGTTCCAGCACGCGGATGGTTTCCAGAAGCGCGGAGGCGGCCTCCACTCCCTTGTTGCCGCCCTTGCTGCCCGAACGTTCTATGGCCTGCTCCATGGTATCGGTGGTCAGCAGGCCAAAACCAATGGGCACCCCGCTTTCCAGGGACACATGGGCAATGCCCTTGGCAGCCTCGGCGGCCACAAAATCAAAATGCGGCGTGGCCCCGCGGATAACCGCGCCCAGGGCCACAATGCCGTTGTACTTTCCCGAAGCCGCCAGGCGCTTGCACACGACCGGCAGTTCAAAGGCTCCGGGAACACGCACCAGGGTCAAATTTTCCCTGGCGGCGCCGTGGCGGGTAAGATAATCCACCGCGCCCCCAATGAGATGATCGACCATAAAATCATTAAAACGGGTAGCCACCAGGACAATTTTGAGACCTGCGGCATCCATCCGCCCCTGAAGAGTTCTGATTTCTTCCATATGTGTTCCTTTTCCCCTGTCTGGAAAGTGTGTCCGTTAACCTCGGCATTTCTCGCGGGGAGCATCATGCCTGGGATGAACCAGCTCAAGCAGGTGCCCCATTTTTTCCTTTTTGGTCCACAAATAGTCTTCGTTTTCCTCGCAGGGCTCCAGTTCAATGGGTATCCGTTCCACAATACGCAGTCCATACCCCGCAAGACCCACTATCTTGCGCGGGTTATTGGTCAAAAGACGGAGGGAATGAATACCCAGATCCACCAGCATCTGCGCGCCTACACCATAATCACGCAAGTCGGGGCGGAACCCCAGCCGCCTGTTGGCTTCCACCGTATCCAGCCCATCGTCCTGCAGGGCGTAGGCCTTGATCTTATTGGCCAGGCCTATGCCGCGCCCTTCCTGCCGCATATACAGCACGGCGCCCCGGCCCTCGCTCTCGATCCGGCGCATGGCGGCGGCCAGCTGTCCGCCGCAGTCACAGCGGCGTGATCCGAACACATCGCCTGTAAGGCACTCACTGTGCATTCGCACCAGAACAGGTTCCCCATTGCCCACATCGCCCTTGTACAGGGCCACATGGGTCTGGTTGTCGAGAGAATTTTCGTAGGCGATGATATGGAAATGACCGTATCGCGTGGGCATGTCGGCTTCGGCCACCCGGCGTACCGCCACCTGCCCCCTGTCCATGCGGTAGCGGATAATATCCTTGTTGGCGGCAATGTGCAGCCCGTGCTTTTCCGCAAAAAGTTCCAAATCCGGCATCCTGGCCATTTCGCCATCGTCGCGCATGATCTCGCAAATGACGGCGGCAGGCTTGAGTCCGGCCAGCCTGGCCAGATCCACACTGCCTTCCGTCTGTCCGGCCCGCATCAGAACGCCGCCCGGATGGGCGCGCAGGGGAAAAATATGCCCCGGAGTCACCAAATCATCAGGCCGCGCGCCGTCGGCCACGGCTGTCTGGACTGTGTGAGCCCGATCGGCCGCGGAAATACCCGTGGTCACGCCTTCGCGCGCCTCAATGGACACCGTGAAATTGGTGCCAAAGCGCGATCCGTTCCGCTGGGTCATAAGCGGCAGTCCGAGCGCATCCGCCATTTCCGGGGCCATGGGCAGGCAGATGAGCCCACGACCGTATCTGGCCATGAAATTGATGACATCCGGTGTGACGAACTGGGCGGCGATGGTGAGATCACCCTCGTTTTCCCTGTCCTCGTCATCCACCAGAATGATCATCTTGCCCTGACGTATATCCTCAATGGCTGTTTCAATGCTGCACACAGGCATATCGCTCACCTCGTTCCGGCCTCAGAGACCAAGAAAACCATGCTCCCGCAAAAGCTCAAGCGTGACTCCCGCCGAAGCGGAGCGTTCCTCCTGTTCTTTCGCCGCTCCGCCGCGGGTACAAAGAGCCAGCAGATGCTGGACATATTTGCCTATCATATCCGTTTCCAGGTTGACGGCATGGCCTTCCGCCCAGGCCGACACCGTCGTGACCCGCCAGGTTTCCGGGATGACGTTGACTTCCAGCCAGCCTGGCCCGCAGGCGTTGACCGTCAGGCTGATGCCGTCCAGGGCCACTGATCCCTTGGGAATGATCTGGGCGCTCCACTCAGGGTCAAACACCAGGCGGCACCAGCGCGAATCACCCGCCGGCCTGAGCCCCTTGACACGGGCTACCGTATCCACATGCCCGCTGACCAGATGCCCGCCCAGGCGATCTCCCACGGCCAGAGCACGTTCCAGATTGACGCGCGCACCAGCGCGCAGACCATTCAGTGACGTGCGGCTCACAGTTTCCATGGAAGCGTACACGGCAAAGCTGCCCGACGAGGCGTCCCAGCTTTCAAGGGTAAGGCACGCGCCGTTCACGGCCATGGATTCCCCCACGCGCGGATCCGGCAGCGCAAACAAGGGACGCAGGCGCAGGCGCATTTGCCCGCCGTGTCGTTCCAGGGCGGTCACCTCACCCTGTCCGTGCACAAGTCCGGTAAACATGTCAGTCCCGCACCGGCCGAAAACTGAGCCGCACATCACCGCCCAGGACATCCATCGAGGTCAGGTGCATGCGCAGCCCCTCCTCGATGGAATCCACATGACGCCCGGCAAACAGGGGCTTGGCTTCTTCGTCGCCAAGAACCACCGGCGCCAGATGCAGCAAAAATTCGTCCACCACCCCCTGCTCCAGCAGGGAAAAGCCCATTCGGGCGCCCCCCTCGCACAGAACATACAAGCAGTGCTCCTCGGCCCTCAGCGTGGCAAGCAGCTGCCCTACATCAAGGCCGCGTCCCGACGGCGCTCTGTCCAGACCATACACACGAACGCCACGGGCCTTCAACGCCACGGCACTGGGTGAAGCGGCCTGCGCTGCGGAACTGAAAAAAACACAGTCCTGCGGGCGCTCCTGAATAAGATGAAAGGCGGGAACCATGCCGGGCAGGCGTGATGTGGCCACAGCCGCCAGCGGCTGGCGCGCGGCGGTGGGGGTGCGGGCGGTCAGGCGCGGGTTGTCAAGGGCAAAGGTATTGCCCCCCACCAGGACGGCCCCCCCGGCCAGCCCTACCCCTTCACGCAGGGCCATGACCCGCTGCCGCGATTGTTCGCCCGAAATGCGCTGGGCATGCCCTGAGCGCGTGGCGATACGGCCGTCCAGTGTGGCGGCCATCTTGAGCACCACATAGGGACGTTCCGTGGTCTGCCACACCAGAAAATCAGCCATCGAGTCACGGCATTCCTCTTCAAGAACGCCCATATCCACCGTGACGCCGGCCTCGCGCAGCCGTTCCGCCCCGCCCGAGGCTCCGGGATTGACGTCGGCCATGCCAATCACCACATGGCGGATACCCGCCGCGAGCACGGCGTCGGTGCAGGGAGGGGTCAGTCCCTGGTGATTGCAGGGTTCCAGCGTGACGACAAGCGTGCATTGCGCCGGATCCACACCGTGGGCGGCGGCATCCTTAAGACAGGCAGTCTCAGCGTGATCCCTGCCATACGCCGCATGCCAGCCCCGGGCCATGATGTGTCCGTCCCGTACCAGTACCGCCCCCACCGTGGGATTGGGAGCGGCGCGCCAGCGGCCCTGTTCAGCCAGGGCCAGAGCTTCGCGCATAAATGGGGCGTAGGGGGACTCGTTCACAGGCTTACTCCATAGGGCGGAGCGGATTCCAGCGGCAACAGTTCCATGCGCATTCCAGCCTCTGCGGCCATAGCCTCGCCCAGTGAATCGGGGTAGCTTTCAGAATGCCAGACCGTGCTGATGCCGCAGTTGATCAGCATCTTGGTGCAGATCAGACACGGCTGCGTTGTGCAGTACAGTTCGGCCCCGGCCAGGGATACCCCGTGAATGGCGGCCTGGATAATGACATTCTGCTCAGCGTGCAGCCCCCGGCACATTTCGTGGCGCTGCCCGGACGGAATGGCCATTTGCTGGCGCAGGCACCCCACCTCCAGACAATGCCGCACGCCAGCCGGCGCGCCGTTATAGCCCGTCGCGAGGATGCGCCGATCTTTAACCGCCACTGCCCCCACCCTTCTGCGCAGGCAGGTGGAGCGTTCCGCCACAAGCCAGGCGATGCGCATAAAATACTGGGGCCAGCTGACCCTGCCCTGTTCCGCGCCCTGTTCCGCCATGTCACGCATCCTTTGCCGTCCACGCAAATTTACCACGCGCTCGCCGTCTTGGAAAGGGTGTGCCGCACATGCTTGCCGCGGGGTTCAGCGGTCTTTCATGCCTTTTTCAGGGCTTTCAGGCGCGCAGGCTCCCCTTCAGCACAAAGGCTCCCGATGAGCGGGTTTCCGAATATGTTACCAGGCAAACAGGGGGAACTGTGTGGCAAAGACCTCCACATCCCGCCGGATGGCCGCCAGACGCGCCTCATCCGCAGGATGAGCCAGAGCGTCCACAATCCATTCCGCCACCTTGTGCATTTCCGTTTCCTTCATGCCGCGCGTCGTCAGGGCGGGTGTACCGAGCCGCACGCCTGAAGTGACAAAAGGCGACCGGGTTTCAAAGGGAACGGTATTCTTGTTGACGGTGATGCCAGCCTTGTCCAGCGCCAGTTCGGCATCCTTGCCCGTGATGTTTTTCCGGGTGAGATCCAGAAGCATGAGGTGGTTATCCGTGCCTCCGGATACCAGATCATACCCCGCTGTCTGCAGGCAGGCCGCCAGAGTGGCGGCGTTTTTGAGCACCTGCTGCTGGTAGGCGCGGAACTGGGGACGCAGGGCTTCGCCAAAGGCCACGGCCTTGGCCGCGATAATGTGCATCAGCGGCCCGCCCTGAATACCGGGAAAAATCTGGCTGTTTAAACGCCTGACGGCATCTTCCCCTTCTTTTTCATTGGCCAGAATCATGCCGCCGCGCGGGCCGCGCAGGGTTTTATGCGTGGTGGTGGTGGTGATGAAGGCATGGGGAATAGGTGACGGATGCAGGCCGGTGGCGACCAGTCCGGCAATGTGGGCCATATCGACAATCAGTCTGGCCCCCACTTCGTCGGCTGCCTTGCGGAAGCGGGCAAAATCGATGATGCGCGGATAGGCGCTGGCCCCGGCCACGATGACCGCCGGTTTGTGCTCTCTGGCCAGTTTTTCCATCTGTTCGTAGTCGATGCGTCCCGTTTCGCGCTCCACGCCATACGAAACAACCTGAAACAGACGCCCGGAAAAATTGACGGGGCTGCCATGCGTCAGGTGTCCGCCGTGGGAGAGATCCATCCCCAGAATGACATCGCCCGGCTTCAGGCAGGCGAAATAGGCGGCCATGTTGGCCTGGCTGCCCGCATGGGGCTGCACGTTGGCGTACGAACAACCGAAGAGCCGCATGGCGCGGTCACGGGCCAGGCTTTCCGCAATGTCCACAAACTCGCAGCCGCCGTAATAGCGCTTGCCGGGATAGCCCTCGGCATACTTATGGGTAAGAACCGACCCCTGTGCCTCACGCACAGCCGCGGACACAAAATTTTCCGAAGCAATGAGCTCCAGTCTGGAAACCTGGCGGCGGCTTTCCTGCCAGATAGCCTCAGCGACCTGCGGATCCTGAAGCATCAGTTCCTGCATGACCTTCTCCTGATTGACGGGTGACGCAATGGGCAAACACAGGGAAACTCAGGCCTCGTAGCGTCGCAACAGCAAACTTGCGTTGGTGCCGCCAAACCCGAAGGAATTGATCAGGGCGCAGCGAGGATGAAGCTTCTTGGGGCCGTCCGCCATGTAATTGAGATCACATTCCGGATCCGGCGTCTCCACATTGATGGTGCCCGGCACCATACCGGTTTCAAGCGTTTTGGCGGCGAAAAGGCTGGCCACCCCGCCGGAGGCTCCGAGCAAATGTCCAATTTGGGACTTCACCGCCGTAATGGCGATATTTTTCGCGTGTGATCCAAACACCGCATGAATGGCACGGGTTTCACCCACATCGTTGGCCGGGGTGGAGGTGCCGTGGGCGCTGATATGATCCACGTCCCCGGGCCTGACTCCGGCATCCGCCAGGGCGCGTTGCATGGAGGCGGCCATGCCCTGGCCCGTCTCCAGCGGAGCCACAATATGATACGCGTCATCCGACGCGCCGAAGCCGATCACTTCCGCGTAAACGCGGGCTCCGCGGGCCAGGGCGGAATCCAGGGACTCCAAAAGCAGCATGCCCGCGCCTTCACCCATGACAAAACCCGCGCGATCCTTGTCAAAGGGGCGTGAGGCCTTGTGTGGTTCATCGTTGAACCTGGTGCACAGCGCCTTCATGGAGGTAAAGCCGGAAATACCCATGGGTGTGATGGTGGCCTCCATACCGCCGGAAATCACCGCGTCGGCCCGCCCCATGACAATTTCCGTATAGGCATAGCCAATGGCATGCAGGGCCGAAGCGCAGGCGCTGGTCATAACCACGTTCGTGCCCCTGGCTCCGGTGAAAATGGCCACCTGTCCTGGCGCCATGTTGGAAATAAGCATGGGAATATAAAAAGGAGAAACACGCGCCGGGCCGGCTTCGAGGAGCTTTGAGTGGAAATTTTCAATGGTCTGCAGGCCGCCAAGCCCAACCCCGAGCATAATGCCCGTCCGATCGGCATTCTTTTCGTCGATGCTCAGCCGGGCGTCCTCAAGCAGCTGGAGCGCGCCGTCCACAGCAAACTGCGTAAAGCGATCCATGCGGCGGCATTGTTTGGCGGGAATACGCGCTTCGGGATTGAAGTTTTTGACTTCCCCGGCAATATGAGTGTCAAACTCGGTGGAATCAAAGTGGGTGATGGGCCCCAAACCTGACTTTCCGGCCAATAAGGCTTCCCAGCTGCCCGCCGCGTCGAGCCCCAGGGGGGTAATGGCGGAAACGCCGGTAATAACGACGCGTTTACGGCTCATGCTGCACTCCTCACAGGAACGCGCGTTCCCTTCGGTCTGATGCGCCGGAGCCGCTAAACCAGTCGGCGGCACCGGCGCATCAGGTCTACTTCTGCTTGCTTTCGATGTAATTGATGGCGTCTTTAACCTTAAGAATCTTCTGGGCGTCTTCGTCGGCGATTTCCACCCCAAATTCCTCTTCCATGGTCATGATCAGCTCGGTCAGATCCAGGGAATCCGCACCCAGATCCTCCACAAACGAGGCTTCGGGCTTCACTTCATCCTCAGACACGCCGAGCTGATCCTTGATGATCTGCTTGATTTTTTCTTCAACAGCCATGTTCCCTCCAAAGGATCCGATGTTTCAGGTTAACAATACAGACCGCCGTTGACGGCCAGGATCTGCCCCGTGATATAGGCCGCCTTGTCGGAGACCAGAAAAGCCACAGCCTCCGCCACATCCTGCGCCGTGCCCAGCCGTCCCAGCGGGATGGCCGCGGCATACGCCTGACGCGCTTCCTCGGAGAGCGAGGCTGTCATGTCGGTTTCGATAAAGCCCGGGGCCACGGCATTAACCGTAATGGATCGGCTGGCCAGTTCCTTGGCGGCCGATTTGGTCATGCCGATAAGGCCGGCCTTGGCGGCCGCGTAGTTAATCTGCCCCGCATTGCCCATCTGCCCGACAACGGACGCAATATTCACAATCCGGCCGCGCCGCTGCCTGGTCATGATTTTGGCCGCCTCGCGCAGGCAGACGAACGCGCCGCGCAGGTTGACGCCCAAAACCCGATCAAAATCCTCGTCCTTCATGCGCAGCACCAGACCGTCTTTCGTAATGCCGGCATTGTTGACCAGCACCTCAAGGCTTACTTTATCCTTGATTTCATCCTGAAAAAAGGATGACACAGCGGAAGCGTCGGCCACATCCAGCCGAAAGGCCCGGGCCATGCCCCCGTTCCGCTCAATGGTCGATACGGTCTGTTCGGCTTCATCTGGCTTGCTGACATAGGTCAGATAGACCTGAAATCCCGCCGCACCCAAGGTGACGGCTATGGCCCGCCCTATGCCGCGCGAAGCGCCGGTAACCAGCGCCGTGGGAGTCAAACCGTTCATGAAAGACCACCTGTTCCTTGATGCGTCACCTTATACCCATTTGCGCGAAAACTCAATTGAGGCTTCCCCGCTTCCGCCGCAATCCCGGACGAACCTAAATATACTCAAGCTCAGCCCAAAAGGGCGGCGCCCCAGGTCATGCCGCCGCCAAACGTGGCCAAAAGAACCCGCATGCCGGGCTTCAGGCGTCCCTGGGCGCGGGCATCATCCAAAGCAAGAGGCAAGGTGGCGGCCGAGGTGTTGGCGAACTTCTGGACGTTCACAAAAATTTTGTCTTCCGGCATATCCAGGCGACTGCCCACGGCCTCGATAATCCGCAGATTGGCCTGGTGGGCGATGAACAGATCAATGTCGTTCACGGTCAGCCCGTTGCGTTCCAGCATTTTTTTGCTTTCCGCCGTCATGCAGCGCACCGCATGGCGGAAGACTTCACGCCCCTGCATGGAAATAAAAAACTCGTCAGGCACCGGATCTCCCGCCCTGACGCGCATGGAGGTGCCGCCACCCACGTTGATGAGCTGGTGGAAGGAACCATCGGAACAGCAAGACACATCGCGCACACCCCACAGAGCCCCGCCGCCGTTGCGCAACACCACGGCTCCGGCGCCGTCGCCGAACAGGACGCAGGTGGAACGATCATGAAAATTGAGGCGCCGGCTCAGGGCCTCTGCCCCGACCAGCAGCACCACAGCGTCAGGATGCAGGGCCAGTGTGGCGCGGGCCAGTTCCAGCCCATACAGAAAGCCTGAACACGCGCCGTTAAAGTCAAAGCACATGAGCTCCCCGCAGCGCGGCTGCTGCGTGGAGGACAGTCCAAGCTTGTCCGCGATAAGGCAGGCCACGCTGGGACACAGGGAATCCGGGGTACAGGTGGCCACAAAAATATGGGTAATATCCGCAGGTTCCAGTCCGGCGTCGCGTAAAGCGGCGGCGGCGGCCGCGGCTCCGGCGTCCGAGGCGTTGGCGTCGTCGTCCAGAATGTGGCGGGTTCGGATACCTGTCCGGCTGGTAATCCATTCGTCGGAAGTATCCAGCATGCTTTCAAGATCCTGATTGGTCAGGATTCGGGTGGGTACAAAGCTGCCAAGGCCGCAGATGTGACTGTATGTATTCATAAAACGAAATGGCAAGAGGAAAAATTATACCGAACGGGCGTATCTGGTCAGTTCCTCATTGGCGCTGATGGCATTGACCAGGCGTTTATGCGTGCCCTTTTCCACATAGGTCGCGGCCATGGCCACCGCGCTGGAAATGGCCTTGGAGTTGGAAGCGCCATGACACACAATGGCCACAGCCTGCAAGCCCAGGAGGGGCGCGCCGCCATACTCGGCATAGTCCACCATTTTCCCGAACTTGCGGAAGGCGCTTCTGGCCAGCAGTGTGCCGACCTTGGGTAAGAGGCCGGAGCTCAGCAGTTCGCGCTTGAGCACATTGGTCAGAGAAGTTCCCAGACCTTCGCTGAGCTTCAAGGCCACATTGCCCACAAAACCGTCGCAGACCACCACATCCACATTGCCGGTGAACAGATCCCTTCCTTCCACATTGCCGAGGAAATTCAGGTGTTGTGCCATCTTGAGCAATTCATAGCTGCTTTTGACCAGCGAATTGCCCTTGCCTTCCTCCTCACCGATGCTGAGGATGCCCAGGCGTGGGTTTTCATAGCCCAGAATATCCTGCGCGAAGGTCGTGCCCATAAGCCCGAACTGAAACAGATGATGGGGGCGGCATTCCACATTGGCTCCCACATCCAGAAGAAGCATGGGCGCTTTTTCCGTGGGCAGAATGGTCGCCAGGGCGGGACGTTCCACCCCGGGTATACGCCCCAGGATGAACATGCCGCAGGCCACGGCCGCGCCGGAATGCCCGGCGCTGATAATGCCGCGGGCCTGCCCCTGCTTTACCAGGCGGCAGGCGACCTGAATGGAGGAATCCTTTTTGGTGCGCAGGATTTCCGAAGGCTTTTCCTCCATTTCCACCACCTGGCTGGCGGGGACAATGTCGTACAAAGCTTCGGGACGATCCCTGGCGGGCAAGCTGTCCAGGCTTTCGCGGATGGCATGTTCCTGCCCGACAAGAAGCACCCTGGCTCCGGTTGACCGGGCCGCGCTCAGGGCGCCGGGAACCACCACGGGAGGCCCGAAATCTCCCCCCATGGCGTCCACGGCCAGAACAAGGTCGTTATTGTTCATCGGCGCTTACGGTTTCAACCTGGCGCCCTTTGTACTTGCCGCAGGAGGGGCAAACACTGTGAGGCACGGTGGGTGCGCCGCAGGAGCAATAAATGACCGTGGGTTTCGCCACCCGATCGTGGGAACGGCGCATACCCTTCTTGGAATGGGATTTTTTGTTTTGCTGAACTGCCATAATGATCTCCTTAAAAACTGGGCGAAGCCTCAGGATACTTTCAGGTTCCGCAAGGCGGCCAGGCGCGGATCGCTCCCGCCGGAGCGGCAGCCGCAGGGGCCTTCGTTGAGGTTTTTGCCGCAGAGGGGACATACGCCCCGGCACTGCGGCGAGCATAAAGGCTTCAGCGGCAGAGCCAGTGAGAATTCCTCCCACAGGAAAGCGGCAACATCGAGCACCGGCGCGCCGCGTTCCAGGCGGAGCACATTCCCGTTTTCCAGCAGTGTCCGCTCGTCGCAGTTTTCTGCATCCGCGGCCCCCGGGTCGGGATACGCTTCGAATTCGTCAAAGGCCTGATCCAGTGCCACACAAGTCTCTTCCGCACAGCGATCGCACGGCAGAGCGACTTCACCCGTGATCCGGCCCCGCAGCAGGCAGCCATTGTCCTGCGGCACAACGAAAAGTTCCGCCCGCAGGGGGCGAACCACGCGGCACGCCACCCGAAACTCCGCCAGAGGGATATCCCAGACCGCGGGGTCATCGACAGTCAGGGACAGCCCCTCCGGGCCTATTTCGGAAAGCGTGAGACATGATACGGCCATAGCAGCGTCCTCTGCGAACGCGACAATTTATAAGCTGCCTGTTTCTATGTCAAGAAAATTGCCAGACTTTGCGCGGAGCCGGCAATGCCGGCCTCAGCCCCTGGCTTTGCGGAAGCCCTCGGCCGAACGTTCAATAACGGCGTCCTCCACGGCAAAGGAAAGGCGGAAGTGCCCCGGATACCCAAAGCCACTGCCCGGCACGGCCAGAATACGCTGTTCCGTAAGCCGGGCCACCGCGGCCTGATCATCGCCGCCAGGAGCCTTGGGAAAGAAATAAAAGGTGCCTTTGGGCAGGGTGAACTCGTAGCCCGCATCGCGCAGGATGCCAGCCAGGCGGTCGCGCCGCCGGGTGTAGACGGCCAGCGCCTCATCCGTGGAGCTGCCCAGCGCGGCGGCCATAAGGTATTGCCCCACCACAGGGGGATTGACGAAGCCCAGGGTGCGGTTCGACAGGATAAGCCCCGCCATCATGGTGTGCTTGTCTTCCAGGGAAGGCGACAGCGCGATATAGCCCACACGCTCCCCGGCCAGCCCGTAATTTTTGGCAAAAGAGCCCACCACCACGGCGTGGGGCGACAGGGGAAGCACCCCCGGCACGGTCAGCCCGTCGTAGGCAAGAAAACGGTATGGCTCGTCGGAAATCAGATAGATCGGGCGGCCGTTCCGGCGCGAGGCCTCATCCAGCAGAGCGGCCAGACGGGTCATGTCCTCCAGGCTGTAAACGGCTCCGGACGGGTTATTGGGCGAATTGGCAATAAAGGCGCGGGTGCGGGGCCCTATGGCTGCCTCGATGGCGGCAAAATCCGGGCCAAAATCCGCCGGACGGCAGGGCAGCGCGCGAAACACGCCGCCGTGATTGCCGGCATAAAAGCCATATTCCACAAAATAGGGAGCAATTCCCAGCACTTCGTCGCCAGGTTCGAGGACGGTGTGCAAAAAAGCGTTCAGGGCGCCGGCCGCACCGCAGCTGAGCATGACGTCAGCGCGCGTCAGAGTGACTCCCTGCTGTTCGCTCAGCCACGCTGCCAGCTTGTCCAAAGCCCACGGAAAACCCGCGTTGGGCATATAGCCAAGACTGGCCGGCTCGTGCAGACGATCGGCCAGATCGCGCATGGCTTTCGCCACCACGGGCGGCGGCGCCAAATCCGGATTGCCCAGGCTGAAATCGCACACGGCGTCGGCGCCGTATTTTTTCCGCAATTCAATACCGGCCTCGAACATACGCCGGATCATGGAACCCTGCGCTATGCACCGGGCCATGTGCTCTGACACAACAGACATGGAAACCGCTCCTTGTGGATACCGTATGGTTTTGTCTTTCCACCGCCGGCGTGAGCCGGGCGGGTACTTTCCGCGCACACACTATTTCCCCGCCGGGCCCTGGACGTCAAGTGCCGCCACGGCTCCGGCCAGACGCTGCAGCCAGAGTTCCGCAAACGAAGGGCCGTCCGCCAGTCCGCGCAAATCCGTCACACAGGCAAACCCGGCCCGTTCCAGGCGAGACTTCCAGGACTCTGATCCATCTCCGGCCATGTCCTCCAGGCTATGCCTGCCCACCACGGACAAAAGCGGCAGCAGCCACAGTCTGCCGCCGGGGCGCCGCGTCAGTTCCGGCAGCAGCGAATCCAGGGTACGGCTCCCTTTCATGCAGGCCACATGAACGGCGGAATCCATGCGTGAGACGGCGTTTCCCCAGCCAATATACAAACGCTGCGCCTCGCGCTCTGTCCCGTGCGCCATGCATACCACAGGCTCGCCGGGCAGACGCGAGGGAGGCAGGTGCCGCAGCAGGGCGCGGGCCGCTTCATCCGCGTCCGCGTCATCGCGCAGGAGCGGTTCGCCCACGGCCAGCCGCAGCGAGCCTTCCGCCCCGGCCAGGCGAACATCGGCACACACGCCGGAATATTCGTGACCCGGAATAATATGCAGCGACTGCACAGCCACATGCGTATAACGTTCGTAACGCATACGGCGCAAGGCCTTGAGCACGGAATCGGATTTGGTGCGGGCCACGGCCAGACGTTCGCGCATGGTGCCGGAGGTGAAAGCCCAGCGCACCGGCAGGCGGAAGCGCTTCTCCGTCAGCGCCTGCATATGGCGCAATGTGGCAGCGCCGCATGCGTTGCCCGCTCCGAACGCAACCAGCAGTATACCGTGTTTCATAGGTCGGACGCACCCGGGGACGGGCCGGCCGCGCAACTTGTGCCGCCGGAAGGCACATCTTCTTCCGTCATCAGGGTAAACCCCGCCTGTCGCAGCAGGCCGCCGAACACGCCGTCTCCCCCGGCCCGGGTATGCGTAAAAGTACCGTCATACACCCATCCCACTCCGCACGAAGGTGAGCGTGCCTTGAGCACGGCATGGGTGCAGCCCGCCGCCCGGGCCAGGCGCAAGGCTTCGGCCGCTCCCGCCTGGTAGGCGGCGTGGCAGTCCCGGCCGTCAGCGCTCCGTGCCCGCCCATTCACCAGTTCGCACGGGCAGCGGGGCACGCCAAGCCCGCCCAGAAGTTCCGGGCACAGCGGCAACGCCTTGCCACCGTTCACCAGCTCCATGACAAAGGGATGGGAGAGAGCTTCTCCATCATAGCGGCAGGCAATGCCCGCCAGACATGCGCTGACCACATATTTCACAGTATTCCCGGTGACTTGCACCTCGGTACCCTCTGTCTCTGGCGGGACAGGACGGAAACACAGGGGCGGGAAAACAGGGCCGCCCGTTTTCCCGCCGCCGGATTGCGCGAACATTCCGCCGAAGCGGCCGGCCTATTCAAATTCGATTTCAACCTGTTCGCTTTCCGCATCACGGCGATGTTCAATAACGCCGATCTCCCAGGCATTCACCTGCATAGGCTTCAGGCGGGCCATCATTTCATCGGCCGTGGGGCGATCCACAATAAGAACAAAGCCAATGCCGCAGTTGAAAATCTGGAGCATTTCGGGCCAGGTCAGGCCGCCCTGCTCACGCAGCCACGAGAACACGGGCGGCACGCCCCACGAGCCGAAATGAATCCGGGCGCACACAGGCTGGGGCAGCACACGCGGGATATTGTCGTAAAAACCGCCGCCGGTAATATGAACCATGCCCTTGATATGCAGATCGCGCAGCAACGAGCGCAAAAGATCGGTATAGATAATCGTGGGTTCCAAAAGCACATCCCGGAAGCTGCGATCCGTGCCGGGAACCATGTCGCCGGGACGCGCGCCGCTGGCCTCAAACAATTTGCGCACCAGGGTGTACCCGTTGGAATGAATACCCGACGAGGCCAGACCAATGACCACATCCCCCACGCTGATGCCCGAGCCGTCCACGATTTGGGCGTTGTCGACCAGTCCCACGCAAAAGCCCGCCAAATCATAGTCGCCCGGGGCGTACATGCCGGGCATTTCCGCCGTTTCCCCGCCCAGCAGGGTACATCCCGCACGCCGGCAGCCCTCGGCCACGCCGCCGACAACCTCGACAGCCTGCTCCACATCCAGCGAGCCGGTTGCAAAATAATCTAAAAAAAACAATGGCTTCGCACCTTGAACCAAAATATCGTTCACGCTCATGGCCACAAGGTCAATGCCCACGGTATCGTGCTTGTTGAACATGGCGGCCAGCTTGAGTTTGGTGCCCACACCGTCTGTGGAAGCCACCAGCACAGGGGCCTGCATGCCGCTCACATCAGGCCGGAACAGGCCTCCGAAGCCGCCGATGTCCGACAGTGTGCCGTGCGTGTGCGTGCTGGCTACCAACGCCTTGATGCGGCTTACCAGCTCATTGCCGGCATTGATATTCACCCCGGCGTCGGTGTAGGCTTGAGAACGCGACGAACTCATGATTGCTGGACTCCTTGAAAAAATATGGCCTCACTCAAACAGAAATCCCAGCCCCGTCTGGCAGGGAAAGCCGCCCCGCCTGCCTGGCCGGCAAGGCCCGGAGCATCCGCACTTTGCGGGCCGGCAACGGTATCGGCATCCCCTGTTAATAGACGCTTCCTTTTCTTTTGCCAAGTGATCGCAAGGAGCTTGCCATGCCTCACCCGCCCTCGCTTTCCCTCTCCGCCCTTGTGGTGTTCATGGGCGCGTGTCTCGGTCTTTCCGCCGGAAATTATTCCCCGGCAATGGCCGAAAGCGCGGAGCAAACCGCCCCAGGAGTCCGCAGTCCTGTGGTCGGGGGCACGGCCTTTCCCACCCTGAACCACAGCAAAGACTCCCAGGCCGAGGTCTGGAGGATCCGCCGGCCTGATGCCACGGACAAGGGCACGGAGGATTCCCAGACTCCGCTCATCATAGTACCCGAAGTCAGGCTGCCCGGGCCCGGCCATGCTGACCGCCCCCAGCCGCGGAAGTCCGGGCGGGCGCGCCCATGAACGCGGATTTTGTTCATCCGTTGCGCAGCGGAGCGCATCAGTGCCTCCTGTGCCGGCATTTCTGCCGCCTGAGGCCCGGAGAACGGGGCCGTTGCGGGGTGCGCGCCGGTCAGGCCGAAGCGCCCGGACTACGCTCTCTGGTGACTGACGGTGTGGCGGCCTGGCATGTGGATCCGGTGGAAAAAAAGCCTCTTTACCACTATCTGCCTGGCAGCAAAACCTTTTCCTTTGCCGCTCCGGGCTGCAACCTTGATTGCGCCTGGTGCCAGAACAGCGCCCTCTCGCGCGGCCCGGCGGAAACCGGACGCGTCGCCATGACGCCCGTCACGCCTGAGGCTCTTGTCCAAAGCGCCAGAACGGCCCAATGCGCGTCCATAGCCTTCACCTACACCGAACCCACGGTGTTTTTCGAGCTGATGGCCGCCACGGCGGATCTGGCGCGCATAGCTCCGCCGCTGGGAACCCTGCTTGTCTCCAACGGCTATCAGAGCCCGCAGTGCCTGGACGCGCTGCGGGAACGCATCACGGCGGCCAACATCGATCTCAAGAGCTTCCGCGACGAAAGCTACCGCCGCTGGTGCGGCGCGCGGCTCCATGGCGTGCTTGACAATCTCAAGCAGATGAAGGCCTTCGGCTGGTGGCTGGAACTGACCACGCTGATTGTGCCCGGCATCAATGACGACGAAGGTGAACTGCGCGATATGGCGCGCTTTATCAGGGACGAACTTGGGGCGGAAACTCCCTGGCATATTTCAGCCTTTTATCCCCGCCGCCGGATGAGGGATCGGCCTGCCACCCCGCTCCCGACTTTGACAAGAACAGCCGACATGGGGCAGGAAGAGGGCCTGTGGTTCGTCTACATGGGCAATGTGCCGCCCGCCCTGAGCACTCCCACCCGTTGCCCCGGGTGCGGAACAGAACTGGTGCGGCGCAGCGCGTTTCACGCCTGGGTGCGGCCTGATTTCCACGGCTCGTGCCCTCAATGCGGCCGGATTATTCCCGGCGTCTGGAGCGCCTCATGATTTTTGTCTATACCGGCCCCGGCAAGGGCAAAACCTCGGCGTGCCTGGGGCAGGTCGTCCGCGCCCTCGGATCGGGCTGGAAGGTTGCCTTTGCCCAGTTCATGAAACGAGACGGCGAGGCTGGTGAGCAGGCCTTTCTGCGCGCATGCCTGGGCGACGCCTTTCTGGCGGGAGGCATCGGTTTTTTCCGGAATGAACGGGAGCGGCCCGCTCACCGGAAGGCTGCGGAGCAAACCCTGGCCTGGGCGCATTCGCGCCTGCCCGAAGCTGATGTTCTTATTCTGGATGAAAGCCTGTACGCCCTGGGGAACGGGCTTGTCACCCTCAATGAAGTTAAAGTTTTGATTGAAGAAGCGCGTGCCCGGAACACGCACCTGATCCTGTCGGGCCGGGGTTTTCCTGACGAGCTGCTGGACGTGGTGGATTTAGTGACGGAAATGAAGGAAATCAAACATCCCCTGCAGCAGGGTCTTGGCGCGATCAGGGGCCTGGACTACTGAGACCGGCGTTCGCGGGCCTGACACAGGCAGCCCCCCACTCCCCCTGACTGATATTCCGCGAGGGATAGCATGGGAACCACACAATCAAAAAACTGGGACAACCCCTTTGCGGGACTGGATATTCGGCAATTTCCCCCAAACCGGCAACGGCAGAGCGGCCAGCGCCGGGAAAAGCCGAAAGTTTCCGGGCCGTGCGCCGTCGATTCGGTACCGGCGGACGCGGAGGCCAGCGACGCCGAACTGTTTTTTCAGGCCGTGGGTGCGGCACGCTCTCTGACGGGCGAAATCCCCGCCAGGCGGCCGGCACCTGTGGCGGACAAGGCTGCGGACGAGGCTCCCATCCCCGACAAGGATGCCGCACAGCGGGAAACTGTCCCTTCCTTCACGGGCACAGACGCGCGAAGAATCAGCAAACGTGCCTCCGAAGCCCCGCGCAACGACACACTGGCGCAGACACTGACCCGGAGGCTGGCCGGCGCGGCCCTCGCCGGGGAGCATGGGGACGCCGCCCGTTCTGCGCCTCCTCGCTCCGCCGCGCCGGATATGGCGGATTTGCCCGCTCACGCCGCGGAAGGCGAGGCGTTCCGCAGCGCCATGGCCGACGTGACACCCCTGCCGGGCAAAGGCCGCGCCGTTGTCCCCGAAGCCGCGCCGCAGCCGGGCCCGGCCCCTGAGCCCCGCAATCCCTTGCAGGAACTGGTGGACGGGAAGGTGGAATTTTCGCTGTCCGGCACGGATGAATTTATGGAGGGCCATGTGGTAGGGCTGGATCTGCTGACCGTGGGCAAGCTCCAGGCCCGCCAGTACAGTCCCGAAGCTCATATCGATCTGCACGGCCTCAACAGCGAGCAGGCCTTTCAGCATCTGGTGCACTTTTTCCGCGGGGCCTACTACAAAGGGGTACGCACGGCCCTGGTGGTCACCGGCCGCGGCCTCAACTCGCCCAACGGCATCCCCGTGCTTCGCTCCAAGGTGCAGGAGTGGCTTACGCAGGAGCCTTTCCGCCGCGTGATTCTGGCGTTCTGCACCGCCAGGCGCGAAGACGGCGGCCCCGGCGCCCTGTACGTTCTGCTTCGCAAATACCGGAAAAATTCGGGCAAGGTTCGCTGGGACGCCATGCCCGCCGATCCGGATTTGTTCCTGTGATCCTGTCCCTTTCCCCTGGCGTCGGGGCGCCCCGCGCTGATGCGGCCGGCACGGCGCATGGCAAGTATTTCAGCATATTAAAAAAAGTCTCAAGATATTCCAGACCCTATAAAAGCAGCCCGCAAAGTATCGAGATTTTCTAAACTTTATGGAACCAGCACAAAAAACGATGCTTTTTCACTTGAAGAGCTTGCCCGGCTCGGCTATATTCGTGACTGTCGTCCTGAGAAATATCCACCGCGCGCGTGTGCACTTCACGACATGCGCCTGACGCCTGCCGGCGCGCGCCGCGGCCCTTCACCTCCAAATCCATGAGGGAGGAATTTCATGCAAGCTCCGGAAAAAAATCTGGCTTTCGAGCTTGTCCGCGTGACGGAATCCGCCGCCCTGTCCGCGGCGCGCTGGCTGGGGAAAGGCAATAAGGAAGCCGGTGACGGTGCCGCCGTGGATGCCATGCGTCTTTCGTTCCGCTCTCTCAGCATCAGGGGAAAGGTCATCAGCGGCGAAGGAGCCAAGGACAATGCCCCCATGCTGTTCAATGGCGAAGAGGTGGGGGATGGCGACGGGCCGGATGTGGATGTGGCCGTGGATCCGGTGGAAGGCACCTCCCTGCTGGCCTATGGCCGCCCCAATGCCATTTCCGTTGTTGGCGTATGCAGCCAGGGCTCCATGTACAACCCCGGGCCCAGTTATTACATGCAAAAACTGGTGGTGGGCCATGCCGCCCGTGACGTTATCGACCTGGATGCGCCGGTGCATGACAATCTCACCAATATTGCCAAAGCCATTGGCAAGGATGTCAACGATCTGGTGGTGTTCGTTCTTGACAAGCCGCGTCATGAAAAGCTCATACAGGAAATCCGGGCCGCGGGGGCGCGTATTCAGCTGCATACCGACGGTGACGTGACCGGAGCGCTTATGGTGGCCGATCCCCGCACCGATGTGGATGTCATGATGGGCACGGGCGGCACCCCCGAAGGTGTTATCGCGGCCTGCGCTATCAAGGGTGTGGGTGGGCAAATGCTGTGCCGGCTTGATCCGCAGTCCTATGTGGAAAAGGAAGCCATCGAACAGGCCGGCGTGGACATACGCGAAATTCTTTCCGTGGAAACCATGATCCGATCCGACGACGCCTTTTTTGCCGCCACGGGCATTTCCGGCGGCAGCCTTCTGGGCGGGGTCCGGTACACCGGCAACGGCGCGGTCACCCACTCGCTGGTCATCCGGGCCAAAACCGGAACCTTCCGCTACATTGAGGCACACCACAACTGGGATCGCCTGATGAAATTCAGCGCCGTCCAGTACGACTAGCCCCAGGCGTCACCCGCACTTGCAGCCACCCGGATGAAAAACATGAGTACTCCCCCCACCGCTCTGCTGTTTCCCGGTCAGGGAGCCCAGGCCAACGGCATGGGCCGCCACCTGGCCGAAGCATCGCCCGACGCCATGCAGCTCTGGAAAAAGGCCGAGGCGGCCAGCGGCCAGCCCTTGCGCGCCATATACTGGGAGAGCGGCGATGAAAACCTGATGGCCGAAACACGCACCCTGCAACCCGCCATCACCGTTGTTAACCTGGCGCTGTGGTTTCATGTGCGCCATCGGCTTGAGGCTGTCTGCGCCGCGGGCCACAGCCTGGGTGAATTCAGCGCGCTGGGCGCGGCCGGCGTGCTTGATGTGGAGCATGTGCTTGAAATTGTGGCCCTGCGCGGCCGCCTGATGGCCGAAGCCGACCCGGAGCATGTGGGCACCATGTATGCCGTGCTCCGGCTCGGCCAGGAGGAGGTGGAAGCCATTGTCAAAGACGTGGGCGAGCGCACCGGCAAACTGATCAGGGTGGCTAACCGCAACACGCCGGGCCAGTTTGCCGTCAGCGGCCACCGCGATGCCATGGACGATCTGGTGGAAGAAATCCGCAACCGCAAGGGCAAGGCCATTCCCCTGGCCGTGAGTGGAGCCTTTCACACGCCCCTCATGGCCGAAGCCTCCACGGAATTTGCCAAAATCCTGGACAGGCAGGACTGGCGCGACGCCCGCTTTCCCGTATACTGCAACGTCAGCGGCGCCCCGCTGACCGACGGGGAAAAGCTGCATGCGGCTGTACGCCGTCAGATGACCTCTTCCGTGCTGTGGACAGACACGATTGGCCGCCAGTGGAAGGACGGGGTACGCCGCTGGGTAGAATTCGGCCCCAAGGGCGTGCTCAGCCGCATGGTGCGCCCCATACTTACGGCCTGTGACGCCCCTGACGGTACATACACCATTGAACACATTCCCAATCTGGAAGCGGCCGAGGCCTTTGCGGGCTGAGCCGTCCATAAGGCTGATTTCATGCGTGACCTTCTCCTTTTGACGTCGACCTTTCATGACATTGTGCGGGATATGGGGCTGCCCTGGCCCGACAAGGCGATTATTGCCCCCCCCAGGGATCCCAGGCATGGTGATCTGGCCACCAATCTCGCGCTTGTGCTGACCAGACAGGCCGGCATGACGCCGCGGGCGCTGGCTGAACGCCTGGCCGCCGCCCTGGGCGACAGGCTGGGCAGCCTGGTCAGCACGGATATCGCCGGCCCGGGCTTTCTCAACGTTACCCTTGCCCCGGCCTTCTGGCAGCGCGTGGTCATGGATGTCGAAAATCAGGGAGATCGCTTTGGCTCATCCTCCACAGGGCACGGGCGCACCGTTCTTCTGGAATATGTGTCGGCCAATCCCACCGGGCCGCTGCACATCGGCCATGGCCGGGGCGCGGCCGTGGGCGACAGTCTGGCGAGGGTGCTGCGCTTCGCGGGCTACGACGTCACCACCGAGTATTACATCAACGACGCGGGCCGCCAGATGCGCCTTCTGGGCCTGTCCGTCTACCTGCGCCTGCGCGAGGCGGTTCACCTGCCCGTGAGCTGGCCCGAGGACTACTACCACGGCGACTATATCCGCGATATCGCGCTTGAACTGCTTGAAGCCAGGCCGGAACTGTCTGGGCTGCCCGAGCGGGAAGCCATGGATATATGTTTCCACTATGCCATGAATTCCATTCTGGAGGGCATCAAGGCCGACCTGGCCCGCTTCCATGTGGAGCATCAGGTATGGTTTTCCGAGCGCAGCCTGGTGGACGCGGGCACGGTGGAAGCGACCCTGGACGATCTGCGGCGGCGGGGCCTGGCCTATGACCAGGACGGCGCCCTGTGGTTCGCCAGCAGCGGCTGCGGCGACGACAAGGATCGCGTGTTGCGCAAAAGTGACGGCTCGCTCACCTATTTTGCCTCGGACATCGCGTATCACGCCAACAAATACGCCCGAGGCTTCGCCGAAGCCCTTGACGTGTGGGGCGCGGATCATCATGGCTATGTGCCGCGCATGAAGGCCGCCGTTACGGCTTTGGGCCGTAACGCGGACACGGACTTCGGGGTTGTTCTCATCCAGCTTGTCAATCTTTTGCGCGCGGGGGAACAGGTGGCCATGTCCACCCGTTCGGGTGAATTCGTGACCCTGGCCGAAGTGCTGGATGAAGTAGGCACGGACGCGGCGCGCTTCATGTTTCTGTCACGCAAGAGCGACAGCCCGCTGGATTTTGACCTTGACCTTGTCAAGCAGCGCAATATGGACAACCCCGTCTACTATGTGCAGTACGCTCATGCGCGCATCGCGGCGCTTCTGCGGCGCGCGGAGGATCGGGATCTGAAGCTGCCGCTCCGCTCTGACGAGAGCCTGCTCGCCCCCCTGACTGGCGAGGCCGACCTGGCTTTGCTTCGGGCCACAGAGCGCTTTGTTGACGCCGTGACGGACGCCGCCGAAACCCGCGCCCCGCACGGCATCAGCTTTTATCTCATGGATCTGGCGGGCAGGCTGCACAGCTATTACGCCGCCACTCCCGTCCTCGGCGGCGACAGCGCCCTGACACTGGCCCGTCTGGCCATGTTGCGAGCCGTGGGACGCACACTTGCCAATGGCCTTGCGCTTCTCGGCGTCAGCGCCCCGGACAGCATGTAGCCATGCCCGGCGCTTTTTACCGCACACCACCGGCCAATCGCCGTCGCGAGCGCCCCAGGGATGACGCTCCTCGCTCGCCGGGTTCCGAAAACGCCGCAAAGAGGCAGATCAGCCCCATTGAGCAGATCCGCACGCCCGCGCCAGGCAAAGCCCAGGAGCACAGCGCCGGGACAAGGTCAGTCTGGGAACTTCGACTGACACCCTCCATCCTGGTCATGGCGGCGGTGCTGACACTGGTCACGCTGTGTTTCTTTTTCCTGTCCGGGCTGATTATAGGACGCGGCTCGGTGCCTCTCACAGCTTCTCCGGTTCTGGAGCGGCTGGTTCCCGATGCGGATAAGCCAGGCGATGAGGAAAAGGCCCAGGAACAGATTCTGCCTCAGGAAGATCTGCGCTTCATGAGCAACCTGAAAAAGGACGCGCCGGCGGAAAGTGAGGCTCCCGCTTCCCCCGGGGTCAAAGCCACTGCTGACGGCGCGCCGCCCGCAAAAGCGCAGCCCGCCCCTCCCCCGGATCCGGGACAGTATGACTTTGTTCTGCGCGTGGCCGCCTTCAAATCGGAAGAACAGGCCGACGCGCTTCGCGCCAGTCTGGAAGGCGCGGGTATGCGCACGAGGATGATAAAGGAAAAGGCGCAAAAAGGAACCTGGTTTTTTGTTCAGGTGCACTATCGCGGTACCAGGGACGCTATGGAAACCATGCGGGAGACTCTGGGCTCTTTTGGTATCCGCGATTCCATCGTCACATCCGCCACGGCCGTGCATTGAGCCGCCGACCTGCGCCTTCAGCGCCCATGACCATGACAGCCCACCTGCGACTGCTGAATGACGGGATACCCGGCCCGCATCCCGATGGGACACGCCTCGCGGAGCCTTTCTCTCCGCAGGAACTGGCCGCCTCGCCGCTGGCTCCGGCCTCCCTGGGTTTTTCCGGCACGGGAGTCCCCCGCCCGGACACCGTGTGGCGCGAAATCCGTCCAGATGGTGAGCTCCGCATGCTGGAATGTCCCTGCCCAGGACTCCCTGCCCCCGTGTATCTTGCGGGACACGCCACTTCCAGCCTGGATGCGGCGCACGCGCTGATCCGCCGGGGAGCGCTGCCGGAATGGGGCTCCGTGCTGGTTCTGAGCCAGAGCGCGGGCCGGGGGCAGCTGCGCCGCGCCTGGGCCTCGCCGCCTGGCAACATCTATGCCGCCCTGCGTGTCCCCGCGGCCTGGCCCCTGAACAGCACGGCGGCGGCCCCGGCGCTCGGCGGCCTGTTTGCCGAGGCCCTGACGCGCATGGGTTATGCCGTGGCGCTGAAATGGCCGAATGACATTCTTCAAGCACAGGATGAAGATTTTTTCAGGGATGACGCCTCTCCCCTGCCGTCAGGCACTGCCGGAAACTGGACAAAAGTGGGGGGCATTCTTCTTGAGGAACGCGGAGGAGCGCTTGTGGCCGGGGTGGGGCTCAATATCTTCTCCGCTCCGCCTCCGTCCGCGCTTCGTGACGCTTTTGCCCTGCCCGCGGGCGTTCTCCACCAAAAGGCCCGGGACAAGCCGGATCGCCAGCACGCCGGCTCTGCGCGCAGGCACCCGAGCGGCGCCTTTATCCCGCTTGTGCCTTTGTGGACGTTGCTTGTCGGTCTTATAATTTCCTGCTATTTCCCCAAAAATAACGGGACGGAAGAGTCCTGGTGGCCCGGGCTGGCACAGCGGCATCTCGCCTTTCGCGGATGCAGGGTCAGGCTGGAGGATGCGTTGCCCGAAAGTAATTCCGGGACTCAGCGTTCCTCGTGCGAAGGCGTGGTAGAGGGACTTTGCGTGTCCGGCGCGTTGCGCCTGCGCGTCAGGTCGGATGAACAGACTTTTCTCGGGGGCTCGCTCATTCCAATGCAATGACGCCGCTCGCCCGATGGAGTACATATGGCTTGCAAAACCTTGGAAGAGGTTTGGGACGAACTTCGGGACAAGCCCATTCTTGTGGCAAACCGCGGCATACCCGCCAGGCGTATCTGCCGTTCCATCCGTGAACGCTTTCGCGCCATAGCCGTCATGACGGCCACCGATGTGGACAAGACCTCTCCCGCGGTCTCCTCCGCGCAGGAGTTGATGCTGCTGGGGGCGGATCCGACCGCATACCTCGATGTTGACCTGATTATCCACAAAGCCCAGAAGCGCGGAATCGTGGCTATCCACCCCGGCTGGGGATTCGCGTCCGAGGATGAAAGCTTTCCCCGCAAATGTGAAGAGGCGGGCATTGTCTTCATCGGCTCCACGGCGGAATCCATGAACCTTTTGGGCAACAAGGTTCAGGCCCGGCAGCTGGCCACGCAATTGGGCATCCCCGTGGTGCCGGGCTCTGACGGCGCGGTGGATGTCGCCCAGGCGAGGGAAATCATAAAGCGCATCGGCCTGCCCGTTATGCTCAAGGCCGAAGGCGGGGGCGGCGGACGCGGCATCTTTGTCATCCGCAGTACCGACGATTTGGAAGACGCCTTCCTGAAGGCGTCGACCATGGCCGAAGCCTCTTTCGGCAACCCGCGCCTCTTTGTGGAAAAATACCTGGAGCACGTCAGGCATATTGAAATCCAGGTGGTGGCCGACAAATACGGGAATGTGTTCGCCTTTGACGAACGCGACTGCTCCATTCAGCGAAATCACCAGAAGCTCATTGAAATCACCCCCTCCCCCTGGGCGGGCATGACGCCCGATCTGCGCGCACGGCTCAAGGAATATACCTGCAAGCTGGTCAAGGCCGTCAAGTACCATTCACTGGCCACGGTGGAATTTCTGGTCACACGCGATGGCCAGCCCTACCTCATTGAAATCAATACCCGGCTTCAGGTGGAGCACGGCATCACCGAATGCCGCTATGGGGTGGATCTGGTGGAAACCCAGATCGCCATCGCCTTTGGCGTGCCTCTGCCGCTGAACGATGAAAACATGCGCCCCTCGCACATGGCCATGCAGGTGCGCATTAACTGCGAGGATCCGCAGCGCGGCTTCAGTCCCAACTCCGGCCGCATCACCCGCTATGTTTCTCCCGGGGGGCCGGGAGTGCGCCTTGATTCCAACATGACGGCGGGCTATGAATTTCCCTCCAACTATGATTCGGCCGGCGCCCTGCTTATCGCCTATGGCCTTGACTGGCGCAAGGTGCGCGGCATTATGGAACGCGCCCTGGATGAATACACCATAGGCGGCCTCAAGACGACCATTCCCTTTTACCGCTATGTGCTGCGCAACTACAAGTTCCGCACGGCGGACTTTGACACCTCGTTCATTGAGCGCACCCCCGAACTTCTGTATTATGAAGATATCGCCCCGGAAGGTGAACGCCTGGCGCGTCTGGTGGCGGAAATTTCGGCCAAGGGGTACAACCCCTATGTACAGCTCGGCCAGTACCGCACCGTGGACAGCCCCAGGCTGCCCGCCTTCGAGCCGGTTCTGCCGCACCTGCCCTCCAGCGTTCGCACCGCTCCCAGCCCTTACCCGCATGGAGATCGCGCGGCTCTCCTTGACATGCTGCGCGATTCGGGCGTGATACACCTGACCGACACCACCACCCGCGACGTTACGCAATCGAACAGCGGCAACCGCTTTCGCCTGGCCGAAGACGCCCTGCTGGGCCCCTATCTGGACTCGTGCAACTTCTTTTCACTGGAAAACGGCGGAGGCGCCCATTTTCATGTGGCCATGATGGCCAATATGACCTACCCATTCAAAGAGGCGGAGGAGTGGAACAAGTTCGCCCCCAAAACCCTGAAGCAAATCCTGGTTCGCTCCACCAATGTGCTGGGGTATACCCCCCAGCCGCGCAATCTCATGCAAATCACGGGCGAGATGATTTGCGACCGCTACCAGATTATACGCTGTTTTGACTTTCTGAACGATATACGCAACATGCGCCCTCTCGCCGACGTGATCATGTCCCGGCGGGACGTGGTCTTTGAGCCAGCTCTGTCCCTGTCCTGGGCCAAGGGCTTCGATGTGAACCATTACCTTGAGGTCACAGAAGCCACGCTGGATATGGTGGCGGCGGTGATGGGCGGTACCCGGCACGACGCGGCGGCCAGCATCATTCTTGGGCTCAAGGACATGGCCGGGGTATGCCCTCCGCGCTTCATGACCGAGCTGGTGACAGCCCTGCGCAAACACTGGCCCAGTCTGGTACTCCATTACCATCGCCACTATACAGACGGCCTCTTTGTCCCCAGCGTGGGCGCGGCGGCCAAGGCGGGGGCGCATATTGTGGACGTCAGCCTGGGGGCCGCGGCCCGCTCTTACGGGCAGGGCGAAGTGCTGTCCACAGCCGCGTACCTGGAGGATGAGCTGGGCCTCAAAACCATGATCAACAAGGATATGATCCGCGAGGCCAACTTTGTCCTCAAGCAGATTATGCCCTTTTACGACCGCTACTGCGGCCCCTATTTCCAGGGTATTGATCACGATGTGACCCGTCACGCCATGCCTGGCGGCGCCACCTCATCCTCGCAGGAAGGCGCCATGAAGCAGGGCTATATCCATCTTTTGCCCTCCATGCTGCGCTTCCTCGCAGGCACACGCCACATTGTGCGCTACCACGATGTGACGCCCGGCTCTCAGATTACCTGGAACACGGCCTTCCTGGCTGTGACCGGAGCCTGGAAACGCGGCGGCGAACATGCCGTGCAGGAACTCCTGTCCGTTTTGGAAAGTGTGGTTGATACGCCGGAAAGTCAGGTTACTCCCGCCCTCCGCAAGGCTCGCCTGACCCTGTACCAGGATTGCAATGACGCGTTCCGCAATCTTCTGCTGGGCAGGTTTGGCCGTCTGCCCCTCGGGTTCCCCGCCGACTGGGTGTACGAAAGCGCGTTCGGGGCCGGCTGGCGAAAGGCTCTGGCCGAACGCACCGAAGATTCGCCGCTGGATCATCTGACCGACATTGATATCGACGCCGAAGCGGCGGCCTGCGCGGATTTGATCAAGCGTATGCCCACCAAGGAAGAACTGGTACTGTATCTGAATCACCCCGGCGACGCCCTAAAAACCATCCAGTTCGTCAACCAGTTCGGGGATCCCAACAAAATTCCCCTGCATGTGTGGTTTGAAGGACTGAAGCACGGGCAGGAACTCCAGTTCACCGATTCCGAGGGAAAACCCCACAAAATGACCATTTACAGCGTGAGCCACGTCTCCAGCCAGGGGACGGTTGTGGTGCGCTATGGGTACGACTCGGAGTTCATGACCTGCGAGGTGAAGGTGGCGGAAGCCACCGGAGGAGACAACACGGACGTGTCCATGGCCGATCCGGCCAACCCCAACCATGTAGCCGCGCCGTCCAACGGTGATTTGTGGGTCATGTATGTGCGCCCGGGCGATATGGTCAAAGCCGGCGCGGAACTTTTCAACATCTCCATCATGAAACAGGAAAAGTCCGTGCTGGCGCCGGTGGACGGCGTCGTCAAGCGTGTCCTCAAATCCGCGGATTACAAGGTTACCCGCAAAATGGTTCCGGTACGCGAAGGCGAGCTCATCGTCGAGCTGGGGCCGGCGCCCCGCCTTTGTCCCAATCCGGATTGCGCAAAACCGATCCTCTCTCAAGGTATTCACTTTTGCCCCTGGTGCGGGTACAAACTGGATGAGGCGAACACGGCAGTCTCGTATGAATGATCGGCCAACATTCACGGCAACACTACCTGGAGGCACGACATGGGAAGAACAGGCAACGCAAAGGCCACGGCTTCGGTGGAAGATTTGCAGCAAAAGCTGGTTCTCACCGGCGCGGACATCATGGCCATCGGCGAAATTGCCGAAACTATCGTGGGTGGTAAAAATTTCAACACCGCGCATATTCACGAAATTCCTGGCGTCCGCACACCTCAGTTCCGAGCCATTTCATCCTTGTGCTTTCACAAGCTGCTGGACGAATGCTTCGTTAACGCCGCCCTGGTGCGTTCCCTGGTGGACAAGGAATACGCGCGCATTGACTGGAACGACCCCAACATCAACCAGGATGCGGAATTCGTGCAAAAGCTGGTTCGCAATCTGAGCCGGGAAATCCGCTCTGCCGACGCCGCCCAGCCCGACGCCACACGCATCCGCCTGCGGACTTTTGTCAATAATGTGGTGGAAGGCTTCGCCACCTCCCAGGAAATGATCGACCAGCTGCGCAAACGCTCGGTGCTGGTTCAGGCATCCATTCTTTCCGTCACGCTTCCCAAGGCCGTGGACGACGCCGTACGCCAGGCCTACCGCGATATCTGCAAAGAGGCCGGCGAACCCGACGTGCCCGTGGCCGTGCGCTCTTCCGCCGCGGGCGAGGATTCCCGCAAAAAGGCCTTTGCCGGTCTGCAGGACACCTACCTCAATATGGTGGGCGAAGATCGTGTGGTTCAGGCCTATCACTGGGACTGCGCCTCGGCCTATAACCTGCGCTCCATGACCTACCGCCGCGAGGCCATCCGCGACGGCATCACCAGAGCCGAAGCAACGGGCGATGAATCACTGGCCCTGCAGGCCAAGCAGGAATGGGCCATTGAACACACCTCCCTGTCCGTATGCATCATGCGCATGATCAATCCGGTTATTGCGGGCACGGCGTTCAGCGCCGACACGGCGTCCGGCTGCCGGGGGACAAAACGCAAGGATCTGGTTAGCATTGATGCCAGCTATGGCCTTGGCGAAGCCATTGTGGGCGGCATGGTCACCCCGGACAAGTACTATGTGTTCCAGCGTGACGACGGCGCGGAAGTGGTCATCCGCAACCTGGGCAGCAAAATCAAGAAAATTGTCTACGACGAAAAGGGCGGCACCAAGCAGGTCGATGTGCCCGAAAACGATGTCTATCGCTGGGCGCTGTCCATTTCCCTGGCCGAACAGGTAGCGCGTTCGGTGCGCACCATCAGCAAGGCATACGGCGGCATGATCATGGATACGGAGTTCTGCATCGACAGCAAGGAACAGCTGTGGTTTGTGCAGGCCCGGCCGGAAACCCGCTGGAACGAAGAATTTGAACAGCACCCCGACACCATCTTCATGCGTCGCCTGGAAGTGGATGCCAAAGCGGCGGAAGCGGCCGAAGTGCTGGTGGAAGGCAACGGCGCCTCCCGCGGCGCGGGACAGGGCACGGTTCGCTTTTTGCGTTCCGCCCTGGAACTGAACAAGGTGGCCAAGGGCGACATTCTGGCCGCTGAGCGCACCGACCCGGACATGGTTCCGGGCATGCGCGTGGCCGCGGCCATCATGGCCAATGTGGGCGGCGATACCAGCCATGCGGCCATTACGTCACGCGAACTGGGCATTCCCGCCGTCATCGGCATTCAGCGGCTGGAAACACTGCGCGCCCTGGACGGACAGGATGTCACCGTGGACGGAACCAAGGGCTGCGTCTACCGCGGGCTTCTGCCGCTGCACGATGTGGGCGGCGAGATGAACCTGGCGACCCTGCCGTCCACCAAAACTCATGTGGGTCTCGTGCTGGCCGACGTCAACCAGGCACTCTTCCTGTCCCGGCTGCGCAATGTGCCGGATTTTGAAGTGGGCCTGCTGCGCGCCGAATTCATGCTGGGCAATGTGGGCGTTCACCCGCAGGCGTTGGAAGCGCTTGATAACGGCACGCTTCAGAGCGCGGTGGAAGGCAAGCTGGCCGAACTGGACAGCGCCCTGACCAAAACTGTGCAGGAACAGCTCAGCGCGGGTCTGGTAATGCTGGATCTCAAACTGCGCGACCATGTGGGGCATATGACCGGCCTGGCCGAAGAAATTGAGGCGACCGCGGCCCTGGACGTGCATGGCGCCGAGCAGATGCTGGCCCAGCAGCGCAAGCTTCGCGAGCTTGAGCACAAACTCGATGAATACTTTGAAAACGCGATGCGCTATCAGGACGCTCTGCGCACGTCGGGCAGCCTGGAAGACCATGTGCGCATCATCTATGGCTTTGAGGAGGAATTGGCCCTGCTCAGCGGCGAGCCCGCCGACGTGCAGGCCAGACGCGAGGCCATCACCGCGGAGGTCAAAGCCCTGGCCGATAAGGTTCGCCACGATCCCTTCCTGGAAGAAGCCTTCCGCCGCATCACCGACCTGCGGCGCGAAGTGGGGCTCAAGTGCGGCCTGACCAAGGAAATGGATGATCTGCGCTCGGTGCCGGAAAAAATTGCATCCATCATCCGCGCGCGCGGCTACCGCACGGGCAAGGAGCACTATGTTCAGACCCTGGCCCAGGGTCTGGCCATGTTCGCCATGGCTTTCTACGGCAAACCCATCATCTACCGAACCACGGACTTCAAGTCCAACGAATACCGCAACCTGCTCGGCGGCATTCTTTTTGAAAAAAATGAAGATAACCCCATGCTCGGCTATCGCGGCGTGTCCCGCCAGATACACGACTGGGAAATTGAAGCCTTCAAGCTGGCGCGCGGCGTGTATGGAGGCAGCAATCTCCAGCTCATGCTGCCCTTTGTCCGCACCCTGGAGGAAGCCCGTTCCATGCGCCGCTATCTGGCCAGTGTCCACAAACTGGTCAGCGGCCAGGACGATCTGAAAATCATCCAGATGTCGGAAATTCCGTCCAATGCCATCCTTGCCCGTCAGTTTATCCAGGAATTCGACGGCTTTTCCATCGGCTCCAATGATATGACCCAGATGGTGCTGGCCACGGATCGCGATAACGCCAGCCTTCAGCACATCTACGACGAAGAGGATCCGGCCGTGGTGTGGGCCTTGCTCACCACCATTTTCACCGGCCAGAAGTACGGCAAAAAAGTGGGCTTCTGTGGTCAGGGCGTCTCCAACAGCCACATTTTGCGCGGGCTGGTGGCCATCGCGGGCATTGTGTCCGCCTCGGTGGTGCCCGACACCTACTACAAAACAAAGCTGGAAATTGCCGAGGTAGAGGCCGATAATATCCCGGCCTCACGCCTGGGGCAATGGCTGTGCGAGCAGCACCTGAAAAATCTGCGCGCTCTGATGGAAGCCCACGGCTTTGGTCACTTCCTCAAGAAATACACCAGCGGCACCGACCTGCGCGAATGGTACGAGGGAGAATCAGAACGCCTGCACGAAAACCTGCGCAAAAGTCTGGGTACCCCCAAGGAAGCCGAATGCCGTGCGGAGATGGCGCAATTCAGGGCAACCTTCCACAAGCCGGCCATCTATGCGTCCTGGCCCTGGGAGGAAACCGTGGAAGACGCGCTGCATCAGGCTGGCTTTGCCTCCTTTGAGGAACAGGCGCTCGCCCTGGAAGCGCAGCGGGCGGCCCATCTGCCGCAGTAATTGTGCCCGGTGTCCACGCGAACGGCGTTGACAGATCAGAGTTCATAATTGAAAACGCACGGGGGAAATTTTCTCTCCCCCGTGCGCCTTTAATGCCCTCCGGCAGGCACGCCCTGACACATTGCAACCAGTCCGCGAAAGGCCCGGCCATCACGACGAATCTGCCCTGTCTTGCATGTCCGTGCCTGCCTGTGGTAAGCAAATGCTTTGAGTAACCTGATTTTTCAAGGAGAAATCCATGGCTCTTTTTTCCACCATCATCTGCTGCATTAATCTGACGGAAAACAGCGATGACATTGTCCAGTATACCCGCGGCATAGCCAAAGTTGACAATGCCCGCGTCATTGTGGTTCATTCTCTGCCTTCTGCCGCGCACCTGCTCAACTACGTCAGCTCACGCTCCATGATCGAAAATATTCTTGAAGAGAGCAAAGCCCGGACTGAAGTTTTTCTCAAGGATTTTGTGGAGAAAAATTTCGCCGGCATTAAGGCTGAACCACTGCTGATGAGCGGCAACCCGGCGCGCGAGCTCATTGAGCTTGCGGACAAGGTATGCGCTGACCTTATCATTATGGGCAGCATGTCCACCAAAGGACTGTTCAGCTTCATGTTCAGCCGTCCGTCCGAAAGCGTTATCGGGCATTCCCGCGTGCCGGTCATGGTTATCCCCAATGACCTCAGCCTGGAATGCACGGCCGAGGATGACTTCTAAGCCTGTGCGCCGTGGTCTCCGGCCATCCGGCAGAGATGGCAAATCCGACGCGGCGCAGGAGCCTTGCCGCCTCATCACCGGATAAGCACCTTTTTTAACCCGTAAAGGCCGTCCTTCACGGACGGCCTTTGCGGGTTAAACGTTAAAAACGATACGGCCCGATCATCAGCTGCATCCACGCATGGGAGGATGTGCACGCCTCCCGCAAGCGCCCCTCATGCCTGCCCGCGGCCTCACCGGCACGCCAAGCTCTTGGGCCTTCTCCCGAAAAGTCTGGTTCGCGGTGCGAATTCGGGCACGCAGACCCGCCACCTCCTTCGCCAGTCTGCTGATATCTTCGGGCCGCATGTTGGGATTGCCGGACAGGGCGTTCAGCTCCAGATGCCTGGCTTCCAGCTGCTCACGCAATGGTTCCACGGCGGCGCGATGTTCCCGCGCAAGCGCATCCAGCTCGGCGCGCTTTTCCTCGGTCAACCCCTGAAACGGAGCCAGCATGGCGTGCGGAGCGGCAAAACAGCCGTCCCATCCGCCATTCAGCCTGCCAGCCTTGTCATGCCCATGCGCGCAGGCAGCAGACACGGAACAGAACACCAGAGAAACGCCAACCCATCCAGCCAAAAAATGACGCATATTTCTCATAAGGATACTCCTGAACTTTTAACACCGACATGCCGCGTCGGCCACGCGGTATGCCCAAGTCTCATACCGGGCTCAACCTTGTACCGTGAGGTCTTCTGGAGCTGGCATCAGCAAAGACCGTGCCATTGCTTTTTCTTATCTTATTTTGCTGAAATAAAAGATTCTTTTTCTCATATGTCCGGCAAAGGAAGCCGTCACGCCTGTATAAAAAATATCAGGGGCTGATTTTCATGATGTACAAAAAATATACACTCGCGGTTTCCCCGGCTCAAGGATATACGGGGCTCCCTGCCCCTCTGATTCCCCTGTGCTGTCTCTTTCTCCTGCTGGCACCGGCTGCCAATTTTCCGTCCGGAGTTCGATCCGTTGACGACGGTGCGGAATGGGTCAAGATCGTCACCTTTCCGCCTTCAGGGAAAGAATTGTCCGCAAGCATCCTGGGCCGGGTGGAACTTGGGAGCGTCGTTCATTCTTATGGCTGGCGTGGCCGCGATGACCCTGTGGATTTGGGGTATCAAAAACACTTTCGGATGGCTCCCGGCACCAACGAGTTTGCCAGCAAGCATTCCCATATTAATCCAGCGGGGCAGAAAACGCGCGCCTGAGCCAGTCCGGCACGGCCACGGGCTTTCCCTCCCGGTTGACAAGGGCGTGCTGAGTCATGCCCTCGGCCAGGAGTTTGTGCCGCGTCTCATCGTACAGGGCGTACACAAAACGCACGGAAGCCTTTCCCCATTCGGAAATGGCCACATGAACCTGAATCAGGTCATCGTAGCGCGCAGGCGAGCGATAGCGGCACTGCACCTCACGCACGGGCAAAAGGATGCCCCGTTCTTCTATTTCCTTGTAGGAACAGCCGCACACATGGCCAAATTCGCCCCGCGCCCGCTCAAAAATGTGGATATATTCAGCATAATACAAAACACCCATAGCGTCCGTTTCGCCATAGGAAACGCGGTGAGCCAGCCAGGCATCTGGGGCGGGAAATTCCATATCGGGGGCTCCTTGCTTCGGGGGGGCAGACAGAGAAGATATCAGTTCATCATCTTGAGAGCCTGCCGTCAACTGTCCGCCCCTGACGAAACTTTCACTCCTTCAACGAAAAACACTTTTTATTTCAGTGAAATATCATGAAATTTTTTTCATGAAATCAGCAAAGCGGTCAATGATGCCCCTTGCTCACTCCGGCAAAAATTTTCATCGTCCAAGCGTCCCCGCCCTCATAAAAAACTCACAGTCATCAGGGAAAGTCCTCCGCGCAGGCGAGCGTCTTCCGGCCCGCGCAGGGCATTCCCGGAGTTCTGTCTTTCTCCGGGAACGCCCAGGGCATACATGCTTAATGCATCATAGAGGGCAGCCACAGCGCCAGTTGCGGAAAGGCGATAATCAGTCCCACGCAGAGGAACAGGCCCGCAATAAATGGCATGGACGCCCGGTACATCAGGCTGATGGGCACATCGGCTATTCCCTTCATGACGAACAGATTAATGCCGAAGGGTGGCGTAATGCAGGCCATGTTCTTGATCAGGGTGGTAATAATCCCGAACCAGACCAGGTTCCAGCCGAAAACCTTGGCGATGGGCACAAAGATAGGCACGCAGATCAGCACCAGGGGAATGGCGGGAATAAAACAGCCCAGGAAGCACAAAGCCAGAATGATGACAATCATCACCAGCATGGGCGGCAGGGTCATGGCCGCGATCTCGTTGGCCAGCACCATGGGGATGCGGCTCAGCGTCATGAAATAGCCCAGCAGATTGGCTCCAGCCAATAGCGCGAAGCACATGGAGGTGAATTTGGCCGATTCTGTCAGCGCCTTGCTCAGTTTGGTAAAATTCATGCGCCCCAGCGCCACGGCCAGAGCCAGCATGCCGAACACGCCCACGCCGCCGCCTTCCGTGGCGGTGAACACGCCGCCGTAGATGCCGCCGATGACCGTGATAAAGATAATCATGATGGGCAGCGCGGACTTCAGGGAGGCCAGGGCTTCCCCGCGGGGAACGCGCGGCGAGGCCGGTCCCACGATGGGGTTTATGCGCGTCCAGATCACGATGATGGCAATAAAGCAGAGCATGGACACCAGGCCGGGCACGACCCCGGCGATAAAGAGCTCGCCGATGGACTGCTCGGCCAGCACTCCGTAAAGAATAAGCGTGGTGCTCGGCGGAATGAGGCTGCCGATGGTGCCCGCGCAGGCCAGGCAGCCCACGGAAAGCTCATCCCTGTAGCCGCTCTGCCGCATTTCCGGCAGGGCGATGGCGCTCATGGCCACGCTGCCCGCCAGCGAGTCGCCCACCACCGCGCCGAAGGCCGTGCAGGCACACACGCTGCCCGTGGCCAGTCCGCCGCGCCAGTGTCCCATCCAGCTGCGCGCGGCCCGGTATAAATCCGCCCCGAACTGCCCCTGAAAGCATACATAGCCCATGAGCAGGAAAAACATCAGCGGCGACCAGTCATAACTGGACACCGTGCTGTACCAGAAGGAGCCCAGCATGTTCCAGGCCGCCACCGGGCCGCGCATGTTGGAGAGAAAAACGAACGACGCGGCCATAAGCGCATAGGCCACGGGCATCCCCATGAAAAAGAGGAAGAACATGAACGCCATGCCCCACAGGCCCAGCGTCACTGCCGACATGCCGGGAATGCGGTGGTGCATGAACCAGCCAGCGGCCAGCAGCCCGGCCACGGCCAGCGTCATTGTCACCAGCACGGAGAATGTGCCGCTGTCTTCCAAAACTGTCAGCATGGAGGCCAGAACGTCGTGCAGTAAAGTCAAAAACAGAAGAGTGCATCCAAATGCGGCAAAATAGATAAATGGCGTAAGCGAAATACCCAGCACAGGAGAATACAGATCGCTGGTATGAGCATATATCAGCATAGCCACGATGCAATACGCGACCATGACAAATGACCAGATATCCGTGATCAACTTAAGCTGGTGCTGCCGTTTTTTGCTCAGTTTTGCCGTAACCACATCCATGAAAATATGTCCTCCCGTCCATTGCGTGTAGGCCACAGACGAAAAGAACACGATCACCATGAAAAATTCAGTCAGCTCAATGGTGCCGCTCAGCGGTCTGGAAAAGAAGTAGCGCAGAGCCACATCCAGTGCAGTGATGACAACCATCACCAGAAAAAACAGCATGCCCGCGCAGCTGAACCACTTGCACAGCGGTTCCATCCTGCGCAATCGGGCGACGCTGGAACGCATGACCGCCACAGCACACGAACCCGGCGCGGAGCCGGACGATGCCGAACGGGATCCTGAAGTCAAACTCATAGATGCTCCGTGAGGGACTGCCCATGTTAAAGCGACTGAAAAAACAGGCACGGGGCGGCACAGGGCCGCCCCGTGGGGGAAAACTACCTGGAAACCAGAGCTGCCGCGGGCGAATCAGCCCAAGGCTTCATGCAGTCCGCTTCCAGTTCACGGAATTTCGCCAGAATATCCTCGGCAGGCAGGCCCTTGCTTTTGGAAAATTCCACCCATTCCGCATAGGTGGGTTCCACCAGCTCATCAGCCTTGGCGTAATCCTCCGCGCTGAGCATATAGACCTTGCCGCCCTGCTCCTTCATCCATTTTTCCAGACTGGCATACTGCATGGTATCCCAGAATTCCTTCATCACCTGAGGAGCGTACTCGGCGGACACCTCGTCGATGACCTGCCGCAGATCCGGCGGCAGGTTTTCATAACTCTGGGGATTCATCACACAGTAGAACACACTGCCGCCCATGTTCACCAGCGTCATGTGCTTGATGATGTCCCCGATTTTCCGGGAAATGAGCACGTCGCCATCAACGACCGCGCCGTCGATAACGCCCTTTTCCAGTGACATGTACATGTCGGAGATGGTCACGCCCACCACGGTGGCGCCAAGCTTCTTCATGCGCTCCACGCGGATGCCGCCGCCACCGACACCGATTTTCATGCCCTTGAGGTCTTCAAGCTTGGTGATGGGCTTGTCGCGCGTGCCGATGAGCATGCCCACGCTGTGCCCTTCCAGGAACAGGAGCCTGGTGCCCTTGGTATCGGCGGCGGCCTGCTCGGGGAAGGCCTTATGCAAGCCGCTGACCAGCGTCACGGGATCCACGGTGCAGTTGCTGGGCTTGACCAGATTGAGCAGCTGCTCATGGAAGGGATAACGGCCCAGGCCGCCCACCGTGAAGGTGGCTTCGCCTATATCGGCAAGACCGGAGCGCACGGATTCCACGACTTCCGCCTGCGGGCTGATGGCCTGGGCGAAATAGGGCTCAATGACAACCCGGCCGCCGCTGCGTTTTTCAATTTCGTCAGCCCAGGGTTTAAGGGCCTTGTTCCAGCGGTTGTGTATGGGAGCAATGCTCAGGTTGAGGGAAAGGATGTACTCCGGGGCCGCCATGGCGGGACTTGCCGCGGCAACGCCGAGCGCCAGTGCCATCAGACAACGAATCACTCTGTTTTTCATGGTTTGCTTCCTTGTGCTGTCAGACCAGCGTGTAAAGGGGGAACTCAAAGGATATGGCCTCACGCGGGCAACTAATGCGGCAATTGCCGCAATGCCAGCATTCCAGCCGGTATTCCTCAATGACGTGCGGGGTTTTGTCATGCTTTTTGTCCAGATCCAGAATATAGGCCGGACAATCCCGCACGCACATGCCGCAGCGTATGCATTTTTCACTGTCGAAAAGAGGAGGCATGTCGTTTCTCCGGTATAGAGCGTTCCATGATGAAAAATATCTGCCAATCAGGCACCGTGCCTACTGTGCCTGTTTTTCCAGCCAGGAATACACGGGCGCGCCGGCTTCCTGCCGGACGACCAGACCCTTGTCCAGCGAGGGATCCAAATCAGGATAATCAGCCAGCTTGTACATGCCCCGCCCGCTTTCCTTGCGCTGAAGACATGCGTCAAGGTGCATGCGGCACAGTTCAAGCAAGTCAAAGGCTTCGTGCAGACGCATCAGCTCATGCAGATTCTTCGCCTTGACCTTTTCCTTGTGGGACGCAATAAGTCCCAGCTTTTCCAGCGCCAGTTTCATGCCGGGCATGTTGCGCCGGAAGCCCGCGTAATAATCCATGACCTGGCGAATAGGATTTTCAAAATCCATATACGTCAGGGTATTGGGGGCGTTGTTGCGCAGCGGGGCTTCATCCTTGTCCTTCCATGCGCGGATTTCGCCTTCATCAAGAGAGGGCATCCCATACTTCGCCGCGTCGTCGGCCGCGTGGTTCATGGCCACATAGCCCCCGCACATGGCGCCGGAAAAACTGGTGAAATTGCAGCCTGCAAACAGCCCCTTCACGGTAGTTTCCATACGCTCGTCCGCCAGCAGCATGCCGGAAAGCGCCATTTCGCCTATTTCCACTTCCAGCGGCGTGGTGCGGAAGTCAATGCCGCGCGCGGCGCAGTAATCCAGATAGGTTTCCTTGTCCGCGGGCATGAGCACATATTGCAGATGGTAGGCGTCTTCAGGACTGAAATGGCGCATGTCCATATAGAACGGGGGGCCGGAACCCTCCAGCTGTTCCTGCTCTGTGCCCATGATCTGATTGCGGCGCCTGCCGTTTTCCCACATGGGGTCATACTTGCCCATAAAGCGCTCGCCCAGGGCATTAAGCTCATGGCCGCCCATATTGTTGATGCCGTTCATGCCCGGCGCGCCCCAGCCTTTGGGAAGCATGGTGGCGCGGCCGGATATGTCCGCGTTGATGACCGCCGCGCCGATCTGATAGGCCTGTGTGAAGTAACTGCCTGTGGTAAACGGCGTGAACCAGCAGTTGAACGGATTGTTGGTGGAGTTGTTGGCGGCACGCTGGGCATGCCAGCCCAGGCAGTTGACGGCGGTCTTGCAGGCCACGGCCACGGTTTCACCGCTCAGCACATGGAAGCCCATGCAGCCTGTGACCTTGCCGTCCCTGGCGAACATGCGCGTTATCTGGATGTCGTCCAGAACGCAAACGCCGTCCAGCTTGCGTATTTTTTTCGCCAGATTGCGCTTGATGGTGCGGCCGTTGACAATATGCAGCCACCACGCTCCCGGCTGGCCGAATCCGACGGAGCGGTAGCGCCCGCCGCCATCTTTGGGCTTGAACTCCGTACCCACTTCGTCAAGGACGGCCAGACAGGGCGCGAAGGCATCGTGCCACTGCACAAGCTGCTCGCGTTTATAGCCATACGCGGATTTCATGTAAAAATTCACGAAGCTTTCCAGATCATCATACGCCTCATCCGTATCCAGCACGGCCATGAAGTGATCATTTCCCCCGCCAAGGGAGCCGGAACTTTCCAGCGTGCCCTTCCCGAGCATGAGCACATCGGCATGCTTTTCCGCCGCCTTGAGCGCCGCCCCCATACCGGAAGCCCCGGTGCCGAGGATGAGCACATCCGTCTCGTACAGCGAGCCCCAATCCTTTTTTGTGACGCGCATGTGTACTCCTTTGTGAAACAGTGTTCCGGGCTGCCATATGCCCGCAATATCTGATCCAAAAAAGCAAAACGTATGCCAGCCATGATTTTTCATGATATCCTTGTAAAACAGGGAGATAGAAAAATTTTTACCTTTTTTATAACAGAATATTATCTGATTATCATCTATTTATCTGGTACTATCAGATTATTTTCTTGACTTAGGTCACAATTTTTTCTATTTTGTGAAAAACACTTCAAACCGGGTGCAGGTCATGTCCACGGCATCGGCAAAACGGAATATCGTGTTCGCCACCATCCCCCGCGACTATGTGGTGCTGAACCCCGCGGAAAGGGAATCCAAATGGCGGCAATTCATTGAGCTGCTTTCGCTGGAAGATTTTCCCATCCACCGCCTCTATCTGTTCATCAACCCGACCGGGCGCAAGTACATCCGTCTTTTTTACGCCGAACTGAAAAAAGCGAACAGGGGCACCCGCATCAGCTTTGTCCCAGTCAAGACCAAAAACGATTTCACCGTGCGCGATATTCACACATCCTACCGCTTTTTCAGCGGCTTTTTTTCGCGCTTTACCTTTGATGCCGGAAGCTTCGACTACTACATGTACTTTTCCAGCGGCAACCTGTTCGCCCATGCCTTCATGCTTATTCTGCTCATCAATCTGCACAACCTGCCCCTGCGCATCGTGCATCTGCGCCGGGAACGGGATACAGGCGAAAGAGACTGGTTTGCGGAAGTTTACGAGGGGAAAATCAGCCGATGGATTTCAGAAATCGGACAATACGAGAGGAATCGCAGCGATACGCTGGATTTTCTCAAGTCTTCAATAAAAACAGGCAATGCGGCATTCAATGGCCTGATCCGGGACATTGAGCATGTCGCCCTGCATTCCTCCGCGCCCATTCTGCTTTCCGGGCCTACCGGTTCCGGCAAATCGCAGCTTGCCCGCCGCATCTATGAACTGCGGCATGACCGGGGCATGGTGTCCGGGCACTTTATCTCGGTCAACTGCGCCACACTGAGGGGAGACAGCGCGCTCTCCACCCTGTTCGGACATGTGAAGGGCTCGTTCACCGGAGCCAATCAGGCCCGTGAAGGCCTGCTGCGCGCGGCGAACAACGGCATTCTCTTTCTGGATGAAGTCGGAGAGCTGACGCCGGATATTCAGGTGCTGCTTCTTAAGGCCATTGAGGAAAAGCGCTTTATGCCCTTTGGCTCGGACAGGGAAGTGGAGAGCAATTTTCAGCTGATCTGCGCCAGCAACCGCCGTCTGGTTGATGATGTGCGGACGGGCAGTTTCCGCCTTGACCTCTTTTCCCGCATCAATCTGTGGCATTTTGATTTGCCCGCCCTTTCCGAGCGCAGGGAAGATATTGAGCCCAATGTGGACTACGAGCTTCGGCGCATTACGGCGGAAAAGGGGTTGTTCGCGGAATTTCTGCCCGCCGCCAGGCGTCGCTGGCTTGATTTCGCGGTTTCCGATGAAGCCGTCTGGCCCAGCAACTTCCGCACGCTCGCGGCTTCCATGGAACGCATGCTGACCCGATCCTTTCAGGGCGTTATTGATGAAGACACGGTGGAACAGGAAATAGCCCTGCTGCGCGCAAAATGGAAACGCGGGCATCCGCATGCCGTGCCGCCGGAACGCAGCCCGGAAGCTCTTTGCGGGGATACGCGCTTTCCTCTTCAGAAAGAACTTGCCCGCCGGGGACTCCTTCCGCCGCCCGAGGAACGGGATCTGTTTGACGCCGTGCAGCTGGAAGAAGTTATCGCCGTATGCCGGGCCTCGGCCAGCCGCAGTGAGGCGGGCCGGAAACTGTTCGCCCGATCCCGCGAAAAAAAGCGCAGCGCCGACGATACCGCGCGCCTCAACAAGTACCTGAAAAGTCACGGTCTGAGCTGGGAGGCCGTTTGCGCGGCAGCCGGGTGAGCCCCATCCCCGGGCGTGCCCTCATGTCCCGCTCCTCCGGAACCGCCCGGAGGCGCGGCGTCAGTCACAGGCGGAAACGCCACGCCCATGCGGGCACCCGGCGCGGGAAAAGCGGCTATTGCCCTTTTCCCGCCGTGCGCACCGGAGTGGCCGCAGGGGGCAGGCTGGAGAAGACATTGCGCCCTACCAGCCTCCAGCGATAGGCCTCGTCACGCGCGGCCGGACAATAGGCGAAACGGAAGGTTTGTCCGCCGGGGCTTTCCCACGCATCCGTCGCGTCAATGCGGTAGCTTTCCTGCGGAACAAAGGGACAGCCCGCACAGGCGGCGTCCAGGGGCTCCAGCTCCAGCACCATGAAGGCCAGATTCTGCGTTTCGCCGCCCACCGCTCCGGAAACACTGAGGCATCCGTCTTCGGACAGGGTGGCGAACACATTGCGCCAGGAAAACATCTGCCGGGAATAGTCGGGCAGGGGCAAGCCCTTTTTGCCGCATCCCGCCGCGGCGCAGAGCAGCACAAGAAGTATCAGGCCCATGCGCCGGGCGGCGCGCAAGGCGGCACGGCGATGCCGGGATGGATTCAGCCGGCCCGCAACCCACTGCACGGTTTGCATCATCAGGGTTCTCCCCAGGCGTTTTTCCAGTCCGAGAGCAGCTTGAGGGCCGCCATCGGAGACAAGGTGTCGGGATTGATATCCCGCAGGGCCAGAAGCACGGGATGTACAGGGGCGGGAGCTTCGTGCGCGGGCTCCGGAGCCGGGGGAGCCTGCCTCTCAAGTCCCGGCAGGGACATGCTTTCCAGGCGCGCAGCATTGGCCCTGCCGCGCGTCTGTTCCAAGCGGGCCAGAATTTCCCGCGCGCGCTGAACCACCGGCGCGGGCACTCCGGCCAGCCGGGCCACCTCAATGCCGTAACTGCGATCCGCCGGCCCTGGCAGCAGACGACGCAAAAATATGATGTCTCCGTTCCACTCCCGGACACCAATATTCATGTTGTACACGCCGGGAACAAGGCCGTCCAGGGAGGTCAGTTCATGATAATGGGTGGCAAACAGGGTTCGGATGCTCCCGCCGCCGCGACGCGCCAGATCTTCCACCACAGCCCAGGCCAGGGCCAGCCCGTCGAAGGTGCTGGTACCCCGGCCTATCTCATCCAGAATGACCAGGCTGCGTCTGGTGGCCTGACGCAGGATGCGGGCGCTTTCCATCATTTCCACCATGAAGGTGCTCTGCCCCTGGGCGAGGTTGTCCGACGCGCCCACACGGGAAAAGACGCGATCCACAAGGCCTATCCTGGCCTCGGCGGCGGGCACGAAGGAGCCCATTTGCGCCAGAATGCACATGATGGCGGTCTGGCGCAGCACGGTGGACTTGCCCGCCATGTTGGGGCCGGTGATTAGGATCAGGCGGCGCTCCTCATCTATGTGAAGATCGTTGGGAATGAAGGAGGCCTGACCAATAACCGCCTCCACCACCGGATGGCGTCCTTCGCGGATGTGTATTTCCGGCCCCTCATGCAGGGCCGGGCGGCACCAGTTCTGGCGCGCGGCCACCTCGGCCAGGGACTGCCAGTAGTCAAGCTGCGCGAGCATGCCGGCCATGAACAGCAGCCGGGGCCGGGCCTCGGCCAGACGCAGGCGCAAGTCCTGGTACAGTTTGTATTCAAGGCTCTTGCGGGATTCCGCCGCGGACAGCAGGCGCTCCTCCAGCTCCTTGAGGCGTTCCGTGGTAAAGCGTTCGGCGTTGGCCAGTGTCTGGCGCCGCTGGAAATGCCCGGGCACGGGCCCGGTCTGCTGGGCTTTGCTCAGTTCAAAATAATAGCCGAATACCCGGTTGAAGCCCAGTTTGAGCCTGGGCAGATGGCAGGCGTTCTGCTCCTCGGCGAGCAGAGCCTGCAGCCGGCTTTCCCCGTGCTCCACCAAATCAAGCAGCTCATCAAGGTCGGCGTTGTAGCCCGGACGGAAAAGACCGCCATCCGTGACCTGCACCGGCAGTTCATCCACCAGCGCCCGGTTCAGCAGCTCGGCCAGATCACTCATATCGTCCCAGCGGCGCAGCAGCCGGAACAGCGCGGAGGGCAGGCAGTCGCCCTGAGCCTCTTCCGCGGTGGGCAGGCTTTCCTCGTGTGGCAGAAGCGCGGCCCGCACGGACGGCAGGGCCGACAGACTTTCCCGCAGGGCCGCCAGATCGCGGGGCTGACAGCGGTTGAGGGATATGCGCGTGGACAGGCGTTCCATGTCGTACACCGAATCCAGCGCCTTGCGCAATTCCACGCGCAGGCGGGAGGATTCGAGCATCAGAGTCACCACATCCTGGGTTTCCGCAATGGGGCCCATATCGCGCCAGGGACAGCGCAGCCTTTCTTCAAGCAGGCGCCCGCCCATGGGGGTACAGGTTCTGTCGAGGACGCTCCACAGGGTGCCTGTCCCCTTGCGCCCGTCCAGCCGTCGGAAAAGTTCAAGGTTGCGCTCGGTGATCTCATCCAGAATGAGATAACGCCCCACATCCAGCGGATGGAACGGAGCCAGGTGGGAGGGATCCTGCTTCTGGGTCTGTTCCAGATAGGCGATGAGCGCGCCGCAGGCCTGAGTCAGTTCCGGCCGCCGATCAAGTCCCAAGGCACCGGCTTCGGCCACGCCCTGCGCGGCCAGCACCCGTTCCAGGGCATGCCCGGGCTCAAAATGGCTGCGGTACGGAACCCTGACCAGCTGAACAGCGCTCTGAAGCTTGAGCGAAGCGGGCACCTCCGCCTGTTCGGGGACAAGCAGTTCGCGCGGGCTCAGCTTGAACACCCACTGCCATAACTCCGCCAATTTGGCCGATTGCAGCCCCGACCAGGCGCCGGTGGAAACATCCAGCCAGGCAAAGCCGCCGGCCCCCCCGTTCCAGAACAGGGCGCCCAGATAGTTGTGGGCTTTGGCCTCCAGATTGGCATCGTCCAGCGCCGTGCCCGCCGTCACCACCCGGGTGACCGCCCGCTTGACCAGCCCCCTGGCGGAACGCGGGTCTTCCACCTGATCGCAGACTGCGATTTTATAGCCCTTTTCCACCAGCTGGCTGATATAGGCTTCCGCCGCGTGCCAGGGCACACCGCACATGGGCACACCATCCTCGCCCCTGGAGCGGCTGGTCAGCGCAAGCTGAAGTTCGCGCGCGGCGATTTCGGCATCTTCAAAAAACAGCTCATAAAAATCGCCCATGCGATAGAACAGCAACGCATCGGAATACTCTTCCTTAATGCGCAGGTACTGCTCATACATGGGCGTGATTTTGGGGGGAATGCTCGCCTGGCTCATGTGGACAGAGTACGCCCTATTCCACTGAATCAAAGCTGGAATTCTGCGCTCCAGCCGCGCGCAAGGCCGTGTTAACCCGCTGTTCGGCATCTGCAAGCTGCTTTTGCAGGTTTGCTTCCACTTCGGCACGCTCTTTTTCCAGACGAGTCTGCGCATCCGTGGCCACGGCCAGCTTTTTTTCCAGGCCCGTTATTTTGCGATGGGCCGCGGTCAGGCGTCCAGTGATAACAATGCGATCCCATATCAGCATAAGCAGAACCAGAACCGCTCCTGCGGCGAAGCACGCCAGCATAATGGCATACAGGGGAATAGGCAGGGATTCCATGGGAGGTAAAAACAGCACATCAAGCCGCAGAGTGACAGGATCGGCAAACGAGGCCTGATTCTGCACAAAAAACATCATCACCACAAAAAACACCAACACCAACAGAAAAACCTTAATATAGCGCATTATGTCTCCTTTCGCTTCCTGGCTGATTTGTTACACAGGGTTTGAGCATCCGCCATGCGCGGGCATCTTCCCTTACAATCCGGACTCGCGCGAGCGGCATGCGTCTTATCCACTCAAGGGCGAAGCCTGGCCGCCCCATGCCGCGAACAGGGAGGCAAACCGCTTCTGCGTCACCATGAGATGCTCGGGAATGACCCGCGCATCATCCAGCACGGCCATAAATGAGGAATCGCCGTTCCAGCGGGGTACCACGTGCAGGTGCATGTGATCGCGTATACCCGCTCCGGCGGCTTCGCCCAGATTGATGCCGATATTGATCCCCTGAGGCCGTGACGCCTCGCGCAGCACACGGCAGGCAAGCTGCGTCACACTCAGAAGTTCACCGGATTCCTCCGGCGTCAGTTCCGTGATGTCGGTGACATGCCGGTAGGGTATCACCATCAGGTGTCCGGACGCATAGGGGTACCGGTTCAGCATGACGAACACCAAGTGTCCGCGATACACCACAAGGTGTTCCGCGTCCCACTCCGGGCGGTCAGGCGTTTCCGGGACGCACAGGACGCAGCTGTCGGGCTTTGGGCCGAGGATATAGTCCATGCGCCAGGGTGCCCACAAATTTTTCATGCCAACTCTCCTGGGCGGAATTTACCACGCCCCCGCATCCACAGCAAGCGGACTCACGAGGTCAGGACTTATGCCCCGCTCTTTCCCGCATATCCTGAAGCGCCAGCGTTCTGGCCAGCGCCAGCTGTTCTTCGCGGCCTGGCGCCTCGCCGTCCAGCTTGGCGGCCAGCACGCGCTTGAGAATGCGGCCGTACACGGGACCGGGCGCGAGCCCCAGGGCACGCAGATCCGCCCCGTTCACCTCCGGCTTTTCCAGCCGCCCCTGGTACACATGCAGTGTGAGTTTTTTTCGCAGCTCCTCGCTGTCCGCGCGAGCGATCAGATACAGCAGCCCTTCCAGGGGCAACGGTGTCAGGATTTCATGCAGATGGCTGGGAAGGCCATTGTCAGCCTGCCACGCATGCACGCGGGGCAGGGCGTCCATGATGGCGGCACGCACGGCGAGCAGCGCCCCGCGCCGGCTGGCGCTCAAATCCAGCCGCGCGCTCACATCGCGCAGGTCGGGCGTGGGCGTATTCCGGCACAGCGCCAACAGAAAGAGCAGCACAAGATCAGGCTGCTCGGGTTGATACAGGCGGCGGTACCAGGCCAGCACATCCAGAATCTTTTCCAGCAGTTCAGCCTTCCAGGGCGCCAAATCCAGCTGGGGATGGATGGCCGCCAGCATGTCGAACTCCTGCATGCGTGTAAAACAGGCCAGGGGATTGCGCTCCTTCAGCATCAATTCCAGTTCGTTCAGAATGCGGCCCCCCGACAGCTTGTCCATAAGGCCCAAACCCAGCGCGTTGCGGATCAGGCGTTCGCACTGGGGGCCGATACGAAACCCGTAACGCTGCTCAAAGCGCACAGCCCGCAGGGCACGGGTGGGGTCATCCACAAAACTCAGGGCATGGAGCATGCGGATACGTTTCTGGCGTATGTCGTTCTGCCCGTCAAAAAAATCCACCAGTTCGCCGAAACTCCCCTCGTTAAGACGCACGGCCATGGCGTTGATGGTGAAATCACGGCGGTACAGATCCATCTTGATGGACGATAGCTCCACTGTGGGCAAGGCCGCCGGGCTGGTATAATATTCCAGACGGGCCGTGGCCACGTCCACCCGGATCTCGTGCCCCGGTTCCGCGCCGCCGTCGGGTTCATCAGCCGGATCGGCGCATCGCAGAGCGCTTTCAGGGAAGAGCACCAGCGCGGTCAAAAATTCCCGATGGTCGCGCACCCGCCCGGACAATTCCCCGGCCAGGGCGCGAGCAAAGGCAATGGCGTCACCCTCCACCACCAAATCGATATCCATATCCGGCCAGCGGCGATCCTTGCGATCCATGATGAGATCCCGCACAAAACCGCCCACCGCATAGACATTAAGCCCCAGCCTGGAGCCCAGGCATCCGGCCATTTCCAGCAGCTTCACGCAGGGCACGGGCACCCGCGCCTTCATGACGCGGGCCAGGTTGCGCTTGCGCTGGCTGCGCTGGCGAGGCTGCGGCAGCTGCACCGCCTCTTCATCCATGAACAGGCGGATCAAATCCGTGCGTGTCACCACGCCCACCACGGGCTGCTCCCTCAATGCGCGCTGGCGGGCATCTTCCCCATCGGCCCCAGGCTGTTCCGGCACGGCAGAACCAGAGACCACAGGCGCAAGACGCTGCCGGCTGCCGACAATAACATCCATCAGCGTCTGCAGATCCGCCCCCGTATCCACCACCTGAAAATGGCGCTGCATGTAGTCCGAGGCCAGCTGTCCGCCCAGTCCGTGGTTGATGGCCCGTACGGCCAGCTGATATTCCAGCCATCCCGAGCACAGTCTTGTGCCTGGCCGGAATACGGGTACGGCCTTCAGCCCGTAACGCCCCATGACAGCCTCGGCCTCGCGCAGGCTGACGCCCTCCTCCACGCCTACCACCGGCGAAGACATGAGCTGGCCGGCCGTTTTGGCCGGATTGGCCTGGATGGAAACCTGGCTCAGGATAAAATCCCTGAGTTCCGGCATGCTCCGGTTGCGCACGGAGGCCGCGGCCGCGTAGTGATGCCCCCCTCCGCCCAGCTGGGAGCAGATGATCCCCACGTCCATATCTTCCACGCGGGAGCGGGCCACCACCTGAATGGCATCACCCATGGCCCCCAGGCCGAAAAAGACATGACAGGGCTGGAGCTCCATGAACCGCGGGGCCAGTGTGGCAAAATCGTTGAGGTACGCGTCGAGCTGAACGCTGGCCATGGCCAGGATGTGCGTGCCCAGTTCGTGGATTTCCGCCGACTCAAGCATGTCGTTCAGCGCCCGCACATGCCCCCGGGATAGATCCTGGCGGAGCAGCGAGGCAATAAGGCCCAGATCCATGCCCCGCGCACGAAGCCAGGCGGCCGCGCGGTAATCTCGATCCGTCGTGGAGGGAAAGGTGAACGAACCGGTGTCTCCGTAAATACCCATTCCCAGCAAGCTGGCGTCTTCGCAGCGAACCCGCAGCCCCCGGCGCTCAAGTTCCTCCGCCAGCAGGGTGGACGTGGCCCCCACGCCGCACACATCCGTCCGGACAAAATCGGCGTGGATCATCCCTTCACCGGCGGGATGGTGATCCCAGACATGAATTTCCACATCCGGTTTATCCAGAAGCGCCCGCACATGCGGCACGCGATCCGCCTGCCCGGTATCGACCACGACCAGACGGCGCACAACGCCAGGGTCAAGAGTCCTGGCCGGAATAAACGCGTACAGATACTGAAGCGCGTCATCGTACAGGGCCTGCAGATTTTTTTCCTGTGTGCCGGGAAACACCAGAGCGGCGCCGGGATACAGAAGAGAGGCCCCAATCAGGGAGGCCACGGCGTCAAAATCCGCGTTGTGATGGCAGGTGATGATGGTCTCCGCACAGGTCATGTCAATGTCCGCGCCCGGTTTTCACCCGTCCGCCGGTTCCGTTTTCCAAAGCCTGACCCGCGCTCTCCGCAAAGCCGTCCCCGCCCGGATGCCCGGAGCTTCCGTCATTGCGCGCGCTCCGATCAGGCGGGCGACGCTCCGCAGGTTCCGTCTCGCGGTTGCGGGGATGAAAACGGGCATGGATGTCAACCAGGCGGTCGGAGCGCACATGCGTGTACAGCTCGGTGGCCGCCAGATCGCTGTGGCCCAGAAGCATTTGCACGGTGCGTAAATCGGCCCCGCCCTCCAGCAGATGGGTGGCAAAGCTGTGGCGCAGCGTGTGTGGGGAAAGGCGGCGCGTTCCCCCGCCCTTGAGCCCGATTTGCCGGGCATAGCGCTTAATCAGTTTCCACACGCCCTGACGGGTAAGCCCCCGTCCGGATCGATTGAGAAAAAGCGTGTCACCCTGCGCGCCGGGGGCGGGATTGAACAGGGGGCGGCATTGACGCAGATACGCATCAAGCACGGCCACGGCCCGGCCGTGCAGGGGAACCAGCCGTTCCTTGCGCCCCTTGCCGAAAACCCGCACCACACCGCGCTGCACATCAAGATCCAGCGGCCGCACCCGGATCAGCTCTGACACGCGCAGCCCCGCCGCGTACATAAGTTCCAGCATGGCGCGATCCCTGCACCCCAGCTTGTCTTCGCTGCCCGGGGCCTCCAGCAGCGCGGCCGCCTCCTCACGGGTGAGCACATCGGGTAAAAGAGAAGGGAGCTTGGGCCCATCCAGCAACGCGGCGGGGTTGGCGCCGATGAGTCCCTGCTCGGCCGCCCAGGTGAAAAAACCGCGCAGACAGGACAGGCGCCGGGCCAATGTGCGGCGGCCATCCCCCCGGCGGCGCAGCCAGACCACAAACAGCAGCAACGCCTCGTCGTCCAGCGCGGCCAGGGGCGACGCTGACGCGGTTCCCGCCTGAGGCGGCGGACTCCATTCATCAAGGAAGGCTCTCAGGGCTTCCAAATCCTGGCGATAGGCGTCCACCGTGTGAACCGAAAGGCCGCGCTCGGCAAGCAGGGTATCCAGCCAGATCCGGCCCTGCTCCGCAAGCGTTTGACCCGGAGACTGCGCGGCCGGCGCTGAAGCAAGCGGCGACGCGGAAACAGGCGCTCGGGTGGATGGCACAGCATACTCCTGATGAAGCGGCAGCCGCGCAAATCCTGAACTCTCCATGGCCCCTTCGTGAGCCTCCGGGCATGGCGCGCCCCCGGGCCGGACGGAGAGGGTCAGGCGCGTCAGCTTTCGATCTGACCCTGTTCGCGCAGCTGCCTGATATATTTTTCCCGGCACTCGTAACTGCAAAAATGGAAAACCGTCTCGCCGTTGCGCACGGTGATGCCCCCCTCGGCATCCACATAGGTGCCGCACACCGGATCCCGGGCCATTTCGCCCGCGGCCACACGCTGTTCCCTTTCGCGGGAGAGCTCATCCTCTTTTTTCCTGTGGTCGTTCATGAACAGCCGATACAGCGCATAAGCCACCAGGGTAAAAACAAGGACTTTGACAATCATGGCGGGGCTCCTTTGACGTTTACTGAAAAATGCGGTCGCCTTGCACGCGGTGGGGCACCGCGCGCGCCAGATCTTGCACGCATTGCCCGGAAGGCAGCATAAGATCGGGAGCAATTTCGCGCAAGGGAACCAGCACAAAGGCCCGTTCGGTCAAACGGGGATGCGGCAGCGTAAGGCGGGGTTCCGTCCGAACCTCGTCGCCGAAGAGCAGCACATCCAGATCGATAAGGCGCGGCCCGAAACGATCCACCGGGTCGCGAACCCGGCCCATGGCGTCCTCAATGCCCAGCAGGGCGCTCAGCAGGGCGTCGGCGCAGGGATCGCCGCAATCCAGCGCAAGCACCTGATTGACAAACCAGGGCTGATCCTTCCGGCCCTGCGGTTCGGTGCGGTACAGTGAGGATGCGGCCGCCACAGTCACGCCCGGCAGGGCCGCCACCCATCGCCTGGCTTCGGCCAGGTGAGCCGGCCCGTCCCCCAGATTGGAACCCAGGCTGATATACGCGCGCACCGGCGCTTTGCAACTCCGCGGCTCTGCCATGGCGCCTCATACCGCATGCAGGCCGGCACGCCCCGCGGGCCCGGCCCGGTTTCAGTCAAAAATTCAATGTGCAACAATAGCGGGCACATGGAACAGCGTCAACCGCGCTTTTCCCGCCCGTTGACCATGCGGCTCAAGTCCCGAAGAAAAACAATGAGTTGACAGGGAACAGCTCATGTTTCATAACCGACTTTCGCACTTTTTTGTTTCCTTTTTTCTGATGAGGAGAAATCATGTCCAAACATTTTCTGTTTGCTCTTCTGGCCGTTCTGTTCAGCGTGCTGCCCGCACGGGCCGAAACCATTGTTGTGGCGGCGGACGCCACCTGGCCTCCCTTTGAAATGCTGGATGAAAACAAGCAGGTGGCCGGCTATGGCCCGGATTACATCCGGGCGGTCGCCCGGGAGGCCGGCATGGAGGCCGATGTCCGCAATGTGGCCTGGGATGGAATTTTTTCCGCTCTGGGTGCCAACCAGTGCGATGTCATCGCCTCGTCGGTGACCGTCACCCCCGAGCGTCAGCTCACGATGGCCTTCACCACGCCCTATTTTGAAAATTACCAGGCCCTGGTTGTGCTCAAGGATTCCCCTGTGGAAAAGCTGGCCGACCTCAAGGACAAGACCGTAGGCGGCCAGATCGGCACCACCGGCATCCTGTATACCCAGCGGCTCAACGACACCCAGGGCCTGGGCGCCAAGGTGAAAACCTACGACGAAGTGGGCCTGGCCATGGAAGACATGAAGAACGGCCGCATCGACGCCGTTATGTGCGACGATCGGGTTGCCAAATTCTATGCCGAACGCAAGGAAGGGTACGCCGAACACATGCGCGTGGCCTTCATTACCGACGAAGTGGAATATTTCGCCTTTGCCCTGCGCAAGCAGGATACCGAGCTTCTTGACAAGCTCAACGCGGGCATAGCCGCGGTCAAGGACAAGGGAATTGAGGCGCAGCTTCAGGCCAAGTGGCTGGACGACTGACCATCACCTGCCCCCCTCACCAGGGGGGCAGTGCTGATTCCATCTCTGGAGCTTCGCCATGACCGATGAAAAAGATCCCCAGGGCACCCCAAAGATTATTGTCACCGAAGGCCCGGCCGTGTCCAATGACAGGGGCAGCCTCAACGCGTGGCCCATCGTCTTTGTGGCGTCCGTGCTTATTTTGATCGCCATGTGCCTGTGGCGCCCCGATCCCTACTGGAAAATCATGCAGTTCGTGCCGGACGGGCTGCTTATCACGTTTGGCATCACCATTATTTCCATTTGCATTGCGGTACCCCTGGGTCTGATCACCGGCCTGGGAAAACTGGCCCGCAACCCGGTGATCAACCTGATTGCCTCCATGTATGTGGAAGTGATCCGCGGTATTCCGCTGCTGATGCAGCTTTTCTACATTTACTACGCACTGGGAAGTTTGCTGAAAGTGTCCCCCATGGTGGCCGCGGTGACCGCGCTCAGTGTCTGTTACGGCGCGTATATGGGCGAGGTGTTCCGCGCGGGCATCCTGGCCGTGCCCAAGGGCCAGACCGAAGCGGCCCGTTCGCTGGGCTTTGATCGCTTTCAGACCATGTTCACCGTGGTACTGCCCCAAGCCTTGCGCACCATTGTGCCGCCGGTGGGCAACGAGTGCATCGCCCTGCTCAAGGATACCTCGCTGGTATCCATTATTGCCGTGGCCGACCTTCTGCGGCGCGGCCGGGAGTATGCCTCGCAAACCTTCGAGTATTTCGAAACCTATACCGTTATTGCCCTGGTGTATCTCATCATCACTCTGCTGCTCTCCAAAGGGCTGAGCCATGTGGAAGGGAGGCTGTCGCGCTATGACCGTCGCCGCTGATACAAGCACCGCGCCCGTGAACGAGGCCGACGCCCCCATCATCTCCATGCGCGGGGTGTGGAAATTCTTCGGCCAGCTGGCCGCTCTCAAGGACATTAACCTGGACATCATGCCCGGCGAAAAAGTGGTTATCATCGGCCCGTCGGGTTCGGGCAAGTCCACCTGCCTGCGCACCATCAACCGGCTGGAAACCATAGACAGGGGCTCCATCCTGGTTGAAGGCCACAACATCAAGGACAGCGAGCACAACATCAACCTCATGCGCCAGAACCTGGGCATGGTGTTCCAAAGCTTCAACCTGTTCCCGCACATGACCGTGCTGCGCAATCTGACCGTGGCTCCCATCAAGCTGCGCAGGATGTCCCGTTCCGATGCCGAGGGGCTGGCCCTGTTCCTGCTGCAAAAGGTGGGCCTGGCCGACAAGGTCAATGTCTATCCCAACACGCTGTCCGGCGGGCAGCAACAGCGGGTGGCCATAGCCCGCGCCCTGGCCATGCAGCCGCACATCATGCTGTTTGACGAACCCACCTCGGCTCTGGATCCGGAAATGATCGGCGAAGTGCTCGACGTTATGGTGTCCCTGGCCAAAGAGGGCATGACCATGGTGGTGGTCACCCACGAAATGGGCTTTGCCCGCGAAGTGGCGGACAGGGTCATCTTTATGGATCAGGGGGCCATCATCGAGCAGGGCACGCCCACCGATATTTTCACCCGGCCCCAGAACCCGCGCCTGCAGCAGTTCCTGAAACAGATACTGTAACGCGGCGTCCTTCCCGCAGCATGAGGCGCGGCCCGCCTGCCCGTGGCCGCGCCTTGTTTTATGGCATCCCCGTGGGCGCGGGGCGGCGCAAAGACTCCGCGCGCATGCGGCGGCAGAATCCATAATACGGCGCATGATTCCGCGCCGTGGCATCCTCCGCCTTGCGTCAGCGCAGGCATAGGGATATACTGGCGGCATCTTGGCGTTGCGTCCTGTTATCCGATTCAGTACTCCGCCCTTTTCATCATGCCGTCACCATCCACCCCAATTCATGAGGATACGCGCATGGCCCACCATTACAACAATTCCGCTTACGGCCGCCTGGTTGAACGCCTGAACCGCTTTCCGCAGGGGGCGCCCGCCTCAAAACTGTTGTTCGGCATTCTGAAAATTCTGGTCTCGGAAGAGGAGGCGGGCCTGGTGGCACAGCTTCCCATCAAGCCCTTCACGGCGCATACCGCCGCCCGCGCCTGGCAGCGCCCCGAGGCCGAGGCCCGCAAAATACTGGATGAACTGGCAAGTCGCGCCATCCTGCTGGATCTGGAGCAGAAAAACGGCGAACAGATATACTGCCTTCCCCCGCCCATGGCCGGCTTTTTTGAATTTTCCCTCATGCGGGTGCGCACCGACATTGATCAAAAAGCCCTCAGCGAGCTTTTTCATCAGTATATCAATGTCGAGGAAGACTTCATGCGGGATCTGTTCATCCAGGGAGAAACGGGGCTGGGCCGCGTCTTCGTGCAGGAACCGGCGCTGGAGGATCCGTACCGGCTGGATATTCTGGATTACGAACGGGCCACGCACGTTATTGACAGCGCCCGCGCCATCGGCATCAGCATGTGCTACTGCCGGCATAAGAAATCCCATCTGGGAACCAACTGTGACGCGCCCATGGATATCTGCATGACCTTCAACACCGCCGCCCATTCTCTCATCAAATACGGGCACGCCAGGCAGGTGGACAAGGCCGAATGCCACGAACTGTTGCAGGAAGCCTACCGGCATGGCCTGGTGCAGTTCGGCGAAAACAACCGCGAAGGCGTCAATTTCATCTGCAACTGCTGCGGCTGCTGCTGCGAAGCCCTACTGGCCGTGCAGCGCTTCGGCATCACCCAGACCATTCACTCCAATTTTCTCATCGAGCTGAATACAGAAACCTGCATAGGCTGCGGCAAGTGTCTCAAAGCCTGCCCGGTCAAGGCCCTGCGCAGGGACGAAAGGCCCGATACGCCCGAAGGCGAGAGCAAGGGGCCACGCCCTCCCGCGCTGACCCCCGATATCTGCCTGGGCTGCGGGGTGTGCGTCAGCCGCTGCCCCACGCACAGCCTGAAGCTTGTCCCCCGCCCTGACCGAACCATAACCCCTCTGAACACCACGCACAGGGTCGTGCTTATGGCCGCTGAGCGCGGAAATTTGCAGGATCTCATCTTTGACAATCAGGTTCTTTACAGCCATCGCCTCATGGCGGGAGTGCTGGGAGCGGTGCTGAAGCTGCCGCCGGTGGCCCGTAATCTGGCCCGCAAGCAGCTGCGCTCGCGCTATGTGGAAAAGATTATGAGCAGAATGTAATGGCGGACGGCGCCTCGGTGGCTCTGGCCGCCTGCTCCGGCTATGACGCGGCGGTCGCGCCCGTATGGGCCGCGCTGGACGCTTCCGGATGGAAGCCCGGCAGAGGGGCCGCCATACTGGTCAAGCCCAATCTGCTGAGGGCCGTTCCTCTCGCCTGCACACATCCCGCCGTGGTGGCCGCCGCCTGCGCCTGGCTCCTGGATCAGGGGGCACGGGTGCGGGTGGCGGACTCGCCGGGCTTCGGCACGGCTGCCGGCGTGGCCCAGGCCGTGGGACTTGTTGATGCCTTGCGCCCTCTGGGGCTGACAGTATCGGCTCTGGGCAATCCCGTGCCTGTGCCCCTGAGCCGCGGCGGACACTGGGGCGTGTCCCGTCTGGCGCTGGAAAGCGACGGCGTGCTGTCGCTGCCCAAGGTCAAGGCCCACGCCATGATGCGCCTGTCGCTGTCGGTCAAAAACCTGTTTGGCTGCGTCTGCGGCGTACGCAAAGCCTGGGCTCATACCCGCCAGGGCGGCAGTCCGGATGATTTTACGCACGCCCTGCTCGATGTGTACAAGGCCCTGCCGCCGGTCACCGCTCTGGCGGACGGGGTGATCGCCATGCATGTGACCGGCCCGTCCGGCGGGCAGCCCTTCCCTCTCGGGCTCGTAGCGGCATCCGGCTCCGCGCCGGCCCTGGATGCCGCACTGGGCGCCCTGCTGGGGGCACGCCCCTCTGATGTGCCCTTGTGGGCCGAAATGCTGCGCCAGGGACTGCCGGGCACAGACTCCCTGGTTTACCCGCTGGAGCCGCCAGGAAACTTCCATGCCACCGGATTTATACTTCCCGCGGCGCTTGATGATATTTCCTTCCGGCCTCACCGCCTCGCACTCAGCCTGATTCGGCGCGTCATCCGCGCGTGCCGGGGAGCCTGAACACGCCTTCCCCCCCGGACCGACACACGGACAGGCTGTGGGGCATGCGACGCAAAGGACTCTTGACCACACCCCAAAGGTCATTTAAGAAAGGCGCACCGCGCCAGTAGCTCAGTTGGATAGAGCAGCTGCCTTCTAAGCAGCCGGCCGGGGGTTCGAATCCCTCCTGGCGCACCACCCAGAAGTCCGCCAAAGTCCCGCAAGGTGTGAAAAACCTTGCGGGACTTGAGTTTTTGGAGGATAGTCCGTCCGGCAAGGTGTCGTGAAATCCAGGGAAAGGTCGCACAAATGACGGTATTTTGAACGGTATTTGCCGATAAGGAGAAAACACGGCCAGAAAAATACCGTCGCCTGCAAACCCTTGCCACCAAAGGATGTGAACCATGCCACTGACCGACACCACACTCAGGAATCTGAAGTCTGACGGTACTCCCGCAAAACTCGCCGACTCTGAAGGCTTGTACCTCTATCTCTCCCCTTCCGGGGGCAAATTGTGGCGGATGGATTACCGATACGGCGGCAAAAGAAAAACGCTCAGCTTCGGCGCGTATCCCGCCGTATCTCTGAAAGACGCACGCCGGAAACGGGACAAGGCCAAGGAACTGCTCGCCAATGACATTGACCCGGGCGCGCAAAAAAAGGCCGCCAGGGCGGAAGCTGTAGTTGCCGCCCGTGAAAAGGCGCTGACCTTCGCCGTGGTCGCCGAGGAATGGTTCGCCACAAAGCGAGATTCTTACGCGGCGGCCAATATCAAGAAAAAGCGCTGGCTCATTTCCTTGCTCAATGAACGGATCGGCGAAAAGCCCATCAGCACGCTGACACCCGGGGATATTCTGAGCGCGATCAGGCCGGTGGAAGCCGCCGGGCATCTGGTCACGGCGCACGGACTGGCCCAGACTGCCGGACAGATCTGCCGCTTTGCCCGCACCTGCGGCTATACCGTGTTCAATCCGGCCGATGGCCTCAGGGAAGTCCTCAAACCAGTCCAGACACAACATTATGCCGCCCTCACCGACCCCGCCGCCGTGGGGCATCTTTTGCGCTGTATCGACGAATACCAGGGCAGCGCTGTTGTCGGCTACGCGCTTAAAATACTACCCTATCTCGCCCTTCGGAGCGCGGAACTTCGCGGCGGCAGGTGGTCGGAAATCGATCTGGACAAGGCGCTCTGGATTGTACCCGCCGCCAGACGACAAAACGCCAGGGACGGCGGCGGCATGAAGATGCGCGTTGCCCACAGCGTCCCGCTGTCCACTCAGGCAGTGAGGCTTTTCCGGGAATTGCACCTGCTCACCGGCACCGGCGAGCTATGCTTTCCTGGACGGCATTCCGCAACGCAGTGCATTTCCGACATGGCGCTTTTAAACGGTATCCGCCGGATGGGCTTCAGCAAGGAGGAAATGACCGTCCACGGTTTCCGTGCCATGTTTTCCACCATCCTGAATGAGAAAAAGCTGGAATGGGGCTTTGACGCCGACATCATTGAAGCCCAGCTTGCCCACAAGGAACAGAACGCCGTCCGTGATGCCTACAACCACGCCTCCTATCTGGAGAAACGAAGGGAACTTCTTCAGAGGTGGGCCAACTATTTAGATGAACTCCGTGCAAAAGTGTGACCCATGGCTGGGTACTGAAATAAGCAAATTCAGATCCAGGCTTACAGCAGGGCATTGTGGTACCATGACCGCAATGTCCTGTTTTTTTCTTTCAACAAAAATTTCAAAATCAAACTTCCGTTCAAACAGCAGGCTGTCGCTGATAACATCTGTGCCATATTGCTTATCCTTGCCATAAAAATAAACGGATATACGTGAGCGTATAGGATATTTTTGCGTTGCCGCAGGCGTTTTGCCTCAGCTCAGTACGAGGGTACGCCATGCGATCCTCTGGACGTTCATCGGCATGAACGGGAAATTTTCTGCCCGAGCAGAGATTTCATGGTTGAGCATGGGGGCATAAATCTCTATCATGCGGGCAACGGTTCGACCACACCTCTCCTATCCCTAAAAAACAACTCAGGGAAGGGATTGCCAGTGATAGAGCAAGTGAGCCTCAAGATATGACGGAAAAGAATACGCAACTCTCCCGATTCGGGTTCAGCTTTGAGCGGGGTGGAACGCATATCGCTCGCACCATGATGCTTGATGAGCTGAAAATACTGCTGTCCTATGTTGATCGTCCTGATGCAAGTAAAAATGAATATGTTCATGCTATAAGAAAAGAAAATTGTTTAGGCAAACGCTCTGGCAAAAGCCGGGAGCTCACATATCGTCATCTCGCAAAACTTTATTCTCTTGACTTTACAAATATTCTTTTTCGCGCTCTTCGTTATTTTTGGAATCGAGATATTGATGGACAACCATTGCTGGCATTAATTTGCACATATGCCCGTGATCCTCTTTTTCAGAGTACAGCGCCATTTATTTTGCAATTTTCTGAAGGCAGTATAGTTTCTCGCAAAGCCCTTGAAGAATTTATTGATGCTCAGGAGATTGGCCGATTCAGTAAAGCGACCTTGACATCAGTAGCACAAAATATCAACTCGACATGGACCCAGTCAGGGCACCTCCACGGGCGTGCCCGGAAAATACGAACTCTTGCCAAGCCTACCCCCGGAAGCGTTGCGTATGCTTTGTTCCTTGGTTATCTTACGGGTGCGCGGGGGCAGGCGCTTTTTCAGACTGAATATATCAAGTTGCTCGATTGCACATCCGGGCAGGGCGCTGAACTCGCTGAAGAAGCCTCTCGCAAAGGCTGGATTGTGTTTAAACACGTGGATGATGTCATCGAAGTTCTGTTTCCAAATCTGATGACTGAAGAAGAAATGGAGTGGCTTCGTGAGCAAAATTAAACGGCTTATACAATCCTACGGCAGATATATCTCCGTTCCGTGGCGCGGTGATGCCGCAGCCGCGCAGCGCGTCATCTTTTGTGTCTATAAAGAAACCGAAGAACGATCGTTACGGGCTAAAGTTGATGAATTTGAAATCGCCACGCACGAGGCAGGCCATACATGGGTTAACTTTGATTTGACGGATACTTTTGCCATTTGGATTGCCTCACAAAGATATGCCAAGAGCTATTTTCAAAAACCGCATCTTCTCTCCACGCTGCTGCCCAAATATCTTGCATATATTGTCGATACATTTGATGTTTTTCTCCAAAAAAACGGAAATGACTCCGATACCGTGGTGGCCATCACAGGCGTCAGTTCGCTTTTTGGTTTTTTGAAAGTGAAAGAGGTTGTCGACAAGCTGGCCCCAATGGTCAAGGGGCGGCTGCTGGTCTTTTTCCCTGGCAGTTATGAAAGCAACAACTACAGGTTGCTGGATGGCTATGACGGGTGGAATTATCTCGCCGTGCCGATCACTGCGGACAAAGAAGACTGAGCGAGGGACTGACGATGAAAAATGGCGATATTTACCTGAAAGACCCGGCCACCCGAAAGCTCGTTAATGAGGGTGTGGCAAGCGTCAATGATGATAAAACCAGTCAGGCTCTGGCGGTACTTCGGTACGAGCTGGAAACTTTCGTCTGCGACGGCCAATATGAAAAGGGGCTGTCTCATATCCTTGAGACCTACCTCTCCAATCTTAACCAGGCACAGCAGCCAGCCGTCTGGGTCAGCGGTTTTTACGGCTCAGGCAAATCGCACTTTGTCAAAATGCTCCGCGCTCTGTGGATTGACACCCGCTTTGGCGATGGAGCCACGGCTCGCGGCATTGCCCATCTGTCTCAAGGCATTCAGGACAATTTGAAGGAACTCAGTACTCAAAGCAAACGCCACGGGGGGCTGTATGCCGCTTCCGGCACACTGGGGGCCGGCGCGAGCGGCAGTGTCCGGCTGGCGCTCCTCGGCATTATCTTCAAATCTGCGGACCTGCCTGAGCAGTATCCGGTTGCCCGCTTTGTCATGTGGCTTAAACGCGAAGGCATCTATGATCAGATTCGCTCCCATGTTGAGCAAAATGGCTTCAACTGGGATGAAGAGCTGGATAACTTCTATGTGGCCGAGGGCCTTCACAAAGCCCTGGCTGCGGTCAAGCCCAATCTCTTTTCCTCCCCGGACTCCTGCGTTGACACCCTGAATAATCTCTATCCCTACGTTCAGGATGTCTCCAGCGATGACATGATCAAAGCCATTCGCCAGGCGTTGATGAAAGATGGCAAATTCCCGCTGACATTGATAGCGCTCGACGAGGTGCAGCAGTATATCGGCCAGGACAGCCAGCGATCCATTGAAGTGCAGGAAATGGTGGAAGCCTGCAGCAAGAATATCGGCGCTAAACTGCTCTTCATCGGTACTGGGCAGACTGCGGTGAGCGGGACAAGTAACCTGAAAAAGCTTGAAGGGCGTTTCACTATCCGAATAGAACTCTCCGATGCTGATGTTGACGCGGTCGTTCGCAAGGTCATTCTGGCCAAAAAGCCGGAAGCCAAAGCGCCCATTGAGCAGCTTATGCAAACCAATTTGGGCGAAATATCCCGTCATTTGGCGGGCACAACGCTTGCCCACAGGCAGGACGATATGGCGTATTTTTCCCAGGACTACCCCCTGTTGCCGGTACGCCGCCGTTTCTGGGAAAACACTCTGCGGGTCATGGATCGCACTGGAACCGACAGCCAGCTTCGCAACCAGCTCAGCATGGTTCACAAGGTGATTCAGACCAATCTCAATGACCCCCTGGGCCATGTTGTTCCGGCTGACTATCTGTACTTTGACTCTGCCGACAAACTGCTCCAGTCACGCATTCTGCCGCGCAAGGTTCACGAAAAAACCATGGCCTGGAACAAGGGATCGGAAGAAGAGCGGCTTATGGCCCGCGCCTGCGGCCTGGTCTTTCTTATCAATAAGCTCGCCGGAAGCCATGAAGAAATTGGCATTCGCGCCACGGTCGATACCGTGGCGGATTTGTTGGTTGAAGACCTTTCTGCCGGCTCTGGCCCCCTGCGCTGTAAGCTCCCCGCGTTGCTTGACGGGTGTGAGCTTTTGATGAAAGTCGGTGACGAATACCGCATCCAGACAGAAGAAAGCACAGCCTGGAATGATGAGTTTCAAAGTCAATGCGCCGCCTTGTCCAACGCGGCCCACCGCATTGAAGCCGAACGCGACGATCGTATCCGCAAGCGCTTTGGCGAAGTGATACACGGAATGGCCCTGACGCAGGGAAGTTCTAAGGTCTCCCGCGAGATCTACCCCGTGTTTGAGTCCCAGCTTCCCAACGATGTCGATCAACGCGTGTATGTCTGGGTGCGCGATGGCTGGAGCATTGATGAAAATTCGGTGCTGGCTGATGCGCGACAGGCCGGGAATCAGTCTCCTGCCGTCTTTGTGTTTATTCCTAAGCGTTCGCCCGATGAGTTTCGTCAGCACCTCATTAACTCCAAGGCCGCCAGCGCCACCCTGGATATACGAGACGTGCCCAATACCCCGGAAGGCGCCGAAGCCCACGCGGCTATGGAAACCACCAGGCAGACCGCCGAAGGCAGGATTCGCGAAGTGCTCGAAGACGCTTTTTCCGGCGCACGCGTCTTCCAGGGCGGCGGTCACGAAATCCTCGGCAACAATCTGCGAAATATGGTGGAGGAAGCCTCCGCCAACGCGCTGCAGCGGCTTTACCCGCAATTTCATACCGCCGACCACAGCGGCTGGGCCAAGGTTTATGAAAAAGCCCAGAAAGGCGCTCCCGATGCGCTCAAGGCCATCAGCGACGAAGGCGAAGCCGCAAAAAATCCAGTATGCAAGGCTATTCTCGCGTTCATCGCCGGAGGAAAAAAAGGCGCGGATATCCGCGCCCAGTTTGAGGCTTCACCCTGCGGATGGTCACGGGACGCTGTGGACGGCGGCCTCCAGGTGCTGTTGGTAGCCGGGCTGATCCGAGCGCACGATGAGCGCGGCCAGACCATCGATCCAAAGGAATTGGAACGCAAGGCCATCGGCAAAGTGATGTTCAAGGTGGAATCCGCCACCGTCAACACTGCCCAGCGCATCCAAATCCGCAAACTCTTCCAGAAGATACACCTTTCGGTCAAGCAGGGTGAAGAATTGAGCTATGTCCCGCAGTTTCTGCAAACCATGCGGGAACTTGCTGACCGGGCGGGAGGCGACGCACCAAAACCGGCTCGGCCGGATACCGCGTCCCTTGATGAAATTCGTTGCACAGCGGGCAATGAGCAATTGCTTGCCCTCTATAATCGGCGGGACGAGTTGAGCGACAGCATTGACACTTGGACCGCGCTGGCCGAGCGCATCGCCAGCCGCTGGCCAAACTGGAACATCCTGAAACGCTTGATGACCCATGCCTCCACGCTTCAGGGCGCGAAGATGCTCCTGACCCAGGCGGCAATCATAGAACAGCAGCGCCAGCTTCTCGAAGACCCTGACCCTGTTGCTCCGCTGATGTCCAGCCTGACCCAACTGCTGCGCGAGGAACTCAACAGGCTTGATGGAGAATATGCCTCTCGCCATGCGGAGGGACTTGCCCGCCTGGCGGATGATGGCAATTGGCAGCGCCTTGATCCAGAGCAGCGCTATCAGCTTATGTCCGCCCACTCTCTGCATGATGCCGCCAGGCCCAGGGTGGAAGTCCAGTCCACGAGCGATGTGCTGAACACTCTGGATTGCTGCGGCCTGCCCCTGTTTGAGGCGTGTGTGGCGGCCATGCCTGCCCGCTTTGATGAAGTCGCCAGACAGGCCGCTGAACTGTGCGAGCCTCAGTCCCAGGTCATCCAGGTGCCGCGTCGCACGCTGAAAACTGACGAGGAAATCGATGCCTGGATTACCGAAGTGAACCAGCAACTCAAGTCCGCCTTGCCAAACGGACCAATCGTCATTCGCTGAGGAGGACGATCCATGCTTGAGAAAATTAAATTTGAACGCTTTACCGCTTTTGAAAAATTGGAAATAGACTTTTCTCCTGGAATCAACATTTTTATCGGAGAAAACGGGACAGGAAAAACTCATATTTTAAAGGCCTCATATGCGGCATGTGATATAACTAAAAGCAAAGAAAGCTTTGCCGAAAAAATTAATAATGTTTTTTATCCTTCCAAAAAACAAATTGGACGGCTGATTAAACGGACAGGAACAAGTAACAAAGGCTTTGTTGAAGTTACCCGTAAGCTTGACGCAAAATCCATTCTGCTCAGGCTGTCCTTTTCAAATCACGCCACCAAACCGGAAAAAGCGGTATTGTCCGGCTCGACAAAAACCTGGCTCGAAAATCCCATGGAGGCGGCCTATATTCCTGTCAAGGACATGATGGCCAACGCGCCCGGATTTCGCGCCCTGTATGAAGAAAGGGAAGTCCATTTTGAAGAAATCTATGTCGATATCATCGACAAAGCCTTTCTTCCCGTCCGCAAGGGGCCGCCGGACAGGCGGCAAAAAATCCTTCTGCAAACCTTGCAAAATGCCATATCCGGCAAGGTTATTGCCAAAAATGATGAATTCTTTCTGCGCAGTCCCGATGGTGAGCTGGAATTCACCCTGCTGGCCGAAGGCTTTCGCAAGCTGGGCCTGCTTTGGATTCTGATCCAGAACGGCACCCTGCTTAATGGTTCAGCCCTGTTTTGGGATGAGCCGGAGGCCAATCTCAACCCGCGCATGATGAAAACCATCACAGGTATTCTTCTCGCCCTCCAGCGCATGGGGGTGCAAATTTTTCTCGCCACTCACCACTATGCCATTCTGAAGGAATTTGATCTTCAGGCCCGAGCCAAGGATAAAATTCTTTTCCACAGTCTTTACAGAGATGCTGACAGCGGAGAAATCAAAGTATCGTCCACTTCTGAGTATCTTCGCATTGCTCCCAACGCCATTGATGATACCTTTGGAGACATGGCGGATCGGGAAATTAAAAAATCTTTGGGAGACATGGGCCAATGAAAATTAATGCTGATGGATACCTCTTTGAATTTCCTGATGCCCTGGATGTTTTTATCTTTGATGAAAAAGATAAAAGCAAAAGAACCTATCATGGCGTGCCCATGAAGGCTGTCGATGTCATTGCTGAATTTTCGGAATATTATATTTTTATTGAAATTAAACACTATGATGATCCATCCATTTATGATATACGCAATAGTTCCAGCGATGAAAATGAAAAATCACAGATGGATCATTTTAAATGGTTGAAAAATTACCTCAAATATAAATATCGTGACAGCTATCTTTTCCGTCATGCCGAAAGAAAGGTTGATAAACCCATCCATTATATGTGTCTGCTCAATTTTGATAACGGCCTGAATATGCACATGCAAAAAATCCTTACCCAGGAACTGCCTGTAGGCAAGGCAAGCAAGCGCTGGAAAGCCGCTTTGGTTGACAGTTGCCATGTGTTCAATCTGGACAGATGGAATAAAAACTTCCCCAAATGGCCGCTTTCGTATACGGGATAGGAGCCTCTGATGCCACCGCTGGACAAAACGTTAAGAAGCCAACTTGAGCGTACTATCAAAGAGGCGCGTCATACAGCCGAAGACGCCGCCCGCGCCGCCCTGGGGCAGCTTGAGGTGGCTGAATCCAATCCTTCTGCCCACCTCGGCGAACAGGAGCGGGTATTGCGCCACAAGCTGCGCGCACACGGTCGCCAACTGGGTGATGCTCTCAACGGCGGCAAAGTCCAGACGATGGATCACCTGGTCGAAGAGGTCGCCTATGAGCACTGGCACCGGATGCTCTTTGCCCGGTTCCTGGCCGAAAATAATTTGCTCATGTATCCCGACCCGGACGACCCGGTGGCGGTCACTCTGGAAGAGTGCGAAGACCTCGCCGCCGAGGAAGGCGCGGCCAACGGCTGGGAACTGGCCGCCCGCTTTGCTTCCCGCATGCTGCCGCAGATTTTCCGGCTTGATTCACCCGTGTTCGGCCTGTCACTGCCGCCGGAACACCAGCAAAAGCTGGAACGCCTGCTGACTGCCCTGCCGCCGGAACTTTTTCGCGCATCGGACAGCCTGGGCTGGGTATACCAGTACTGGCAGGCGGATAACAAGGAACGCATCAATAACTCGGAAGTCAGGATCGGCGCGCGGGAGCTGCCCGCCGTCACGCAGCTTTTCACCGAACCCTACATGGTCAGCTTTCTGCTGGACAACTCCCTGGGAGCGTGGTGGGCCGCGAAACGGCTGACAAAGGATGATCTCCGTAACGCCGAAAGCGAGGAAGAATTGCGCCGGAAAGCCGCCATTCCCGGCGTTCCCCTGAACTATCTGCGCTTTGTGCGGCAGGCGGATAAATCCTGGACACTGGCGGCAGGTACTTTTGCCGATTGGCCAGAGGATCTGTCCCAGTTCAAATTGCTGGATCCCTGCTGCGGTTCCGGCCATTTTCTGGTGGCCGCCTTTCTCATGCTGGTGCCCATGCGGGTGGCCATGGAAAAACTGTCGCCGCGGGATGCGGTTCACGCCGTGCTGCGGGAAAATCTGCACGGGCTGGAGCTGGATCAGCGCTGCGTGAAGCTGGCCGCCTTTGCTTTGGCCTTTGCGGCCTGGACATACACAATGCCAGGTGATCCCGCCGGGCCGCTGGGCTATGGCCCCTTGCCGGAACTCCATCTGGCCTGTTCCGGCCTGCCGGTGACGGCGGACAAAGCCCAGTGGACGGGCCTTGCTCAGCCGCATACGGCACTGCGGAACGCGCTGGATCTCTTGTATGATGAATTCAAAAAAGCTCCTGCCTTGGGAAGCCTGCTGGCACCTTCGGAAGGCATCGCCGCCCGTATCGCGGACATGGATATGACGCCGCTTCTGCGGCAAACATTGGCGGCCGAGGATGGAGACGACGCGCGACAGGAAGCCGCCGTCATGGCGCAGGGGCTGGCAAAAGCCGCCGCTCTGCTGGCCCAAAGCTACACCCTTGTCATCACCAATGTGCCGTATCTGGCGCGGGGCAAGCAGGCGGATACCCTGCGCGATTTTTGTGAGGCGCGCTATCCTGAGGCGAAAAACGATCTGGCCACGGTATTTCTTGAGCGATGCCTCAAGCTGTGCGCCAGACATGGCACGGTATGCGCCGTCTTGCCGCAGAACTGGCTGTTCCTGGCGAGCTATAAAAAATTTCGGGAAAAGTTGCTCAAGCAGGATGTCTGGCATCTTCTGGCACGTTTGGGGGAAAAGGGATTTGAGTCTTCCGCAGCGGCGGGAGCTTTTGTTATCCTGCTGACTCTTTCCCGTGAGAAGGCACGCCCTTCGGGCGGCCTTATGGGCATGGCCCCAGTGCATATGCTTCATGGCCTGGATGTTTCCGCCGCCGCGACAGCGCAGGCCAAGGCGGAAGAGTTGCAGCGTGGCCCCATCCAGAGCGTGGAACAGGCAAAGCAGTTGGAAAACCCGGATGCACGAGTAGGCTTGGAGGAAGTTTCTGGAGAATTGTTGGCAAAATATGCAGACGGATTAAATGGGATACATGGGGCAGACTCATGTCATTTTCGTTTTTATTTTTGGGAAGTAACAGATTTTTCCATTTGGCATTTTTTACAATGTACCTGTCAGGATATTAAATCATTTGGAGGAAGGCATTATACTTTTTATTGGGCTGAAAATGGAAAATGTCACCGCGAAAACCCAAATGCACGCGTACAAGGTGAACATGTTTGGGATAAAAATGGTGTTGTAGTCAGTATGATGAGAACCCTTCCCGTAACGCTTTATTCAGGAAATAAATTTGATATTAGTTGTACTCCCATTGTCCCTCATAATCCCGCCCACCTTCCGGCCATCTGGTGTTTCTGTTCCTCCCCGGAATACAACGAGGCCGTGCGCCAGGTTGATCAAAGCTTAAAGGTCACGAATGCCACCCTCACAAAGGTTCCCTTTGACCTTGAGCATTGGCAGAAAGTGGCGGAAGAAAAGTACCCGCACGGCCTGCCCAAACCCTACAGCGACGACCCCACCCAGTGGATTTTTCATGGGCATCCTTGCGGCTCGGTTGTCTGGGATGAGGAAGGCAAACGAACAGCCAGGGGGGAATTGCGTAAGGACGACACGGTCCTGCAGGTAGCGGTGGCACGGCTGCTGGGCTATCGCTGGCCCGCCGAACTGGATGCGGGCATGGACCTGGCCGAGGAACAGCGCGAATGGGTCAAGCGCTGTGATGCCCTGGCCGTCCACGCCGATGATGACGGCATTGTCTGCATCCCGCCGGTGCGGGGTGAGGCATCGGCGTCTGATCGCCTATTAAATCTTCTGGCCGATGCCTATGGTGAGGCCTGGTCCAACGATGTCTTGGCCGAGTTGCTGACCAGCGCTGACCATGCGGGCAAGTCGCTGGAAACCTGGCTGCGTGAAAAATTCTTTGCCCAGCACTGCAAACTTTTCCAAAACCGCCCCTTCATCTGGCACATCTGGGACGGTCTGAGAGATGGCTTTGCCGCCTTGGTCAACTACCACAAGCTGAACCACAAGAATTTGGAGACGCTCATTTATACCTATGTGGGGGACTGGATCAGCCGCCAGAAGCAGGATATTGCCAACGGCGTTGATGGCGCGCGGGAGCGCCTGGCCGCCGCCGAAAACCTCAAGAAAAAACTGGAGACAATCCTCGAAGGCGAATCGCCCCATGATATTTTTGTACGCTGGAAGCCACTGCGCGAACAGCCCTTGGGCTGGAATCCCGACTTGAATGATGGCGTGCGCCTGAATATCCGCCCCTTCCTCACCATCGCCGATGTGGGCAAAAAAGGCGCGGGCGTCCTGCGCGACAAGCCCAACATCAAATGGGACAAGGATCGCGGCAAGGACGTGGAATCCTCGCCCTGGTTCAACACCTTCCATGGCGACCGCATCAATAACCACCACCTCACTCTGGCTGAAAAACTCGCCGCAAGGGAGACTGCCAAATGACAAAAAGCAAGAAGCTCAGCAGTCCCTTTGCTACTGGTGGCGGTGGTTTCCATTTTGAAGCACATGTCCAGGCTTCGTTTGTCACGCTGATGCTTACAGGAGGCTGTGTGCCCTGTCTCCCATGCTGGCCCATTGTTGAAATTCAGCTACAGGGTAAAATACTTGGATTTGATACAGATGATCTTATTGTCTTTGTGGAAGACCCAATCACAAAGGAACGCCGAAAACTTCTTGGACAAATCAAGCATAGCATCGATATTACAAAAAACAGCTCTGAATTTGAAAGTGTAATACAAGCTGCTTGGAATGATTTTAATAATTCTGAAAATTTTATCCCAGGTACGGATGTCATTGCGCTCATTACAGGTCCACTTAATAAAATTGATATACGCAATACCCTCTGGCTACTGAATCAAGCCAAACGCACTAAAAATTCAAATGAATTTTTTAGAAATGTTGGTCAAGCAAATTTTAGCCCTCCACAGAGCAGCGAAAAGCTAAAAATTATTAAACATCATCTTAAGAAAGCAAACTGCGGCAAGGCTATCCCCAATATCAAAATCTATGATTTTTTGAAAAATTTTTATTTACTCAGTTATGATCTTGGAAATGAGTTTGGTGTTGCTCTCTCACTTCTGCATTCTCATATTTCTCAATTTACCAAAGAAGATTCTGTTAGAATTTGGTCTCAGATTGTTGACTTTGTACAAACATGGAATCAAGATGCAGGCACAATTACTCTTGACGATTTGAAGAAAGTTATTGGATATGATTTTCATCAGAAATCTGCTACAGAAATGCCAGAAAACCTTAAATCATACGATCTAAACAATACTATCGATTGGAAAAATCATAAATACGCTATTCATTTAGCATTACTTGTATTAATTGGATCGTGGAAAAATGAAAATCAATATGATCAAGAAATAATATCTCATCTCCTTGGCATAAGTTATGATGATTGGCTAAAAGAATCAAAAAATATATTACACTTACCTAAAAGTCCATTGTCTTTAAAGAATGGCGTCTGGTCAATTGCTAATCGCATTGATTTTTTGAATCTACTGGGTTCATATATTTTTATCGAGGATATCAAAAAATTTAAAACATTGGCTTTCTCTGTATTAAAGGAAGATAATACAGTTTTTAATACGTTTGCCACAAAACAATACACCGCAGATATATATAGAAAGGTATTTACATATTCACAAAATTTGCGAAGAGGTATTGCCGAGGGCTTAGCCATTCTTGGCAATCATCCGACATTCAGCGACTACTGTTCGGATATAGAAATAAAAAATGTCTGTGTATCGGTATTGCATGAACTCTTGCTAGATGCTGACAGGGATCTATGGAGTAACTTGAACAGTCTATTGCCAATTTTGGCCGAAGTATCTCCACAAGAGTATATTAAAATTGTTGATAATACATTAAATAAAAGCCCTTGCCCATTCGAAGAAATTTTCATCCAAGAGCAGAATAGAGTCACTAGAGGAAATTATTTAACCGGTTTGTTTTGGTCTTTGGAAGTACTAGCATGGAAAGAAGAATATTTTATTGATGCCTGCCTTGCCCTTGCAAATCTTGCAAGCCGTGATCCAAGTGGTAGTTGGAGTAGTCACCCTTCCAAATCTCTTAGTACCATTCTGTTGCCTTGGCTTCCGCAGACTTTGGCTTCTGTTGATAGGCAACAAACGGCAGTTCAAGCGATCCTTACACAATATCCAGGTGTCGCTTGGGATCTGAGTATTCGCTTGCTTTCCGGTGAAATTCAGACGTCACTTGGAACGTATAAACCCCGATGGTATTTAATTATTCCTGATAACTGGAAAACTGAAGTAACCCATGAACAATATTGGCAGCAAATTTCTTTTTATGCAAAACTTGCAATTGGAATTGCAGATCAAGATCCAGAACGCATTTCAAGATTGATTGATTATTTTAATAGACTTCCTGATTCAGAAGCTCAACAATTATTGCAAAAAATTACTTCACAGCAGATTAAAATGCTTCCAGAAAAACAGAGGATTTTAATTTGGACACATCTTACAAAGTTTATAAACATGCAAAGACGGTTTTATAATGAATTAGAAACGCGGATTGAGAATCTACTTGTTAGTATTGAAGAAGCTGCTCAGCAGATTATCCCGTCAAAACCAATAAATATGTATCAATTTCTTTTTAATGAACATAATATTTATCTTTATAAGAAAAATGAGGAATGGATTAAGCAAGGAAAAGAACTTAACGATCAACGAGACAAAGCTATTACTGAAATATTTTATCATGATAATCTTGACGGTGTTATCAAATTTGCTGAATATGTTTCATTTCCATATACAGTAGGCTCATCACTTGGGATTATAAATGATTATACAATTGATCTTAAATTATTACCTGACTTTTTAAATTCATCAAATGATAAATATAAAAAGTTAGTGTATGGTTTCATCTCGCGTCGTTACAATACCAAGGGATGGGAGTGGTGTGATTCTGTTGATAAATCTAAGTGGACCTCAGAGCAAATAGGCCAATTTCTGATACACCTACCATTTATTAAGGAAACTTGGAATCGTGCATCACAATGGCTTAAAGTTAATGAAGATCAATATTGGTTTTATGTTACACCTTATCCGGACGATTACAATTTTAGTTTTGCTGTTGAGAAATTAATTACTTATGGCAGACCAAAAGCAGCCATCTATTATCTATCTATGATACACGATAAACAAATAATTGATCTAAATATCTATACTCAAACTTTGTATAAAGCTTCTACATCCTATGAACAAAATTCTAAAGTTTACGAGCATAGCATTATTAATATTATTAAATTTCTTCAAAAGAATCCTCTAATGAGCAAAGATGACCTTTTTAAAATAGAATGGCTTTATCTTTCTTTACTTAACTACTATGACGTAGATCCAATATCCATCCATGTCAAACTTTCCACAAATCCAGAATTTTTTTGTGATGTAATTCAGGCAACTTATCGTTCTCAAAATGAGGACTATACACAACGAAAATATAATAAAGAATCAAAAAAAATAGCTGAAAATACATATAAACTACTTAAAAATTGGAAATTAATACCAGGTATACAACAAGATGGAACATTTAATAAATATAATTTTGATGAGTGGATCCAAAAAGTAAAAAATATATGTACTAAATCTGGACATTTAGATATTGCTCTTGTATGCATTGGGGAAGTTTTGACATATGCTCCAAACGATAGTAATGGATTATGGATACACTATGATATTGCTTCTGAACTTAATAAACAAGAAAACGATCGAATGCGTGAGGGTTATGAAATAAAGATATATAATAATATCGGTTTTTATAAATTTAATCCCACAGAAAAACAAAAAAATGATCTTGCTAAAAAATTTAATATAAAGGCTAGCGCACTGGAAAATAAAGGATTTTATCAATTCGCAAAGACTTTTAAAAATTTGGCAGCCCGCTATACCTAGAAAGGGGAAAAAGTTATTGCAGACAATGGACAAACTAACGAAAGCTCAATCCTTTAAAAACTGAGGTAAAGCACATATGAAACTGCTTGATCGCCTCGCGAAAAAACTGGAGACGATCTTGGAAATCGAATCTCCCCATGATATTTTTGTGCGCTGGAAGCCACTGCACGAGCAGCCCATGGGCTGGAATCCCGACTTAAATGATGGCGTGCGCCTGAATATCCGCCCCTTCCTCACCGTTGCTGATGTTGGCAAGAAAGGTACGGGCGTCCTGCGTGACAAGCCCAACACCAAATGGGACAAGGAGCGCGGCAAGGACGTGAAAATCTCGCCGTGGTTCAACACCTTCCATGGCGACCGCATCAATGACCACCACCTGACTCTGGCTGAAAAACACGCCGCGCGAGGTGACACTCAATGAGTACCGCCAGCAGGCTTATACAATGGGTACAAAAGAACCCTTTGCTCCTGATACGCTTTAACGAGGATCTTTCAACGCAGTTGCTCAATTCGTGGTCTGGATTTGAACGCCTTACCATGGCAAGGCATCACTCTACCTTTCACGATGTCAGTTTGCCAACGCCTTGCTTGCTGGAAATTTACAAAGACAATTTTCCAAAGTGCTATCTGGCTACAGCTATCCGTAAAACGGCAATAAGTACTTTTGATTCTCGGCTTACCATTAAAAAATTGCGTGAAATACATCCTGATTATCTGCATGCTTTTGTGGAGTTGATTTCTGAATCACGCATGCAGCACATGTTAAGTCAACATTTGTCTGAGGAAAATGAGATTATAAAACTTTCACCTGAACTTAGCGCTCACTTGATTGAGATTCTGGCAAAAAATCCTGAAAATCAATCAGCTCTGGAAACAGCTCTCTTTCTTCTGTCAAGGCTGGAAGAAGAATCTCTTAACTTTTGGGCTCAGGAGGATGCCATTCAGTCTGCGCTTGCCGTATTTGGAATTCGGGGTGAAGCCATACCTGATGATGTCGTGCTGAAAAAAGATACATTTTCTGGACTTAAATTTACAGGAATGCATATCTATGAAGATAATATCGTGCATTTAGATGCAACACAATTACCGGGATTTGAAAAAATATCCGATGATGTGACAGCGCGAGCAATTTTTCAAAAAGGTGATGAGCGTTTGGTCATATATACTGCTAATAAATTGCCCCTGGAGGAGATGTTGGGTGTTGATCTCATCTACATCAATGAAACTCGTGGCAATATCGTTATGATTCAATACAAGATGCTTGAAGAACATATACATAATAATGACAGTCGAGACTGGATATTTCGCCCTGATAAACAATTATATAGTGAAATTTCCCACATGCAACTTCCAGATGTTAATGAACCTTTAAATGATTATAGGATGAATCGGAATCCATTTTTCTTTAAATTTGTTAAACGAAAAATTGAAGGAAATAAGCCTCAATCCATTTTTATATCTATTGACCATTTAAAACAACTCCTTAATTCACCTGACTCTCGAGGCCCAAGGAATGGAATACGCATCAGCTATAATGCATTAAATGGAATCTATCTGCGGGAAGCTGATATGCTCAGTCTGATTCGTTCTGGTTATATTGGAACCTATAAAATCGAGACAGAGGCGTTGAAAATAATTATCAACGAAGCAGCTAGGGGAAATAAGGCTATAGTACTTGGATGGCAGAAAAAGATACAGGAAAATACAGATGAGTAAACAAATTTGGCATATTGGATCTACTAGGAAGGAACAATAGTCATGATACGATTAAAGCAAGGGCATTGCTTATGAGACTGCTTGATCAGCTTCTGAAATCAGTTCGTTCCGCCGCCACCTTCAATCCAGAAATACAGGTCGCGCCGGCCTGCATCCTGTGGCCGGATCGGGAACGCCAGTGGGAAGCCGTCATTCCTCTGATACAGACAGAATTGCCTGAACTTCTGATCCTGGGCGACTATGACCCGGAAAAACGAACGGGGCCAGCCATTTGGCTGCGCTGCGCCATTGCCGGCCAAACTGACGATGTTGCATTACCCCGTGATCAGACGCCGATTGTCTATCTCCCCGGTGTCAGCCGTCAGGATCTGCGGGCTGTGGAAAGTTGCCCGGCTCACTTGAAACCTCTCGCTGAACTTCAATATCGTGGCGCGATCTGGTCACAAATCAATGCAAAGGACTGGACTGTCCTTGCGTATCTGAAATCCGACCAAGGGGGGCTTGGGCTGGATGTCGCCCAGGACAAAGATGCCAAAAACGCCATGCAGCTGGCCCTGTACAGGCTCCTTGACGAGGAGATTTCTCTCTTGAAGGGGAAACGTCTGGATAAGGATTATTTCAATACTCTCTTAACGGGGGGCGATCCAAGTCGCGATCTTCTGCAATGGCTCGATCAAGGCGATGCTTTCCAGGCAGGCCGTGGCCAGAACGAATGGAATGCCTTTGTCGAGGTTTGTCAATCTCAATTGGCCTTCAATCCCGAAAATGAAGGTGTCCTGGCTGGATGTATGAAGCTGGCAAATCACGAAGGGCCGTGGCTTCCTGTTTGGGAACGCTACTGCGAAGCTCCCAGGCGCTATCCTCATATCCCGGCTCGCATCAAAAAATGTTCGCCGCCAAGCGACACTATGCTCTGGTATGCGGGAGGTGTTTCGTTCGATGGCTGGCCGCAGTGGAATGAATCGCAGGAACACAGCCTTTGCCGTGACCTACTGGCTCTTGCCAATGTGCCGGCGCATGAAGCAAGGGCGAAAATTAAGGGGTTGGAAAAACAGCACGGATGCAGACGCGCCACGGTCTGGGCCGAGCTGGGAGAGGCCCCTTTGGCGTGCGCGCTGGAACATCTGGCGCTCATCGCTGATTTTACCCAACACAGCCTTGCTGCGGGTTCTCTGGACGACATCACAGCCGGATATTGCGGGCAGGGGTGGCGTGTCGATGATGCGGCGATCCGCGCTTTGGCATATGTAACAGGCTCTGAGGTTCTTGCGGCCGTGAAGACCGCTCTTCAATCTGTCTATCTGCCGTGGCTGGAAGAATCAGCCCGCTATCTTCAAAAACTGGTTGATGGTGCAACCTACCCCGGGGGCGGCTGCCTGACGACAAAGACTGTGCCGTATTGTCAGGGTGACTGCATCCTCTTTGTCGACGGCCTCCGCTACGATGTCGCGAAGCGCCTGGTTCATTCGGTAGAGGAATATGGCCTCAAGATTTCTGAAGAGCCTGCCTGGGCGGCGCTGCCGAGTGTGACAGCGACCGGCAAGGCGGCGGTATGCCCGGTACGGGATAAAATTCGCGGTAAGGATGACAGCCCTGATTTCGAACCATCTGTCGCGGAGGGCGGGCAATCGCTCAAGGGCGGCTATCATCTGAAAAAATTGCTGACTGACGCGGGGTGGTCCATTCTGGACCGTTCCGCTGATGGCGATGGACAGGGTATGGCGTGGTGTGAGTTTGGAAACATTGACCACGAGGGGCATGGCCGTGGATGGAAGCTTGCCAGGTATCTTGATGACCTGATCCACGAGATTGCGGAGCGTATCATGGAGCTTCTGGCGGCGGGATGGAAGCGCGTTCGGGTCGTCACGGATCATGGCTGGTTGCTGTTGCCGGAAGCTTTGCCTAAAATTGATCTTCCCAGCGTCTTGGTCGAAAACAAATGGGGGCGTTGCGCATCGTTAAAGCCCAAAGCACATTCAGAGGAACGGCTTTACCCCTGGTACTGGAATCCAAGCCAGTATTTTGCTCTTGCCAACGGCGTGAACTGCTTCAAGAAAGGCGAGGAATATGCCCACGGCGGCCTGAGCCTTCAAGAATGTCTGACTTTGCAGCTGACCGTAACACGAAACGACTCTGCCCAGGATGTGCCAGATGCTCAATTGACCAATGTAGAATGGAAAGGCTTACGCTGTACCGTGGCCACAAATGGAAATTGCGCGGGTTTATTCCTTGATGTTCGCGGCCATGCCGGCAATCCGGAGACCAGTGTAGTCAAGCGAAAATTGCTTAAAGATGATGGTACAGCCTCCGTAGTTGTCGAAAATGAAGACTGGGAGGGCCACGACGCAATGGTGGTGCTGGTCGATGCCAATGGAGCACTGGTTGCGCAATTTCCCACAGTTATTGGTGGAGATACGAAATGATTGAACTGGATCACATAGACAAAAAGGCTGCCTCTTCACTGGAGGGATACCTGGTCCGAAAGGACCTGGTTCGGACCTTCAGCCGTCAGTTCCCGGTACCGACCTATGTTGTTGAATTTCTTCTTGGCCGGTACTGCGCCAGCACAGAACAGGAAGAGATTGACGAGGGGCTTGAAATAGTCCAGCGGCAACTGAAATTGCGGACAGTCAAAGCGGGGGAAGAAGAGCTTTTCAAGGCGCGAGCCAAAGAAAACGGTGAAGTCAAAATCATCGATCTTATCAGTGCCCGGCTGGACGCAAAGACCGATTCCTACATTGCCACATTGCCCAGTCTGCGGCTGACTGATGTCCGCATCAGCCCTGAGCTGGTGAAAGAGCATGAGCGTATGCTGACTGGCGGTTTTTATGCTGAAATCAGCTTGAACTACGATGCGGCCATTGCGCAGGAAAGTAAGGGCAGAGCTTTTGGGGTCATGTCGCTCCGGGAAATCCAGCTCTCCAAGCGTGGCGTTTTGGATATCCTGGCTGAGGCGCGCAAATCGTTCACCACAGACGAGTGGAAAAAATTTCTGCTCCGCTCCATAGGTATAGAGTCGGACGAGTTGTCCCAACGGCAATGTGATGCCCTGATGCTACGAATGGTTCCCTTTGTCGAGCGTAACTACAACATGGTGGAACTCGGCCCCAGAGGAACTGGCAAAAGCCATCTTTTCCAGCAGGTTTCTCCTTATGCGCATCTGATTTCCGGGGGCAAGGCCACGGTTGCCCGGATGTTCGTCAACAACGCCAACGGCCAGCGTGGATTGGTCTGCCAATACGATGTCGTCTGCTTTGATGAGGTATCCGGCGTCTCCTTTGACCAGAAGGATGGCGTCAATATTATGAAAGGCTATATGGAATCCGGTGAATTCAGCCGAGGAAAAGAAAGTATTCGTGCCGATGGCAGCATTGTTTTAGTGGGGAATTTCGATGTTGATGTTGAACATCAGCAGCGCATCGGCCACCTGTTTGGCCCTATGCCGCCCGAAATGAGAGATGATACAGCATTTATGGACAGGATTCATGCATTTCTGCCAGGTTGGGATGTTCCCAAAATTAAAAAAGATTTTTTGACAGATCACTTTGGCCTTGTCAGTGACTTTTTGTCCGAATGCTGGACCCAACTCAGAAATCAGAGCAGGTTGAATGTCCTGCAAAATCGTGTATTTTACGGCGGGGCTCTGTCTGGCCGTGATACAAATGCTGTTAATAAAACTGTAAGTGGTTTACTTAAACTTCTGTATCCTGGCGAATACGAGGCAAGCGATGATGATATTGAATGGGCAGTTCGTATCGCGATGGAATCAAGGCGTCGGGTTAAAGAACAGCAAAAACGTATTGGCGCTGCGGAATTTCGCAATACAAGCTTCAGTTATGTGATGGGTGATGGCATAGAAAAATTTGTTTCCACTCCAGAGCTGCAAAGTGAAAACAGCATAGGTGATGATCCTCTTGAGCCCGGCCAAGTCTGGAGTATCTCACCAGGCGGGGACGGCGAGCATCCCGGGCTTTACCGGATTGAGGTCAACGAAGGCCCTGGGGCAGGCGTCAAGATTCTCAATAAGCCAGTGCCGCCAGCTTTTAAGGAAAGCATGAGCTACGCCGAGCAAAATCTCTATGCGCGGGCCATGCAGCTTGTCGGGGACAAAGACCCCCGTCACCACGAATTCACCGCCCAGCTCCGGGCTTTTGACGCTTCCAAATCCGGCGCGAAACTTGGCATGGCATCACTGATTGCGCTCTGCACGGCTCTTTTGAAAAAAAGTGTCCGTGGCGGCCTCATCATTGCGGGAGAAATTAACCTCGGCGGGTCAATTGAACCTATTCATAATCCTGTTGTTATCGCTGAAATTGCCGTTGAAAAGGGCGCTTCCGTGCTCTTGATGCCAGTCTCGTGCCGGCGACAGCTTTTTGAGTTATCTGATGACATGGCAACGAAGATCGACATTCAGTTTTACTCTGAGGCAAGGGACGCCCTGCTGAAATCCATTGTCGATTGATAACTGGCAAGAGCACGAAAAATTTTGTCCAGTTCCGCCAGTGTTTCTCTGAACGCCAGGCCATATTTTTCCCAGCCGCTTGCCGCTCCACTCAAGAGAGTTGACCATCCTGATCTGTT